>NZ_JBHVRS010000010.1:66287-260912 GCF_042885595.1 Kitasatospora sp. NPDC058046
CACGGCCTCACGGCCTCACGGCCTCACGGCCTCACGGCCTCACGGCCTCACGGCCTCACGGCCTCACGGCCTCACGGCCTCACGGCCTCACGGCCTCACGGCCTCAGGCGCCGAGCCAGAGGTCCGGCCCGAACACCTCGTAGTGGATGTCCGCCGCCGGGACGCCCGCGGTCAGCAGCTGCTCGCGGACGGCGCGCAGGAAGGGGAGCGGCCCGCAGAGGTAGGCGGTGGTGCCGGCCGGGACCTCGACGGTGGAGAGGTCCACCAGGCCGGTGCGCTCGGCCGGCCACTCGCCGAGCGGCCGCTCGTAGAAGACGTGCGAGTCCGCGTTCGGCAGGTCGGCGGTGAGCCGTGCCAGTTCGGCCCGGAAGGCGTGGCTCAGCTGGTCGCGGTCGCCGTGGACGGAGACGATCCGCCGGGTGGAGCCGGTGGTGGCGAGGTGGTCGAGCATGGCGGTCATCGGGGTGTTGCCGATGCCGGCGGAGGCGAGCAGCACCGGGCCGTCGCCGTCGGCCAGGGCGATGTCGCCCAGCGGGGGCGCCAGTTCGACGGGGTCGCCGGCCTTCAGGTGGTCGTGCAGGTGGCCGGAGACCTCGCCGCCGTCCTCGCGCTTGACGCTGAAGCGCAGCGCGCCGTCGGCGCCGCCGGAGAGGCTGTACTGGCGGATCTGCCGGGCGCCGTCGGCCAGTTCGGTGCGCACCGAGACGTACTGGCCGGGGCGGAAGGCCGGGACGGGGCGGCCGTCGGCGGGGCGGACCAGGTAGCTGGTGACGGCCTTGGTCTCCTGGTGGCGGGCGATCACGGTGTAGGGGCGCCACAGGTCGGCCGGGTCGCCGCCGGCGGCGGCCTCGGCGCGCAGCCGGTCCTCGAGGGCGATCAGCGCGTTGGCCATCAGCCAGTAGACCTCGTCCCAGGCGGCGGCGACCTCGGGGGTGACGGCCTCGCCGAGCACCTCCACGATGGCGGCGAACAGGTGCTCGTGGACGATCTTGTACTGGCTGCTGTCGATGCCGACGGAGACGTGCTTGTGGGCGATGCGGGCGAGCATCGCGTCCGGCCGCTGGTCCGGGTCGGCGATCAGGGCGGTGGCGAAGGCGGCTATCGAGCCGGCCAGCGCCTCGCGCTGGGTGCCGTTGGCCTGGTTGCCCCGGTTGAAGAGGTCGCGCAGCAGCTCCGGGTGCGCGGCGAACAGCCGGTCGTAGAAGCGCGGGGTGATGTCGCCGATGGCGGCGCCCACGACGGGCAGGGTGGCCTCGATGACCTCGGTGGACTTCGCGGACAGCATCAGTCGGGCTCCTAACTGGTATTTGAGATTCGCATTAAAGGCTGTGAAAGAGGCGCGCAGCCCCGGTGGGCCGATCGGCCGGTGGGTCCGGCGGTCTCGGTGGGTCCGGCGGTGCCGGTGACGCCGGTGGGTCAGGCGGTGTCGGCGGGTCTCGCGGTGAGGCTGAGCAGGACCGGCCCGGTGGGGGAGGCCACCAGGTCGTCGATGGAGAGGTGGTCGAGCGCGGCGAAGAACGCCTCCTGGGCGCCCCGCAGTGCTCCGCGCAGCCGGCACGCGGCCCGCAGCGGGCAGGGCGGGTCGTCCTCGCAGCCGACCACGTCGCCGACCCCCTCCAGCTCCCGCAGCAGCAGTCCGAGCGAACCGGTCCGCCCGGCGAAGGTGAGCATCAGCCCGCCGCCGCGACCGCGCCGGGCCTCCACCACCCCCAGGTGCTGCAGCCGGCTGACCACCTTCGCCGCGTGGGTGTACGGCACGCCGACGGACGCGGCCACCTCGCGGGTGGTCGGGTTGTCGCCCTCGCCCAGGACGGCCAGTCGCATGGCGATCCGCAGGGCGATGTCGGTGCTCTTGGTCAGCCTCACGTTCGGAACGCTATCGAATACGACTCCGCAACTCCAATTTTCTGCACGACGTCGATCGAGACCCCGGTCACGTCGATCCGGAGCCCTCGGCCCGGTCGGGGCCGTGGCGGGTCCGCGCACCCTCGCGCGGCGATCGGATCTGAACATTTGGCGACATTAGTAGTCACTCCCTGACGGAAAGTCAGGGCGGCTTCTACGCTTCCCCCGGCTCCGAACCCACCACAGCACCACCACACGTTCGTCCGTGCCGAGCAGCTGGAGAGACCCGTGAGAACACCCCGCACACCCCGTCGTACCCGGACGGCCGTGGCCGCGATATCCGCGACCACGGCCGCACTGCTGTCGCTGCCCGCGACCGCCGAGGCCGTCACACCGCCGCCGGCCGTCGCCGCGCACCTGGCGGTGGCGCCGTACCCGGCGGGCGTCGCGCTGACGCCGGACGGCGGCCACGCCTATGTGACCAGCCAGAGCAGCGGCGCCGTCAGCGTGCTCGACACCGCGAGCAACACCGTGTCCGGCGGCTTCACCGCCGGGTCCGGCTCGTACGCCGTGGCCGTGTCGCCCGACGGGCACCGGGCCTACCTGACCCACCACCTGGACAACACCGTCAGCGTCGTGGACACCGCGACCGACGCCGTCACCGCGACCGTCCCGGTCGGCGCCCAGCCCTGGGGCCTCGCCCTCGCGCCGAACGGCTCCCGCGCCTACGTGAGCAACGCCGCCGCCAACACCGTCAGCGTGCTGGACACGTCGTCCGACACCGTGACCGCGACCGTGCCGGTCGGCGCCGAGCCGCACGGCCTGGCCGTCTCCCCGGACGGCACCCGGCTGTACGTCGCCGCGTCCGGCGCCAAGGCCGTCACCGTGGTCGACACCGCGAGCGGCACGGTGAGCGGCACCGTCCCGGTCGGCCACGGCGTCTTCGGCCTCGCGCTCAGCCCGGACGGCACCCGGCTGTGGACCGCCGACGGCGACGACGGCACCGCCGCCGTGATCGACACCGCGGCCGGTACGGTCCTCGGCACCGTCGCCGTCGGCTCCGGCCCCTACGCGGTGACCGTCTCCCCGGACGGCACGGCGGCCTACGTCTCCAACTACGCCGACAACACCCTGAGCGTGGTGGACACCGCGAGCCGGACGGTCACCGCGACCGTCCCGGTGGGCGCCAGCCCGTACAGCCTGGCCCTGACCGCCGACGGGCGGCACGGCTACCTCGCCGACTTCACCGGCAGCGCCGTCGACGTGGTGACCTTCCCGCTGCCGGTGCCGGACGTGACCGCGATCAGCCCGAACGGCGGCTCCGGGACGGGCGGCACCGCGGTGACCATCACCGGCACCGACCTGGCCGGCGCCACCGCCGTGACCTTCGGCGCGGCCGGCGCCGCCACCTCGTTCAGCTGCACGAAGACCAGCTGCACCGCGACCGCCCCCGCCACCACCGTCGCCGGAGCCGTGGACGTGCGGGTCACCGGGCCCGGCGGCACCAGCGCGGCCGTCGCCGCCGACCGCTTCACCTACACCGCCCCCGCCGCCCACCTGGGCGTCGCGCTCACCGCGACCCCGGTCACCGGGCTGCTCTCCAGCCGGGTCGACTACACCGTCACCCTCACCGGCCAGGGCCCCGACCCGGTGACCACGGCCACCGTCGCCGCCGACCTGCCCGCCGGGCTGACCACGACCTCCGGTGACTGCACCGTCGCCGCCGGGAAGCTGAACTGCGCGCTGACCGCGCCGCTGGCCAAGGGCGCGAGCACCACCCGGCACTTCTCGGTCGGCGTCGGCCTGCTCACCCTGCTCCGCAGCTGGGACGTCACCGTGGCGCGCACCGCCGGGGCGCCCGCCGACCCGTCGCCCGCCACCAGCCGGGCCACCCGCAGCTGCTCCGCGGTGCTCGGGCTGCTGATCACCTGCAAGTAGCGCACGGGCAGCCGCCCCGGGCCCCGCCGGAACCCTCCGGCGGGGCCCGGGGCGTGAAAGCCCTGGACCAAGTGTCCGAGCCGGACGTACAGTCCAGGCATGTCCTCGGAAAACCCCGACCCCCGCGTACGGACCTGGTCCCCGGTCTGCCGCGCGGTGGCCCTGCTGCTCGGCCCGTACGCCGAGGTCGTGCTGCACGACACCGCCACCGACCGGGTCCTCGCCGTCTGGAACCCGATGACCCCCCGGGCCCCCGGCGACCCGTCACTGCTCGGCGAGCTCGACGGGATCGACCCCTCCGCCCCCGACGTCTACGGCCCGTACGCGAAGCTGCTGCCCGACGGACGCCGGCTCTCCTCCGTCAGCGCCGTACTGCGCGACGACGACGGGAAGCCCACCGCGGTGCTCTGCGTCAACCTCGACCGCGGCCCGCTGGAGCAGGCCGCCGCCCTGCTGGCCGGCTTCGCCGCCCCCACCGCGCCGCGCCCCGAACCGCTCTTCGAGCGCGACTGGACCGAGCGGATCAACGACGTGGTCGGCGGGTACGTCCGCGCCCAGGGCCGCCCGCTGGAGCGCTTCACCCGCGAGGACCGGCTCGCCGTCCTGGGCGAACTCGACCGGGCGGGGGTGTTCGCCGTCCGGCGCGCCGTCCCCGTCGTCGCCACCGCGCTGCGGATCTCCCGCTCCAGCGCCTACAGCCTGCTCGCCGAGCTCAAGCAGCACCCCGCGGGCCCCGGCGAGGAGGACCACCAGTGACCCGGCTCCCCGACTTCCGGCTCGAAACCCACTTCTCGCGCTGGGAGTTCACCGCCCGCCACCACCTCACCGCCTCCGACGCGCAGACCATGACGATGGCCGAGCTGCTCGCCCTGGCGGGCCCCGAGGACCGCGAGGCCTGGGACACCCTGGCCCTCGGCTACACCGAGACCTTCGGCGACCCCGGGCTGCGCCGCGCCGTCGCCGGGATGTACGAGCGGGTCGGCGAGGACGACGTGATCTGCTTCGGCGGCGCCCAGGAGGGGCTCAACCTCGCCATGTAGGTCCTGCTCGAACCGGGCGACCACGCGGTGGTGCTGACCCCGAACTACCAGTCCGCCGAGACCGTCCCGCTCTCGCTCTGCGAGGTCACCGGCGTCGCGCTGGACCCGGAGCGGGACTGGGCGCTGGACCTGGACGCGGTCGAGGCGGCGCTGCGGCCGAACACCAGGGTGCTGTCGGTCAACTTCCCGAACAACCCGACCGGCACGGTGATCGACACCGCCGACTTCGTCCGGCTGGCCGAGCTCTGCGACGAGCGCGGCATCCGGCTGTTCTCGGACGAGGTCTACCGCGGTCTGGAGCGCGACCCGGCCCGCGCCCTGCCGCAGGCCGCCGACCTCTCCGAGCGGGCCCTCTCGCTCAACGTGACCTCCAAGTCGCTCGGCCTGCCCGGCCTGCGGATCGGCTGGATCGCCTGCCGGGACCAGGAACTGCGCTCGCGCCTGGAGCGGGCCAAGCACTACACCACGATCTGCAACTCGGCGCCGAGCGAGGTGCTGGCCCGGATCGCGATCACCGCCCGCGACCGCATCCTGGCCCGCAACCGCGCGATCATCGCCGGGAACCTGCCGCTGTTCGACGCCTTCTTCGCCGAGTTCGCCGACCTCTTCGAGTGGCGCGCGCCGGACGGCGGCTGCGTCGCCTTCCCGCGCTACCTGGGCCCGGACGGCGTGGAGGAGTTCTGCACCGCGCTGGTCGAGCAGGCGGGCGTGCTGCTGCTGCCCGCCGGGATCTTCCGCTCGGAGCTGACCCCGACCCCGGCCGACCGGTTCCGGATCGGCCTCGGCCGCCGCGACCCGGGCCCGGGCCTGGCGGCCTTCGCCGACTGGCTCCGCAAGCGCTGAGCGGCGCTTCCCGTGCTGAGCGGTGCTCCCCGTGCTGAGCGGTGCTCGCGGAACTGAGCGGTGCTCCCCACGCTGAGCGGCGCTCGCGGTACTGAGCGGCGTCTCCGTACGGCGAAACGGCCGGGGCGCCGGCCACCGAGGGGAGTCGGTGGCCGGCGCCCCGGCCGTCAAGGCCGCTGCCCGGGAGCGCTCAGAGCTTCTGCCAGGCCGGCTTGGCCGCGTAGGTGTCGCGGAAGTAGTCGGCGAGCTTGAGGCGGGAGGCGGCCGCCTCGTCCACCACGACGGTGGCGTGCGGGTGCAGCTGCAGCGCCGAGGCGGGGACGACCGCGGAGAGCGGGCCCTCGACGGCGAGCGCGACGGCCTCGGCCTTGGCCTCGCCGGTGGCGAGCAGGACCAGGTGGCGGGCCTCCAGGATGGTGCCGATGCCCTGGGTGATGACGTGGTGCGGGACCTCGTCGAGGCTGTCGAAGAAGCGGGCGTTGTCCTCGCGGGTCTGCCGGGTCAGGGTCTTGATCCGGGTCCGGGAGGAGAGCGAGGAGCAGGGCTCGTTGAAGCCGATGTGGCCGTCCGTGCCGATGCCGAGCAGCTGGAGGTCGACGCCGCCGGCCTCGGCCAGCGCGCGGTCGTAGGCGGTGGCGGCCGCGGCGATGTCGGAGGCGTTGCCGTCCGGGCCCAGGAAGGAGTCCTCGGTCAGGCCGAGCGGCTCCACGACCTCGCGCAGCACCACCGAGCGGTAGGACTCCGGGTGGCCGGCGGGCAGACCGACGTACTCGTCCAGCTGGCAGATGCGCGCCTCGGCGGCGTCCAGTCGGCCGTCGCGGACCCGCTCGGCCAGGGCCTGGTAGATCGGCAGCGGGGTCGAGCCGGTGGCCACGCCGAGCAGGGCGTCGGGCTTGTCGGTCAGCAGATCGGTGATCGCCGCGGCGATGAGTTCGCCGGCCGCACGGGCGTCAGGGACGATCACGATTTCCATACTGGGTCCACCGTTCTGAGGCGAGGCTGAGGTCTAGACCTCCAAGGTCTAGACCAGTTTGCCGTGAAGGGGTGCCCCAGGTCCACCCGGGTCCGCGTTCCGGATGATCTCCGCCGCCGCCTCTTCTGCCTGATCGGGACGGCTGCCGCCCGATCGGCATGGCCGGGGCCGGTCGTCGGGACGGGATGTCCCGGCGGCCGGCCCCGGTGGTGGTGTCCTCTACTGCTTCCCGCCCCCTGGTCGTCCGGACGGCTGCCCGGTCGTACGGACGGCGTGGGGGTGGCGGGTGCGGCGCCTCGGCGGCCCCGCGATCAGAACGGGCGGGTACAGGTGGTGACCTGCTTGGCGACGTCCAGCGCGGGGCCGGCGGTCGCGCAGATCATGCGGGGGGCGCCGGCGGTCACCCGCGGGGTGACCGCCTTGGCGGAGCCGAACCGGACGGTGGTCGCGGAGGCGACCGCCTCCCAGGGGCTGCCCCAGGCGGCCTGGGTGCGGACCTCGACCCGAACCAGCGTCAACTGGCCCGGGTCCGCGCTGACCTGGGCGACGCCGACGATGCCGGCGCCGTCGGCCTGGTGCGAGATGCAGGGCTGGTTGAGCACCGTGGCGCAGAGCGCGGTGTCGGTGTCGGACGTCGCGGTGGCCGCTATGGCCGGGGCCGCCGTCAGGCCGGCGATCCCTGCCGCCGCCATCACCACAGCTGCGATCCGAGCGCGCATGATACGAACCTCCTTGGAAATTAAGGGAATCTCACTCCTTGAGATGAGTCTTGCACACATCGTGAACGTGTTGTGTGTGCGTTGCGTCACACTCATGGTGACCGTTCAACTACATCCTGCAACCATTCCTCATCTGTTCAGCGCACGGACAACTCCAGTCCTGACGGATGATCAGTTCATGGGTGGAAAAGGGCGGTTCCTCACCCGTCCGGGTGGCGGGTTTGCCCCCGGGGCGAATAGGACGGATACCATCGACCCCATCCCACGGAGGTATCGACCCGATCCCACGGAGGTGCCGCGTGGACACGGTCATCGTCCAACTGCCCGGCCCCGGGCCCGGGATGAGGCCCGGTGGGGCCCCCGGCCTGCTGCGGATGGGCCCGGGCGAGACCGCGGTGTTCGGGCGCGGGGAGCCCGGCCGACCGGTCCCCATCCCACTGCCCGACCAGGGCGTCTCCCGCCGGGCGGGGGAGGTGGTCGCGGCCGAGGACTACTGGCGGCTGTCCAACTTCAGCACCTCGGCCACCTACGTGGTGGAGAACCTGGAGGGTGCGGGGGAGCACGTCAAGGTCGCGCCCGGCCGGCTCGGCGCCCCCGTCCCGTTCGAACTCTCCCGGGTGCTGCTGCCCGCGCTCGGCGAGCCCGCGGCCTTCAAGGTCTTCGCCCCGCAGCACGCCTACCTCGACGGGCGGCCCGACGGCGCCGACGGCGAGCACACCGTCAGCCCGTTCGCCCTGGACCCGACCGCCAAGTACTTCCTGGTCCTGCTCGCGCTCTGCGAGCCCCGGCTGCGCTCGCCCTCCGCCGCCGCCGTCCCCGGGGTGACCGAGGTGCTCGCCCGGCTGCGCGCCCTGCCCGGCTGCCGCGGGCTGAGCCGCTCGGCGGTCAACTACCACATCGACTACCTGGTGGAGACCAAGCTGCGGCTGCGCGAGCCGTACGAGGAAGGGCCGGCCGGCGGCAAGCGCGAGGAACTGGTGGCGCTGGCGCTGAAGTTCGACCTCGTCCGGGAGGAGCACCTGGCCCTGCTCCCGCCCCGGCGCGCGGTCGCCCGGCCGTGACGCCCGGCGCCCCGTCCGAGCCGTCGCCGCGGTCCGAGCCGGAGCCGGAGCCGTCGCCGCGGTCCGAGCCCGGGCCGGAGCCGGGTTCCGACCCCGAGCCCGAGCCGGGTTCCGACCGCGGGCCGTCCGGGGGCCCGTCCTTCGCGGTCCCGGAGGGCTACCCGATCGCCGGCTACCGCCTCGGCGCCTTCCTCGGCGCGGGTGCCTGGGGCAGCGTGTACGCCGCCAAGGGCCCCGACGGGAGCCAGGCCGCCGTCAAGATCCTCGGCGCGGCCCGGTTCGCCCCCGGTCAGCGCCGGACCGTGGCCCGGATGGCCCGCAGCGAACAGCGCTTCAGCCGCCGCGCCGACCACCCCCACCTGATCCGGACCCTCGCCGTGGCCACCGTCGAGGACCCGGACCACCCGGCGCTCGACGGTGCCGTCGCCCTGGTGATGGAACGCGCCGCCGGTAGCCTCCAGGACCTGCTGGGCGAGGCCCGCCCCGGTGCCGCGGTGCCCGGCGCCGAGCGGATCCTGGCCGAGGTCTGCGCCGGGCTGAGCCACATGCACCGGGTCGGCTGGGTGCACGGGGACCTGAAACCGGCCAATGTCCTGCTGATGCCCGACGGCACCGCGAAGATCGCCGACTTCGGCCTCACCGCCGAGCTGGAGGGCACCCACGCCTACGCCCCGCCGCTGGGCTCGCCCGACCACGTCCCGCCCGAGTGGTGGTCCGAGCGCACCGGCGCCCGCGGCATCGCGCTGCGCCCCAGCGCCGACGTCTGGGCCTTCGGGGTGATCGCCCACCAGGTGCTCACCGGCGGCCTGCACCCCTTCCTCGGCGCCACCAGCCGGGCCCGCTCGCTGGCCGCCCAGGCGTACGCGCGGGGCGCCGCGCCGCTGCGGCTGGACGAGGCGCTGCCGGTGCGCTGGCGGCCGGTGGTCGCCGCCTGCCTCGCCCCCGGGCGGGAGGAGCGGACCCGGACCGGGCCGGCCGGGCTGGCGGCCCTGGTCGCCCGGGCCGCGGCCGCTCCGGGTCGGGGCCGTCGGGCCGCTGTCCGGGTCGCCGTCCAGGCCGCCGTCCGGTCCGGCGCGGGCCTGCTCGCCTGCGGGCTCGCCGTCCTCGTCCTGGCCGGTGGCCCGGAGTCCGGCGGTCCGGGCGCGGCTGAGCGCGCGGCGCCCCCGCCGCCCGGCGCGATCCCGGCCGGATCGGACGTCCCGGTGGCCTATCGGGGCATGATCGAGACCGCGGCGCGGCGCTGCCCCGAGCCGGAGGTCACCCCGGTGCTGCTGGCCGCCATGCTGAAGGCCGAGAGCGGCTTCGACCCGAAGGCCGCCCGCCCGGAGACCGGCGAGTACGGCATCGCCCTGTGGACGCCCTCCGTCTTCGAGGCCTGGGGCAAGGCCGCCACCCATGCCGGTCCGAAGTCGTACTGGGACCCGGGCGACGCGATCGCCGCGATGGGCAACTACGCCTGCTGGCTCGACCAGCAGATAAAGCGCCACGGCTTCACCCACGACCTGCCCGCCCTGGTCGCGGCGGCCTACCGGACCAGCGACAAGACCGTGGCGACCGCCGGGGGCGTCCCGGAACGGCTTCGGCAACATGTCGACAAAGTGCTTCAGTACCTTCATGGCTACGGTGGGTGACTGCCGAATTGGGATGAGTTATGCCACATCCCTATGTATCCGGCGCGGGCACCCGGGTGACGGGCCTCCGGTCTGGGATCCTCGGCGGCATGATCACGAAGCTCCGCGCGGCTCTCGCGCAATGGACCGTCGTCGTCCCGGTGGTGTCGTTCCTCGTCCTCGCCCTGACCTGGCACAAGGAACTCCCCGGCTGGGTGGTGGCGGTGGTCGCCTGCTTCCTGGTGGGCGCCGTGCTGTCGGCCGTGCACCACGCGGAGGTGATCGCGCACTGGTCGGGGGAGCCCTTCGGGTCACTGGTCCTCGCCGTGGCGGTCACCGTGATCGAGGTCGCGCTGATCGTGACGCTGATGGCCGACGGCGGGGACAAGTCCTCCACCCTGGCCCGGGACACCGTCTTCGCCGCCGTGATGATCACCTGCAACGGCATCCTCGGACTGTCCATCCTGGTCGCCGCCGTCAAGTACCGGACCGCCGTCTTCAACGCCGAGGGCACCGGCGCCGCGCTGGCCTGCATCGCCACCCTCGCGACCCTCAGTCTGGTGCTGCCGACCTTCACCACCAGCTCGCCCGGCCCCCAGTTCTCGACCACCCAGCTCACCTTCGCGGCCACCGCCTCGCTGGTGGTCTACGGCCTGTTCGTGGCCACCCAGACCGTCCGGCACCGCGACTACTTCCTGCCCGTCACCCCCGAGGGCCGGGTGCTGGCCGAGGAGGAGCATGCCTCCCCGCCCACCCTCCGGGCCGCCGGGATCAGCCTGCTGCTGCTCGCCGTCGCCCTGGTGGCGGTGGTGGGCCTGGCCAAGGGCGTGTCGCCGACCATCGAGAAGGCGGTGGACGACGCCGGGCTGCCGCACGCCGTGGTCGGCGTCGTGATCGCCATGATGGTGCTGCTGCCGGAGACCATCGCGGCGCTGCGCGCGGCCGTCCGCAACCGGGTGCAGACCAGCCTCAACCTCGCCCTCGGCTCGGCGCTCGCCAGCATCGGCCTGACCATCCCGGCGGTCGCGATCGCCTCCACCTGGCTGTCCGGCCCGCTCGTCCTCGGCCTCGACCCGGCGCACATGGTGCTGCTGAGCCTGACCATCGTGCTGCTCACCCTCACCGTCATCCCGCGCCGGGCGACCCCGCTGCAGGGCGCGGTGCACCTGGCGGTGCTGGCGGGGTACGTGGTGCTGGCGCTGAACCCGTGAGGGCCCGCCGGCCGTAGTCGACAGTGGAAGCCCCTGCCACGTTCCCCCGTGCGGTCAGGGGCTTCCGCCGTTCCCGGGGCCGGATCGGGTGGTGCCGGTGGTGTCAGTGGGACTAGTGAGACCAGTGGGACTGGTGGTGAACCCGGGAGGCGGTGCCGGCCGTGGTACCGGATGAGGGCCCCGGTCCGCCCCCGTGGTCGGGGCCCTCGTCGAACCCGGCGCGACCGCCGTTGATCCCCCCGAGGGGTCCGCGCCGCGGAACGACGGAGAGCCCCTGGTCCCGCTGCTGCTCGCGGGCCGGGGGCTCGGTTGCGTCCGGGCCCCGGCGTGGCGGGTGGACCCGTACGGCAGGGGTGGCCGGTATTGGCCGGTTCGCGGGGCGGCCTGCGTGTCGGGGCGGCGGGCGGGCGCCGGGGTTCTCTATCGTCCGTCCGGAACCGCCCAGTCCGAGGACTCCGTCGCGCGGACAGCCGATCCGACCCGTGGGAGAGTGCGATGCCCGGCCCAGAGCAGACCGTCCGGCCCGAGGAGACCGTCAGTGGCGGGGAGGCCGTCCAGGACGGGGGGAGCGCCGACGTCATCGTGGTCGGCGCCGGACCGGCCGGCTCCACCGCCGCCGCCCACCTCGCCCGGACCGGACTGGACGTCCTGCTGCTGGAGAAGTCCGCCTTCCCGCGCGAGAAGGTCTGCGGGGACGGCCTCACCCCGCGCGCCGTCAAGCAGTTGACCGACCTCGGCATCGACGTCTCCGAGGAGGCCGGCTGGCTGCACAACCGGGGCCTGCGGCTGATCTCCGGGCACCGCTCGGTGGAGTTCGACTGGCCCGAGCTCTCCGCCTACCCCGGGTACGGACTGGTCCGGCGCCGCGCCGACTTCGACGAACTGCTCGCCCGCAAGGCCGCCTCGCTCGGAGCCCGGGTGGTCGAACGCGCCAATGTGACGGGCCCGACGCTGGACGAGCGGACCGGCCGGATCACCGGCGTCACCGCCAAGCTGGGAGAGGAGCGCCGGCCGGTCGCCTACCGGGCCCCGGTCGTGGTCGCCGCCGACGGCAACTCCACCCGGCTGTCGGTGGCGATGCGGCGCTACCGCCGCACCGACCGCGCGATGGGCGTCGCCTACCGGACGTACTTCACCACCCCGCGCCACGACGACCGCTACCTGGAGGTCTGGCTCGACCTGCGCGACCCCGACGACCGGGCCCGGCGCCAGTTGCCCGGCTACGCCTGGGTGTTCGGCATGGGCGACGGCACCGCCAACGTCGGCCTCGGGGTCCTCGACACCGCCGGGACCGAGGCGGACTGGCGCGAGGTGCTGCGGCGCTGGTGCGACGGCCTGCCCCCGGATTACGGCTACACCCCCGACGCGGTCACCGAGCCGATCCGCGGTGCCGCCCTGCCGATGGGCCTCAACCGCGCGCCCCACTACGCCGACGGTCTGCTGCTGATCGGCGACGCGGGCGGGACGGTCAGCCCGGGCACCGGCGAGGGCATCGCCTACGCGATGGAGTCCGGCCGCTACGCCGCCGAGACCATCGTCCAGGCCCTCGCCCGCCGCACCGACCGCGGTCGCGAACTCGCCCTGCGCGCCTACCCGCAGGCGCTGCGCTCCGCCTACGCGGGCTACTTCGCGCTCGGTCGCCTGGCCGCCGACATGCTGGGCCGCCCGAAGCTGCGCGGCGCGGCCGGGGCGGCCGGGCTCGGCCACCCGGCGCTGCTGAAGGCGGCGTTCCGGCTGATGGCCAACCTGACCGAGCCGAACTCCAAGGACGCCCTCGACCGGCTGCTCCACCTGCTCGGGCGGGTCGCCCCGGGGAAGTGACCCGGGCGCGCCGGACCGCTCATCCTCGCGGACGGGCGGTCCCGGTGTCCCGGCTTTGGCCGAATCCGCCGAGTCGAACGCGCAGTCGCACGGATCATGTTGACGAATGATCAGATGATCCGATTGCCTGGTGTCGAACCAGCCACGGAGGGTGAGCACAACGCTCCTCCGTGGCTCCTTTTTCGACCGATGACCCGTTCGACGGAGACACCGTGCGCCTTCGCCTTCGCCTGCTCGTCGCGCCGCTCGCCGCGGCCGCCGCCCTCACCGCCGTGACCGTCCCCGCCGCCGTCGCGGCCCCGGCGGCCACGCCCGCCGACCAGTGCTCCGCCGCCTTCCGCCACGACGACGCCCGCCTCGGCCCGGCCGACCTCCCGACCGCCGGGCCGGTCGGCCGCCAGCTCGTCGGCTACCAGCGCACCGGCGGCGCGGGCGAGCAGGACTTCCTGGCCAAGTACTACGACCCGGCCGGCAACGGCGGCAAGGGCGGCTGGATATACCCGCCGGCCGACGGCTACGTCACCCTGCCCGACGGCAGCCCGATCGAGTTCGACCTCACCCTCTACCCGAACCAGAACATCGACCGCTACGGCAGCGAGTACGGCGCCTACCTCGCCCCCGAGGGCCTGCCCTACGCCAGCCGCGCGCTCCCGCCGCAGAGCCTGGACGGCACCCCGCCGGCCGCCTGCAACTACCACGACTACAAGGTGGTCAAGGCCTTCACGGTGCACGCCGGCCCGATCGCTCCCTGGTTCAACCAGCCCGGCTGGGGCCTCCAGTACCAGCTCGACGCCACCCTGCTGCCCGGCGGCCCGGCCAAGCTGAACGTGCTCTGGCTGGTGGAGAACGGCTACCTGGCCCGGATCTGACCGCGCCCCGTCCGCCCGCCCGGTCCGCCCGCCCGCTCCGTCCACCAGGGCGGAGCGGGCGTACGGGCCCGGAGGCCGGAATATTCGCTGGCGGGCCCGGGGGAGCGGGGGATAGGAAGACGGGATGACCATCAGCGATCCCGGCACCGCCCAGCGGCTGTTCCGCCCCACCGTCCTCGACCTCGGCGACGCCGTGCTGCGCCCGTGGGGGCCCGGCCTCGACGTGTCCGGCGGAATCGTGCCCGCCCTGCTCGCCGCCGCGGCGGACCCTGCCGTCGCCCGCTGGAACCCGCTCAGCGCCACCGGCCCGGTCGACCCGCAGGCCTACCTGGAGCGCTGCGAGGCAGGCTGGGCCGACGGCAGCGCGGCCTCCTTCGCCGTGATCGACGCCGCCGACGGCAGCCTCTGCGGCAACGCCTACCTGGGGTGGAGCAACCGGGACGACGGCGTGGCCATGGTCGGCTACTGGCTGCTCGCCGCGGCCCGCGGCCGGGGCCTGGCCACCCGGGCCACCACCGCCGTCACCCGCTGGGCGGTGGAGCACGCCGGCGCCCGCCGGATCGAGCTCTACCACGCCGTCGGCAACGAGGCCTCCTGCCGGGTCGCCGAGCGGGCCGCCTTCCCGTACGAGGGCACCCTGCGCGCCTCCTACACCTACGGCGGGGGCGTCTACACGGACGAGCACCTGCACGCCCGGCTGGCCTCGGACCCGTTCACGGACTGAGCGCCCGCCCGCGGGCCCGCGGCCGGCGGAACGGCTCAGCCCCGGACAGTCCCGCCGCGGACCGCGTACGCGTGGGCGGTGGACTCGGCGAAGCGCTCCTCCTGCATGGCCGTCAGCCGCTGGACGACCAGGACGGCGAAGACGGCGGCGACCACCTCCAGCACGTCGGAGGCCAGCAGCCAGCCGAGGGCGGTCTGGTAGTCGTCCGGGTACTTCGCCGAGTTCAGGTAGTTGGCGCCGAACCGGCCGGTCGCGTTGGCCAGCCAGAAGGTGGCCCACCAGAGGTTGACCAGCGGCTGGGGGTGCGGCAGGCGCACCCCGGAGGCGTCCGGCCGGGCGCTGGCCTTCCAGGTGTCGACCGTGATCCGGAACGGGAACCAGAGGGCGACCACGGGGGTGAACCAGCCGCCGATCGCCCAGCCGCGCTTGAACCGGTGCCCGCTCGGGTCGAAGACCTCCGCGTTCACCCGCACCCGGTGGAACCAGGTGACGAAGGCGACCGCCGAGGCCAGCAGGGTGAGCGTCTGGACCAGGCTGACGTTGTCGTAGAGCAGGGCCGCGTCCGTCAGCGCGGACTCGTCGGCCAGGTCGGAGTCGGCGGCGAACTCCCCCGCCTCCCCGTACAGGCGGAAGCCCGCGGCGAGCGAGGCGAGGGTCGCGGTGCCGCACACGGCGAGCAGGACGGTGGCGGCGGTGGAGCTGGGTCTGGGCGAGCGGTACAGCGCGGGCGAAGGCATCGGGGACGGACTCCTGGACTGGACCAATGTGACGGGGCGACACCCTAGGGCCTGCGGGCAGCCCCGGACCAGCGGCTTTTCGCGGACCGCACCGCACGACGGGCCCCGGCGCGCGGCCGCCGCCCCCGCCCCGGCCCCGGCCCGCGCTCCGGAGCGACGGCGCACGCGCGGAGCGGCGGCCCGGGCGGCGCGAACCGACGGCCGCGCGGCGCCCCGCCGTGGCTCCTTGCCACGGCCCCCCGTCGCGGATCCACGGGGTGCAGGCTGCGCGCGCGGCGGGGGAGCGACCTAACCTGGAGGAGAGCGTTCGGTGCGTCGCCCGCGAACGGAAGCGGTGGTCATGACGGTGGTCTCGGCGGCTCTCTTCGGTACCGACTGGTGGCAGCCCGCGCTGCCGGGCGGTGCCGAGTTGCTGCGCGAGTGCGCGGTACGGGGCTGGACGGTCGTGCTGACCGGCCCCGGGCCGGCCGGGGCTCCGGCCCTGGCCGTGGCCGACCCCGGGGGCGACCCGGTGCGGGCCGCGCTGGACCTGGTGGACGGCAGGCCCTCGCACGCCGTGGCCGTCGCCGGGAGCGTGCGCGAGGTCCGGGCGGCGCGGCGGGCCGGGGTGCCGTGCGTCGCCCTGGCGGCCGGCCGGGACACCGGCCCCGAGCTGCGGGCGGCGGGCGCGGCCGAGGTCCACCGCGACGCCGCCGCCCTGTTGAGCGTCCTGGACGACAGCCTGCTCGCCCGCCCCCGGGCGTTCGGGCCCGTCGGCGCCGGAACAGGCGGTGCCCGGAACGGTTAGCGCGAGCCCGTACCGGGCAACCGCCCGGGTGCGAGCACGTCACCCGAAGTGTCGGAGGTGACCGAGATGGACGGACCCGCGTTGAGCGGATGGGAGCGGCGGCTCCTCGAGGAGATCGAGTCCGATCTGCGCCAGGACACACGGCTCGACCGGAAGCTGAGCACCATGGGTGCCGAGCCGCCGAGCCGGGTCCGGGGCGTGCTCCGCGGCATCGGGCGCAGGTTCTCGGCGGGGGTCGTGCTGACCGCCCTGGTGATGACGATGATCTGCCTCGGTGTGGGCCTGCGGACCCCGGCCACCGCCGTACTGGTCGCGCTCGGCGTGGTCTGGGCGGCCACCGTGGCGGCCGCGTTCGCCGCCTCCGAGCTGCTGCGCCGCCGCCGCGCCGGCCGCGGCCGCACCGAAGCGGTGGACCCGGCGGAGGCCCGGGAACGCCGGGAGCGCCGCGAACGGCGGCCCTGGGACCGTCCGGAGGCGTGACACCATGACCACCGACCTGTGGGAGTACCGCCCGGGCTCCCATCCCGCCGCCGACCTCACGCTGGTCGGGTACGAGGTGCTTGCCACCGACGGCCCGGTCGGCCGGGTCGAACAGGACGCCGGGGACCACCTGCTGGTCGACGCCGAACCCTGGGTGCCCGGCACCCGGGTGCTCGTCCCGGCCGGGCTGGTCGCCCGGCTCGACCACCTCGACCGCGCCGTCCACCTCGACTGCCCGCGCGCCAGGCTCAGCTCCGCCCCGCCCGCGGCCGTCGACCTGACCGCCCCGCACCCGCGCTGAGCGACCACGCCATGGGCTGGCCGTCCACGACGCTCACCGGACGCGTGATCGCCCTCCTGGTCGCGCCGTACGGGGCCGAACAGGTCGAACTGACCGACCCCTGGCAGGCCGTCGCCGAGTCCGGCGGCACCCCGCGGCTGCTGTCCACCGCCGAGGGCCGGGTCCGCACCGTCCGGCACCACGCCGAGGGCGACACCTTCGCCGTGGACGCCCTGGTCGCCGAGGCCGACCCGGCGGCCTACGACGGGCTGGTCCTCCCCGGCGGCGTCGCCAACCCCGACCGGCTGCGCCTGGACCGCCCGGCGGTCGCCTTCGTGCACGCCTACTGCGCCGCCGGCCGTCCGGTCGCGGCGATCTGCCACGCGGCCTGGACGCTCATCGAGGCCGACGCCGTCCGCGGCCGCACCCTCACCTCCTGGCCCAGCCTGCGCACCGACCTGGTCAACGCCGGCGCCCACTGGGTGGACGAGCCGGTCCACGTCTGCCACGACGGCCCCGGCCCGCTCGTCACCAGCCGCAAGCCGGGCGACCTGCCGCTGTTCGACGACGCCTTCGTGACGGAGTTCGCCCACGCGGCGGCGAAACGGAGGCGGTGAGCAAGGGGAGCGAGGGCGGGGTCAGTCGCCGCGGAGGCGGAGGAAGGTGGCGGACGGCGGGCGGCCGGTGAGGGTGAACTCGGCGCGGAGCGGGGCGGTCAGCGGGTGGACCGGGCCGTGGTCCGGGTCGGTGGCGGGCGGGCCGAGCAGGGGGCGGGCGAGTTCGGCGACCTCGCGGGACTGGACCGGGGTGAGCCTCGGGGTGGTCAGGAACACCCGGCCGTCGTCCAGCTGGAGGATCAGCGCGTGCGGGTGGGCGGCCGGGCCGGTGACGGCGCGGACGGTGGCGTCGAGGGTGTCGCCGCGGCGGTACTTGACCCAGACCCGGCCCGCGCCGCGCGGGCGGTACGGGGCCGCCGCGGCCTTGCAGACCAGCCCCTCCACCCCGGTGTCGGCGAGCCGCTCCGTCCACTCCAGCGCCTCCGCCCGGTCGGTGGTGGCCATGACCGGCCGGATCGGCGGCGGGACGTCGGCGAGGGCGGCGAGCAGCAGCCGGCGGCGGTCGGTGAGCGGAAGGGCCCGTACGTCGCGGCCGGGCAGCGCCAGCAGGTCGAAGGCGATCAGGCCGAGCGCGACCCCGGTGGCGGCGGCGCGGGCCCGGCGGGTGCGCAGCAGCTCGCCGAAGGCGAACCGGCCGTCGCGCCAGGCGACCAGCTCGGCGTCCAGCACCAGGCCCTCCGGCAGCCGGGCGACGGCGACGGCGATCGGCGGGAACTCGGCGGCGAGGTCGCGGCCGCCGCGGGACTGGAGGTACGCGGGCCGCCCGCCCCGGGCGAAGGCGACGCAGCGGAAGCCGTCCAGCTTCAGCTCGTACTGCACGCCCCCGCCGCCCAGGCCGTCGGCGGGCGGGACGGCGGCCACGGCGGCCGGGCGCATCACCTCGACGGGCGGGTGCAGCACCTGGGCCGGCCGCGCTCCTTCCGCCCGCCTGGTCGGTGGTGACCCCGTCGGCGGTGGCGCCGCCGGTGCGCCGGGCAGCGGCCGGGCCCGCTCCGGGTCCAGCAGCGGGGCGAGCAGGTCGCCGTGGGCGGCCAGCCGGTCGGGCACCTCGGCGAGGGTGAAGACCAGGTCCCGCTCGTCGGCGGCCCGTTCCAGCTCCGCCCAGGCCAGCGGGGTGGAGACGGTCGGCAGCGGCCTAGCCCGCAGGGTGTACGGCGCGGCGGTGGTCTTCTTGGCGTTGTTCTGCGACCAGTCGACCAGCACCCGGCCCCGGCGGCGGGCCTTGGCCATGGTGTGCACCACCAGCTCCGGGTGCTCGGCCTCCAGGGCGGCGGCCAGCGCCTTCGCGTACCCGGAGACCCGGGCGCTCGGCGCGGGCTCGATCGGGACCAGCAGGTGCAGGCCCTTGGAGCCGGAGGTCTTCACCCAGGCCGCCAGGCCGTCCGCCGCGAGCCGCTCGCGCAGCAGCAGCGCGACCGTGCGGCAGGTGAGCACGTCGGCGCCCTCGCCGGGGTCCAGGTCCAGCACCAGCCGGTCGGCGAGGGCGGGTCGGGCCGCGTGCCACTGCGGGACGTGCAGTTCCAGGCAACCCAGGTTGGCGACCGCCAGCAGCGCCGCGCCGCTCTCCAGTACCACCTGGCGCAGCTCGCCGGTGTTGCTCGGCACGTTGACCGTGCGCACCCAGTCCGGGGTGCCGGGCGGCGGGTTCTTGGCGACGAACACCTCCGCCTCGACGCCGTCCGGGCAGCGGAGGAAGGAGACCGGGCGGTCGCGCAGGTGCGGGAGCAGCGCGGCGTGCACGGCGGCGTAGTAGCGCAGCACCTCGCCCTTGGGGGTGCCGGTGCGCGGGTAGTACACCTTGTCGAGGTGGGAGAGGGCGAGGGTGTGCCCGTCCACCGTCATCTGCGGCACGGTCCGCCTCCGATGCCTCCGGTGCCTTCGATGCCTCCGGTGGGGTGGCCCCCGCTGTCAGTCTGCCCCGGTCCGGCGGCCACCGCCTCGGCGCCGCCGCTCCGGGCCGTCCGTGGCCGCGGACCGCCTCACCCCCGTGGGCGGCCGGCCGGCCGGGGCGCGCCCGGGTAGGTGCCGAAGTACCAGCGGTTGCCCTCCGGGTCGGCGGCGGCGAAGTCGCGCGAGCCGTAGTCGGTCTCGTACAGCCCGGTGATGATCCGGGCCCCGGCGGCCACCGCGCGGGCGTGCACGCCGTCCGGGTCGGCGGTGACCACGTACGCGGTGAAGCCGCCCGGCCGGCCCGGCCACGGTTCGGCGTCCTCGGGTGTCGGACGGTCGGAGCCGAGCATCACGCCGCCGCCCTCGGGCCAGGCGAGTTCGGCGTGCGCGACGAAGTCGCCCTCGCCGTAGGCGACGACCTCCTGGAAGCCGAAGGCGTCGACCAGGAAGCGGATCAGGGCCCGGGCGTCGGTGGCGCGCAGGTTGGGCCAGACCTGCGGGGCGGGGGTCTCGGTGGTGTCCATGGCTCGCTCACTCCTCGGGAGGTGCGGGTGGCCGGGCCGGTGGCCGGGCCGGTCGTGCTCTCCTCCACTCTGCGGCCGCGCCCCGGGCCCCGCCTCGAAGGTCGCGCGGACTCGCCTGCTCCGGCTGCGCGGGGTCGCGGGCGGAGGCGGGGTTGCTTATGGTGAGGGCGCGGTCACAGCCCCCTTCCGCCCCGACGGCGGGAGCCCGGGAGCACCGCCGGGGGGACGCGGGGGGATCCGGCGGGGGGAACCACCGACGAAGGAGTCCCCGTGACCAAAGCCCGAGACATCATGCACACCGGTGCCCAGTGCATCGGCGCCCACCAGACGCTCGCCGAGGCCGCGCGGATGATGCGCGACAAGCACGTGGGCGCGCTGCCGATCTGCGGCGACGACCAGAAGCTCAAGGGCATCATCACCGACCGCGACATCGTGCTGCGATGTATCGCGGAGGGCAAGGACCCGGCCACGATGACGGCCATCGAACTGGGCGGCCACCTGCACTGCGTACGCGCCGAGGACAGCATGGAGACGGTGCTGCGCAAGATGGAGCAGCACCAGATCCGGCGCATCCCGGTGATCGACGGGGACCGGCTGGTGGGCATGATCAGCGAGGCCGACCTGGCGATGGGCCACCGCGAAGGCCAGCGGCTGACCGATCAGCAGATCATCGAGTTCATGGACAGCGTGTACCTGAAGCACTGACCGGCTGACACCCCGCCCGGCCCGCCTCGCCCCGCCCCGTTTCCGCCCTGCCCTGCCCCGCCCCGCCCGCTCCGGTGACCGGCCGGCCCCCCGTACCGGCCGGGCCCTTCGAGCGTGCCGGGCGGGGCAGCGGTGCGTCTTGTACGAATGCGCACTCCTCAGCTCCCGGAACCCCCTGGGTCCAGGACGGTGCTGGTCACCCGCCCGCTGACCCGGTCGGTGACCCGCTCGGCGGGCCCGGGCAGGGCGGCGGCGGTGCGCCGGGCGGCCAGGAACGCGCGCGGCGAGCAGCCGACCATGGCGCGGAAGGTCCGGTCGAGGTGGGACTGGTCGTAGTAGCCGCAGCGCGTGGCCAGGTCGGCGCCGGTGGGCCGGTGCCCGGAGCGGTGATCCCCGGAGGGGTGGTCCTCGTGCGCGGTCAGGGCGTTGAGGGTGCGCTGGAGCCGGAGGATGCCGGCCGCCTGCTTGGGGGCCAGCCCGAGGTGCTCGCGGAAGCGCAGCTCCAGTCGGCGGCGGCTCCACCCGGTGCCCTCGACCAGGGTGCCGATCGGCACCAGCCCGTGCGAGTGCCGCAGTTGCCGCCACACCCAGTGCACGGACGGGTCCCAGTCCGGCCCGTACGCGAACAGCGCGCCGAAGTACCCGTCCAGCATGGCGAACCGGGCCGGCCAGTTCGGCGCGTGGGCCAGCCGGTCGGTCAGCGCCCGCAGCCGCGGGCCCAGGACGTCCCCGGCCTCGGCCCAGTGCCCGCCGAGCTCGCCGGCCAGCGGCCCGAACGCCCGGAACGCGCCCTGCGGGGTGAGCGAGACGGCCAACCCGTGCAGCGCGCCCGCGTGTTCGGCGACCGTCGCGGTGCGGCGCAGCCCGGCCGCGACCGAGCCGAAGGAGGCGGCGGCCGCGGGGGAGACGGCGTCGGTGAGGCTCATGGTGCCCTCGAAGGCGAGCGCCACGGTGACCACGTCCGTCGGCACCTCCAGCCGTCGGAGCGGCTGCCGCAGCGCCAGCCGGTAGCCCCGGTAGCCGAGCACGTACCCGCGCAGCGGCGCGGCCGGCGCGCCGAGGACCGTCCCGGGAGGGGTGTTCCGGATCATCGCAACTCCCCAGCTCGGTCCGGCGGGTGACACGCGCACGGGCCATCGTAGGCGGCACCGCCCGGCCCCCGGGAGGGCCCGGGCGGTGCGGGGCGTCTCAGGAAGCGGAATCCGGTTTCTTGCCAGCCGAGATGGGGGCAGACTGGCGGGCATGGGAAAGCAGTACGAAGCCATCGACGGTCGGCTGCGCCGGTTCATCGAGCGCCAGCCGGTCTACTTCGTGGCCACCGCCCCGCTGGCCGCCGACGGGCACGTCAACCTCTCGCCCAAGGGCCGGTCAGGGACGCTCGCGGTGATCGACGAACTCACCCTCGCCTACCTGGATTTCGGCGGCTCGCAGGCCGAGACCGTCGCCCATCTGCGGGAGAACGGCCGGATCACCCTGATGTGGTGCGCCTTCGAGGGCCCGCCGACCGTGGTGCGGGTGCACGGGCGCGGGGAGCCGGTGTTCCGGGACGACCCGCGGTTCGCCGAACTGCTCGGCCACTTCGACCCGTCCGCCGACGGCTCCGGGCTGCGGGCGATCGTGCTGGTCCGGGCGGAGCGGGTCAGCGACTCCTGCGGGTACGCGGTGCCGTTCATGGACTACCGGGCCGACCGCGACCTGCACGCCCAGTACTTCGACCGGAAGGACGAGGAGGAGTTCGGCGCCTACTGCGAGCGCAAGCCGCTGGTCGGCAGCAGCATCGACGGGCTGCCGGCCGTTCCGCTGCCACTCCCGCCCCGGCCGTCCTGACCGGCCCGTTCCACCGGGGTGGCCGGGATCCGGGATCCGGGGGCCGAGGGGCCGGGAGCCGAGGGGTCGGGAGCCGGGGCTCCGGCCGGGAACGCGACGAGGCCGCCGTACCCCGGGCGGGGTGCGGCGGCCTCGTGGCCTGCGGTCCTACTTGCCCAGACCGGCCTTGACGGAGCAGACCGGCCAGGCGCCGGGGCCCTGGGCGGCGAGGACCTTCTCGCCGATGGCGATCTGCTGGTCCTTGGTGGCCTGGTGGGCCTGCGCGGCGTAGGAGGTGCCACCGAAGGCGGCCCAGGTGCTCTGGGTGAACTGCAGGCCGCCGTAGAAGCCGTTGCCGGAGTTGATGGCCCAGTTGCCGGTCGCCTCGCAGGCGGCGACCTTGTCCCAGACCGTGGCCGGCGCGGCGGAGGCGCTGGTGGCCGTGACGAGGCCGGCCACGGGCAGGGCGGTGATCGCCCCGGCCATCAGAGCCATCCGGACGCGGTTGCGGCGCTTCGGGGTGGCAGTGGTGGTGGCAGCGGCGGTCTCGTTACGGAAGGTCATGGAGTTCCTTTCGGAGGGGTCTGCGAGCGCGCGGAACCAGGCCCTCGGAAGGCCGTCGGTTTCGGGGACACGTCACTCGCGTGGTCCTGCACCGTTCTGCCCGGGGGCGGTTGGCCCGGCCGGAGCGGATCGCTCGGTGCAACGGGTTCGAAGTTACGGGGGTGGACGGGGCGGTTTCAAGGATCCGAAGGTTTAGCCACGTCAGAGGGGTGTTACCGCGCGTAAGGATCAAGGAAATATGGCGATTTCGCCCGATTTGCCACCATTTCCAAGATCAAAAAGCCCCGGGAAGTGGCCCGCGCCACTCCGAACCCGCTCCGGAACCGGTGTGAGGCCGCCCACACGGTCGACAGCGTGTGACGGTCGGCCAGCCGCCGGTGCCGGTTCCGCCGCCGCGGCCGCCCGCCCGGGTGGCCCGCGCCACAGCCCTCACCCGGAGTGCCCCCTGCCGTCACTCCCGGTGGCGGGCATAGCCTCGGCCCCATGAGCAACGACAGCGATGCAGCGGACACGGCGGACGCGGGAGAGGCGGCCGCCGGTGCGGGAGGGGCGGCCGACGCCGGTGCGGGACGGGCCGCCGCGGCGGGGGTGCCGATCGGCGCCGAGGAGCACGAGGCCGCGGCCGCGCCCGCGGGCTTCGAGCTGGGCACCGACGGCCCCAGCGTGGTGCTGGCCGGCCTGGACGGCTCCGACTCCTCCTGGCGCGCCACCGCCTACGCCGCCGGACTGGCCCGCCGGCAGGGCGCCGTCCTCGCGGTGGCGTACGTCCAGCCGATCCTCGGCGCCGCGACCGCCCTGGCCGGGGCCGCGGTGGAGGAGACCACCCAGGAGATCGCCGAGGAGCTGCTGGCCGCCCTGCGCGAGGCCGAGCACCGGGTGCGCGAGGTGTGGAAGGTGGAGTGGCGCTTCCTGACCATGCGCGGCGACCCGTACACCGGCCTCGCCAAGCTCGCGGACGAGCTGCGCGCCGACGCCGTGGTGGTCGGCGTCTCCGAGCAGGCCGGGCACAAGGTGATCGGTTCGGTGGCGGTCCGGCTGGTCAAGGCCGGCCGCTGGCCGGTCACCGTCGTCCCATAGGCGTGTGCCCCCAGCCTGAGGCGGGTGCCCTGAGCTGCGTGCCCCGGGCCTGAGGTGCGTGCCCGGCCCGGGGCCGGGCAGCCGCCTGAAGGGGGCCGGAGCGGCGGCCGGTAGGGTGCGTGACCATGACGGACACGCGGGGCACGCACCCCTCCGAGCCCGCCCACCCGACCGGCAGTGACCTGCACCTCGACCTCCCCGCCACCGGGGGCCGGCGTGCCGCGCTGATGACGGCCCTGCGCGAGGCGATCCGCAGCGGCAGACTGGCCCCCGGCACCCGGCTGCCGCCCTACCGCGCCCTCGCCACCGACCTCGGCCTGGCCCGCAACACCGCCGCCGAGGCCTACGCCGAACTCGTCGCCGAGGGCTGGCTCACCGCCCGGCAGGGCTCCGGCACCACCGTCGCCGAACGCGCCGAGCCCGTCCCGAGCGGCCGGGCCCGCCGGCCCTCCCGCCGCCCCGGCCCCACCCACGACCTGCGCCAGGGCCAGCCCGACGCCTCCTCCTTCCCGCGCACCGCCTGGCTCGCCGCCGCCCGCCGGGCCCTCACCGCCGCCCCCAACGAGGCCTTCGGACCCGGCGACCCCCAGGGCCGGCGCGAACTGCGCACCGTCCTCGCCGACTACCTCGCCCGCGCCCGGGGCGTGCGCACCGACCCCGACCGGATCGTGGTCTGCTCGGGCTTCGCCCACGCGCTGCGGCTGCTCTTCGACGGCGCCGCGCCCGTCCTGCCGCCCGCCGAGCACGGCCCGCTGGCCGTCGAGGCGTACGGGCTGGGCTTCCACCGCGGGCTGCTGGCCGCCGCCGGCGTCACCACCGTTCCGCTGCCGATCGACGAACGGGGCGCCCGGACCGGCGAGTTGGCGAACCACCCGGACGTCCGGACGGCGCTGCTCACCCCCGCCCACCAGTTCCCCACCGGCGGCCCGCTGCACCCGGGCCGCCGCGCCGCCGTGGTGGACTGGGCGCGCGGGCGCGGCGGGCTGGTCCTGGAGGACGACTACGACGGGGAGTTCCGCTACGACCGCCAGCCGGTCGGCGCCCTCCAGGGGCTCGACCCCGAACGGGTGGTCTACCTCGGCAGCGCCAGCAAGAGCCTCACCCCCGCGCTGCGGCTCGGCTGGATGGTGCTGCCCGACCACCTGGTGGACCGGGTGCTCGCCGCCAAGGGCGAGCGCGAGGGCTGGGCCAGCGCCCTCGACCAGCTGACCCTCGCCGAGTTCGTCGACTCCGGCGGCTACGACCGGCACGTGCGCCGGATGCGCCGCCGCTACCGCGAGCGCCGGGACGAGCTGGTGGCCGCCCTCGCGGCCCGCGCCCCGCACGTCGAGGTGTCCGGCATCGCGGCCGGCCTGCACGCGGTGCTGCGCCTGGAGCCGGGCACCGAGCGCTCGGTGCTCAAGGCCGCCGCCTACCGGGGCCTGGCCGTCGAGGGGCTCGCGGACTACCGGCACCCGGCGGTCGGGGAGGAGGCGATGCCCGCCGTCGACGGCCTGGTGGTCGGCTACGCCACGCCGCCGGACCACGCCTACCCGGCGGCGCTCGGCGCGCTCTGCGACATCCTGCCGCCGTGCGGGTGAGGGCCGTCCCCGGGAGCAGCGGCGAAGGATAGGCCCCCGGGTGCGCCCGTGGGGGCGGAACGAGAGCGGCCGGTGCGCGGTGTCCGCTCGCCGCTCCTGCGTCGGTACGGACCCGGGCCGAGGAGCACAACCCCGGCGGAGGCGGGGCCTACGCTCCTTGGTCATGCGCAGAACACATCCGCGTCGCGCCGCGCTCGCCGCGTGTCCGGCCCTCGTCGTCGGTCTGCTCCTCTCCGCCGCCCCTGCCGCCCGGGCCGACGGACAACTGCCCCTCACGGCCGTCTCCGACAAGCAGACGACGGTCCGGGGGAGCGAGTTCACCGTCACCCTGACGCTCACCAACCCGTACGACACCCCGATCCAGTTCGTCTACCAGAGCGTCCAGGAGACCTACGCCACGAGTCTGGAGACCGGGCTGAAGTTCACCGCGACCGCCTGCGGCACCCAGACCAACGGGTGCAGTGACAACGTCCACGGCGGCATCGCCCGGTACAACGTCCCACTCGCCCCCGGTGCCAGCAGCGCCTTCACGGTGACGTACGCCGTCGCCCCCGATTCGGCCTGCGGTCCCGGCACCCGGATCGACCTCTACTCCTACCTGTACTACGAGTACAAGGGCGGTGAGGCCAACAACTCGGGCATCGTCGGCGTCCCCGGCACCCAGGTCGCCTGCGCCTGACCCGCCCGCCCCGACCGGCCTTCCTCACCGGCCTGGTCACCCGCCTGGTCCGCCTGACCCGAATGACCCGCCTGACCCGAATGGTCCGACCGGCCCACCGGTGTCATCGGCGGAGCACCACAGGCGCGCACCGTCCTCTCCGGCGCGGACGCCCACCGCGCACCCCCCGTTCACCCGTCAGGTGCCGGCCTCCCCCGTGCCGGCACCTGACGGGCCGTTCGCGTTTCCCGTGGTCGGCCGCGGGGAGCGGCGGTCGGAGCCCGGCGGCGCGCGGGTGTCCGAACCGCCGGGACGGTGCGTCGGGTTGACGCCGGACGGTGGTCTCCGGGCCGTCCGGCCGGGCCCCGACCGGGGTGGAAAGGCCGTTGGCCGCAGGGGGATCGCCGGGGCGAACGGATGTTCCCGGAGTTTGCGGGGAGATGGGGGCGGACCGGGCAAGATTCACCCTATCGGGGGGTAGTGAGCCTTCGTTCGGGCTCCGTCGGGTCCTGATGATCTAGGGTTCCGGGTGGGCCGCCGGGAGACGGTGGTCGCCTTCTCGCGTAAATCGCCAACGCCCCCACCGATAAACGGATCTGATGATCCGTCATGGCATGCGTCAGGGCGGGCCGCTGTGCCCCTGGACGTGTGACCCGATCACAGGAATGGAGAGCCCTGCCGATGACCGTGGACACGAGCCCGGAGGCAGTGCAGGCCAAGCAGCAGAGCCTTGCGACGGCTGCTGCCCGGAACCTTGCCACCACGACCAAGTCCGCACCGCAGATGCAGGAGATCACCTCCCGCTGGCTGCTCAAGGTGCTCCCCTGGGTCCAGGCGGCCGGTGGCGCCTACCGCGTCAACCGTCGGCTCACCTACGCCGTGGGCAACGGGGTGGTGGAGTTCATCAAGACCGGCTCCCAGGTCCGGGTGATCCCGGCCGAGCTGGGCGAGCTGGCCCTGCTGCGCGGCTACGAGGACGAGGACGTCCTCACCGCCCTGGCCGACCGCTGCCAGCAGCGGGACTTCGGCCCCGGCGAGGTGCTCACCACCCAGGGCGAGGCCGCCGACAAGATCTTCCTGATCGCGCACGGCAAGATCAACAAGATCGGCACCGGCAAGTACGGCGACGACACCGTGGTCGGCGTGGCCGGCGACGGCGACCGCTTCGGCGACGACGCGCTGCTGAACCCGGACGCCGTCTGGGAGTTCACGGCCAAGACCGCCACCTCCGGTGTCGCCCTGACGCTGACCCGGGCGGACTTCGCCGCCATCCGGGACAACGCGCCCAGCCTCCAGGAGCACCTCCAGGGCTTCCTGGCCCTGCCGCTCCAGGCGCAGAACGAGCGCGGCGAGGCCGAGATCGCCATGTCGGCCGGCCACCACGGCGAGTACGAGCTGCCCGGCGCCTTCGTGGACTACGAGCTCAAGCCGCGCGAGTACGAGCTGAGCGTCGCGCAGACCGTCCTGAAGGTCCACACCCGCGTCGCGGACCTGTACAACCAGCCGATGAACCAGACCGAGCACCAGCTGCGGCTGACGATCGAGGCCCTGCGCGAGCGCCAGGAGCACGAGATCGTCAACAACCCGGAGTTCGGCCTGCTCAACAACGCCGACTTCGACCAGCGCATCCAGACCCACTCCGGCCCGCCCACCCCGGACGACCTGGACGAGCTGCTCAACCGCCGCCGCGACCCCGATTACCTGCTCGCCCACCCGCGGACCATCGCCGCGATCGGCCGGGAGTTCAACGCCCGCGGGCTGTACCCCACCCACGTCGACCTCGGCGGGCAGCAGGTGCCGGCCTGGCGCGGGGTGCCGATCCTGCCGTGCAACAAGATCCCGATCACCAAGGAGAACACCAGCTCGATCCTGGTGATCCGTACCGGTGAGGACAACCAGGGCGTCATCGGCCTGCACCAGACCGGCCTCCCGGACGAGTACCAGCCCTCGCTGTCGGTCCGCTTCATGGGCATCGACGAGAAGGCGATCATCTCGTACCTGGTCAGCGCCTACTACTCGGCCGCCATCCTGGTGCCGGACGCGGTCGGCGTGCTGGAGAACGTGGAGATCGCCCACCGCCGCAGCTGAGCGCGCAGAACGGTGAGCGCGGGCCGTTACCGGTCGGCTCGATGATCGTTTGACCTGATGACGGACGGCCCGCCCCCTGAAGGCGGGCCGTCCGCCTGACCGTGTCTGATCACTTCTGGTCGTACCCGATGGAACTTCCGTCGGGAACGCGACCGTACTCGACCTTTCCGCCCGTTCCGTCCGTCCGGCCCGTTCCTTCGCGGCCGGTCGGCCCGAGCCCGTTCCGTCCTCCCCGGACGATCCGAGAGGTGTGTGGAGCCCATGCCCCAGCGTCGGCAGATCTGCCGGATACCGTCCGGCGTCGCTGGGGGTGCGGCCCCCGGGCGGCGGGTACGGCTGATCGGCGCGGCGGCCGGCGTGGTCGCGATCTGCGCGCTGGTCGGCGGTGCGACCGCGTCCGGCGCCGGGCATCCCGGGGGGTACCCGCACGGCCCGGTGGTGGACATCTGCGTGTGCGACGAGACCGACCTCTCGATGTCGGTGCGGCCGGGCGGACAGGTGACCGTCGGCGTGGACGTGGACGTGGACGTCCAGGTCGGCGCCGCGCCGGGCGTCGGCCCGGGGCACCACGGGCCCAAGCCCCCGCACGGGCACCACCCCTGCCGCACACCCAAGCCCGCCCCGAAGCCCACCGCGCCGCACTTCCCCTCGCCCCAGTTCCCCTCGGCGCACGTCCCGGCGCCGTCCGTCTCGGCGCCGTCCTTGTCCTCGCCGCCCTTCTCCTCGCCCTCGCGTCCGGCGGGGCTGCGGAGCGAGCCCGGACGGCCGGTCGAGGGGCAGGGTGGCCCCGGGCAGCTCGGGCCGGGCCACGACGACGGCGATGACGACGAGTACGACGACGGGTACGGCGACGACGAGTACGGCGACCACGGCTGGCACCACCATCACCATCACCACCACCATCCGTGCCCGAGCCCCAGTCCGAGCCCGAAGCCCACACCGAGCCCGACGCCGACCCTCACCCACACGCCCAGCCCGACGCCCACTCCGACGCCAACTCGGACTCCGACCCGCACCCCCACACCGACCGCCACGCCGTCGCCGACTCCCACGCCGTCGCCGACTCCGAGCCCCACGCCGAGTCCGAGCGCGAGCCCGAGTCCCACGCCGAGTCCGAGCGCGAGCCCGAGTCCCACGCCGAGCGCGAGCCCGAGTCCGAGCCCTACCGCCACGTCGTCGCCGACCTCACCGTCCCCCAGCCCGACGCCGTCCCCCAGCCCGTCGCCCGCGTCGCCCGCACCTTCGGCGTCCCCGGCTCCTTCGGTCCCGCCCTCCGTGCCGCCGTCGGCACCCGCACCGGGGCCCTCCCCGGCCGCCCCCGCGCCGGCGACCCCGGCCCCGGCGGCGCCCGCCCCCGCACAGGCCCCGCCGCTCCCCGTTTCGGCGGCTCCCGCGCCGGCGGTCCCGAGCCCGGCCGCGCCCGGTCCGGCGGCCCCCAGCCCCGCGGCCTCGCCGAGTTCGGCCCGTCCGAGCCCGCTGTGGCCGACCCCGTCGGCGCAGCCGGTGTTCCACGCCCCCAGGGCGAAGCCCGCGCCCATGGCCCGGCAGCACCAGGGCACCTCGATGACCACCATGCTGCTGGTGATCATGGTCCCCGGTGTGCTCGCGGCGGCGGCCCTGCGCCCGGGCCGTGGTGGCCGAGGACGCGGCGGCCGTTCGGGCCCGTCCTGACCGTCCCCTGACGGCCCGCCGACCGGTTCCCGGTCGGCGGGGGCCCGTCCTACCGCCCGGTCCCGAACCGAACCGAACCCGAGCGGGCCGAAGCGGTCGGGGGCCGCCCCCTTGAGCTTTCCGTTCCGTCACAAGCCAAGCCAGAGAAGGGAGTTCCCATGTCCGAGTGGGTGGCGTTGATCATCGCCATGGCGTCGGCCTGTGCCGTCGTGATGGCGGTGGTGGTGCTGAGGCAGCGCCGACCGATCGAGGAGAGTGCCGACGAGACCCCGGATGTCATCGAGTACATCACGATGATGATCGGGGTGGTCTACGCGATCGTCCTCGGTCTCGCCATCGCGGGTGTCTGGGAGGCGCGCGGCGCCGCCCAGGACGACCTGTTCCGCGAGGCGCAGTCGCTGCGCGAGATCAGCGACCGTGCGGTGATCTACCCGGCGGAGTTCCGCGACCAGGTCCGGGCCGACGTGGACACCTACGTCTCGTACGTGGTGAACACCGAGTGGTCCTACATGCAGGAGACCGGTGGCATCACCGAGAAGGGCGACCAGCTGCTCCAGAAGCTCCAGAACGACATCGCCACCCGCTCGCCCGCCTCCGACCTGGAGTCGCAGGGCTACCAGCCGATCATGGACCGGGTCAGCCAGGCGTCCGAGTCCCGCAACTCGCGCGGACAGAACGCCGGGCCGACGATGCCCGGGGTGGTCTGGTTCGGCCTGATCGGGGGTGCGGTGGTGACCGTCGGCATGCTCTTCGCGCTCCAGATCCGGCGCACGCCGAGGGAGTTGACCCTGGCGCTCTGCTTCAGCGTGCTGATCGCCTTCCTGCTGTTCATGATCTGGGACTTCGACAACCCCTTCTCCCGGAGCGTCTCGGTGACCACCCAGCCGTTCGAGGACCTCTTCCCCTCGCTCAACCTCGGCGGCTGAGCCGGTCTCCGGCCGCTGCTCGCCGGTCGCGGGCCGCTGCTTGCGGGCCGCCGGCCGCCGGGCGGATCCGGGCAGATGATCTTCGGATAATCTTGCCCGGATCGTCGGGGGTCGGCCCCCGGCGGAGAGAACGAGGAGATCGTCAGCAGTGTCCGACCCGACGCCGGATCTCGGCGCCCACTTCCCGCCGGCCCGCCCGGAGCGCGCCTGGTGGTGGCTGCCCGCCTCGGAACGGCTCCGGCGGAAGAAGCAGCGGCGGGCCTGGGAGGACTACCGGGAGCGCTACCGCAAGGAGGACCACGCCAAGGCCCAGCGGCGCAAGCGCGCCCGGGACGAGGGCGCGGACTGCTGCGTCGACGGCTGCTGCGAGTTCGCCGACCCCTGCCTGATCGCCCTGATCCCGGTGATGATGGCCTCCGGCGTCCGGTTCGCCCTCACCGGGGCGCGCGGTCGCCGGGCGGCCGATCCGTCCGCCCCAGCCCCGCGCGGGTTCGCGGCCGGGGTGCTGTACGGCGCGGTGCGCTACTACCGCGCCGAGGTCAGCCCCCGCCGTCCGGCCTGCTGCCCGTACACGCCGTCCTGCTCGACCTACGCGGTGCGGGCGCTGCACCGGCACGGTGCGCTGCGCGGGGCCCGGCTGACCGCCGGGCGGCTGCTGCGCTGCCGCCCGGGCGCGGGCGGGGCGGACCCGGTGCCGCCGCGCTGAGCCGCGGCCGGCCGGGTCGCGATGGCCGAGCCCGGGACGGGAAGACCGCGGATGGCCCGCGCGGAGTCTCCGCGCGGGCCATCGCTCATTCCTGACGAAGCATGACGAAACGTCAGCGAAGGCTGCTGTCCATCGAGTTGAGCATGGTGCCGGAGGCGTCGTCGTTCTCCAGGGAGAAGGCGAACAGCCCGCCCAGGCCCTTGGCCTTGGCATAGGCCCCGCGCGCCTGGACGGCCTGCGGGGTGTCACCGGTCCAGAAGTTGGTGCCGTCGTAGACCCAGCTGCTCTCGGTGACCGGGTCCCAGTGGGTCTGGGCCGCGGTCGGGTTGAGCTCCTTCCAGGCGGCCAGGCCGGCCTCCTGGCTCAGCGGCTTCTTCGCCGTCGGGCCGGTCGCGCTCTGGTACAGGCCGTAGTTGGAGCCGGCCGGGACGCCGGTCCAGCCGCGCCAGTAGAACGGGATGCCCAGCACGATCTTGTTCGCGGGGAAGCCGCCGGGGATGCCGTACTCGGGCAGGCCGGTGGTGTACGCGGCGAGCGTGGTGTCCACGTTGTACTTGCGGGTGCCCGGGGTGATCGGCGTGGTCGGGTCGGCCGGGCTGTCGTGCAGCGGGTCCTGGTGGTTGGTCGGGCCGGTGGCGTCCCACGCGCCGTGCATGTCGTAGGACATCACGTCCGCGTAGTCCAGGTAGGCGCCGATCTTGTCGGTCTCCAGCTGGGCGACCTTGTCCTGGCCGCTGGGCAGTGCGGCGGTCAGCAGGTAGCGCTTGCCCTGGGCGGCGCCGAGGGCGTCCAGCTGGGTGCGGAACTCCTTGAGCAGCAGCGTGTAGTTCTGCTTGTCGGCCGCGGAGTAGTGGTTGCCGGTGTGGCCGCCGGCCGAGCCCGGGTACTCCCAGTCGAGGTCCACGCCGTCGAAGAGGCCCGCCGCCGAGGCCGCGCCGCCGGAGGCGTCACCGGCCACGCCGGTCGGCAGGTTCCCCTTGAGGAACATGTCGACGCACGAGGAGACGAAGGCCTTGCGGGAGGAGTCGGTGGCCGCCGCGTCGGAGAAGTACTTGGAGTACGTCCAGCCGCCGATCGAGATGGTGAACCGCAGGTTCGGGTACTTGGCCTTCAGCTGGCGCAGCTGGTTGAAGTTGCCCTTGAGCGGCTGCTCCCAGGTGTCGCTGGTGCCGTCCACGCTGGTGGCGGAGCTGTAGTCGGCCTGGTAGTCGGCGTAGGCGTCGCCCGCGCCGTCACCGGCGTTCGGGTTGGACTCGTTGGCCGAGTCGGAGGCCTTCACCGCCTGGAAGCAGGTGAACTTCGTCGGGTCGATGTTGGCGAACGCGTAGTGGACGACGTCCAGCTTGCCCGCCGCGCCGCTGGTGTCGACGTTCTTGGCGTTGTACGCGTTCTCGTAGACGCCCCACTGGTCGAAGTAGGCGGAGCGGATCGGCTGCTGGGCGGGGGCGGCCGCGGTCGTGGTGCTCACCGGCGCGGACTGGGCGGAGGCGTGGCTGCCGGAGTAGCCCTGGACGCTGAAGGTGTAGCTCCTGCCCGGCAGCAGCGAGCTGACCGCGACGGAGGTGCCCATCGAGGTGGCGACCAGCTGGCCGTTGGACCACACCTTGTAGGCGACCGGGCCGTCGCCGCTGGTGAGGGTGGACGGCTGCCAGGTGAGCACCACCGCGTTGGAGGTGGTCCTGGTGACCGCGAAGCCGGTCGGGGTGGTGACCTTGCCGTCCCCGGCCGGGCCGCTCGCGGTGGCCGTCGGGGTCGGGGTGGTGGTCGTGGGGGTGCCCGTCGGGCTGCCGGTCGCCGTCGGGCTCCCGGTGGGGCTGCCGGTGGCGGTGGGGCTCGCGGTGGCCGTCGGGCTGGCCGTGGCGGTCGGGCTGCCGGTGGCCGTCGGGCTGGCGGACGAGGTGGGGCCGGCCGGGCCGGTCAGCGTGAGGTCGTCCGCGTAGTAGGTGCCGGTGCCGTACCAGCCGTGGGTGAAGACCGTGACGGAGGTGGTGGTGGCGCCGGTGGTGAAGGTGGTGCTCAGCTGGTTCCAGCCGGTCGCGCCCGGCGTCCAGGCCGAGGAGTTGACGCCGGTGCCGGTGGCGCCCAGGTAGACGTAGCTGCCCTGCACCCAGCCGGCCAGGGTGTACGTGGTGTTCGGCTGGACGGTGACGGTCTGCTGGCACTGCGCGGTGTCGCCGGCCGAGGCGGCGCCGGCGAGCGCGCGGCTCCCGCCGTGCACCGGGGTGGTGACGACCGAGCCGTTGGAGCAGGTCCAGCCGGCCAGGGTGCCGGTCTCGAAGTCGCCGTTGGTCAGCAGGTTGACCGGGGCGGCCGAGGCGGAACCGAAGGTGAGGGCGATGGCGGCGCCGCTGGTGGTCAGCGTGGCGGCCAGGGCCAGTGCGGTGGCTCTTCTGCGCTGGGCGGCCCGGCGGTCGGCGCGCTCCCCGGCGGGGTGGGCGGGCCGTGCGGGCGTGACGCGGTCGTGCATGCGGTGGGTCCTCCGGATGTGTGGGGGGTTCCGGCGGTGCGGTGGCCCGGGACGGGCCGAGGGGAGCCGGCCCGGGCGCGGTGGGGGCGCGCGGGCTGGTGACGCGTGCTGACGAGCGGTGTGCGGACGAGCGGAGTGCGGACGCGACGGGCGGCCGACCCGTGCACGTCACGACTGAACAGATTGGACTGGACCAATATTCGCCGTCAAGGGTGTCCGCCCGCTGGACCGTTCCCTGCCGGGTCGGCGGCGGCCCGGTAGGTTGGCCGGTACGAGCAGGCCCGTCGAACGGAGGACGCGCGATGGACAGCCAGGACTGGGACGACCGCTACGCCGCGAGCGAGCTGGTGTGGGGTGCCGCGCCCAACCGGTGGGTGGTCCGCGAACTGGCCGGGCGCACTCCCGGCCACGCGCTGGACCTGGCCGCCGGAGAGGGCCGCAACGCGATCTGGCTGGCCGCCCAGGGCTGGGAGGTCACCGGACTGGACTTCTCCGCCGTCGCCCTGGAGCGCGCCGAACGGCTCACCGCCGAGCTGCCCGACGAGGTCGCCGACCGGCTCACCTGGCGCCACGGCGACGCCCGCGCCTACGAGGCCCCCGCCGCCGGCTACGACCTCGTCCTGGTCGCCTACCTGCAGATCCCCGCCGCGGAGCGCCGGGCCGCGCTGCGCCGCGCCGCCGACGCGCTCAGCCCCGGTGGCACCCTGCTGGTCATCGGGCACGACCTGAGCAACCTCACCGAGGGGGTCGGCGGCCCGCAGGACCCGGCCGTGCTCTTCACCCCGGAGGACGTCCTGGCGGACCTCGCCGACCGCGGGCTGCGCACCGTCCGCGCCGAGCGGGTGCACCGGACGGTCGGCGGCGAGCCGGGCCACAAGGGCGCTGCGGGCGCCGGGAGTGGCGAGAGCGCCGAGCGTGTCGAGGGCGCCGAGGCGAACGAGGGCGGCCGGGTCGCGGTGGACGCGCTGGTGCGGCTGGAGCGGAGCGGCGGGTGACGGGCGGGGGCGCCGGCGGGGCCTGCCGGACGGCTGCGCCCTGATCCGCCTGGCGGCGTACGACAATTGACGACTCGTCAACTAGCTTGTGGGGCATGAGGACTCGCATGCTCCCGGCGGTCTTGGCTGCCGCCGTGCTCCTGGCCGGCTGCGGCAGCTCGGGCTCCGGTTCCGAGGAGGAGCCGGCGCCCGGACCGACGGGTGCGCCGTCGGCCGGCGGGTCGTCGACCGGCGCGGCCCCGACCGGCGCGGCCCCGAGCGGCACCTCCCCGAGTGGGGCCGAGCGCCGCGCCGACGGTGCCCGGCTGCTCTACCGCGCCGGGGGCGGCCACAGCGCGCAGAACCCGGCGTTCGCCCCGGACGGCCGCTCGGTGCTGCTGACCGAGTTCAGCGGGGGCTACAACAAGGGCGCCGCCGCCCTCGGCGTCCTGCCGTTGGACGGTGGCGCGCCGCGCACGGTGTTGGAGGATCCCGACAAGGCGGCCGTCAACCTCCCCGGCAGCAGCTGGAACGCCGCCGCCGACGCCTTCGCCTTCGCCACCGACCGGGAGTCCGGGCACGACGAGGTCTGGCTGATGAAGCCGGGCGGCGCCCCCGAGCGGGTGACCAGCCACGCCGACGGCAGCGGTTACAGCGAACCGAGCTTCTCCCCGGACGGCGAGTGGATCGTCTTCCAGCAGAGCTGGGAGCCGGAGCACGCCGCGGTGCACGGCGACGCGGCCGAGCAGGACTCGCTCTGGAAGGTCCGCCGCGGCGGCGGCGCGCCCGTCCTGCTGGTGGACGGCCGGGGCACCGGATCCGACAACCGGCAGCCGAACTGGTCCCCGAAGGGCGACCGGATCGTCTTCCAGCGGCGGAGCGCGGGCCGCGAGGACTGGTCGCTGTGGACGGTGGACGCGGACGGCGGCGGACTGCGGCGGGTCACCGACGCGCCGGGCGAGCACACCGACCCGAGCTGGTCCCCGGACGGCCGCTTCCTGGTCTTCTCCTCCAACCTCGGCGACCTGCCGAACGCCCAGGTCTTCGTGGTGGACGCGGGCGGCGGCACTCCCGTCCGGGTGACCCGCGACGACACCGCCTACGACGGCGCGCCGAGCTGGTCCCCGGACGGGCAGTGGATCGCCTTCGAGTCCGCCCCGGGCGGCGAGGCCAACCCCGCCGCCCTCTGGCGCATCCAGGCCCCTGGAAACCGCTAGGCGGTGGTGATCGTCACCACCGAGTACTGGGCGACGGTCAGCGGCACGCTGACCGTCGCGCCGGTGACGGTGTACGGGACGGCCTTGGGCGCCGGGTCGGTGCCGTCCGGGCTCGCGACGGTGACGGCGGTGACGCCCGCCCCGGCCGGGAGGGCGTAGGAGAGCGTGCAGTTGGCGGGTGCGCTGTGGAACGCCGCTGGGGTGTCGCCGAAGTTGGTGAAGTTCACCAGGTGGACGACGGTGTCGGCGCCGAGCCGCCGGGCGTCCAGGAAGATCCGGCGGTCCCCGGCGAGGGTGACCGCCGGCGGGGCGGCCTGCTGGACGGCGGTGAGCAGCTGGTCCGCCGAGGCCTGGTCGGTCTTGGTGAGGTAGCTCAGCCCGGGCAGTGCCTTGACGTACCAACAGCTTCCGCTGCCGTAGGAGTTCCGCTTGCCGGTGGGAAGCGGGTCGGCCTTGCGCAGGCCGAGCACGTCGGAGAGCGCGAACTCGGTGCGCTGGCCGCCGAGTTCGTCCAGCGCGGTGGGTGCCGGTCCGGTGATCACGATGGTTCCGCCGGCCGAGACGAAGCCGCGCAGCAGCGCCGCCTCGGTGTCCGAGACCGCCTGGAGGTTGGGCAGCAGCAGCACCTTGAACCGGGCCAGGTCGTCGGCGGTCAGGCCGGGGCTGGACACCGTGTCGAACGGGACGTGGGCGTAGACCAGCGCCTTGACGGTTCCCCGGAACTCGCCGAGCCAGGGGAGCGAGGCGCAGCTCATCTGCGGGTCGTCGCCGCCCCACCAGTCGGCGATCCCGGCCGGGGCCTTGGCGTTGACGTACATCCCGTTGCCCTCGCCCGGGGCCACGTAGTCCCGGGACGGCGCCGAGTGGTAGACGCCGACCTGCGCGATCGAGGCCGGGTCGTAGAGCTTCGTCTGGTTGGTGCGCACGAAGCGGTACATCCGGGTGCGCATCGCGGCGTCCACGGTGTCGTTCTTGAACGGGGTCTTCACCTCGTACGGGTTGCAGCCGGCCGCGATCAGCTGGGACATCACCAGCGAGGCGTCGTCGGCCTGCCAGCCGTAGGAGAACGCCCAGGCCGGCTTGGTGCCGCTGGCGGCGCGGGCGTACTTGTACATGGAGATCAGGCAGACCCAGTCGGAGGCGGTGGCGTGCCGCATGCCGTCGTAGTTGCCGAGGATGTCCACCTCCCAGACCTGGCTGACGGCGCCGGGGGCCTGGCGCAGGTAGCCGCCGTCCAGGCCGATCGAGGTGGCGTAGCGGTAGTCCATCGACACGGTCTCGACGAAGGTGACCAGGTCGGGGTTGACCGAGCGGCCCGCGTCGGCGATGTCCAGCTGGAACTGGAGCAGGTTGCGGTGGCGCCACTCGACGTAGCGGCGGAAGACCGGGTCGGCGAAGTTCGCGGCCGTGGGCAGGGCGAGGCCGGTGTCGGCCTTGAACGCGGCGGCGCCCCAGGTGGAGGCGTCGCACCAGGACTGCACGCCGTCGAAGTAGATCGGGACGTCCGGCCAGATGCCGTCCACGCCGGTCGCGGCCACGCCCTTGATCCGCTTGAGGTAGTAGTCCCGCCAGGGCGAGTTGGGGCTGAGCCAGACGCTCTCGTCGCCCGGGTCGACCCAGACCACCACGCTGCCGTAGAACACGTTGGGCTTGCCGGCGAGGTCGCGCTGGACCCAGTTCTTGCCCTGGTCGTTCTTGTAGAAGGAGCGGCCCTTCTCGCCGCCGGGGGAGATCAGCTCCAGCGACGGGTAGTACATGACGACCTTGAGGCCGGCGGCGTGGGCCAGGCCGGTGAACTGCTTCACCTCGGCCATGTGCGCGGCGAACTGGGCGTCGGTGAGCCAGTCGGAGAGCAGGGTGTCCAGCTCGATGACGCTGACCTCCTGCGCCTTGAGGGCGTCCACGGCGCTCTGCATGTCGGCGGGCTCGTTGAAGGTGCCGTCGGCGATGCGGGCGTAGCGGGCCCAGTCCGGCCAGGTCTGCGCGGCGGTCCCGGGGGCGGCGGCCAGGTGGGAGGTGGGCCACTGGCCCTGGTACTCCGAGTTTCCGTAGTCCTCGGCCGCGGCCGGTGCGGGCGGCGGCCCGGCGGCCCAGGCGGCGCCGCCGTTCAGCAGCCGGACGGTGGCCAGCGCGCCGCCGGCGCCGAGGCCGGCCCGGAGCAGTCTGCGGCGGCCGAGGCGGGATCCCCCCGGGCGTTCGGGGGTGGTGTGCTGTTCGGTTCCTTCGTGCTGCTCGGGCATGGTGGTCCCCCCAGCGTGAGCGGGCCGGCGCGGGTCGGCCTGGCCCGGGAACGGTCGTGAGCACTGCGAGTGGTGAGCACGGTGGATCGTGGGCACTGCGAGTGGTGAACACGGTGGGTCGTGGGCACGGTGGATCGTGGCGTACGGCGATCGGTGCGCGGACGGCGCGCCGTGGTTGCCGGCGGCGGTCCCGGGGCCGACCCTAGACCGTGCGCCGCCCCGGTCGTCCGGTCGCGGTCCACGGCTACGCCAGACGTCTGACCGCCGGTTCCCTCAGTGTGCGGACCGTTGTCGGGGTGAGGTCCGGGGGAGTTCGGGGTAGGGGTGCTCGCAGGGCGCCGTCGATGATCATAAATTCTCTACAGTGCTGTAGATTCGCGGCACGGGCGGTGGCAGAACGAGGAGGACGCGATGAGCGTTTCGCTGGCCAAGGGACAGAAGATCAGCCTGGAGAAGCCGGGCGGTGGACAACTGAGCCTGGTCCGGATGGGCCTCGGCTGGAAGGCGGCGGAGCGCAAGGGCTTCTTCGCCAAGCTGCTCGCCGCAGGCCGGGAGATCGACCTGGACGCCTCGGCGGTGCTGTTCGCCCAGGGGCGTCCGGTGGACGTGGTGTTCTTCCAGCACCTCAACAGCAACGACGGCTCGGTCCGGCACAGCGGGGACAACCTGGTCGGCGGCGCGGGCGACGCGACCGACGACGAGTCGATCACGGTCGACCTGACCGCCGTCTCCGCCGAGGTCGACCAGATCGTCTTCACCGTCAACTCCTTCACCGGGCAGACCTTCCAGGAGGTCGAGGCGGCCTTCTGCCGGCTGGTGGACGAGACCACCGGCGTCGAGCTGGCCCGCTACACGCTCACCGCCGGCGGCCCGTACACCGCCCAGGTCATGGCCAAGGTGCAGCGCACGGCCACGGGTTGGCAGATGACTGCGATCGGCCAGCCCGCCAGCGGGCGGACCTTCCAGGACCTGATGCCGGAGCTGGTGAAGCACCTCTGATTCGCTGCGGCGGGTGCCCGGCGCTGCGGGCGTCAGTGGACGTCGCGGCGCCGGAGCCCGGCCGGGGCCGTTGCGCGCGGGGAGGAATCCGTTGATCGGGGCGGGCCGTGGTTCGGCGAACGCCGGCCGTCGCCCGGCGCTTCCGGGTGGTCGGGGCGGACAACGGCGCGGCCGTGAGGCAGTGACCGGCAGCGCCGGTTGAGCGGGGCGCGGTTCCTCAGGAGGAACCGCGCCCCTTTGCTCACTTCGTCGGGGCGGCCGACGGCGAGAAGGCGGCGCTGGGAGTGGTGCTGGGCGCGCCGCTCGGGGTGTCCGTCGCGGTCGGGGTGGGGGTGGGGCAGCCCGGGAGGGGCGTCGCCGTCGGGGTGCCGGTGGGCGTGGCGGCCGGGGACGGGGAGCCCGTCGGGGTGGGCGTGCCGGTGGGGGTGGCCGTCGGGTCCGGGCAGCTGGTGGGCGTACCGGTCGGGGTACCCGTGGGCGTGCCGGTCGGAGTCGTGGTGGGCGTGCCGGTCGGCGTCGCCGTCGGGGAGGCGCCGCCGCTCGGGGTGGTCGTCGGTGTCGCCGACGGCGAGGTCGAACCGCCGGGCGTGGGCGTGGCGGTGGCGCTCGGGGTCGTCGTCGGCTGGGGGCTCGGCGACTGGTCCGGCGTCGGCGTGACCGGTGCGGGCGGCTGCGGCTCCGTGGTGGGCGTGCCGCCGGTGCCCGTGCCCGAACCGCCGGTGGGCAGGCCCGGGAGGTACGGCGAGGGCAGCGGGGCGGGCGGCACCGGGGAGCCCGGACGGTTCGGGACGGTGGTCACCGTGCCGCTGCCGTAGTGCGCCATCCAGTTGCGCACCGTCCGCAGGTACTCGCCGGAGTTGTTGTAGCTGAGTATCGCCCGGTCGAGCTGCGCCGGGTCGGCGAGGTCGCGTCCGCCCGCGCACAGGTAGCGGCCGGCGCTCTCGGCGGCGTCGAAGATGTTGTTCGGGTCGGCCTTGCCGTCGCCGTTGGCGTCCACGCCCCAGGAGGCCCAGGTGGAGGGGATGAACTGCATTGGCCCGACGGCGCGGTCCCAGCGGGCGTCGCCGTCGTAGCGGCCGCCGTCGCTGTCGGGTATCGCGGCGAAGCCGTTGCCGTCCAGGGCCGGGCCGAGGATCGGCGTCAGCGTCGTGCCGGCGGCGTCCACCTGGCCGCCGTTGGCCTGGCCGGACTCGACCTGGCCGATCGCGGCGAGCAGCTGCCACGGCAGGTGGCAGCCCGGCGAGCGCTGCGCCAGCGAGGCCTCGGCCTGGCGGTAGGCGGCGAGCACGGTGGCGGGCAGCGCGGGGCCGGTGGCCGCGAACGGGCCGGCCGAGGGCAGGCCGGGCAGGGTGCCGGGAGGCTGCGGGAGCTGGACGGTGCCGCCGCCGTCGGCCGGCACGCCGGTGCCGAAGGTGCCGGGGAGGTCCGTCGAGGGGCCGCCGCCGGGCAGGTAGCGGCCGGCGCCCTGATCGGCGGCGCCGTTCGCCGGACCGGCGTCGGCGACCGCGGCCGGGGCGAGCCCGATGCCCGTCACCTGAGAGCCGGTCAGCGCGGCCAGCGCGGCGAAGGCCGCCGCCGTCCCCGTGACCCGCTTGCCTATCCGGACCTTCCGCCCGTCCTTGGCCTTGCCGATCCGCACCGTCATCCGCTGCCCCTCCCCGTTGCCGTCCGGACCCTTCCGGAACGGTTGAGCTGTCGTCATCGTGCCCGTCCAGCCGAGGACCGGGCCCGCCGCCGCCACGATTAGTATCACGACGATCTGACAGGGACAGGGTGACCGGGAGGCGGACCGGAGCCCTCCGAGGGGTTAACTCGGCACCTCAGCGGGGGTGCGGCCGGGCGCCGTGCCGTCCGGCCGCCTGTGCCGCCTTCCGCTTCCCGACCGCGACCCGGCGGCAACTCCCGTTCCGGTACGGAGAGTTGACTGTGAGGCCAACACCGGTGGGACGGGCGCTCCCGGGCGCCGGACCGGCGGTTCGGGGCACGGGGGTGGTGCGTCCGCGGCGTTTCGGGCCCCCCGGCGCCGCCCGCTGCCGCCCCTGCTGACCTGCTGGAACGTCGGAGGGCGTCGGTGGCGCCACTACCAGGAAGGACGTCGGGACGCCAGGGCGCGACCCCGACTCGGCCCTGGACGGGTGACGTTCTGGTGAAAATGGGCATGCCAGGAATGACTGCCCGGCATGCTGTGCCGCGTGATGATGCGGATGGAGGTCCAGACCGTGAGCCCGAACCTGCCGGAGACCCTCGCCGAGGGGACGGTCGTCCTGCCGGCTCCCCCTCGGGTGGTGGACGACCTGGCCCGTGACCTGACCCAGGCCGCCGCGGCCGTCCGGGCGGTGTCGCGCACCCGCCGCTCCGGTGGGGACGTCGCGGTCGCCGCGTACACCGCCGTGGTGTGCACCGGGCGGTCCCCCGCCGGCGTCCTGGAGGAGGCCGCCGCCTGGTGTCGGCAGGCCCCCGAGGCCGAGGTGCACTCGCTGGCCTGGGCGCGGGTGCCGGGACACCGCGAGGACGTCCACGAGTACCGCGTCACCATGGCCGTCAGCTTCCCCGACGACGAGACCGGCGAGCACGTCGGGGACACCCACCACGCCTACCGCTGACGCCGTATCATCGCCCTCATGACCGAGGGGGGTACGAACGAGATGACGAAGGACCCGACCGCCGACCCGGACGGCACGGCCGCGGGGGAGCACGCCGACGGCCCGCGGGAGCTCTCACGGGCCGCCGCCGTCGTGGTCACCCTGCTCGCGGCGCTGTCCGGCGCCGCGGTCCTGCTGGCCGTGTTCCACTGGCTGGGGTGGGGCGTCCCGTGGGTCGGCTGGATCGTCGCCAAGGCCGGGATCAAGCTCGCCGTCGGAGGCTTCGCCGGGCTGGCCGTCGGCTTCGCCTGGCTCCGGGGCAGACTGCGGGCGCGGCCCCGGAACTGACCGGGCGGCCGGTCTCAACCGGCCTGCGGGGAGGGGCAGGTGAGGTCGCGCCCCGGTGCGGTGCCGTCCAGCAGGTAGCGCTCGACCACCGCGCTGACGCAGGTGTTGGACGTGGGGTACTGGCCGTGGTCGCCGCTCCCGGTGACGGTGACCAGCCTGGAGCCGCGCAGCGCGCGGTGGGCGCCGAGCGCCGCCTCGTAGTAGGTCGCTGGATCGTGCACCGAGTTGAGCATCAGCGTGGTCGGCAGGTGGGCGCCGGTCACCGTGACCTTGGGCGCCGGGGCGACCGGCCAGGCGGCGCAGACCGCGCTGAAGGCGAGCGTCCGGGCCCCGGCCAGCGGCCAGCGGGCGGTGTTCTCGGCGCCGCGCTCGATCCAGCTGCCCAGGTCCCTGGTCCACGGGGTGTCGTTGCAGGTCACCGCGAAGTACTCGGCGAGGAACTCCGGGCTGAGGTAGCTGTTGAAGGCCTTCGCGGCCGCCGCCCTGGTCGCCGGAGCGGCGCCCTGCCAGTCGTCGACGGTGGCCAGGATCCCGGCCAGGTCGGGGAAGTTGGCCGCCCGGTAGATCGCCGACATGGTGAGGCTGTCCAGCTGGTTCGGGCCGATCGTCACCGGGCCCTCGACGATGGGGGAGTCGTGCAGCGCGGCCCGCCGCTGCTCCCAGTGCGCCCGCACCTGCTCCGGCGTGGCGCCCCAGTGGTAGGTGGCGTCCCGGGCCGCGAGCCAGGGCACGAAGTCCTCGTCGAAGCGGCGCTGGAAGCTCATCGGCTGGCCCAGCTCGAAGGCCTCCCAGGTGCCGTCGAAGCCGATGTTGCTGTCCAGCACCATCCGTTCGACCCGGTGCGGGAAGAGCGTCCCGTAGTAGGCGCCGATCATGGAGGCGTAGGACGGGCCGTAGTAGCTGAGCCTGCGCTCGCCGAGCAGGCCGCGGAACAGGTCGATGTCGTGGGCCGTCTGCTCGGTGGTCAGATAGGGGAGGAGGTCCCCGCTGCGCTCCTGGCAACCGGCGACCAGCTTCTTCGAGTTGGCGATGACCCGGTCGATCGCGGCGGGGGACTGGTCGCGGTAGTCGCCGGCCAGGAACTCCTGGAACTCCTCCGGGGTCTGGCAGACCGCCTTGGTGCTCTCGCCGACCCCGCGCTGGTCGAAGCCGACGACGTCGTACGCGGCGCCGAGCGCCGGGGCGGCGCCGGCCAGCCCGGCCGGGCGCAGCAGGCCCGAGCCGCCGGGGCCGCCGGCCGCCATCAGCAGGGTGCCCTTGCGCTTGGCCGGGTCGGTGGCGCGGTGCCGGGAGACGGCGATGGTCAGGTCGGCCCCGACGCCGGGGTGGTGCCAGTCGCGCGGGGCGGTCATGGCCGCGCAGTCCAGCGCGGGCTGCTGGGCGCAGGGCTGCCAGTTCAGGCTCTGGTGGGTGTATCGGGCGGGCGCCGGGTCGGCGTCGCCCGGGTCGCGGCCGGTGGCGGCCCCCGCGGTGGCGGGCGCCGCCAGGCCGGCCAGCACGGCGGCGGCGACGGCCAGCACGGCACGGCGGCTGCGCCGGGCGCGCCGCGGGGCGGTCTCGGCGGGCCGGCTCCCGGCCTTGTTCCGGGTCTGGTTCTGGTTCTGGGCCGGGGTCTTGGTCACGGTCTCGGTCACAGGAACGATCATGTCCGGCCCCGGTCTGACGATCGATCACCCCCACTGCCGTCTTCGGGGTGGTGCTGAGTACACCCCCGCCGGGGCGGGGGTGCCAGGGCCTCGGGTGGTCAGGTGGATGGGCAGGTGGTCAGTAGGCGGCGGTGAAGCGGGACCGGCGGTGGGCGGGCCGCTCGGTCTCGTCGAGGAGTGCGACGGCGAGGTCCTCCATGGAGATCGCCGAGGTGCCGTCGGCGTCGACCAGCAGCTCGTCGCGGCCGGTCCGGAACCGGCCGGTGCGCACGCCGGGCTCCAGCAGCGCGGCCGGGCTCAGGTACGTCCAGTCGGTGTCCGGGCCGGCGGCGCGGTAGAGGTCGAGCTGCTCGCCGCAGGCCAGGGCGATGGGCCGGATCGCGTCGGGGAAGCCGGGGCTTTCGACCAGGGTGGTCCCGCCGCCGCCCGGGACGAGCAGGCTGCCCGCGCCGCCGACGGCCAGCAGCCGCACGCCGGTGCCGGCGATCCCGGCGAGCAGGCCCTTGGTGGCGATGGCCAGCTCGTGCTCGCTGCCGGGCACCGGGCGGGTGGCGGTGACCACCACGTCCTGTCCGGCCGCGATCCGGGCGACGTCCTCGGGCGTCCGGGCGTCGCCGACGACCAGGGTGACGGCGGACGGCAGGTCGTGCGGTTTCGCCGGGTCCCGTACGACGGCGGTGACGTGGTGGCCGCGGGACAGGGCCTCGGCCACGACCCGGCGGCCGACGTTGCCGGTGGCGCCGAACACGGTGATGCGCATGGGGTACTCCCTGGAGGTGGTGGGAAAGGGGTAGGAACGGTGGGGTGGGGCGGGGTCAGGCGTTCTCGCGGACGGGCCGCGGGGCGGCCGTCGGCCCGGCTCCGGGTGCGGACTCCGGTGCGGTGCGCGGCCGTTGGACCTGGGCGGCGAGCAGCGAGCCGAGCACGACCAGGGCGCCGAGCGCCTGGAGCGGGCTGAGGTCCTGGCCGAGCGCCAGCCAGCCGAGCAGGGTGGCGACGACCGGGCTGAGCAGGGCGAGGAAGGAGACCGAGGTCGGCGGCAGCGCGCGGAGCCCGCGGAACCAGAGCACGTAGGTGACGGCCGCGCCGATCAGGCAGAGGTAGGTGTAGCCGAGCACGTTGGCGAGGCTGTAGTGGGACGGTGGGGCGCCCTCGGTGAGGAGCGTGACCGGCACCAGCAGCAGTCCGCCGGCGGTGAGCTGCCAGCCGGTGGTGGCGAGCATCGGGGCGGGGGAGGCCCAGCGCTTGGAGAGGACGATGCCGGCGGCCATCACCACGGCACCGCCGAGCGCGGCGACCACCCCGACCGCGTCCAGCTCGGCGTCGGCCCGCAGTACCAGCAGGCTGACGCCGGCGACGCCCGCGATCCCGGCCAGCACGGTGCGCAGGGTGAGCCGGTCGCCGAGGACCAGGGCCGAGAGCCCGGCGGTGACCAGGGGTTGGACGGCGCCGACGGTGGCGGCGATGCCGCCGGGCAGACGGTAGGCGGCGATGAACAGCAGCGCCTGGAACACCCCGATGTTCAGCGCGCCGAGGATCAGCGAGCGCCACCACCAACTGCCCTGCGGCAGACGGCGGGTGAGGGCGATCAGGAGGAGTCCGGCGGGCAGGCAGCGGATGACGGCGGCGAGCAGCGGGCGCCCGGGTGGCAGGAGTTCGGTGGTGACCAGGTAGGTCGTGCCCCAGACCGCCGGGGCGAGGGCCGTCACCAGGACGAGGGCGAGGCGATTTCTTAGCACTAAGGCAATGTATCTCAGCGCTAAGGCATTCTTCACCGCATCGAGTGAGTGACATGGCTCACGGTTACCTCAGCGCTAAGGAATGTGGTCGGGATCGCCTACCCTGAACCCGTGGCAGATCATGTGGACCGCGTCGTCGCGCAGTGGGGCACCGAGCGCCCCGACCTGGACGTCTCCCCGATGGAGGTGTTCGGCCGGCTCAAACGCCTCTACCGGCTGGTGGACACGGAGCTCAACCGCACCTTCGCCGAGCACGGGCTGGACGCCGCCTCCTTCGACGTCCTCGCCACTCTCAGGCGCAGCGGCCCGCCCTACCGCCTCACCCCCACCGGCCTGATGCGGTCCGCGATGGTCACCTCCGGCGCCATCACCCAGCGGCTGGACCGACTGGAGGCGCGCGGACTGGTCACCCGCGCCCGCAGCGACCAGGACGGCCGTAGCCGCGAGGTCGCCCTCACCCCCGAGGGCCGGGACCTGATCGACCGCGCGCTGCCCGACCACCTCGCCACCGAGTACCGCATGCTGGCGGGCCTCGACGAGGCGCAGCGGACGGCGCTCGTCGAGGTGATGCGCACCCTGCTGGCGGACCTCGGGGACAGCCCGGAGTAGTGCCCGGCTCCCCGGCGGGCCCCGCGGGCGCGATCGTGACCCCCGTCCACGACCCCGCCCGCGGGGCCCGCTCCGGCAGGAGCAGGTCCCGGCAGGCCCGCGCTACGGCCGGACCGCCACCGCCTTGAAGAAGGTGTAGTGGAACGTCCCGCCCGGCTCGGCCGCGCGGCGCAGCTCCGCGATGCCCCGGTCGAAGGCCTCCGGGGTGCTCAGTCCGGCCTCCAGCGCCTCGGCCCGGACGGCCTCGACCATCGCGACGAAGGTCCGGCGGGTGAAGCCCTCCACCAGGGCGGGCCGGGCGTCGTCGGCGTAGACCGTGCGCGGGCGGACCGTCACCCGCGCGAACCCGGCCTCCGTCAGCAGCGGGTGGAGGCGGCGGCCGAGCAGGCCGTCGCCGCCCGCCCGGGCCTGCAGCCGGACCAGGTGGTCGACGGTGCGGCGGGCCGCCGGGGTCTCCGGGTGGAAGAGCGCCGAGCCGTGGTCGCCCTCGATCACGGTGATCGTCCCGCCCGGCCGCAGCACCCGGCGCAGCGCCGCCAGCCCGGCGGCGGGGTCGGTCAGGTGCTCCAGCACGAAGCAGAGGAAGACGTGGTCGAAGGAGCCGTCCGGGAACGGCAGTCGGTGGAGGTCGCCGTGGTGCCAGGTGACGTCCGCGGCGGGTGCCTGCGCGGCCACCCGGGAGCGGGCCTGGGCCAGCGAGTCCGCCGAGAGGTCGGCCGCCGTCAGCCGCACGCCGGGGCTGGCGGCCAGCAGGTGCACGGTCTGCGCCCCCACCCCGCAGCCGGCCTCCAGCACCCGGCTGCCCGCGGGGTAGGCCGTGCCGGCGTGCAGCAGTTCGGCGAGGGTGTCGGCCTGGTCGCCGAGGCGCCGGGCCTCGGTCTCCGAGTAGCCGTGGACGTAGTCGGGGCCGTGGTCGGGGCCGTGGTCGAGCCCGTGCTCCGGCGCCGCCGCGTTCGCGGGCGCCGTCGTTTCCGTGGTCATGGCCCCACCCTCGCCGCCACTATGGTCCGGTGAACAGGTCCAAAGCCGAGGCATCCGACCGGTCCAAAGAGGCCGGCGCCGACTTCCTCGAGCTCGACACCGCCGAGGCCCCGCCCGGCGGCCTCACCGACTGGCTCGCCCGCCGGCTGCGCGAGGCCGTCGCCGACGGGCGGCTCCCGGTCGGGGCCCGGCTGCCCGCCGGCCGGGTGCTGGCGGCCGAACTCGGCGTCTCCCGCGGGGTGGTGACCGACGCCTACCGGCGCCTCGCCGAGGAGGGGCAGGTCGCTGGCCGCGGGCGGGGCGGCACAGTCGTGGTCGCGGCCACCGCCGTACCGGTCACGGCCGCCGTCGTACCGGGCGAGGTGCCCGCGGCGCGGCCGCCCCGCCAGGTGCCCGCGCTGTTCCGGGACGACCCCGACCCCGAGGTCTTCGAGCAGCTGCGCGGTGCCCCCGCCAGGATCGACCTCACCCCCGGCGTGCCCGACCTCGCGGCCTTCCCCCGCGCCGCCTGGCTGCGCGCCGAACGGGCCGTCCTCGACGGCCTCGCCGCGTCCGACCTCGGCTACGGCGACGTGCGCGGCACCCCGGCCCTGCGCCGGGCCGTCGCCCACTGGCTGGCCCGCAACCGGGGCATCCGCGCCGACCCCGACGAGGTGCTGATCGTCGCCGGTACGGCCCAGGCGCTCGCCCTGCTCGGCCGCGCGCTCGGGCGGGCGGGCATCGACGAGGTCGCGGTGGAGGACCCGGGCTCGGTCGGCGTCCGGCAGCACCTCGCCCACTGGCTCGCCGCCACCCCGCCCGTCCCGGTCGACGCCGAGGGCGTCCGGGTCGACGCGCTGCGCGCCACCGGCGCCCCGGCCGTCCTGCTCACCCCCGCCCACCAGTTCCCGACCGGTGTCGTGCTCGGCGGCGAACGGCGCCGCGAACTGCTGCGCTGGGCGGCGGAGGGCGGCCTGGTCATCGAGGACGACTACGACGCCGAGCATCGCTACGACCGTCCGCCCGTCCCGGCCCTGCGGGCGGTCCTGCCGGATCGGGTCTGCTACGCGGGCAGCGTCTCCAAGCTGCTCGCCCCCGCGTTGCGCACCGGCTGGCTGCTGGTCCCGGACCGGCTGCGGGACGCCGTCCTGGAGGCCAAGCGGTTCGCCGACCTCGGGAACCCGGTGCTGCCCCAGCTGGTCCTCGCCCGGCTGATGGAGTCCGGCGACCTCGACCGGCACCTGCGGCTGCTGCGCCGCCGCCACCGCCGCCGCCGGGACGCGATGATCGACGCCATCCGCACCCACCTGCCGGGGGCCACGGTGCACGGCGCGGCGGCCGGCCTCCACCTGATGCTGACGCTCCCGGAGGGATGCGGCCGTACCGATACGGGGTTGGCCGCCGCCGCCCTGGCGGAGGGGGTCAAGGTGCAGCCGCTGTCCTGGCACGCCCGGCTGCCGCACCCGCCCGGCCTGGTCCTCGGCTACGCGGCGGGCTCGGTGTCCGAGATCGCCGAGGGTGTGGCCGTCCTGGGCCGGCTGGTCCGCGGAGAGGTGTCACCTCGCGGAGATTGAGTCGGATTATCGGATGAATACGGTGTATGGGGGAATGCCGCGCCGCACCCCTGGGTACGTTGACATGCCGAAGTCACCTGTCGACCGGGAGGCGTGATGGCCCTGTTCCGAAGTGTCGCCCAGTTCGGGGTGGTGCTGGCCGTCATGGGCGCCGCGCTCGGGCCGGTGCCGCTCGGCTCGCCCGCCCCGCCGCGCGGTGCCCCGAGCGCTCCGGGTGCCCCGGGCGCTCCGGGTGCCCCGGGCGCTCCGGGTGCCCCGGGCGCACCGGACGAGAGGACCGCGGCGATGGCCGGCCTGGCGCAGGAGGATTCCCGGGTGCTCGCCGGGCGGCGGGTCGTGCTGTCGTACCCGGGCCCGATACCGTCGGCCACGACGCTCCAGGCGATCCGGGAGGGCCGGGCCGCCGGGGTGATCCTGTTCGGTGAGAACATCACCAGCCCGGAGCAACTCGCCGAGGCCATAGCCGAGTTGAAGCAGGCCGCCGCCGAGGCGCCGCATCCGCGCCCGCTGCTGCTGATGACCGACCAGGAGGGCGGCAAGGTCCGCCGGCTGCCCGGTGCGCCCGAACTCTCCGCCCGCCGCGTCGGGTTGGCGGCGAACCCGGTCGCCGCGGCGGCGGAGTCCGGGGCCGGCGCCGCCCGGACCCTCACCGACGCCGGGCTGAACCTCAACCTCGCCCCGGTGCTCGACGTCTACGACACGCCGGACAACTTCATCGACCACTCCGAGCGCTCCTTCGGCCAGGACCCGGCCAAGGTGGCGGAGTTGGGCAGCGCCTTCCTCACCGCCCAGCAGGGCCTCGGCGTGGCCGCGACCGCCAAGCACTTCCCCGGTCTCGGCGCCGCGCCCCGGGGCGCGAACACCGACGAGAGCCCGGTCACCCTGAACGTCCCGCTGTCGCAGCTCCGCGCCCGCGGCGAGGCCCCGTACCGGGCGGCCATCGCGGCGGGCGTGCGCCTGGTGATGGCCTCCTGGGCGGTCTACCCGGCGCTGGACCCGGACCACCCGGCCGGGTTCTCGCACGCGATCATCCAGGGCGAGCTGCGCGGCCGGCTCGGCTTCGACGGCGTGACCGTCACCGACGCCATGGAGGCCGCCGCGCTCGCCCCGTACGGCGGCCCCGGTGACCGCGCGCTGGCCGCCGCGGCGGCCGGGATGGACCTGATGCTCTGCTCCGGGCGGGACCCCCGGCAGGGCGAGGAGGCCACCGAGGCGCTGGCCGCCGCCCTGGACGACGGCCGCCTGGACCGGCACGCCTTCAGCGAGGCGGTGGTCCGGGTCGACGCCCTGCGCGGCTCGCTGGGCTGAGCCGGCGGCGGCTCGGCGGCGGCTTCGGCGGCGGCTTCGAAGGCGGCTCCGGGGGCGTTCGAAAACGGTTCACCCGGGCTCCACGCGGGCGTCCCCTGGACGGGGGCGCCCGTTCGACTGTCCAGCGCTGATTGCGCCATCGAAGGTTCAGTTTCGGTCGACACCTGACTTCCGAGGGTAAATCCGCCTCATGGCCGAGGAATCGCATGTCAAAGTTTCTGTCGTGGGCCTATGAAATGTCATATGTACCACGTCACCTGTTCCCAGTCCGTCCTCATACCCTCCGAAGGAGGAGGCACCGATGAACCGCATGAGTCGCGCCACCTGGATCGCCGCCGGCGCCGTCACCCTGCTCGCCGCCCCCGTCCCGGCCATCGCCGCGACCCCGGCCGCCGCCACCACCACCGCCACCGTCACCACCTGCGGCTACTCCAGCCTGCAGGCCGGCCTGGCCACCTACGCCTGCGCCGACGTGACGGGTGACAGCGTCGCGGTCTACGGGAAGATCGGCCTGGCCGGCCCGCCGTCCCCGGGCACCCCGTGGCCGCCGGCGCCGAAGGAGCTGGTGACCCACCTGTCGGCCAACGTGACCGGCGGGGCCTCGCTCGGCACCGTGAACGGCCGCACCGTGTTCCAGGTCTCCACCGTGCGGGTCGACGGCATCTCCAGCACGGTGCCGTGCGGGTCCACCGTGCACGTCTCCTTCGACGTCGAGGGCTTCTGGAGCGGGCAGGTCCCGGCCACGGTCGATGTGCCTGTAGTCTGCTGACGGCTCATCACCATGACTGCCGAGCCCGGGAGTTGGCAGCGTCCCGGGCTCGGCTTTCGTATGCCCCGACCCGATCGCGACCGCCCGGCGGAGCGTCCGGTCGGGGCCTTCCGGATCCCGGCGCACCCCGGCTGCGCGCGGTGACGACTTGAAGAAATCTTCATCTGTCGCGATGATGCCTACCGGCCGCGGCGGAGATCCCCGCCCGGCCGGACGACCATCCAGCCGGACCCGAGGGAGAGCGCGGACGATGCCGGTGCCGCTGTACCAGGCCAAGGCGGAGTTCTTCCGCACCCTCGGCCACCCCGTACGGATCCGGGTCCTGGAACTGCTCCAGGACGGCCCCCGGCCGGTGCGCGAGCTGCTGGCGGAGATCGAGGTCGAGCCGTCCAACCTCTCCCAGCAGCTCGCGGTGCTGCGCCGCACCCAGCTGGTCACGGCGACCCGTGAGGGCAACACCGTGGTGTACGCGCTCAGCACCCCGGACGTCGCCGAACTGCTGCGCGCGGCCCGCCGGATCCTGACCGAGCTGATCACCGACCAGGGCGCGCTGCTCACCGAGCTGCGCGCCCCCGGCGGTCGGCCCCGCTGAGCCGCGCCCGGCCCGTCCGCCCGATCCGAGGAGAAGCACCACCATGAGCGCCAGCACGAGCGACGACAGCGTGAGCGAGGGCAGTACCAGCGGGAGCGGTACGGGCGGGGACGGTACGAGCGAGGAGAAGCGGCGCCGCAAGGCGATGCTGATCCGCGCGGGCATCTACATCTTCGCCACCCACCTGTTCGCCGGTTTCGTGCTGCTGCTGTTCGCGCTCGGCGGCCGGAAGTAGCGCTCCCGGACCGGGCCGCTCACTGGCGCGCCTCCCGGTCCCGCACGCGGTAGCGGTGGCTGGTGCTGGTCCAGGCCTGCACGCCGGCGACCAGCTCCCGGGTGCCGTCCAGGTACCAGCGCCCGGCCGGGTGGCGGCGCAGCAGGTCGCGGCGCAGCTCCTCGCTCTCCTGCTGCAGCTGCGCCACCCGGGTGCGCACCGCGTGGACCGCCCGGTCGCGGGTGCAGCCGTGGGCCCGCTCGAGGGTGAGCACGGTGTTGAACGCCGTCCCGCCCTGCCGCTCCTCGCGCTTCAGCGAGTAGAGGTCGTTGATCAGCGTGGCGGCGTCGGCGGTGTTGGCGCGCAGCTGGTGCAGCGCGGGCTCCGCGTGCAGCGCGGCCGGGGCGTCGGTGCCGTGGACCCGTTCCATTATGTTCATGAACGGGTAGAGGCAACTGCCGTGCCGGCGCAGCCACATGGTGTCCGTCAGGTCGAGGCCGAGGGCGGGCACGGTGCCGTTGGCGCGGTGGTCGGCCTCGGCGGGGAAGGTGGCCAGGCAGGCCCGCCATTCCCGGGCCGCCCGGGCGCGCCACTCGGGGGACATCGAGGCGGTCTGGCGCTCCCACAACTCCCTCCAGGAGAGCAGTAGTCGACTTTCGGAAGGGCTCCCGCCGCAGGCGCCGTCGAGGACCGCGATCAGCGGGTCGACCACGGCGCGGGCCTGGACGGGGTGGCGGCCGGGCGGGCCGTCGAACCGGTCGTCCAGGATGGTGAACCAGCCCAGCATGTCCACCAGGAGGTCGAGTTCGGTGCCCCGGGCGCGGGGATAGGCGTAGCCGATCAGCTCGTGCAGCGCGTACCCCCGGTAGCGGGGCAGCTCCGCCGGGGTGAGCAGGCCGCGGCGGACCGCCCAGTCGGCGTGCCGGTCGGCGGAGAGGAGCAGGTCGGCACGCGACCGGAGGTCCGCCGGGGCGGCCGGGTCGGCGGGGGCGGTCGCACGGCTGGCGCCGGTGAACGGGCACCGGCCCGACGGCGGCTCACCGGGGGAGGAGGGCACTGTGTCCCCCGGTGAGGAGCCGGTATCACCCTCGCGGGAGGCCGCGGTGGAGCTCCTGCGTGGGGAGCGCGCGCCGCGCGGCGCGAGCCGCACCCGCAGGCCGTGCGCCTGGACCGTCGTCCACACCACCTCGCGGGCCCGGGCGCCCGGCACCGCCACCGGCCGCCAGCGCCGCAGGATCGCCGCGGCCGCGACGGTCAGCTCCGCCCAGGCGAAGGCCTCGCCGATGCACTTGTGCTTGCCCGCACCGAACGGCAGGAAGGACGGCCGTCCGGTGCCGCCGGCGTCCTGCCAGCGCTCGGGCCGGAAGCTCAGGGGCTCGGGGTAGCGCAGCGGGTCGCGGTGCAGCGCGGTGAGGCTGTACAGCAGTTCGGTGCCGGCCGGGACGCGGTACGGGCCCAGATCGACCGGAACCCGGGCGGTGCGCATCAGGAAGGCGTTCGGCGCGTGCAGCCGCACCACCTCCTGGGTGACGCTGCGGGTGTACGTGAGCCGGGCCAGCGCCTCGAGGGTGGGGACGGTGCCCGCGGGCAGGTGCTCGTCCAGCTCGGCGAGGATCCGGGCCTCCACCTCGGGGTGGCGCAGCAGCTCGTCCAGCAGCCAGGTGAGCGTGGTGGAGACGGTCTCGGTGCCCGCGCCGAACATGGCGATCGCCTCGGACCGCACGTCGGCCTCGGTGAGCGGGCACCCGCTGGCCGGGTCGGTCGCGGCGCGCAGCAGGGCGGGCAGGGTGCGGCGGCCCTCCTCGGCGCCCGCGGCGCGGCCGTTGACGGCCTGGTCGACCACCCGGTTGAGCACCCGGACGGCGTCGTCGAAGCGCCGGTTGACGGGCAGCGGCAGCCGGGCGAGCGCCGGGCTCGGGTAGAGGGACTGGACGATCTGGCCCTTCACCAGGTCCGGCAGCGCCCGGTGGAAGGCGACGGTGGCGTCCTCGCTGAGCCGGGCGTCGAACAGCGTGCGGGTGACGATCTCCAGCGCCAGGTGGTTCATCTCCTTGGCCACGTCGAGGACCTGCCCGGGGCGCCAGCGCCCGGCCCGCTCCTCGGTGACCTGCTGCATCACGGCCAGGTACTCGCCCATCCGGTCCGGGCCGAAGGCCGGCTGGATGATCCGGCGGCGGTCCCGGTGGGCCTGGCCCTCGGACATCAGCAGGCCGTCGCCGAAGGCCGTCTTGAGGGTGTCCTGGACGGCGCCGCGCGGGCAGTCGTGGGCCAGCGCGACGAGCAGGGTGTGGACCAGCCGGGCGTCGGTGACCACGCAGACGGTGCGCGGGCCGAGGCGGATGCGGACCACCCCGCCGTGGCGGGAGAGCGAACCGAGGAAGCGGAGCGGGTCGCGCAGCAGGGCGCCGGCGTGCCCGAGGCCGGGCAGGGCGCCGGGGGCCAGCGGCGGGACGGCGGCGCGGGCCAGCGGGGCCGGGCCGGGTGCGGTTCTCGGGGGGACGATCAGCTTCCGCGTCTCGGTCAGCAGGGACATGACACTACCTCTCACCAGAGGGGCCGGTGCGGGCGATGCCGGGTGGCAGCGGCGGGCCGGCCGGGAGCCGGGGGTCCGCCCAGCGCGGGCCCCGCGCGCGCCCCCGGCGGGAGGGCGCACGTTGAACAAACGCGCCGGTTTCCCGAGCGTTGCGCCGAATGTGCGGGGATCACTCCAACGGCCGAGTGGATCGACCCTTTCGTGCGTGCTCGAAACCCGGTGTTGACCTGCGCCGATGCGGCCCTCCGGGCGGTCGGCGGCTCGCCCGCGGGGCAGGGTCTTTGGACCCTCGCCGCACGGGCGTACGAGGGACAGCATGGATGCGAAGAAGGAGGAACCTGATGACCCGTCTGCGCCACCGGCCGGCCCTCGACGTCCGGGTGGAGATCCGCGGTGAGCTGCCCCGCGAGGAGGCCGAGTACGCCCGGGCCCGGGCACTGGCCACCGCCGCGGCGCTCGGCCCCGGCACCCACGCGCTGCGACTGCGGCTGACCCGCTCGCGAAACCGCTCGGTGACCCGGCCCGCGCTGGCCCAGGCGGACGTCGAGCTGGCGGGCGTCGGTCCGGTCCGGGTGCAGCTGGCCACCGGCACCGCGCGGGAGTCCGTCGACCTGGTGCTCGGCACACTGGCCGGCCGGGCCGTCCGGCTGCGCGAGCAGGGCGACATCGGCTTCGCCGTCGCGTACGAGAGCGCCTACCGCCCGCAGTTCGCCGACCGTCCGCTCGCCCAGCGGCGGATCGCCCGGCACAAGGCGGTCGTGCTCGCCCGCCGCGGCCCCGAACAGGCCGTGCTCGAACTGCTCGCCCTCGACCGGCGGTTCCACCTCTTCGCGGACGCCGCGACCGGACGGGACGGCCTGGTGCACCGTTGCACGCCGGGCGGCACGGTGGAACTGTGCGCCGCGGGCACCAGCGCGATGCCCCCGCTCGACCTCGCCGAGGCGGCCCGCCGGCTCTGGCTCACCGGCCGCCCGTTCGTCGGCTGGACCGACCCCGGCGACCACCGGGCCCGGGTGCTCTACCGCCGCTTCGACGGCCACTACGGCCTGATAGCGCCGGTATCGGAGGGCCGGATCGGGGCAGGAACCCTGTCGGCACAGGACTGACACCACGACCCGACGACCACACCACCAACTCTCCACGACAGGGGCCGGGACCATGGACTGCGACGAGGTCATGCTGACCGTCCGGATCACCGCCGCCGAGCGCGCGCTGCTGCGCGACCTCGCGCGCGGGCACGGCGGCGACGTCTCCGACGTGGCGGTGGACGGGCTGCTGGAGGTCATCCCCGCGCTGCACGACGACGCCTGCGTCCTGCCGCTGCTACGCGTTCTGGCCAGACCGGCGCCGTTCGCGCTCACGCTCTGGCTGCCCGCGGCGGTCGCGGACCTGCTGCCGCTGCTCGGCGAGCGGCTGGTGCGGACCGGCGGCCCCGCGGCCGGGCCGGCCAGCGCCGCGCTCTCGGCAGCCCTGCGGCTCTGGCTCGGCGGGGACCGGGTCGTCCTGGCGGCCGGGCTGGCCCGGCTGCACGGGGGCTGCGGCACCGGCGCGACGGCGGCGGTACGGCCCTGGGCGGGTGCGGCGGCCTTCGGTGCGGAGCCGGTGAAGGCCGCGGCCTGACCGTCCGGCGATGTGACGGTACGTCGGATCTGACGGTCCGTCGTACCCTGGCTGGCGATGGCATGTCCGGGACGGAAAATCCGCTGGTCAGAGCACTGGTCAGCACCTGCCGACGGGTCTAGCATTCCGTCACGGCCGACGGAGTCGCACGCCCCGGGACTCCGGCCGGGTGGCCGCCACCACCTCCTGCCGGGGAGCGCCCGCCCCCCTGCTCGCGCTCCCCGGCTCCGCCCCCTGCTCGCTCCCCGGCTCCGCCCTGCGCGGTTGCGCCTTGCGCCCAGGGCCGGTTCGGCGTCCCCGGCCGCCACTCGATCGAACGGCCCGGTGATTTTCGCAAGAGGTTTCTGTTATTCCCGCTCGCCCCTCCCGCTCTCCGGAGTGTCGGAAGGCCCGAGCCCCTCCGTCGCAGGGGCACGGGCCGTCGCGCGAGGAGAGGAACGCGATGGGATACCGGAGCAGTGGGCCGCGCCGACGCCGCCGGCCCACCCGCAGGGCGCCCTGGCCGCCGCGGCCCCGCCCCCGGCCCCGCCCCCGACCCCGGGGAGGACCGGCTCCCGAGGCGGCCATCAGTCAGATCACGCCGAATTCCGCCGACCCGGGCCGCCGTGCTTGGCGGCGCGGCGGTCCCGGTCCGGCGCACCGCCCGGCTGCCGCACCCCGAAGCGGCCGCGCGGACGTGTCAACTCGCCGCTGACGGAGGCGGGTTCACCCTCGACGCGGGCGGTGGCCGGAGTCTCCGCAGTCGAACGGCGGCCTCTCTTACCAGAACTGTTCGTTGCTGAAGTCCTCGTGTGCCGAACGGGGTAAGGCTGTTCCTGTGAGCCCGTAAAACCGGTCGGCCCGTACGCCGGCCGCACCCTCCGACCCGAGCCGCCGACGCCCGCGGGCCCCAAGACCCGCAGGCCCGAAGGTCAGTCGCGCCGGGACCGGCCGCCGCCCACCCAGTGGCGGGCCGTTCCCGGCGCCGGCCGTTCCCAGCGTCCCTGCCCCCACACCGCCCCGAGGACCCTCCCGTATGCGAACCCGCCCCCACCTCAGCGCCCTCGCCCTCGCCGCGGCGGCCCTGCTCGCCGCCGCCGCACCCGCCGCCGCCCACGGCGAGAGCGTCCACCTGGACGTCACCGGCCAGCAGAACGGTCGCGTCAGCACCGTCGCCACCTGGGAGAACGACCACGACCCGGTGACCGGGGAGTTCGCCGGCACGCTCTCCGCGACGGCCACCGACGGGCGCGCCGTCGGCCCCTGGCGCCTGGTCACCGCCCCCGGCCGTCCCGGGACGTACACCACCCGGGAGATCCTGCCCGTCGGGCACTGGCGGGTGACGGTGGACTGCTCTTCCCCCGCCCCCGGGCACGGCGAGGGCGAGCTCGACATCGACACCGCGGTGGTCACCGACCCGGCGCCCGCGGGGACGGGGGGCCCGCCGCTCGCCGAGGCCCAGCCGGGGGACGGCTCGCCACGCTCCGCCGAGGTGACCCCCGCCCCGCTCCGGGAGACCACCGCCGGGACGGGGACCACCGCGGCCCCCGTCTCCGCCCGGGAGGCCGCGCCCGGCCGCGTCCACGCGACCACCTCCGACGCCACCGCCTGGGCGGCCATCGGCACCGCCTGCGCGGCCGTCGTCCTGGTCGCCACCGGCCTCTGGCTGCGCCGCCACCGCGGCTGAGCCGCCCGGCGCGGGCCGGCCGTTCCGGGGGAGCGGCCCCGTCGTGGAACCGGCCGGGTGCGAACCGACGTCCCTTCCGGTCACCGGGCGCCACTGGGCGCCCGGACGACCGCAAGGGAGCGCTCGCGCATGAAGAAGGTCCTGATCACCGGCGGCGCGGGATTCATCGGCAGCACCGTCGCCTCCGCCCTGCTCGACCGGGGGATCACCCCGGTCGTGCTGGACGACCTCTCCCGGGGGCGGACCGAGTTCGTCGCGGACCGGCTCTTCTACCGGGGCGACATCGCCGACGCGGCCCTGCTCGACCGGATCTTCGCCGAGCACCCCGACATCGACGCCACCGTGCACTGCGCCGCGAAGATCGTCGTACCGGAGTCCGTGGCCAAGCCGCTGTACTACTACCGGGAGAACGTCGCCAAGACGGTCGAACTCCTGGACGCCCTCCAGCGCCACGGCTGCACCCGGGTCGTCTTCAGCAGCTCCGCCTCGATCTACGCCCCCACCCCCGACGCCCGGGTCGACGAAAGCAGCCCGGTCGACGCCGGCAGCCCGTACGCGCGCACCAAGCAGATGATGGAGCAGGTCCTCCAGGACTGGACCCGGGGCGAGGGTGCCGAGCGCCAACGCGTCATCGCCCTGCGCTACTTCAACCCGATCGGCGCCGACCCGCAGCTGCGCACCGGCCTCCAGGACCTCCGGCCCACCCACGCCCTCGGCAAGCTGATCGAGGCGCACACCACCGGCACCCCGTTCACTGTGACCGGCACCGACTGGGCGACCCGCGACGGCTCCGGCATCCGCGACTACGTCCACGTCCAGGACCTCGCCGAGGCGCACGTCGCGGCGCTGCTCCGGTTCGACGAGGTGATCGCCCCGGGCGTGGCGGACCGCTACCGGGTGATCAACGTCGGCACCGGCGACGGGACCACCGTGCGGGAGCTGATCGCCGCCTTCGAACAGGCCGTCGGCGCCAGTCTCGAGGTGCGGGAGGCCGGGCCGCGGCCCGGGGACGTGATCGGCTGCTACGCCGTCGTGGACACCGCGCGGGACCTGCTCGGCTGGCAGCCGCGGCGCGGCATCGCCGAGGGGGTCGCCGACGCGCTGGCCTGGCGGAGGGTCTGGTCCGCCCGGATCGCCGTCAGCTGACCGCCCGGAGGCGCTACTTCACGGCCTCGCCGGACTTCGACCAGTTGTCCCGCAGGCGGTCGAGGTAGGACTGCGCCTGGGAGCCGATCTTGACGCCCCGGGCGAAGGCCAGCATGTTGCCCGCGCCCGCGTTGTAGCCGAGGGCGACCAGTTCGTCCCGGCTGAGCGACACGCCCGGGCGCGCGGGAAGTTGGGCGGCGAGGTCGTGCAGGTGCCAGGCGGCCGCCTGGACGGCCAGGTCCCGGTCGTCAGGGAGCTCCTCCCACTGGCGGGAGGCGAAGGGGCGGCCGGGCTTGGTGTCGTCGAAGGCGGCCCGGTGCATGTTGGCGATGCCGAAGGAGGCGTCCGGTTTGCCGCGCTGCCAGGCCCGTTCGAGTTCGGGGTCGTGCGGCTTGTACGACTCGTTGTAGAGGATCGCCATCAGCAGCTGCGGGTTGACCCCGGCCTCGGTGGCGTACCGGCGGACCGGCTCCGCGTAGTCGGCAGGGTCGTAGCGGCCCGAGGGCTTCGAGGGCTTCGCGGAGCCGCCGGCCGACGGCGCGCCGCCGGACCCGGGGACGGACGGGGCGGCGGCGGTCGGGGAGGGGTCGGCGGAGGCCGCGCCGTCGTGGTCGTTGCCGCGCAGGAGGCCCAGCCCGACCACGACCGCGACGGTGAGCACCAGCCACTGCCCCCAGCCCGGCCCCTTCTTCTCCTCGCTCACCGCTGCCGCCCCTCCCCGTTCGCCCGTGCGGTCGTTCGACCGTCGTGCGGCCGATCGTGTCCTGCGGCAGGTTACTCGGCGGGCTTCTGGTCGCCGTCGAGGTTGCGCAGGAAGTCCTTCGCCTTCTCGACGCCGGTGTCGATCTGCCCGCTGTACTTGCCGTCCGTGCGGTCGTCGATCGCGTCGCCGACCTTGTCCAGGCCCTGCCCGATCACGTCGCCGTGGTCACGGGCGAGGTCGGTGGCCTTGCCCGCGAGGTTCTTCAGACTCTCAAACATGGTGACGCTCTGCTCCTCTGATGCGTTCCTGATGGTGTGCCGACGTGGCGGGGATCATGACCATCCTAACGACGGTCCACCAGGCGGTCGGTCGCTGCCGGGTGGCAGCGGATGACTTTGCTGAAATGGGTTTTGTATGCTCCAGCCCAACCTCTACAGCAATGTAGAGGCTTGGTCCCCACCAGGACGTCACCAGGGCGCCGCCAGGGCCCCGGCAGGACCGACGGCGTCCCGGCACGCGCGGTGGTGCGATCGCGCCGCCGCAGCCGCAACGATCGAGGGAAGTGCGCATGGCCGGTCAGCGGGCGAGAACGCCGTACCAGGACGCGGGGCCCCGCACCGAGGACCGCGCCCTGCCCGCCCAGCGCTCCTGGCCGGCCGGTGCGGGAGCCGCAGGCGCCCCCGGGAGGCGCGCGGACACCGCGGCGCCCCGGCAGGTCCGGTCGCCGCGCCCCGGGGCGGCCCGCCGCAGGCAGCAGGCGCGCCGGCGCGGCGGGACGGCGGCCGCGTTCTCGGCGGTCGGGCTGCCGCTGCTCGGAGCGGTCGCGGACGAACTCGACGGGCCGGGCGTCGGCCTCCTGTTCGCGGTGGGCTCGGTGCTCGGGACGGCGGCCGCGGCGCTGCTCTGCAGCCGCACCGGCCGGTGGTGGGTGGTGACGGCCGCTCCGGTCGTGGTGCTGCTCACCGCCTCGGGCGTCGAGTACCTGGCGCACCCCGGGAAGTACCAGGGGAGGAACCTCGGCACCGGCGCGCTGCGCTGGGTGGTCGGGGCGTTCCCGGTGATGGCCGCGGCCGTGGCGGTGGCGCTCGTCGTGGTCGCGGTCCGTGTCACGGCGGCCCGCCGCCGGGCGGTGCCGGAGCGCCGGCGGACCGGCAGGACGGCTGTCCCGGCCGGAAGGGGCCGCCGTGGTTGAGCGCGGCAACAGCCGTACCGGCGGCCGCGGCCAACACGGGCAGCGCGGTCTGCGCGGCCGGCGCGGCTACGACCCGCGCCGCGCCGCCGCCCCGCTGACCGTCGCCGGGCGCACCCTGGCCTGCACCGTCTCGGTCGCGGTGCTCGGCGCCAGCGGCTTCACCTGGTACGAGTACCGCAGCCTGGACGACGGCATGATCAAGTCCACCGCGCTGAGCGAGGCCAGGAAGAACGCTCCGCCGCACCTCGACAAGTCCGTCAACCTGCTGCTGATCGGCCTGGACAGCCGCAAGGACATGGACGGCAACGACCTGCCCCGGCAGTTCGTGGAGGACGAACTGCACGCCGGCTCCAGCGAGATCGGCGGGTACAACACCAACGCCCTGATCGTGCTGCACATCCCGGCCAACGGCGGCAAGGTCACCGCGCTCTCCGTCCCGCGCGACGACTACGTGCAGACCGTCGGCGCGGACGGGAAGATGCACAAGATCAAGGAGGCGTACGGCATCGCCAAGGAGGCCGCCGAGCAGAAGCTGGCGGGCAAGGGGCTCTCCAAGGCGGCGCTGGAACGGCAGAGCCGCGAGGCCGGCCGCTCGGCCACCATCCGGACCGTGCAGAGCTTCCTGGACGTCCCGATCGACCACTTCGCGGAGGTGAACCTGATCGGCTTCTACGACATCGCCAAGGCGGTCGAGCCGGTCCAGGTCTGCCTCAACCACCCCGTGGACGACCCGATCATCGCCCGGACCGCCACCCACGAGGGCGGCGGCACCGGCCTCAAGCTCCCGGCCGGGATCAGCTCCCTCGACGCCGCGCAGGCGCTCTCCTTCGTCCGCCAGCGCCACCACCTCACCAACGGCGACCTCGACCGCACCCACCGGCAGCAGGCGTTCCTCTCCTCCGTCGAGTACCGGCTCAAGCAGCAGGGCATCCTGAACGACCTCGGGCAGATGCAGAAGCTGTTCGCGGTGGTGAAGAAGGACGTGGTCATCGACAACGAGTGGAACATCCTCGACTTCGCCCAGCAGGCGCCCAACCTGACCGGCGGCAACGTGGAGTTCAACACCCTGCCGATCAGCGGCTTCAAGACGGTCGGCGGGCAGGAGGTCAACACCGTCAACCCGGACCTGATCAGGAAGATCGTCCGGCAGCTCTTCAAGCACGAGCCGGCGCCGGCCGTCCCCGCCGTCGTGCCCGTCGCGCCGTCCGGGGACGCGCCGGGCGACCCGGCCCCGTCGCCCTCCGCGACCCCGACGCCGAGCGCGACGCCCAAGGCGGTGGTCGACATCAACGCGGTCGCGGGGGCGGGGGCGGCGGCCAACGAGTCCCGGGCGCTGGCCGAACTCGGCTACCAGACGGGCCGGATCGGCGACGCCCCGGCCAGGACCCGGGCCACCGCGGTCGGGTACGGAGCCGGGGCCAAGGCCGAGGCGCAGCGCCTCGCCGCCCGCTACGGGGTGAACGCGGTCTTCTCGTCGGGGATCCCCGCGGGACGCGTCCTGCTCACCCTCGCCGTCTCCCGCACCCCGAGCCCGACGGCCGTGCCGTCGGCCGCGCCGGGTGAGACCTCCGCCGACTCGGCGGCGGGGCTGCCGATGCAGGGGCCGGCGGTGAAGGCGGGCGGGATCCCGTGCGTGGACTGAAGCCCCTGCGGCGGTGGCGAGTTCAGCCCCGGCCGGGGCTGGTGTCCCGGAGCGGCCGCCGGGTCGAGGACCTCGACGTACCCGATCCGCCCGCCGACGACGTCCGGGACGAGCATGCCGTGGGCCGGCGGGAGCGGGACGCACCGGTGGTCCGGACCGTAGGACCGGCCGTCCGGGTGCGGTTCCGTCACGGGCGCGCTGCCGTCACGGGCGCGGTGCCTTCACGCCGTGGACGGCGGCGTACTCGGCGGCGAGCCAGGGGCCCAGGTCGTCGACGAGCATGGTGAGGGCGGCCCGGTCGGGGGTGCGGCCGCGGGCGAGGGCGGCGGCGAGGCGCGCTTGGGCGGCGCGCTCGGGGTAGTAGCCGGCGAATATCTCGGCGGAGGCGGTGAGGTCGCTGGTCCAGCCGCCCCAGCGGGGCATGACCAGGGTGAGGCAGGTGCGGACGAGGCGGCGGGAGACGGCGCGGGTGAGGCCGCGCAGTTCGGCCTCCGTGGTGGCGGCGGCCAGGCGCTCGTGCCAGAGCGGGAGGACCAGGGCCAGGTCGCCGTTGGTCTCCCGGGCGAGCAGCGAGGTGGGGCGGTAGCGGGGGAGCCGGGCGGCGAGGTCCTCGCCGAGCAGCGGGGTGCAGAGGCAGGCGACGAACCAGCCGAGGTCGTGGCGTTCGAGCTCGCTCAGCAGGGTGTCCGTGCCGGCCAGCACCACGCCGACCCCGTTCACCTGCGCGAACTCCCCGTCGAGCGCGGCCTCGAGGGCGTCGGCCTCCGCCCGGTCCGCGGCGGTGGGCTCGTGGCGCAGGGCGAGCAGCAGGTCGAGGTCGGAGACGCCGGGGGTGGCGGTGCCGCGCGGGAGGCTGCCGTAGAGGTAGGCGCTGTGCAGCCGGTCGGGGGCGAAGGCCGCGGCGATCCGCTCCCGGGCCGCGGAGACCACCGGCGCGAACGCCGGCGGCACGCGGTCGAGCGCGCCCTCCCGTGCGATGTACCCGTCCCGGTCCAGCCCCTGAATCGTGGTCATGGGGGCACTCTGCCCCACCGCGGTCGGCCCTGACCAGCGAATATCCCTCGGCCCGGCCGATTGTCAGTGCCGTGTGCAAGCATCCGTCGCACACGAACACGAACGGCGTGAGGGGATCGGCATGGGCACCTGGGACATCGGGCACTTCGACAACGACTCGGCGGCGGACTTCTGCGGCGGACTGGACGACGCGGCGCCGGGCGAGCGGGAGGCGCTGCTCCGGTCGGCGCTGCTGTACGCCGTCCGGGCGGAGGAGTTCCTGGACTCGGACGAGGCGGTGGAGGCGGTCGCCTCCGCCGCGCTGGTGGCGGCGCAGTGCCCGGGTGGGGCGGCGGTGACCAGCGCCTACGGGCCCAAGGAGCCGGTCCCGCCGCTCTCCGCCGAGCTGCGCCCGCTCGCGGTGGCGGCGCTCGACCGGGTGGTCGCGGAGGAGTCGGAGCTCGCGGAGCTGTGGGACGAGTCGGGGGAGGCGGCGGCCTGGCGCGAGGGCATACGGACGCTGCGGGAGGTCCTCGCCGCGGCGTCGTCGGCGGAGGCGCCGGTGGCGGACGCGTAGGTGACACGCGCGTAGGCGGCGGGGCCGGTGGCCGATCGGCCGTCAGCGGCGGGCCGCCGTCCACCAGTAGCCGAGCGCGGTGAGGCTGGTGGCGGCGCCGAGCAGGCAGACGGCCGTCCAGCCGCCGTGGTCGTAGACGACGGTGGACAGGATCGCGCCCGCGCCGCACCCGGCGGAGTAGAGCAGCATGTAGCCGGCGGTCAGGCGGCTCTGCGCCTCCGGGCGGACCTGGTAGAGGAGGTGCTGATTGGCGACGTGGACGGACTGCAGGCCGTAGTCGATCACCACCATGGCGAGCACCAGCCACCAGACCGAGTGCGGCAGCAGTGCGGCCGGGAGCCAGCCGACCAGCATGGCCAGCAGACCGATGCCGGCGGTGCGTTCGGCGCGGCCGCGGTCGGCCTGGCGGCCGGCGTATCCGGCGCCGAGCGCTCCGGCGGCGCCGGCCAGGCCGAAGAGCCCGATCTGGGTGTGGCTGAGGTTGAAGGGAGGCGCGGCGAGCGGGAGCACCATCGGGGTGAGCAGCACGGTGACGGAGGTGAAGGCGAGCAGCGCGAGGACGGCCCGGACCCGGAGCACGCGCTCCTGGGCGAAGAGCGTGAACACCGAGCCGACCAACCGCGGGTAGCCGATCCGCTCGGCCGCCCGGTGCCGCTCGGACGGGACGGCGGCCGCGACGGCGAGGGCCATGGCGGTGGTGGCGACGGCGGAGACCACGTAGACGGCGCGCCAGCCGGCCAGGTCGCCGATGGTCCCGGCGACGGTGCGGGCGAGCAGGATGCCGACCACGATGCCGCTGGTCACGGTGCCGACCACCCGGCCCTGGTCGCCCGGGGCGGCGAGTTGGGCGGAGTAGGCGACGACCACCTGGGCGACGACGGCGAGGACGCCGACGGCGGCCATCGCGAGGAGCAGCAGCGGAGCGGAGGGGGCGAGTGCGACGGCGAGGAGGGCGAGGACGGACAAGCCGAGCTGGGAGGTGATCAGGGTGCGGCGGTTGACGTGGTCGCCGAGCGGCACGAGCAGGAGCAGGCCGAGGGCGTAGCCCGTCTGGGTGAGGGTGCCGACCAGGCCGATGGTCGCCGGGGCGATGCCGTAGTCCCGGGCGATCAGGTCGAGCAGTGGCTGCGAGTAGTAGACGTTGGCCACGGCGAGGCCGCAGGCGACGGAGAGCAGCCAGGCGACGGCCGGTGACAGGCCGCGCGGCGGGGCCCCGGTGGGGGTGTCGGCCGGGGCTTTGGCCAGGGCGTCGGCGGTCGGGTCGGCGGCGGTCGGGTCCTCGGCGGACGCGCGGGCGGGTGAGGTCATGGGCGGACTCCCTCGAAGGGGCATGGTGGTTTCAAAGTGCTACCGCGACACCATGGCATACCCTGGTTTTAATAAGCAACCACGCTCTGATCGGTACGCTGGGCGCCGACCGGTGAGAGCTGAGAGGTGGGAGAAGTGCCGAAACGCACCACGCACGAGGAATCGGCCTGCCCGGTCGCCCGTCCGCTCGACGTCGTCGGCGACGGCTGGACGCTGCTGATCGTCCGTGACGCCTTCGACGGACTGCGCCGCTTCGGGCAGTTCCAGAAGAACCTCGGCCTGGCCAAGAACATCCTGTCCTCCCGCCTGGCCGGCCTGGTCGCCAACGGCGTGTTCGAGCTCGCGCCGGCCGCCGACGGCAGCCCGTACCAGGAGTACGTGCTCACCGAGAAGGGCCGTGCGCTGTTCCCGGTGATCACGGCGCTGCGGCAGTGGGGCGACCAGTGGTTCTTCGAGGAGGGCGAGCCCCGGGCGCGCCTGGTGGACCGCGAGTCCGGTGCGCCTGTCGCGCGGGTCGAGGTGCGCTCGGCGGACGGCCGGGTGCTCGGGCCCGAGGACGCGAAGGTGCTGCTGCCCTGAGGTCCGTGCCCTGAGGCGCGCCGCTGCCACCGGCCGGGTGAGGGTCGATGGCAGCGGGGCGGAGCGGGGCGTGTGCCGGGTCAGCTCGGCGTGGCGGCGCTCGCGGTCGGGCAGGGCGGCAGGGTGGACGGCGCGGTGCTCGCGCAGGTCGCGGTCGGCGCCTGGGCGGTGGTGGTGGTCGCCGTCGTGGTCCCGGTTGCCGTCGTGACGGCGGTGGTCGTCGTCGCGGGGGAGGGCGTCCTGGTGATCGGTGTCGGCGTCTGTGTCTGAGTCTGAGTCGGTGTGCCGGTGGTCACCGTGGACGGGGGCGGGGTGCTGGTCGTCGTGGCCGTCCCCGGCGGCTGACCCGAGCTGGTCGGGGACGTGGCTCCGGGGGTCGTCGGGCCCGAGGAGGTGACTCCGGCGCCTGTGGAGCCTGAGGGGATGGCACCCGAACTCGTCGGCGTGCCGGGCGATGGCGTGCCGGGTGGGGTCGTGCCCGGCGATGTTGCACCCGGCGACGTTGCACCGGGCGAGGTCATGCCGGGGGACGTCGTACCGGGGGAGGTCGAGGAGGTGGCCGAGGGTGTGGACGGCGTCCACGGGCCCGGCGGCGGGATGCCGGGCACCAGGGGCCCCTTCGGCGGTTCGGCCGGTCGGTCCACGACCTCGACCCGCCCGGTCATCCGGGAGAACCACCCGCCGGTCTCGACGTTCACCAGGATGATCTCGGTCACCGGTCGGGCTGCCGGCACCACGATGATCAGCGTGGACGGCTGGAAGCCCGCCCAGGCCTTCCCGGTGTACCTCGCGTTGCTCACCAGCGCCGGCGGCTTCAGCGGGTTGCCGCAGGAGCAGCGCACCCGGGGCACGCCCTGGGCGTCCACCAGGACGGCGGTGCCCGCCTCCAGTGCGGACTGGTACTCGACCACCGCGCCGCTCTTGTAGGTGTGGTTGGTCACCCGGGTGTCCACCCGCAGGTAGGCGGAGGTCAGCGAGCGCAGGTAGCCGGGGACGTCGGCCTGCGCGATGCCGGCGGCGGAGGCCCAGGCGCGCCCGGTGTCCCCGGTCGAGAGCATCCCGACCAGGCGCTCGGTGTCGCAGCTCGGCTTGCCCATCGACCCGGCGTACAGCCCGGCCGAGCTGCCCTCGACGCTGTGGAGCGCGGTCGGCGAACCGCTCCGGGACGAGGCGCCGCCCGGGTGCTGCGCCGTCGGGGTGACGGTCGGGGCGGGGGTCGGGACGGCGGAGCCGGGTGCGGGGGCGCTCACCCCCTGGGTCTCCACCGACGGGGTGAACGGGTCCGGCCCGGGATCGGCCGGGGCCTGCAGGGCGACCTCGTTCGCGGTCGGCACGGCCGGGTGGTTGCCGCCCTGGTTGTTGACGATCAGCACGGTGGCCACCACGGCCACCGCCACCATGCCCGCCGCCAGCGCCAGTCCCTTCCCGGAGCGCCACCACGGCGTGCGCGCCCCGCGTCCGGGCCCGCCGGACGACGGCCCGCCGGGCCCGCCCGCGCCGCCCGGTCCGGTCGGCCCGCCCGGTCCGCTCGCGCCGCCGGGACCACTCGCACTCCCGGCGCCACCCGCCCCGGCGGCCCCGGACGGGCCCGAGGGCGGAGGGGGCACGGACGGCGAACCGGCCGTACCGCCGCCGGACGGTCGACCGGCCAACGGCCCGGACGGGGGACCGGACGGCGGACCGTGCGGAGGTTCACCGGGCCTGCCGGGCAGGCCGGACGGAGGCGGTTGGGAGGTCATCGAGGCTCCGTTTCGCAGGCGGTCGGCCGACCGGGGCCGGCTCGGGAGGCTCCTGCCAGTGGCTTCCCTTTCTCCCCCGTTGCCCCGTTCGCCGCAACAGCAGGTGCCGGGGCGTCGCCGAGCGTGCCCGCCGACCGTCGGCCACCCTGGAAACCCGGTCGGAACCCGGCCGGAACCCGGCCGGGAGTCGACCGGACGTAGAACGGGCGTAGATCGGAGATCGATCGCGCCGCGCCCGGGCCGGACCCCTGTGCACCCCGCGAGCGACGAGGAGGCGGCATGCAGCAGCCCACCACCCGGGCCGCGGGCCCGCCCGGCGCCGTACGCGGCTGGCTGGACGCGCTCGCCGTCGTGCTGGCCGGGCTGGTCGCGATGGCGGCGGTGGCCGCGCTCGGCCTCTGGCTGGCCGGCGCCGACGACCTCCCGGACGGCGGCTTCCCCGCCGTGCTGGCGGCGACGCTCGCGCTCGCCGTCGGCGGCACCGTCGAACTCGACGGCGGCGCCGGGGACTTCGCGGCGGTCGGGGCCGGGATCAGCGCGATGCCGCTGAGCGTCTCGGTGGTCGGCGCGGTCGCGATGGCCGAGGTGTTCCTGCGCCAGCTGCGCTTCCGCGCGGTCGCGGGCGGCGGTGAGCTGCTCGGGCGGATCGGCCGGACGCTGCTGCTCTGGGTGCTCGCCCTGGTGCTGCTCACCCTCGGCGCCCGGCACAGCTTCGTCGTCCCGCTCGGCGGCGACCTGGCTCAGTCGATCGGCGGCGCGCTCGGGCTGACCCCGGAGGTCGGTTTCCGTGCGGACGGCCCGACCACCGTGGGCATCGGGCTGGCCTGGCTGCTGGTGGTGCTCGCGGTCACCTTCGCGGTGTCCCGGCGGGCCCCGCTGCCGCCCGCCCTGGTGCGCTACCAACTCGCGGTCCGCCCACCCGCGTTCGCGCTCTGGCTGGTCCTGCTGGCGTATCTGGCGATCGGTGCGGTGGCCGGGGTGCTGACCGCGGTCGTGCACGGGAACCCCCGGCAGACCCTGGCCGTGGTGCTGCTCGCGCTGCCCGACCTGGTCTGGCTGGCCTTCGGCATCGGGCTCGGCGCCACGTGGCACGGGCGGCTGGTCGGCGGGCTCGGCCTGCCCGTCCCCAAGCCGCTCAGCGCGGTGCTGCGCACCCCCGGGGGCGGGCCGGCGACCATCGACCTCGGCACCCTCGCGGAGCAGGACGCCCGCAGCTGGTGGCTGCTGCCGTTGGCCGCCGTCCTGCTGCTCGCCGCCGCCTTCCTGGCGGCCCGCCGCGCGCCGCGCACCGTCCGGCTCTGGCGGCACGCCGTCCGGTTCGCGCTCGCCACCGCCGTCACCGTGCTGCTGGTGGGTCTGTGGACCCGGGTGGACGCCGACTACGGGCTCTCCGTGCTCGGTGTCGGCCTCGGCCAGGGCGGCCTGGGCGACCTGCTGGGCGCCGTGCTCGGCGGCGGCAACCCGCTGGCCGGGCTGGGCGGCGGGAGCCTCACCCTGCGCCCGGTGCTCTGGACGGCGGTGCCGCTCGCGGCGGGCTGGGGGCTGCTGACCGGCGCGCTCGGCGCCCTGCTCGCCACCTGGGTGCGGCACCGCGGCGAGGTACCGGCGGACGCCGAGTGACGGGTGCGGGGGGCGTGGCCCGGCTCAGAACAGCCGGTGGCCCCGCACCCACATGGTCTTGCGGCCGTCGGCCCGGATGAGCCGGAGTTTCCCGATGCCGTCGTGGATGCCCGCACTGAGCAGCAGCGACGGTCCGACGACCACGCCCGCGGCGGCCAGCGTGAAGAGCAGGCCGATGTTGTCGACGGCCTGGTCGTCGCCCTCCTCGACGGTCCGGCCGCCCAGCTGGACCAGCATCGGGACGAGGGCCAGCAGCGAGAGCACCAGCAGCCAGCCCACCGTCCGGTGGACCAGCCGCTTGACCCGCGCCCTGGTGGCGGTCTCCACCCGGACGGAGAAGGAACGCCGGCAGCGCGGGCAGATGACGCCGATCTCCTTGTTCCCGCCGGTGGGCCGGGGCGAGCCGCCCTCCGGCAGGTGTGCGACGCTCCAGCTGACCTTCGTCGAGGTGAGGCCCTGCTGGACGCTCACCCGACAGCCGAGGCCGACGACGTACCGGTCGGTGATCGGGATCTTCGCCACTGCTGCCACCCCCAGCCGCCGCGACCGTCGCGGGGTAGGCGGAGTTTAGCCGCACGCCTGAAGAGATGGTGATGAAACGTCAGAAAGCCTCCGTCAGAAGGATGATCGCCGCCGGGACGGCCTGGCCGAGTGCACCGCGCCACAGCTTCGGCTCCGAGGTGAACAGGGTGATCCCGCCCGCGACCATGAACGCGGCGACGTAGAGCACCACCGCCCGCCCGGCCCCCGGGTGTCCGGTGTGCAGCAGGACCAGGCCGGCGACCAGGCCGAGGGCCAGGAAGAGGTTGTAGAAACCGACGTTGACGCGCCACAGCCGGACCTCCGGGGCGTCCGCGGTGCTGCCGGTCAGCACGCGGCGCACCCGCGGGTGCCCGTACAGGAAGCTCTCCAGCGGCCAGACGATCAGGTGGATCGCCGCGGCGACCACGGCGAAGACCTGGCTCACGGCGTTCATGACGGACGGCTCCCTGCGGGCGGCGACGGCGGCGGGTGGACGACCGGTGCGGCCCAGGCGGGCGGCCCGGGCACCGGGGGCGGGTCGGGGGCGAGCGCGGGGACGACCCGGGTGGGCGGCCCGTCGGCGCGCCACGGTTCCGGCGCGGCGGCGGTGCTCGCCGCGCGCAGCTCGGCGACGAAGTCCAGGCAGTTCGGGTACCGCTCCCCGGGCGTCTTGGCCAGCGCCCGGGCGACCACCGCCCCGACGGCGGCCGGCAGGTCGGGCCGGTGGTCGCGCAGCGCGGGCGGCGGGTCGTTGAGGTGCGCCCAGAGCAGCGCGAGGTCGCTCTCCCGACGGAACGGCGGGGCGCCCGCGAGCATCTCGAAGACCACGCAGCCGAGGCCGTACTGGTCGCAGCGCCCGTCCAGCGGCCTGCCGGAGATCTGCTCGGGCGCCGCGTAGTCGAGCGTGCCGACGATCTGGCCGACGGTGGTCAGCCCGCTGAGCGAGAGGGACTTCTTGGTCAGGCCGAAGTCCGCCAGGTACAGGTGCTCGGGGTGCTCGCTGTCCGTCCCGGCGGCGACCAGTACGTTGCCCGGCTTGACGTCCCGGTGCACCAGGCCGTGGTCGTGCGCGGCGTCCAGCGCCGAGGCGATCTGGAGGGCGAACCGGACGGCCCGCCCGACCGGGAACGGGCCGGAGCGGTTGATCAGGGCGCGCAGGTCGCCGCCCTCCACGTAGCGCATCGCGAGGTACAGGATGCCGTCCTGCTCGCCCGCTTCGAACACCGGGATGATGTGCGGGTGGTCGATCGCGGCGGCGGCCTCCGACTCGTGCATGAACCGCTGCCGGAACACCTCGTTGCGGGCCAGCTCGGGGGCGAGCAGCTTGACCGCGACGGTCCGGCCGAGCCGCAGGTCCTTGGCCCGGTAGACCACGGCCATGCCGCCGCGCCCGATCTCGTTCTCCAGCCGGTAGCCGGCGACCCGCCGCCCGACCAGCCCGGCGGGCAGACCGGTGGCGTCCCACTCGGTGGCGTCCCGCTCGGGGGCGTCCCGCTTGGCGGCCTCGCGTGCGGCGGACGGCCGCTCGACGCCGTCGCGCTCGGCGGAGGTCACGGCTCACCGGTCCGGGTGGGGGCGGACGGGCCCTCCGCGGACGGGCCGTGCGAGGGCGCGGGCGAGGGGCTGGGCCGGTCGGTGGCCGCGTACGTCTGGAGCTGGAGCCCGTCGCCGTAGCACCAGCGGTCGTGCACCGGGTCGAACAGCCAGACCGCCTCGCCGTCCACCACCAGGCCGATCCGCAGGCCCCGGGTGCGCTCCCGGAAGGCCCCCAGGTCGAGGGCGCCGCCGGCGAGGTCCTCCAGCAGGGCGCGGTAACGGTCGAGTGCGCCCCCGGCCTCGGCGAGCGCCGGTCGCGGGTCGGCGGTCCGCGCGGGCGGGCCGCCGGCGGCGGGCGGTGGCTGCGGCAGCGCGACCAGCAGGCGGCCGTCCACCCAGGCGGTCCAGCCGTTGGAGCAGAGGATCCGCGCCCAGTCGCCCCGGCGGTCGAGCAGCTGCAGCGGCAGCAGCGCGTCGAGCCGGGCGTCCGGCCGGGCCGGGTCGGGTGCCGCCCAGGAGGCCATCCCGTCCGGCGGGGCGACGTGGGTGGGGCGGAACGCGAACTCGTCCATGCGGCGGTCGCCCTTCCGCTAGCGCCGCATGATGCTCGGCTCGTGCCGCCGCAGCAGGGCCAGCACCACCAGGCCGTACAGCAGCGAGAGCGCGGGCAGCAGCGCGATGCCCACCAGCCAGCCGGAGCGCTGGTGCCGGAACATCGGGTCGGCGGTGATCGCGTTCGGGAAGATGCCGTGCAGCTCGACGGTGCGCGCCATCGCCGACAGGCCCCAGCGGGACGGGACCAGCCAGGCGAACTGCTCCAGCCCCGGGACGCCGTGCAGCTTGAGCATCAGGCCGCTGAAGACGATCTGCACCACCGAGAGGAGCACCAGCAGCGGCATGGTGGCCTCCTCCTTGCCCACCAGCGCCGAGACCACCAGGCCGAGCATCATCGCCGAGAAGGCGAGCAGTGCGACCGCGAGGATCAGTTCGGGCAGCTGCGGCATCACCACCCCGGTCGGCACCGCGAAGGAGAGGTCCACCCCGGCCAGGCCGACCACGGTCAGCACCGCGGCCTGGGCCACCGTGACCGTGCCGAGCACCACCACCTTGGAGACCAGGTAGGCCGATCTGGACAGCCCGACCACCCGCTCCCGCCGGTAGATCGCGCGCTCCTTGACCAGCTCGCGCACCGAGTTGGCGGCGCCGGTGAGCAGACCGCCGATGCAGAGCGTGAGCAGGCAGTTGACGGCGTTGTCGGGGGAGAGCCGGGAGCCGGCCATCGCCCGGCACATCAGGCCGATCACGAAGGGCAGCACCACCATGATGGTGAGGAAGAGCCGGTCGGCGGCCAGCACCGCGGTGTACCGGCGTACCAGGGTGCCCAGTTGGGAGAACCAGCCCTGCGGCTTGTCCCAGTCGATCACGGGAGCGGCGGGAGGGGCGGGCGTGGCCGACGCGGCGGGCTTGTGCGGGGTCGGGTGCGGATGGGGGTGCGGACGGGGCGACGGCGTCGGCACACCCTCGGCCGCCACGTAGCGCGCGAACTGCGGGGAGCTGCGGAACCGCTGCTGCCAGCTGTCGTGGTCCTCGTCCTCGAAGGCCTCGAAGGCCTCCGGCCACTCCTCGTAGCCGAAGAAGCCCAGCGCCTCGCCGGGCGGCCCGTAGTACGCCGTCCGCCCGCCCGGGGCCAGCACCAGCAGCCGGTCGCAGACGCTCAGGCTCAGCACGCTGTGCGTCACCACGACCACCGTCCGGCCGTCGTCGGCGAGCCCGCGCAGCATCCGCATCACCGAGCGCTCCATGCCCGGGTCCAGCCCGGAGGTCGGCTCGTCGAGGAAGAGCAGGGACGGCTTGGTGAGCAGCTCCAGCGCGACGCTGACCCGTTTGCGCTGGCCGCCGGAGAGGCTGGCGATCACCTGGTCGGCGCGGCTGTCCAGGCCCAGTTCGTGGATCACCTCGCGGACCCGGGCCTCCCGCTCGTGCGGGTCGGTGTCGCCGGGGAAGCGCAGCTCGGCGGCGTAGGACAGGGCGCGGTGGACGGTGAGCTGGGTGTGCAGGATGTCGTCCTGCGGCACCAGGCCGATCCGGCGGCGCAGCTCGGCGTAGTCGCGGTAGAGGTCGCGCCCGTCGTACAGCACCGTGCCCTGGTCGGCGGGGCGCAGCCCGGTGAGCGCGTTGAGCAGGGTGGACTTGCCCGCGCCGCTCGGCCCGGCCACCGCGAGCAGCGCCTTCTCGGCGAGCGGGAAGCCGACGTCGTCCAGCAGCACCCGGTGGTCGGGGCCGACCCGGACCACCAGGTGCCGGACGTCCAGGGAGACCTCGCCGGTGTCCGTGTACTCGACCAGCCGGCCGTCGGCCAGGCAGAGCGCGGAGTGGCCGATGCCGACGATGTCCGCCGGGCCGACCGGGGCGCGCTGGACGGGGCGGCCGTTGAGGTAGGTGCCGTTGTGGCTGTCCAGGTCGACGATCTCGTGGCCGCCGTCGGGCAGCGCGCGCAGTTCGGCGTGGTACCGGGAGACCACCAGGTTGTCCAGGACCAGGTCGTTGTCGCGCGAGCGGCCGATCCGGACGGTGCGGCCGAGCAGCCGGTGGACGGCGCTCGGACGGCGGAAGGTGCCGGAGAGGTGCGGGGCGACCAGCGACGGCCGCTTGTGCGCGGTGGGTGCCGGAAGGCCGGCGAAGGCCGCGGACGGGCCGTCGGCCGGGTCGCCGAAGCGCAGCCGGGTGCCCGGGCCGACCTCCTCGCGGCTGACCCGCCGACCCTCGTCGTACGTGCCGTTGGTGCTGTCGACGTCCTCCAGCAGCCAGTGCCCTCCGGTGGCGCGCAGGATCGCGTGGTGCCAGGACACCCGGGGGTCGTCCAGGACGATCTCGCCGGTCGGGTCGCGGCCGAGGTGGTAGGCCCGGGTCGGGTCGATCACCCGCGACGCGGTGCCGGTGACCAGGACGAGGGGCGGCGCGGAGGGTGCGCCGGGGCGCTCTCCCATGCTGCGCATTCTATCGCCGTCGCTGTCGCCGCACCGGCCGAAGAGCCCTGCCGGAGTGCGGGATTGGACTGGACCACTGCCTCCGCGCGCCACTATCGTTCGGCGTGCCCGCGGATCGCGCGCCGCCGGAACGCGCCCGCGCGTCACCGGGAGTCGTCGAGTGCTTCGGAACGGAACCCATGAGCATCTGGCCGCAGTTGCGAAGATCCCGGACCGTCCGGGCCGGGCACGCCACCGGCCGGGTGCTGCGCTGCGGGCTGATGGACACCATGCTCGCCGACCTCGCCGTCTCGGTCGTGCTCTGCTTCGAGCACCCGCTGGACGACGACCGGGTCGCCGCCGGCCTGGCCCGGGCGCTGGAGCGGGTGCCGGTCTTCGCCGGAAGGCTGCGCACCGTCGAGGGCGTCCTGGAGGCGGTCTGCGACGACACCGGTGTGCCGTTCGAGGTCTACACCGTGGAGGGCACGCTCGCCGAGGCGATGGGCCGGGTGACGGCGGCCGGCGCCGAACTGGTCGCCCCGCTGGACGCCCCCGCCGCCCGCGACGGCGGCGTCCCGCTGCTCACCGTGCGCCTCACCCGCACGGCCGACGGCGGCACGGTGCTCGGCTGCTCCTGGCACCATGCGATCGGCGACCTGCACAGCTTCATGCTGCTGCTGCGGACCTGGTCCGCGGCGGTCGAGGGCGAACCGCTGCCGAAGGCCGAACTCGTCGACGACCAGGACGAGTTGCTGGCCGAGGTACTCCCGGACGAGGACTGCGGCCGCCCCGGCTTCCGGCTGCCCTCGGCGGCGGAGGCGGAGCTGCTGGCCCGCGAGGTGGCGGTCGGGCCACGCGCCAACCGGATCGTCCAGATCGCCTTCACCGACGCCGAACTGGCAAGGATGCGCGAGGAGTTCGGACTGGCGGCCGGGCGCCGACTCTCCTCCGGGGACGTGCTCTGCGCCCACCTCCTCAGCACCCTGCGGGAGTTGGACGGGGACGACGCCGAGCGGATGCTGACCGTGCCGGTCAACGCGCGCCGCTGGCTGGGCCTGTCGCCCGCGCTGCTCGGCAACCTCCTCAGCGAGGTCCATCTGCCGCACCGGCCCGAGGAAGGACCGGCGGTGCTCGCGGGCGCACTGCGTACGGCGGTCGAGGAGTTCCCGACCGCACACCTCAACCTCCGCGCCAACCTGTGGTTCCTGGCCACCCTCGGCCGCTCGCGGCTGCGCGACTGCGTGCCGCTGGGCTTCGACCCGGCGGCGCGCCGGTTCAGCTTCTCCAACTGGAGCGGCTTCGGCGCCTATGCGGTGAGCTTCCAGGGGAAGCGGCCCGTGCTGTTCAGTCCGGCGGCCAACTATCCGATTCCCTGGGTCTGTTGGACGGTCGAGGGGTTCCGGGGCGAGGGCCGGCTGGCCACCGTGGTGCTGCCGGCCCGGCTCGCCGCCCGGGTGCGCGGGGCGGAGGGCCGGGCGGCGCTGCACCGGTTCCGCAGGGCCGGGGACCGGCCGCCCGCCTCGGCCGGGGTGCTGCCCAAGGTGCTCTGAGCCGCCCCGCCGGCGCGGGTGCGAAGGCAGGCCCCGGCGGCGGAAGGGCGCCCACGGGGAGGCCGGTTCCCCGTGGGCGCCCTTCCGCCGTGACGACGGACGTCCTCCGGCAGGCCTCAGAAGGACCGCTCGATCGCGGTCCACAGCTGGAGCCGGGCGCGCAGCGCGGTGCGGACCGTCTCGGCGCAGGAGTCCCACTTGTCCTGGTCGTCGCCGCACAGGTCGATCAGCATCTGCATCGCCATCGGGGTGTGCTGCTCGCCGTCGACCTCGATGTGACGGGCCAGGTAGTCCTTGAAGACGGTGAGCGCGCCCTCGGGGTCGTCGATCCGGATGACCTGGGTGAACATGTCCGGGATCAGGTCCTCGCGGCCGAAGGCGAAGGCGGCGGCCCGGCAGTGCACCGGCGCGTTCTCCACGATCGACCAGGTGGTGGAGGTGAAGTCCAGGGCGGGCTGCGGCACTCCGGCGTTCTTCAGGGCGTCCGGCACGGCGGTGCCGGAGCCCAGCAGGGCCAGGAACTCCTCGATCGGGCGCGGGTCGGCACCGGCCTGCCGCATGCCCTCGACGTACAGCTCGAAGTGGCTGGTGTAGCCCTCGCCGAGCTCGTCGCTCTCCTCGACCAGCACGATCTCGTTGATCAGCCGGCGGCTGGCGGTCGGGCCGTTCGGGACCCACGGCACGTCCACGCAGGTGAGGTCGCGCTGGAGGCTCTTGAGCAGCGACATGAAGTCCCAGACGGCGAAGACGTGGCTGCCGAGGAAGGTGCGGACCCGCTCGATGCCGGTGAGCGAGCGGTACACCGAGTGCTCGACCACCTCGCGGCGCAGCGGGTCGATGGCCTGCTGGAGGCTGGTCAGGCCGGGGTGCGAGCGGTCCCAGTGGTAGCGGTTCGTGGACAACGGGGCTCCTTGGTCGGGCTGTTGGGCGATCGACGTGTTCGGGGTGCGCGAGGTACGCGGGGGCTGCGCCGCGTCGGGGCGCGGTCGGTCAGCGGTGCTTCAGCACGAGGTCCAGCGCGTGCCGCAGCTGCTCGCGGCCGGGCTGGACGGCGCGGTCGAGGGCGGGGGCGAAGGGCAGCACGGCGCCGTCCGGGCGGGTGATCCGGCGGGGCGGGGCGACCAGGCGCATCTCCTCGGCGGCGGTGGCCAGCACCTCGGCACCGAAGCCGCAGCTGCGGTTGGAGTCGTCCAGGACGACCAGGCGGCCGGTGCGCTCCAGTGAGTCGGCGAGCGCCTGCCAGTCGAACGGGTACACCGTGCGCGGGTCGAGGACCTCCACCGAGACCTCCGGCGCCAGTTCCTCGGCCACCGCGAGGGCGTCGTGCACCAGGTGCCCGAGGGCGACCACGGTGACGTCGCTGCCCGGCCGGTGGATCCGGGCCCGGCCGAGCGGGACGGGGACGAGGTCCCAGGTGACGGTCTCGCGCACCGGCATCGCGGCGGCGGGCGCGAACACCACGACCGGGTCCGGGTCGTGGATCGCCGAGCGCAGCAGCCCGTAGGCGTCGGTCGGGGTGGCGGGCACCACGGTTTTCACCCCGGCGTGCGCGAACAGGCTGTACGGGTGGTCGGAGTGCTGCCCGGCCCAGCCGTCCCGGGAGCCCGAGCCGGGCACCAGGCAGGTCAGCGGGACGGCGGCCTGGCCGCCGGTCATCAGCGAGAACTTGTGGGCCTGGTTGACGAGTTGCTCGAAGACCAGGAACAGCAGCGACGGGATCTGGAACTCCAGCACCGGGCGCCGGCCGGCCAGCGCGGCGCCGACCGCCATCGAGGTGAAGGCCTGCTCGGACAGCGGGGTGTCGACGATCCGGCCCGGCCCGAAGCGGTCCAGCAGGCCGAGGGTCGGCCCGGCCAGACCGGCGCCGATGTCCTCGCCGAAGACGCAGACCGCCGGATCGGCGGCGAGTTCGTCGGCCAGCGCCCGGTTGAGCGCCTTGGTGTACGAGAGCCTGGTCACGGCGTCGCCCCCGCCCGGGGCCGCAGCCCGTCGGCGTACAGGTGGTCCAGTGCGCCCGCCGGGTCCGGGTGCTCCGAGGCGAGCGCGAACTCCTCGGCGGCGGCGAGCTGTTCGGCCACCGAGCGGTCCAGCTCAACGACCGTCGCCGGGTCGAGCAGGGCGGCGGCCCGGGGGAGCGGGTCGCGCTCGCGCCAGGTGTCGACCTCCTCGGGGGAGCGGTAGCGCAGCTTCATCCGGCGCTCCATGGTGTGGTGGCCCTCGTATCGGTAGGTGCGGCAGGCCAGGAAGCCCGGGCCGCGGCCGCCGCGGGCCCGGTCGACGGCGCGCAGCGCGGCGGTGCGGACGGCCTCGGTGTCCATGCCGTCCACCTCCTCGGCGGGGATGCCGAAGGCGGCGGCCCGGCCGGTGGCGCTGCCCGCGACGGCGGTGGCGGCGGGCAGGGTGGTGGCGTAGCCGTTGTCCTCGCAGACGAACAGCACCGGCAGGCGCCACATCGCGGCGAGGTTGAGCGACTCCAGCAGGACGCCCTGGTTGAGCGCGCCGTCGCCGAAGAAGGCCACCGCGACCGGGGTCCGGCCGGCCTCCGGGCCGTCGGTCCCCGGCCCTTCGGTTCCCGGCCCTTCGGCCGTCGCCCGTCCGGGGTTGACAGCCGCCCAGGCCGCGCCGACCGCGATCGGGGCACCGGCGCCGACCATGCCGTTGGCGCCGAGGATGCCCAGCGAGAAGTCGGCGGCGTGCATGGAGCCGCCCCGGCCGCCGTTCGACCCGCCGACCCGCCCCAGGAGCTCGGCGAGCAGCCGGTGCGGCGCGGTGCCCCGGGCGAGCACGTGGCCGTGGCCGCGGTGGGTGCTGGCGAGCCGGTCGCCCGGGCCGAGCGCCGAGCAGACGCCGACCGCGACGGCCTCCTGCCCGATGTACGGGTGGATGCCGCCGGGGATCGCGCCGGACTTCACCAGGCCGAGCGCCAGTTCCTCGAAGCCGCGGATCAGCCGCAGCATCCGGTAGCGCTCGGCGGGGGTGTCCAGCGGGGCGGGGCTGTCGGGCAGTGCGGCGCCCTCGCCGGCCGGGTGCGCGGGAGCGGTCACGGCCGTCCCCGCCAGACCGTCGGGCAGAACCGGGGGTCGGCGTAGTCCGGCCGGCCGTCGTCCGTCCGGCCCACCAGCACGTCGTGGTTGTACACCACCGGCTCGCCGTCCGGCCGGTCGTGCCGGCGGTACTCGTTGGCGCCGTCCTGGAGGTGCAGCGAGACCGCCCGGCGCGGGAAGGAGGCGAGGTTGGGGCCGCTGCCGTGGTAGGTGCGGCAGTGGTGGAAGGACAGGTGGCCGCGCGGGATCAGCATCGGGACCTTGCGCACCCGCTGCCCGTTGTGGGCGGCGTTGGCGGCCAGGATGGACTCCAGCTCGGAGCCGTCGCGGTCGGCGAAGTGCCGGGTGGAGTCCTCGCCCGAGGGCAGCTCCCGCCAGCGGTGGCTGCCGTCGACCATGGTGATGGTGCCGTTCTCCTCGCGGCAGTCGTGGAACGGGATGAAGGCGGTGAGCATCTCCTCGGAGCTACAGGTCTGCCAGTAGTGCTTGTCGAAGTGCCACGGCACCCGGTTGCTGGGCTCCTCGGGCACCGGGGGCTTGTAGATGAGCGTCGACTGGAAGACCCGGATCTCCTCGGTGCCGGCGAGCAGCGCGGCCACCGCGCCGACCAGCGGCTTGCGCAGGATCGCGCTGATCGCGTCGCTCTCGTAGTGCACGTAGTCGTTGTGCCGCTGGACCGGCCCGTCCTCGGGCCGCCAGGAGGCCAACCGGGGCGGCCGGACGGGCAGTTCGCGGTCCCGGTGGCCGGCGTAGTACGCCTCGGTGGCGGCCTGGAGGGTGTCCAGCTCCTCGTCGCTGAAGAGCCTGCGGGAGAGGTACCAGCCGTGCTCGCGGTAGTGCGCCACCTCGTCGGGGGTGGGCAGCAGGGCGCGCTCGGCCTCGGTGAGCCGGAACCCGGGGGCGGCGGCCGTCGGCCGGGCCTGCTTCGGCTGTGCGGGGGCGGGCCGGTCCTCGGCGGCGGGGCCGTGCCGTTCGACGGCCTCGTAGAGGGCCTTGATGTTCGCGGTGCCGAAGGTGCCCGCTCCCTGCCGTTCGATCAGTTCGAGGAAATAGGTGCGCCGGGGGTGGGTCGAGCGGGCGAAGATCTGGAACAGCTGGCCGCCGTGGTCCTGGTCGACCAGGACGTGCAGGTCGCGCAGGGTCGCCACCGGGATGGCCGTCTCGCCGAAGCGGTCGGCCAGGGCGTCGAAGTAGGCGTCCGGCGTGGTCAGGAACTCCACGCCGCGCTCCCGGGCGGTCCGGACGGCGCCGGCGATGTCGCGGGTGCTGAAGGCGAGGTGCTGGACGCCGGCCCCGCCGTGGGCGGCGAGGAACTCGTCGATCTGGCCGGGGCGGCGGGTGGTGTCGGGCTCGATCAGGGTGAAGGTGACGCCGCCGGAGGCGCTCTGCACCACCTTGGAGTCCATCGCCTGCTCGCCGACCTCGATGTACTCCTCGAAGATCGTGCGGAAGTCCAGCGCGTCCTCGCAGAACCGTACGGCCTCCGCGAGCGTGCCGGCCGGCAGGCAGATCGCGACGTGGTCGAGGCCGTCCAGCAGGCGGGGCTCCGGGGTGGCCTCGGCGTCCGGCAGCGGGACCAGGCGCAGCGCGGTGTCGCCGAAGCCCTCGATCAGGGCGCCGGCCCGGTCGAGCACCCGGGCGCCGTGCCGCTCGGCCCGCTCCAGTGCGGCCGCCGGGTCGGCGCAGCCGAGGGCGAGGACGGCGACGCCGTCCCCGTGCCGGGTGACGTACTCGGCCACCGGGTGCTCCGGGTCGGCGGCGGAGGTCAGCCGCAGCCGGATGGTGCCCTGGCGCAGCCCGACGGTGCGGGAGCCGTCCGGGGCGGTGGCCGGGGCGTCGGCGGTGAAGCCGAGGTCGGCGCTGAGTCCGGCCGCGGTCTTGTCGGCGTCCGCGCAGTGGAACTCGACGTGGGTGATGGTCTGGATGGACAACGGGATCTCCCCCCGGGAGGGATGGTGGATCGATGATCGGGGCGCGCCGGCGCCGCGCGGCGGGCGACCGCGGTCGGGCGGCGGCGGTCGGACGGCGGCTGTCGGCGGTACCGCTAGCGGGCGGTCCGGGTGGAGGCCGGGCCGAGGATCAGGCTGAGGTTGTGGCCGCCGAAGGCGAAGGCGTTGCTCAGCGCGGCGCGCACCGGGACGGTCCGGGCGGCGCCCCGGACGTGGTCCAGGTCGCAGGCCGGGTCGGGGTCGGTCAGGTTGAGGGTGGGCGGCAGCGTCCCCCGGGCCACCGCCAGGGCGGTCACCGCCGCCTCCAACGCGCCCGCGGCGCCCAGCAGATGGCCGGTGGCGCCCTTGGTGGAGCTGACCGCGGGCGGCTCGGCGCCGAAGACGGCGCGCAGGGCGGCGGTCTCGGCCACGTCGCCGAGCTTGGTGCCGGTGCCGTGGGCGTTCACGTAGTCGATGTCACCCGGGGCCAGGCCCGCGTTGGCGAGCGCGGCGCGCATCGCGTCGGCGGCGCCGGTGCCGTCCGGGCGGGGCATGGTCGGGTGGTGGGCGTCGGTGGAGGCGCCCCAGCCGAGGACGTCCGCGTAGCCGGCGGCGCCGCGCGCCTCGGCGTGCTCGGCCCGCTCCAGGACCAGGACGGCGCTGCCCTCGCCGAGCACGAAGCCGTTGCGGCGGGCGTCGAAGGGCCGGCTGGCCTGCTCGGGGTCGTCCCAACCCTGCGCCAGGGCGCGGGCGTTGGTGAAGGCGGCGGCGATGGTCGGGTGCAGCGAGGATTCGGTGCCGCCGCACACCACCACGTCGGCGTCGCCGGCCCGGATCAGCCGCAGCCCCTCGGCGATCGCCTGGGCGCCGGCCGCGCAGGCCGTCACCACGGCGGAGCTGTAGCCCCGGATGCCGTGCTTGATGGCGATCCGGGCGGCGGCCATGTTGGAGAGCATGCCGGGCAGCAGGTACGGGCTGACGCCGGGGCGGCCGCGCTCCAGCCGGCGGTGCGACTGCTGCTCGAAGGTCTCCAGTCCGCCGCCGCCGGTGGCCAGCACCACGGCGGTGCGGTGCGGGTCGGCGTCCCGGCCGACGGCCAGTCCGGCGTCGGCGAGCGCGTCGTCGGCGGCGGCCAGGGCGAGCAGCACGAAGCGGTCCACGCAGCGGGTCTCGGTCGGCGGCAGCACCTCCCGGCCGTCCAGGGCGGGGGCGAGCCCGGCGGCGGGCAGCCAGCCGTGCGCGGCGTGGCCCTCGGGAACGGCGCGCAGGCCGGTGCGGCCGGCGGTGAGCGCCTCGAACACCTCGGCGGGCTCGCGGCCGAGCGGGGAGACCAGGCCGATGCCGGTGACGACGGCGCCGGGGCGCGCGGTTGTGCGCCCACCCCGCTCGCCTGCTCGCACACTCCGCTCGCTCATGCGCCCACCGCCGCGAGGTGGGTCTCCCGCAGCAGGACCTTGCGGACCTTGCCGGTCGGGCCGAGCGGGATGTCGTCGGGGGAGACCACCAGCACCTTGCGGACGGTCGCGGCGGCGGCCTCGCCCAGGGCGGCGACGACCGCCCCGGTGCGGTCCGCGGCCGGATCGGCGTCCGCGGCGAGGAGCAGCAGCACGTCGGTGACGACGCGCTCGCCGTCCCGGACCGCGACCACCGTGCAGTCCAGCACGTCCGGGCAGGCGGCCAGCACCCGCTCCTCCGACATCGCGGTGAACAGCCGCTTGCCGCCGCCGAGTTCGACCGAATCGACGGCCCGGTCCACGTGGTAGTAGTAGCCCTCCTCGTCCCGGTACATCAGGTCCCCGGTGAGGAAGCGGCCGCGCAGCCGGGTGCGGAAGGTGGTGGCCGAGTCGTTCCAGTAGCCGAGCGCCAGGGTGGGTGAGGCGGTGGCGAGTTCACCGACCTCGCCGGGCCCGAGCGGCTCGCCGTCCGGGCCGACGACCTCGCAGTCGACGAAGGCGTGCGGGCGGCCGACGCAGCGGCCGTAGCGCTCGGTGCCGGGGCCGTGGGTGATGAAGAAGTGCGAGTGCCCCATCTCGGTGGAGCCGAGGCCGTCCACGAACAGCGAGCCGGGCAGCCGGGTGCGGCCGGCCCGGGTGACGGTCTCCCGGCTGCCGGTGGCGATCAGGCGGCGGATGTGCACCTCATGGGCGCAGTCGCCGGTGTTCCACCAGAGCGCCACGGAGGTCAGGTCGCGGGCGGTGAGGTCGTGCCGGGCGAGGTCGGCCCAGGTGGCGGCGAAGCCGATCACCCCGGTGGGCCGCCACCGCTCGACGGCCTCCAGCACGCCGTCGCCGGACTGCCGGGAGAGCACGGCGAGTTCGGTGTGCGAGCTGAGCGCGAGGTTGAGCGCGATCAGGGTGGCGGCGTGCGGGGCGGGCAGCGCGCTGAGCATCCGGTCCTGGCCCTGCGGGCGGGGCAGCCGCAGCCGGTGGCGGATCGCGGCGTACAGGCTCGCGTGGGAGTGGACGACGGCCTTGGGCATGCCGGTGGTGCCGGAGGAGTGGGTGATCGCCACCGGGTCGCCGGACCAGTGCCGGTACGGCTCCGGGACGGCGTCCGGGTCGCCGGCGCCGAGGGTGGCGATCTCGGGCAGCAGCGGCGCGCCCGGGTCGTGGCCGGCCAGTGCGGCCAGGTGGGCGGGGTCGGCGAGGACGCCGGCCGCGCCGAGGCGGGCGATGTAGCGGGCGGCCCGTTCGCCGTCCAGGTTGGGGTTGAGCAGCGCGGGGACGGCGCCGAGCCGGGCCAGGGCGAGGAAGGCGAGCACGTGGTCGGCGGCGTCGCTCGCGTACACCACCACCGGGTCGCGCCGGGTGATGCCCAGGCCGTGCAGCGCGGCGGCGCGGGCCCGGACGGCGCGGTCCAGCTCGCGCAGGGTGAACGGCTGCCAGGCGGGGTGGTCGTCCACCGGGGTGTCGAAGCTGAGCAGCGGTACGTCCAGGTCGAGCCCGAGCGCGATCCGGGCGGTCAGGACGTTGCCGGCGCCCACGTCGGGGTCGTCCGCGAGCTGGGTGCGGAGGCTGCGGATGGTCACGGGGGTGGATCCCTCCCTCGGGGCCGGTGGACGGCCCGGGCGGCTGATCGGGTGGCAGGGTCGGTCGGCCGCACGGGTGCGGCGGGTGCGGTCGGCTGCTCGGGCGGCGTGCGACGAATGGCGGGCTGCGTGCGGTCGGTCGCTCGGGCGGCGGGTGCCGGGAGCGAGGCGGGGACGGGCGGGGGCGCTGGTGTGCCGGGTGCGGCTGCGTCAGGCGCCGGGCCTCGATGGTTCCTACGGCCGGGGGCGGTCGCGGGGTTCAGTCCGGGCGGCGGTTCGGTCCGGTCGGACGGTTCGGAGGGGTCAGTCCGGCCGGTTCCCCGCTGCCGGAAGGGCGAGCAGGACCGCCGCGGCCCGGTCCCCGTCGGGCGTCTGCTCGACGGCCACGGCCAGCACCCGGTCGGCGTCGCCGTCCTCGAGCAGCAGCGCGGCGAGTTCGAACGCCTCGGCCGGGACCACGCCGGGTTCGGCCTCGGCCGGGCAGATCGCCACGATCGGGCCGGTCAGGCCCCAGCGCGCGGAGACATGCCCGAGGACGGCGTTGGGGTTGGACTGGAAGAACAGCAGCGGGCCGGTCCGCTGTCCGGGTTCGGCGCTGCGCTCGATGGCCCGCGCGGTGTCGAGGTCGCCGCTCGCGCTGGCGAGCAGCAGGGCGGTCCGTCCGGGGGCGGGCGGTTCGCCGTGGTGGGCGCGCAGGCAGCGTTCGGCGGTGTCGGCGACCAGCGGGTTGAAGGCGGAGGCGGCGAAGCCGGGCAGCGGTGGCGGCGGCCCGTCCAGGCCGGGTGCGGGGCGGCGGGCCTCGGCGAGGATCCGCAGTCCGTGGGTGTGGTCGGCAGGGGTGTTCTCGGCGGTGGTCATGGCGGTGGCGGTCATCCCGGGGCCAGCAGGAGGGCGGTGTTGGCGCCGCCGAAGGCGGAGTTGAGGCTGAGGGCGTACGGCGGCCCGGCGGCGTGCGGGCCGTCCAGGACGAGGTCCAGCGCGAGGTCCGGGTCGGGGCCGAGCCAGCCGGCGTTGACCGGGAGCAGGCCGGTGCCCAACGCGCCGATGGTGACGGCGAGTTCGAGCAGTGCGGAGGCCTCCAGGGCGTGCCCGTGCACGGACTTGCTGGAGCTGACCGGCAGACGGTCGGTGTGCGGGCCGAACACCCGCCGCAGGGCGCGGGCCTCGGCCCGGTCGGCGAGGGTCGAGCCGGTGCCGTTGGCGTTGACGTAGCCGACCTCGGCCGGATCGACGCCCGCGCGGGTGAGCGCGGCCCCGATCGCCCGGGCCGTCCCGTCGCCCTCCGGTTCCGGGCGGCAGACGTGGTGGGCGTCCCCGGCCCGGCCCCAGCCGGCCAGCCGGGCGAGCGCGGGCGCGCCGCGCCGCTCGGCGGCCGGGGCGGACTCGACCAGGACGGCGACGGCCGCGTCGGCGAGCAGGGTGCCGGTGCGGCCGGCGCTGAACGGGCGGGCCTCGCCGTCCCGGGCCAGCGCCCGTCCGGCGTCGAAGACCGCGAAGACGCCCGGTCCGACCAGGTGCCCGGCCGCGACCAGGACCCGCTCGTGCCGCCCGGCGGCGACCAGGGCCGCCGCGTCGGCGACGGCGGTCGAGGCGGCCACGCAGGCGCCGTTGTACACCCGGGTGACACCCGGCGCGCCCCACCCGGAACGGACCCCGGCGGCCACCGCGTCGGCGGTCGCCCGGGTGCGCTCGTCGCTGTGCAGGGCGAGCAGGACGGGCAGGCCGGCGCCCTCGGCGGCGGTCAGCCCGGCCTGCCCGCAGGCCTGGCCGATCGCGTCGAGCACGGCCCTGGCCAGGGGGAAGGTGCAGGCCAGGGGCACGGTGTCGGGGAACAGCGCGGCCCGGGTGGTGCGGCGGGCGCTCACGTCGAAGCGGGTGACCGGGCCGGACAGCGCCTTGCCGTGGGTGGCGGCCTCGGTGAGTGCGGCGAGCCCGCGCCCGGCGGCGCTGAGCACCCCGACACCGGTGACCACCGGGCGGTCGGCCGCCCGGCCTGGTGGGCCGGAGCCCGTGCCCCCGGGGATCACGGCCGGGCGCCCGCGCGGTCGGCGAGGACGGCCTCGCGCAGCAGCCCGGTGGCGTCGTCGACGGTGCGCACCGCGCCGAAGCGGTCGTCGTCCAGGTCCAGCTGGAGTCCGTACCGCTGCTCGAACTCGGCGACGAGCCACGTGAGTTCGAGCGACCCGAGGTCTTCGGGCACGGTGTCGACGGCGCGCTGCCCGAACGCCGCCAGCATGGTCAGGACCTCGGCCCGGTCCGGCAGGGCGTCGGGGAGCGGGGAGCCGGTCACGCGGCGCTGCTGGAGGTGGCGGCGAGGGCGTCGACCCGGCGGGCGACGTCGCCGGTGAACTCGTCCAGCGTCATCAGCGCGGTGGTCTCCATCTCGTCCAGGTCGAACTTGATCCCGAACTCGTCCTCGACCTGCACCGACAGGTCGGCCAGGGCGAGCGATTCGAGGTCCAGCCCGGCCGGGCCGAGGTCGGTGTCCCCGGTGACCTCGGAGACGTCGTACTGCATCTCGGCGAGTGCCGCCAGGACGAAGGCGCGGATGCGGTCCTGCATGGTGGGCTCCTTGTCGGGGTGGTGGTGCGAAGGGGTCGGGGCGCGAAGGGGTCGGGGCGCGGCCGGGTGCGGCCCGCGCGCCGGTGGGCGCGGTCAGCCGGCGGTCGCGGTCGCGCGCAGGGCGGCCGGGTCGCGCAGCAGCTTTCCGGTGGCGGTGCGGGGGAGGCGGTCCAGTCGGGCGAGCCGGCGCGGCCGCTTGTAGGCGGCCAGGCGGCGGGCCAGCCCGTCCTGGACGGAGGAGAGGTCGGTCCCGGGTTCGGTGGCCAGGTAGGCCTCGATCGCGCCGCCGTCGAAGACCACCACGGCCTCGCGGACCCCGGGCAGCGCGGTGAGCGTCTGCTCGACCTCGGTGAGGTCGACCTTCAGGCCGCCGATCGAGACCTGGGAGTCCAGTCGGCCGAGCATGGTGACCGGGCCGTCGTCGGCCAGCTCGGCCGCGTCCCGGGTGTGCAGCCAGCCGTCGGACCAGCGGGTCGGATCGTCCAGTCCGGGGTACGGGGAGGACTCCGTGCCGATCTGCAACTCGCCCTTCACCAGGCGCAGTCGCATGCCGTGCACCGGCCGCTTGGCAGGGTGGAGCGTACCGGAGAGGTCGGTGGCGATCACCCCGGTCTCGGTCATGCCGTACATGGTGCCGAGCGGGACGCCGTACCGCTCGGTGAACAGTGCGGGCAGTCCCGGGCGGACGAGTTCGCCCGCCACGACCATCCGCCGCAGCCGGGGCAGTGGCGGGGGAGCGATCGCCCCCGCCAGCAGTTCGGCGTGGAACGGCACCCCGATCACGGTGGTCGGCCGGTCGCTCGCGGCGACCTCGGCGAGGATGCCCGCCGCCGTCATTCGCTCCGGCACGGTGAGCGCGACCCGGGCGTGCAGGCTGTTGAGCAGCCCGCCGACCAGGCCGAGCACGTGCACCACCGAGGAGAGCAGGACGACCCGTTCGCCCTCGTCGGGGAACTCCACCAGCCTTCGGTAGCAGTCGAGTTCGCGCAGCAGATCGGCCGCGGTGCGGGCGATGACCTTGGCCGGACCGGTGGATCCGGAGCTGAGCTGGATCAACGCGTGTCCGGTGCGGGCCGGGCGCCCGTCCGCCAGCGGGACGGCCACCGGCTCGACTTCGGAGAAGCCGCGCAGGGCCGCCGCCGACCGATGGGCGGAGCCTACCAGCACCTGCGGGGCCAGCCGCGCCACCGCCGCGTCGATCTCGTGCTCGGTCAACCGGTGGTCGAGCAGGGCGACTTGGGCGCCGAGGCGCCAGCACGCCAGCAGCACCGCGACGAACGCCACCGAGGGCGGCAGCCGCAGCGCCGCCGTCCCGCCGGGTCCGAGCCCGGCGGCCGACAGCCGTTCGGACTGCTCCTCGACCAGGGCGCGCAGGGCGTCCCGGTCGAGCGGTGCGCCGAGGCGCAGGCACTCCTCGCCGCCGGGTCCGGCCAGCAGCAGCCGGTCGACCCAGGAGTCCGGGGCGTCGGAGTGCGGCAGGAGGGCAGGCGGAAGTACGGAGGGGAGAAAGCCGGTCAACGCGGCTCCACACAAGTGAGGGGATTTTGACATGAACGCCGTTAACAAATCCGAACGGCCAATTCCGTGGCCAGACCTTGGCACAGACGTTTGGTCAAATCAAGGTCTATACCAATGTGGTCGTTGCTCCTACGCTGCCGAAGCAGGACCGGCCCGCGTGTGGCCGTCCTGGAACGAGGAATGCCCGTGGGACTTCTCACGCTGGCCGGGATCGAGCGTGCGGCGCGCGCCCAACTCCCACCGGAAATCTGGGATTTCATCGAAGGCGGCAGCGGCGCCGAACGCACCCTGACGGCCAATCGGGAGATGTTCGGAGGCCATGCGCTGCGCCCGCGCACCCTGGTCGACGTCTCCGCCTGCGACCCCGCGCTGACCCTGCTCGGCGCACCGCTGCGCCTCCCGCTCGGCATCGCCCCGATGGCCTACCACCGGCTGGTCGACCCGGAGGGGGAGACCGCCACCGCGCGCGCCGCCGGCCGGGCCGGCGCCCTGCTGGTCGCCGGGATGTTCGCCAGCCGGACGCTGGAGGAGATCGCCGCGGCCGCCACCGGCCCGCTCTGGCTCCAGCTGTACTGGCTGCGCGAACGCGCCGTCCTCGCCGCCCTGGTGGAACGCGCCGAGGCGGCCGGCTACGGCGCGCTCGTGCTGACCGTGGACGCCCCCAGGATCGGCCGCCGGCTGCGCGACCTGCGCAACGGCTTCGCCGTCCCGTCGGCCGTCCGCGCGGTCAACCTGGACCAGGCCCTGACGGCCGCCAGCCACCGCGCCACCGCCGGACGTTCGGGCATCGCCGAGCACGCCCGCGAACAGTTCGACCCCGCACTGAGCTGGACCGACCTGGCCTGGCTGCGCGAACGCACCCGGCTGCCGCTGGTCCTCAAGGGGATCCTCACCGCCGAGGACGCCCGGCTGGCCGTCGAGCACGGCGTCGACGCCGTCCTGGTCTCCAACCACGGCGGCCGCCAACTCGACGGTGCGATGCCGGCCCTGGCCGCCCTCCCCGAGGTGGTCGACGCCGTTCCCGCCGAACTGCCGGTGCTCTTCGACGGCGGCGTGCGCAGCGGCACCGACCTCGCGATCGCCCTCGCCCTCGGCGCCCGCGCCGTGCTGGTCGGCCGCCCCGCGCTCTGGGGCCTGGCCACCGACGGCGAGGCCGGGGTGCACCGGGTGCTCGACCTGCTGCGCGAGGAACTGGAGCACACCATGGCCCTGTTGGGCCGCCCCCGGCTCGCCGACCTGGACCGTACGGTCCTCGCGCCCTGGCCCTGCCCGGCCGGCTGAACCCTGGCCCCCGCGCGGCCGTTGAACCCGTACCCCCGCGCGGCCGGCCGGGCCCGAGCCCCGCACGGCTGTTGAACCGCGCGGCTGTTGAACCGTGCAGCCGTTGAACCAAGCGGCCGTTGAACCGCACCGCCGTTGAACCGCGCCGTACCCGAACCGCGTTCTCCCCCATGGAGGTCCGACACATGACCGAGCAGAACGAACGATTCCCGGGCTGGGACTGGGACGACCCGGACGGGCTGGCTCCCCGGCTGGACGCCTTCAGCGAGCAGGTCGCCACCTGCGACACGCTCGAAGCGCACCCCGGCGGGCTGCCGCGCGACCACCAGGGCCTGCGCGAACTCGGCATCACCGGAATCGAGTTCGCCGCCTTCCGGACCGCCCACCCGGAGGGCCTCGGCACCGACCTCGCCACCCTGCGCGGCCCCGACGCCGCCACCGCGCCCGGCACCCTCTACCGGGTCGACGGCGACCGCTGGTTCACGCAGCTCGACATCGCCGAACCGCTGCCCTTCGCCGACGCCAGCGTCGACTGGGTGTACGCCGAGCACCTGATCGAGCACGTCACCATGCCGGTCGCCGTCGGCTGGCTGCGCGAGGCCCGCCGGGTGCTGCGCCCCGGCGGCGTCCTGCGCCTGACCACCCCCGACCTCGCCCGCTACCTGGTCGGCTACGCCACCGGCGACGGCTTCCTCGGCAAGCACCGGCGCCGGCTGACCACCCTCGGCTTCGGCCCGCCGATGCCCGAGCGCCCCGCCTTCCTGGTGAACCAGATCTTCCGGTACTTCGGGCACCAGTGGATCTACGACCTGGACGAGCTGCGGCACGTCCTCACCCGGGCCGGCTTCGACCCCGACGGCATCCGTCCGTGCGCCTACCGGCAGGGCGCCCGTCCGGACGTCGCCGACCTCGACACGGCCTTCCGCACCGACGAGACCGTGTACGTCGAGGCAGACTGCTGAACCCGCCGCCGAGCCCCGCGCACCGAACGGATCCGCCCATGCCCCTGCACCCCCAGGCCGAGGCGCTGCGCGCCCGGCGCGCGAGCAGCGGGACCCCGCCGCTCTACACCCTCACCCTCGCCGAGGCCCGTGCCGCCGACCTCGCGGACATCCGCGCGGCGGCCGGCACGCCCGAGCCGGTCGCCGCCGTCGAGGAGCACCGCGTCCCCGGCCCCGGCGGCGAACTCGCCCTGAGGCTCTACCGCCCCGAGCCGCCCGGCCGCCGACTGCCCGCCCTGCTCTACCTGTTCGGCGGCGGCTGGACGCTCGGCTCGCCCGACACCAGCGACGCGATCTGCCGCCGGCTCACCAACGCCGTCGGCTGCGTCACCGCCTCCGTCGGCTACCGGCTCGCTCCCGAGCACCCCTTCCCCGCGGCGCTCCACGACAGCCGCGCCGCACTGCTGCAACTCGTCGAACGGGCCGAGGAGTTCGGCGTCGACCCGGACCGGATCGCGGTCGCCGGCGACAGCGCCGGCGGCAACCTCGCCGCCGCGCTCACCCTCCTGCTGCGTGCCGAGGGCGGCCCCGCCCTGCGCCACCAGCTGCTGGTCTACCCCAACACCGACCACGGCGCCGACACCCCGTCGCTGCGCGACCACGACGACCCGGCACTGTTCAACCGCCGCTCGGTGGACTGGTACTGGGGGCACTACCTGGCCGACCGGGGCGACGGCGCCAGCCCGTACGCCTCCCCGCTGCGCGCCGCCACCCTGGCCGGCCTGCCGCCCGCGACCGTGCTGACCGCCGAGTACGATCCGCTGCGGGACGAGGGCGAGCAGTACGCCGAGGCGCTGCGCGCCGCAGGGGTCCCGGTCGAGCTGCGCCGCTACCCGGGCATGCCGCACGGCTTCTTCGCCATGACCGGCACCCTGGACGACGCCGCCGAGGCCCAGGCCTTCGCGGCCGGCTGTCTCCGGGAGGCGCTGCGGTGACGGTTCCGCCCGCTCCGGGAGGCGCCGCGGCGGACCTCCGACTGGACGACCTGCACGCCTCCCTGGCCGATCCGCTGCTGGACGCGATGACCTTCCTCAACGAGGTCACCACCCGCTACCCGGACGCCGTCTCCTTCGCCCCCGGCCGCCCCTACGAGGGCTTCTTCGAGCCCGAGGACGTCCCGGCCTACCTGGAGACCTACCTCGCCCACCTGGCCGACCGCGGCCTCGGCCGGGACGCGGTGCGCACCGCGCTGTTCCAGTACGGCCCGACCAAGGGCCTCATCAACGACCTGGTCGCCCGCGCGCTGGCCAACGACGAGGGCCTGACCGTCGACCCCGGGGCCGTGGTGGTCACCGTCGGCGCCCAGGAGGGCATGCTGCTGACGCTGCGCGCCCTGTGCGCCGGCCCGGACGACGTCCTGCTGGTGAGCTCGCCCTGCTACGTCGGCGTCACCGGCGCCGCCCGGCTGCTCGACCTGACCGTCCGCCCCGTCCCCGAGGGCCCGGACGGCGGCCCCGACCCGGCGGCGGTCCGCGCCGCCGCCCGCGCGGTGCGGGCCGAGGGGCGCCGTCCGCGCGCCCTCTACGTCGTCCCGGACTTCGCCAACCCCTCCGGCACCAGCATGCCGGTCGCGGCCCGCACCGGGCTGCTGGAGGCCGCGGCCGAGGAGGGCGTGCTCGTCGTCGAGGACAACCCGTACGGCTTCTTCTCCCGCACCCCGGGGCAGCGGCCCACCCTCAAGGCGCTGGACCGCCGCCGCCAGGTCGTCTACCTGGGCTCGTTCGCCAAGACCTGCTTCCCCGGGGCCCGCCTCGGCTACGTGGTCGCCGACCAGGAGGTGGCCGGCCCCGACGGGCGGCGCAGCCTGCTCGCGGACGAGCTGGCCAAGCTGAAGAGCATGACGACGGTCAACACGCCCGCGCTCAGCCAGGCCGTCATCGGCGGCATGCTGCTGACCCACGACTGCCGCCTGCGGGCCGCCAACGCCCCTGCCACGGCCCACTACGCGGCGGGCATGGACACCCTGCTGCGGGAGCTGGACCGGCACTTCCCGGCCTCCGTGCGGCGCCGGCTGGGCATCTCCTGGACCCGGCCGGACGGCGGCTTCTTCGCCGTGCTGACGGTGCCGTTCGTCGCCGACGAGGCGGCCATGGAGCGCTGCGCGCGCGACCACGGGGTGCTCTGGACGCCGATGGCGCCGTTCTACCCGGCGGGCGGCGGCGAGCACCGGCTGCGGCTGTCCGTCAGCTCGCTGACGCAGGCGCAGATCATCGACGGCGTGGCGAAGCTGGCGGCCTTCCTGGCCGCCTGAGTCCGCGACAGGGACGACGGAGGGGCCCGGCTCATCGCGAGCCGGGCCCCTCCGTGCCGTCCGTCAGCGCACCCGGGTGGAGAACAGCCGGGCCGACCAGTACACCGCCAGGACGGTCATCACCGTGACCACCAGCAGCCCCTGCCAGACCACGTCGTCCCCGGCGTGCCCCGAGAACAGCGCGCGCATGCCCTCCACCGCCCAGTAGAAGGGGTTCCACCTGGCCGCCTGCTGCTGCCACTCCGGCGCCAGGGTGAGCGGCAGCAGCACCCCGGACAGCAGCGCGATCGGCTGCGCGATGGTGTTGACCACCGGGGACATCGCCGCGTCGGTCGGCACCATCAGCGCGATGCCGAAGGAGATCGCCGAGGTCATCAGCGCCAGCAGGCCCAGCAGCAGGTAGGCGAGCAGCAGGTTCAGCGGGCTCACCCGCAGCCCGAACGGCAGCGCGATCAGGGTGATCAGGACGGCCTGCACCAGCAGCGCCACCATCTCCCGCATCGCCCGCCCGAGCAGCAGCGCCAGCCGGCTCACCGGGGTCACCCGCGAGCGCTCGATGATGCCGGACCTGAGCTCGCCGAGCAGGCTGAAGCCGGTGTACAGCCCGCCGAAGATGCACAGCACCGCCAACAGGCCCGGTACGTACACCTGGTAGACGTCGGCGTAGCTGCGCGCGCCTTCCGAGGCGAGCACCTTCTTCAGCAGCGGGGCGAACAGCAGGAGGTAGAACACGGGCTGGATGATGCCGACGGCGATCCAGATCGGGGTGCGGATCATGAGCAGCAGCTGGCGCTGGAAGATCAGCCAGGTGTCGCGGGCGAGCTTCACGGTCTCCCCAGGGAGGTGTGCGGGTCCGGGTGGTGCGGGTCCGGGTGGTGCGGGGGCGGGTCTGCCGCGGCGGGCGGCCGCTGCGGGTCAGGACTGCTGCGGCGGGCGCCCGGTGCGGGGTCAGGACTGCTGCAACGAGCGCCCGGTGCGGGCCAGGAACACGTCGTCCAGGCTGGGCCGTTGGAGCTGCACGGTGCCGGGCGTCAGGCCCGCCGCGTCCAGCGCGCGCAGCAGCTGGGGGATGGCGGCGGCGCCGTCCTCCAGGTACAGCCGCAGCCCCTCGTCGCCGTTCTGCTCCAGCCGGTGCAGGTACGGCTGCGGGCGCAGCACCGCGGCCGCGCGCTCGAAGGCGGCCTCCGCGGCGTCCAGCCCGACCAGCACGACGTCGCCGGAGATCTCGCGCTTGAGCGCCTCGGGGGTGCCCTCGGCCACCACCTGGCCGTGGTCGACGATGGCGACCCGGTCGCAGAGCGCGTCGGCCTCGTCCAGGTAGTGGGTGGTGACGATCACCGTCATGCCCTCGGTGCGCAGCCGGCGGATCTCCTCCCAGACGTACGCCCGGCTGGCCGGGTCCAGCCCGACCGTGGGCTCGTCCAGGAACAGCACCCGCGGCTGGTGGATCACCCCGAGCGCGATGTCCACCCGGCGGCGCTGGCCGCCGGAGTAGGTGGCGCACGGACGGTCTCCGAACCCGGTCAGGTCGAAGGCCTTGAGCGCGTCCGCGGCGGCCTGGCCGGCCTGTGCCTTGGCCGCGCCGTACATCCGGGCCTGGAGCACCAGTTCCTCGCGGGCGCTGACGTTGTCGGTGGTGCCGCCGCCCTGGGCGACATAGCCGATCCGGCGGCGGACCCCGGCGGGGTCGGTGAACAGGTCGGCCCCGGCGATGACGGCCTGTCCGCCGTCGGGGCGGATCAGGGTGGCCAGCATGCGCAGGGTGGTGGTCTTCCCGGCGCCGTTGGGGCCGAGGAAGCCGTAGATCTCGCCGGCGGCGACCGACAGGTCGATGCCGCGGACGGCCTCGACGGTGGTGTCGTCGCCGCCGCGGCGGGAGGTCTTCTTGCGGTAGGACTTGCGCAGTCCCGTGGTCTCGATCAACGGGAACTCCCGTGCGGGGATGGGCTGCCACGGCACCTGGGAAGGCGGGGCCCGGCACCTGCGGAGGGCGGTGCCGCTGCGACACCCTAGGGCGAACCCCGCCCCGGAAACAATGGCCTAGACCAATGGACGTGCGGTCTCCCGGTCTGCTACAGGGCGCCGGCCCGGGCCCGTTCGGCCGAGCGCCTCCAGCCGGTCCGCCGCGACCACCGCACCGCCCCCGGCCAGCAGTTCCGCGCCGACCTGAACCGCCCGCCGCCGGTACTCCGTGGAGTCGAGTACGGCCCGCAGCGCGCCCGCCAGCCGTTCCGGCGAGACGCGCGCGAACGGCACCCGCAGCCCCGCGCCGGCCGCCGCCACCTGGCCGGCCACGACCGGCTGGTCGTGCCGGATCGGCGCGGTGACCAGCGGCAGGCCGTGCGCCAGCGCCTCGCCCACGGTGTTCATCCCGCCGTGGCAGAGCACCGCGTCCAGCTCGCCGCGCGCCATCAGCTCCAGCACCGGCGCCCGGTCCACCGCCACGGCCCGGGGCGGGAGTTCGGGCAGCAGCCCGCGCGGCGCGGCGAACACCGGCTGCACGTCGTCGCCGCACAGCTCCAGCGCCCGGACGGACCGGGCCAGGAAGTCCGCGCCCAGCTCGCCGGCCAGCGTGCCCATGGTGACCAGCACCCGCCGCCGGCCGGGCAGCAGCCGCTCCCACGGGAAGTCCGGGTCGTGCGGCCGTACCGACAGCACCGGCCCGACCAGCGCGTGCTCCGGCGGCGGGGCCGAACCGGTCAGCGCCGGACCGGTGGTCGCCAGCACCAGGGCGGGGGAGAAGCGCGGGTCCAGGTACTCCTCCGGAGGCAGCGCGGCGCGCTCCCACAGCCCGCGCAGCAGCCCGGCCATCCAGGCCTCGACCTGCGGCAACGCCCGGTAGGGGCGCCCCAGTTCCATCGCCCCCGGCGCGAAGGACGCCCACGGCAGCCCGTGCCGGTGCGCGACCAGCGCGCCCGCCGGGGTGTGCTGGTCGACCAGCAGGACGTCCGGCCGCCACTCCCGCACGATCGCGTCCAGCGGCTTCGCGGTGAACCGCGCGTACGGGACGATGAAGCCCTCCCAGAGCGTGCGCAGCGCGGCCAGTCCGTGCCCGCCCTGGGCCCGGAACGCCCGGGTGCCGGTGCCGAGCACCTCGGCGTGCGGGCCGAGCAGCGGGCGCAGCACGGACTCGGTGCCGGTCCAGGCGGCCTGGTGGCCGCGTGCGGTCAGCTCGGCGGCGATGCCCGCGGCCGGGTTGACGTGGCCGGTCAACGGCGGCATCACCAGCAGGAACCGGGTCATCGCGCGTCCTCCTCGGGGAGCAGTCGCCGCAGGTCGGCGACGGTCAGGGCCTCCAGGGCGGCCAGGTCCAGCCCGGCGCGCAGCGCGGCCAGGTCGGCCCGCGGACCGAAGCGCTCGCGCAGCCGTAGCGACAGATCGGCGAGTTCGTCCTCGTCCAGCAGCAGGTCGCCGTCCAGTCGGGCGTCCGGGGTGACGTGGCGCGCCCAGTCGGGCGGCGCGCCGGCCGCCTCGACCAGCAGGGCCACCAGCTCCGGGTCCAACGGGGCGTCGGGGTGGAGGGGTTCAGGGTTCGGCATGAGAGATCTCCCACCTGCTCGACGGCACGGGGGTGAACGCGGCCGCACCGGAGCGCAGTTGACGGCTTCCGGGGAGCGGCGGCGACGGCGGAGGGGCCCGGGATCACTTGTGCGACCCGGCGGGCGTCGGAATACTAGCCCGGGTGACCGCACTGGAGGCAGTGGCCGTCCACCTCCCCCCACACGCCGTTCCCATCGAGGCGGTGGGCGAGCGCATCGGCCTGACCCCACGTCAACTCCGTCTCTTCCGCCGCTTCCACGGCCTGGACCAGCTACGTCTGGATCCGACCGGGACGCTGCCCGACCTGCTCGAAGCCGCCCTGGACAACCTGCCGGAGCTGCGCGGACGCGAACGCGACGTCCGCTTCGTGATCCATGCCCGCAGCATGCCGGTGGCGGTGCCTCATCCGCTCAACCCGCTGCACGACCTGCTCGAAACCCGTGGCCTGGCGCACGCCGACGCCTTCACGGTGACCCACCACGCCTGCGCGGTGGGCCTGCTGGCCATCGACCTGGCCGGTCGGCTGCTCGCGGCCGAACCCGACCCGGCGGCGCTCGCCCTGGTGCTGACCGGCGAGAAGACCTTCACCAGGGACGCCCAGGTGGTGCCCGAGACCGGCATCTTCGCCGAGGGCGCGGCCGCCTGCCTGGTCAGCGCCGACGGCGAGCGCCACCGGATGCTCTCCTTCGCGGTGCGCCAGCGCCCGGAGTTCGACGGCCGGCTGGCCGAGGACCCGGACCTGCTCGCCCGCTACCAGCGCGAGTACCCGAACGTGATGGTGGAGGCGATCGAGGCCGCCCTGGACCAGGCCGGTCTGGACCTCTCCGACCTGGCCGCGATCCTGCCGCACAACGTCAACCAGGCGTCCTGGCGGATGATCGCGCGCCGGATCGGCTATCCGGTCGAGAAAGTCGTGCTGGACAACGTGCGGTCGGTCGGGCACAGTTTCGCCTCAGACAGCCTCATCAATCTCCACACCGCCACCACGCGGGGGCTGCTCCGCCGCGGCGACCACTACCTGATCGCCGCCGCCGGTGTCGGAGCCACGTTCTCCGCGATGGCCATGCGGTACTGACGGCCCGCCGACTCCTCCGGCGGCCGTCGTCCGCACAGCGACGCCGCATTTCCCACACCGCATTCCCCACACCACCCCAGAGCCCCGGGGCGCCTGCAAGCCCCGGAGCACACATCCCACGTACGACGGGACGGGACATCCATGTCAGAAGCCGCGGTCCAGACCACCGACCCCGAACTGCGCGAGCGCATCCTGCACGGCATCGGCGAGCTCCTGCCGCGCGTCCTCAAGCGCGAACTGCCCGAGATCCCGCAGGACGCCTGCCTCTTCGACGACCTCGGCCTCACCTCGGCCGGCACCATCGAGCTGATCCTGGAGCTGGAGGAGTCGCTCGACATCCAGGTGGACGTCGAGCAGATCACCGAGGACGACCTGCGGTCGGTCACCAGGCTGGCCGACTACGTCGCCGGGCACGTCATCCCCGAGGACTGACCGGGTGGCCCCCGGTCCCACCGGCCTGCGGATCACCCGGGTGCTCGCCCGCCGCTCCGACGGCCGCTCGGAGACCTCGCTCGACCCGGACCTGCGGGTCTTCGTCTCCGACCTCGTCCGCCCCTACGGCCTGCCGCTGCGCGAGGACCTGCTGGGCGAGGGCGTCGGCCACTCCTACGAGGAGCTGGCCGCCGGACCGCTGCGCGAGGCGCTGGCCGAGGACGAGCCGGCGGACCTGCTGATCCTGGCCTTCGACACCCCGGACGTCCGGCCCGGCGCGCCGTCCTCGCTGGCGCTCAGCCGGTCCGTCCCGGGGAGCCCGCTCTCCTTCGCGGTCTGCGACCAGGGCGGCGCGGCGGCCTTCACCGCGCTGCGGCTGGCCGCCGCCCACCAGCGCACCGGCACCTGCCGCCGGGCCGTGGTGGTGCTCGCCGAACAGAGCGCGCTGCACTACGAACCGTCCGGGCCGGTGCCGTTGCCGGAGCGGCACGCGGTGGTGGTGCTGGTCTGCGAGGAGGCCCCCGGCGAGGGCCTGGCCGTCCGGCAGACCCGGGGCGAGGCCTCCCCGGCGGAGGCGGTCCGGGCCGAGGCCGAGAAGCTCGGGCCGGAGGCGGCGCTCCTGCTCGGCCCCGGCTTCGGCGCCGGGGAGCCCCCGCCGGCCCAGCCGTTCACCGGACTCTGGGCGGAGCTGGCCGACCACCTCCCGCGCTGGCGGGCGGACGGCCGGCCCGCGCTGCTGGCCGGGTACGACCGCCGGCTCGGCGTGCTCAGCACGCTGGCCCTGCCGTGACGGCGATCGACCTCTGGCTGATCGATACGCGTCAACCAGCTGTGCCGGCCGCTGAGTTGTGGCCGCTGCTCGACCCGGACGAACGTGCCCGGGCGGCGCGGATGGACCCAGGGGCGGGCGAGCGCTTCACCGTGGTGCGCGGCGCCGTCCGGCGGCTGGTCGCCGCCCGGCTCGGCGTGCCCCCGGCCGCACTGGTCTGGCGGTACGGCCCGCACGGCAAGCCCGAGCCCGCGGCGGCCGGTGGGCTGCGGGTCAGCTGGTCGGCCTCGGGGGCGTTCGCGGCGCTGGCCCTCGCCGAGGGGCGGGCGGTCGGCGTCGACGTCGAGCGGCTCCACGACCCCCGGACGGCCGAGCGGATGGCCGCCCGCTGGTTCCCGTCCGAGGAGGCGCGGTTCGTCGCCGAGCCCGTCGAACCGGCCGCGCGGGCGGCGCGGTTCACCACCCTGTGGTGCCGCCGCGAGGCCTGCGTCAAGGCGTACGGCGGGCGGCTCGCGCAGTCCTTCGGCGTGCCCGTGGGCGGCCCCTCGCCGGTGCTGGTGGCCGACCCGGGCGGGCTCGGCACCGGCCCGTCCCGGCTCCGCGACGTTCCCGTGGCGGAGCCGTTCCGGGCTGCCGTGGCGGCCCTCGGGGAATCGCCGATACATGTCAACTGCCGTGTGTGGAAAGAAAATTGACGATGGATCGGGCCCGTCGAGGTTTGGTCTGGACCAGCTCGCGAGGGCGCTGGTAGCGTCCCGGTCACACCCCCTGCCGAACCCTCCCCGGTCCTCCCCGGCGAGCCGAAAGGCGCGTACGACGTGACACCGCAGGACGCCCCACCGAACGATCCGACGTCACTCGGCGCGACACCGCGCGGCACGACAGCGACCCCCAGGCGGATCACCGTCCGGTACGCCGTCGAGGGCGGCGGCTCCGGCCCACTCACCCGGGGCCAGGGCAACATGGTCCTCTGCATCCGGCGCGACCCGCCCGAGGGGATCAACAAGGACTCCGTCTGGCCGGTGCCCGACGGAGTCTCGGTCCCCGCCGGGCTGGTCGCCCTGCGCCTGCTGGTCGAACGCCACGAGTCGCTGCGGACCTCCTTTCCCGCGGGCCCCGGCCCGGACGGCTTCCCGGACCGCCAGGTGGTGCACCGGAACGGCCGGTTCGCCGTCACGGTGGTCGAGGCCGGCGGTCGGAGCGAGGTCGAACTGGACGCGCTGGCCGCCGAGTTGGGCCGGGCTGATGTCGCCGTCCCGGTGTCCCTCGATGCTCCGCCGCGGGTCCGGTTCACCATGCTCGCCGCGGGCGAGCGGCTGCTGCGGCTGGTCGCCGTGGTCTGCCATGCGGGTGCCGACGGCGCTGCCACCGCGGTGCTGATCCAGGACTGGCACGCCCTCGCCGCCGGGAAGGAGCTGCCGCCGGTCACCGCTCCGACCCCGCTGGAGGTCGCGGTCGCGGAGCAGAGCGACCAGGGCTGCCGCAGGGCCGCGGCCGCACTGCGGCACTGGGCCCGGGTCCTGACCGCCGGCCCGCAGGTCGTCTTCGCCGACGCGCGGATCACCGGCCCGCCCGGCGACCACAGCGCCCTGCTGGTCCGCTCGCGCACCGCCGCGGACCACCTCGCCGCCGTCTGCCGGCGCACCGGCGCCAGTCCGTCGGTCGTCCTGCTCGCCGCCTTCGCCGCGCTGGTCGCCCACCGTTCCGGCCGTCGCGAGCTGGTGCTCTCGGCGCTCTCCGCCAACCGCCAGCGCGCCGCCCTGATCGACCACGTGGGCACCCTCGCGCAGGACGCGCTGGTCCTGCTCGACACCGGCGCGGCCGACCTCGACCAGCTGATCGGCCGCGCCAAGTCCGCCTCGCTGAGCGCCTACTGGCACAGCACCCTGGACGCCCAGCAGGTCTGGCAGCTGGTGGACGACGCCGCCCACCTGCGCGGGGCCCGGTTCTCCCGCCAGGTGGTCGTCAACGACCTGAGCCTCACCATCCCGGCCGCCGTCGCCGACGCCCAGCCGCCCCCGGCCGTCGACCCCGAACTCACCGTCCTGCCCGCCCCGCCGCTGCCGGTCCGGCTGATGTTCACCATCCTGCGGATCACCGGCAGCCTCGACTTCGCCCTGATCACCTGCCCCCAGGTGCTCGACCCCGAGGAGACCGAGGGCTTCGCCCGGGCCCTGCCGGCCCTGCTCGCGGCCGCCGCCGAGGGCCCGGTGCTGCTGTCCGACCTGCCGGCCGTGCTCGGCCCGCCGGGGGGTGAAAGGGGCGGCGAATGGCGGCTGGTCGACGGCGCCTGGATCGACCTCGCGGCCGTCCGCGAACTGCTGCGGACCGCCCTCGGGGAGCACCGACTCTCCGAGGAGGAGGGGAAGTTGGTGGTGGAACTGGCGACCGTTGACCCCTCGTTCGGCCCGGTCGAGGCCCACCGTGCGGTGGTCGCCGCCCTACCCGGACGCGACACGGCGATGGCGCCGCACCACTATGTCGTCCGGTACGCCGCTCCGGCGGGGGAGTGGACCGAGGCGGGCAGCGGGCGCGACCCGGCCGTCGTCGCCCGGCTGTCCGTGCTCACCTGAAGGGATGATCACGGCGGCCCGTACGGCGCTCACCCCCACGGGGCGTCGCGATCATCCACCGGGTCCCACGGAAGGTCCTCCCAGGAACAGGCGGAGGTCGCCCCCGAGGTGAGCCCCCAGGGGCTCGGCACCTCCTCCTCGCCGCCGTCCTGCACCGGCAGCCGGTCGATCACCGCGACCAGGGCGGGCGGTAGCTGCGGGGCCAGCCCGTGGTGCACCCGGGCGAGGATGTCGCGCCGCACGTCGTCCGGCAGCAGCGGCCGGTTCATCCGCAACGCCCGTGGGCCGGGCGGCCGTTCGGCCGTGGCCAGCTGGTCCGACCAGGCCCGCCAGTAGTCGGCGTCGTCGGTCTCGCCGAGCATCAGGTGGTGCAGGTGCAGGCAGTACGCGGCCGTCCCGCTGCCGGAGCCGGCCGCGAAGCGCCACCAGAACTCGGCGCCCTCCTCCTTGCCGGTCGCATACAGCAGCGCGCCGAACACCTCGGCCCCCTCCGGCTGGATCCGGCGCGCGTTCACCAGCAGGTCGAGTCCGCGCGAGGCGTCCGGCGCGCCCAGCACCAGGGCCACCACCAGGCCGAGTTCGAACGCCGCCTGCTCGTGCTCCGAGGGCAGGTGCGCGGGCGCGGCCGTGAGCCGCGCCCGGCGCACGGCGGCGATCCGCTCCGCGTGGGCGCGTTCGGGTCGCGGGACGCGGAACACCGTGCGCCCGCCGTCGGCCCGGCCCGGTCCGTCCGGGGCCCGGTCCTCCGGTGTCGCCGTCACAGCTCGCCGCCGCCGTCCGGGAGTTCGCCCACCCCGAGCCGTCGGGCCAGCCTCTCCCGGGCGTGCCGGAGGTTGGAGTGCACCGTCGCCACCGGCCGCCCCAGGTACGCCGCGATCACCTTCACGTGCAGGCCGAGCAGGTACCGCAGGATCACCACGTCCCGCTGCCGGTCCGGCAGTTCGAGGATCGCCGCGTACAGCCGCACCTCGTCCGCCTCGCTGTGCAGCAGCCCCTTCGCCACCTGCTTGAAGGCGCCGATCACCGCCGCGAAGGTGACCGCCTCCACCTCGACCGGCTCCTCGGCGGCCACCCAGTCCGCGACGTGCCGATTGGCCAACCGCCAGGCGTACGCGGCCGGTTCCTCGAACCGGAGCACCTGCGACCAGCAGCGGGCCAGGTCGGCCTTCACCGCCGAGACCACCAGCTCCGCGTCGGACTGGCTGCCTATCCGGGTCAGGGCCAGGGCGTGCCAGGCGGGTTCGTGGGTCTCGCAGAAGGCCGCGTAGGGGAGGCCCAGGCGAAGTTCGGGGTCGGAGCGGAGTCCGGGGTCGGTGTCGGCCGTCGGCTCCGCCGCCGTCCCGCGGAGGTACGCCACGGCCGTTCCGCCCCGGTGCCTGTGCGTCGGGGCGCCCCTGTCGATCGTCATCGGGCCTGCTTTCCGTGGCCGCCGGCTGCGCACCGGGCCACCCGAGGGTCGGGCTGTCTGCGCCCATCCTCATTCCATCAGGCCTGTCACTCCAGGCTGCAATCCGAATACAGATTGTCATCTCATGGGAACCAGCGGTTGGTTGGAATGCCCGGAAGCTGTTCGGAACACGAGGGGCCGCGCCTATCGTGGGCGGGGAGGATCGATCGGGCACGGCACCGGGGGGAGAACACGGATGGGTCTCTACGACGGGGTGGACCTGCGGCTCAACGTTCCGCACTCGGCGCGGATGTACGACTACTTCCTCGGCGGGTTCACCAACTTCGCCGCCGACCGCGAGGCCGCCGGGCACGCCCTCGCCGTCGCGCCCTGGCTGCGCGCCGCCGCCCGCGTCAACCGCTCCTTCATGCAGCGCTCGACCCGTGCCCTCGCCGAGCTCGGCTTCGACCAGTTCCTCGACATCGGCACCGGCATCCCCACCTCGCCCAACCTGCACGAGGTCGCCCAGGGCGTCCGGCCGGACGCCCGGGTGGTCTACGCCGACAACGACCCGATCGTGCTCTCGCACGCCCAGGCCCTGCTCACCGGCACCCCCGAGGGCCGCACCGCCTACGTCGAGGCCGACGCCACCGACCCGGCCCGGCTGCTCGCCGCCCCCGGACTGCGGGAGACCCTCGACCTGTCCCGCCCGGTCGCGCTCTCCCTCAACGCCCTGCTCCACTTCGTCCCCGACACCCACGGCGCGTACGAGCTGGTCGAGCACCTCAAGTCCGCCCTCGTCCCGGGCAGCGCCCTGGTGGTCACCCACGTCAGCCCCGAGTTCGCACCCGAGGACATCGCCACACTGACCCGGATCTACGAGGCGGCCGGCACCGCGGCCCAGGCCCGCACCCGGCTGCGGATCGCCCGCTTCTTCGACGGCTGGACCCTCCTGGAGCCGGGGCTCGTCCCCATCGCGCAGTGGCGGCCGTCCCCCGACGAGGCGCCCGTCGCCGCCGAGGAGGTCTCGCTGTACGCGGGGGTGGCCGTCCGGCCGTGACGGGGGCGCCCCGGCCACACCCGCGGCCGGTCACATGGTGTTGACGATGAGCCCGATGTGGGTGAAGTAGTTCAGCCCGCCGAACGCCAGGAAGGCGAGGCCGGCCAGCCCCCACGCGACGCCGATCACCGGGCTCATCCACCGCCGGGGGTCCCGCAGCGCGAAGGGGAAGAGCAGCGCCCCGATGCCGACCAGGACGTACAGCCCGGACATGAAGCTCGCCTCCAGCCACGGCCAGTCCGAGAACTCCCCGGAGATCGGCTCCTCCGGCGGGGCGGCGAAGAGCGTGTACTTCCAGCCCGCGGCGGCGATGCCGAAGCAGGCCAGCCCCATGCCGAAGACGAACACCGAGATCGGCGCGGCCACCCGGACCGTCCGGTCGACGCCGTCCGCGGCGAGCAGTTCGCTGCCGCGCTTCCAGAGGTAGAAGGAGGCGGTCAGCAGGAAGACGCCGAACGCCAGGGCGGGTTCGCCGAAGATGACGTTGTCGAACGGGAACCCCTGCCCGGCCAGCGGCCAGGTCAGGGTCATGTGCAGGCCGGTGGTGACGAGCGTGAACCCGAGGGCCCCGAATGCCAGCGCCCAGCCCTCGAGCGTGGTGCTGCGCCCCTGGACGAGGAGTCGGCGCCCCAGGGCGACCACCAGCAGGAGTCCGGCGCCGGCGGCCACCGACATGATCGTGTTGTAGGTCGGCATCCTGGCCCAGTCGATCTTCAGACCGGATGCGGCGAGCGGCATGGCGTGCTGAATCATGGATCAGGGATGACGCGACACCGTCCGTCGGCAAACCGCGCGCCGCCCGGGTCCACCCGGCGGGCCCAGCCTTTCCCGTCCGACCCCGCTCCCGTCCCACCCGCTCCACCCGTGCGACCCCGTCCCCCCGGGCCCAGACTGGTGGTGGATCGACGCTGCCCCGGGAGGCTGGGAGAGGCATGCTGCTGGGACTCACCACCGCCTTGGTCGCGACCGTCTGCTTCGGCTTCGGGGCGGTCTTCCAGGCGCGCGGGGCGCGGTCGGCCCCGCGCGCCGACCGGGTCCGGGCGGGCCTGCTCGCCGCGCTGGCGCGGTCCTGGCAGTTCCTCCTCGGCACCCTGCTGGACATCGTCGGCTTCGCGCTGAGCATCGTCGCCCTGCGCACCCTCCCGCTCTTCCTCGTCCAGGCCGTCACCAACGCCAGCCTGGCCGTCACCGCCCTGGCCGCCGTCTGGCTGCTGGGCGCGCGGCTGCGCCGCGGCGACCTCGCGGGCATCCTCGCCGTGGTCGTCGGCCTGACCCTGCTGGCGCTCGGCTCCGGCCGGGAGGGCCGTGACCACGCCGCGCCCGCCTTCCACTGGGCGCTGCTCGCCACCACCGCCGTCCTGCTGCTCGCCACCCTGGTCCTGGTGCGGCGGGAGGGCAACGCGGCCGCGGCCGGCCTGGGGCTGCTGGCCGGGGCCGGCTTCGGCGTGACCAGCCTGGCCGTACGGGTACTGGACGTTTCCGGCCCGGTCGCCGTGCTCACCGACCCGGCCGCCTACGCCCTCGCCGTCGGCGGCCTCGGCGGCTACCTCGCCTACGCCCTGGCCCTGCAGCGCGGCACGGTGACGGCCGCGACCGCCGCCGGGACGGTGACCGAGACCTTCGGCCCGGCGCTGGTCGGCGTGACGGTGCTCGGGGACGCCGCGCGCCCTGGGTTCGAGTGGTGCGCGCTGACGGGCTTCGCGGTGGCGGTGGGCGGCACGTTCGTGCTCTCCCGCTTCGGCGAGCCGGAGGGCGGGCCCGCGGAGCCGACCGCCCCGCACCGGGACGCCGAGGCGGAGCCCGCCGTACCGCCCCGGTAGCCCGGACGGCTCCGCCGTGCGAAGGTGACTTGCCGGACAAAACGGACGGCTAGGCGGTCACAGAGCGGCAGGTGCCCGATGGCGGAGGAGCCCCACTCCCGACCCCGGCGGTCGGACCCGAAGGAGGTCACCGACCTCGCGGCTCCCGCGGACCGGAAGGCCCTGAAGCCCCCGCCGGACCCGGCCGACCGCCCCGTCGCGCTGATCACCGGCGCCTCCTCCGGGATCGGCCGCGCCACCGCCACCCGCCTGGCCGACGCCGGCTGGCTCACCCTGCTCTCCGGCACCGACCGCGCCCGCCTCGACGAACTCGCCGACCGCACCGGCGGCCGCGCCCTGCCCGAGGACCTGAGCAAGCCGGACGGCCCGGCCCGCCTCGCCGAGGCCGCCCTGGCCGACACCGGCCGGGTGGACGCCCTGGTCGCGAGCGCCGGCCTGGGCTGGCGCGGCCCGTACGCGCAGACGCCCTCCGACACCCTGGACCGGATGATCGAGGTCAACCTCGCCGCCCCGCTGCGCCTGGTCCGGCTGCTGCTGCCCGGCATGCTGGAGCGCCGCCGCGGCCGGATCGTGCTGCTCGGCTCGATCGTCGGCCAGGTCGGCTCGCGGGAGGAGTCCGGCTACGCGGCCACCAAGGGCGCGCTGACGATGTTCGCCGAGAGCCTCTGGTACGAGCTGCGCGGCACGGGCGTCGGGGTGCGCCTGGTGCTCCCCGGCGCGGTGGACACCCCGTTCTTCGAGCGGCGCGGCACCCCGTACGAGCGCGACTGGCCGAGGCTGGTCCCGGCGGACCGGGTCGCGGACGCGGTGGTGGCGACCATCACCACCGAACGCGACCGCCTCTACGTCCCGCACTGGCTCGGCTTCCCGTCCCGCCTCCACGGGGTGGCACCGGGCGTGTTCCGCCGGATGGCCGCCCGCTTCGAGTGAGCGCCGCCGCCGTGCACCGGACGGGCACCGCCGCCGTCGCCGCCACTGCCCTCGCCGTCGGCGCGGAGTTCCTGCACCTCGCCCCGGCCGCCGTCCGCCTGCCGCCACTGCGCCGCACCCTGGCCCGCCGCACCGCCGGCCACGGCGCCGCGCCCGGCCACGTCGCCCTGACCTTCGACGACGGCCCCGATCCGGCCAGCACCCCGTACGTCCTCGACGCGCTGGACGAACTCGGCGCCCGCGCCACCTTCTTCCTGCTCGGCGCGATGCTGGAGCGCGCCCCCGGGCTCGGCCGCGAGCTGGTGCTGCGCGGCCACGAGGCGGCCGTCCACGGCTGGCACCACCGGCAGCAGTGGTACCCGGCCCCCGCCCGCGACCTGCGCGAACTGCGCCGCGCCAGCGAGGCCGTGACCGAACTCTGCGGCGCCCGCCCGCGCTGGTACCGCCCGCCGTACGGCGTCCTGACCGCCGGCCCGGCCCTGGCCGCCCGCCGGCTCGGCCTGCGCAGCGTGCTGTGGACGGCCTGGGGCCGCGACTGGACGGCGGAGGCCACCGGCGAGTCCGTCTACGCGACCGCCCGCCCCGGCCTCACCGGCGGCGCCACCCTCCTGCTGCACGACTCCGACTGCACCTCCGCCCCCGGCTCCTGGCGCGCCACCCTCGCCGCCCTCCCACTGATCGCCGCCCACTGCCGCACCCACCGCCTCACCCTCGGCCCCCTCCGCGACCACCGGGTGGTGCTGTTTCCCGGCGGTGGTTCTCTCGGGATTGGGGTCCCCGGCCGGAGGTAGCCGCCTGGGAACACGCGGGGCGCGCTTCGTCGCTGTGCCGTGCCTTCCGGAACTGGCGGGATGAAAACGGTACAAATCTGAGTGGAGGGCAGGGATGGCTTGCCCTGGGCGCTCGAGGAGCAGCGATGCAGAAGTTGGTGGATGAATTTCGACGCAGAGGGAGAGAAGTCAACTACAAAAACCGAGAGTTGATCCTGGGTCAGGGGAGCAGGGGGGATCATGTTCTACTGCTGACTCACGGCTTCGTGCGTGTCGTTCGGCGACTCGCCGACGGGCGCAGCAGATGGATGGCGTTCAGGGGGCCGATGAACCTGCTCGGTGAAATGTCGGTGCTGGCCGGTAAACCGAGGAATGCCGATGTGACGGCGCTGGGGTCGTGCAAGGCCGTGATGGTGCGATGCGATGACTTCCTGATGATGGTTCAGAAAGGCGATTTCACCCGCGAGCTGCTGGTGTGGGAGCAGGGGCAGCGGGTCGATGCCGCACTCGCGCGCATCTGGCTCAAGGACCATTCATTGGAGGTCGGATTGGCGCGAACTCTGCTGTATCTCGCCGGAAACGGTTCCACGATGAAGATCGAGGGGCTGACTCGGGAGGTGCTCGCGCAAGCGGTCGGGGTCACCAGAAACGCACTGTGTCCTGTCCTGAAAGGCCTGAAGGATGCGGGAACCGTTGCTACCGGGCGGGAGGCCCTCGAGATCAAGGACATCCGTGCACTGCGCGACATGGCGAGAGGGGTGGGACGCGTGCGCCATTGCGCACGTTAGATCGAATTGTGAGGAGCGCCACAAAAGGCTGTTGTGCACAGTGCTGTGCATTAGCCGCGGCTTCCGCTGGAAATTCTTGTGGCCAGCTGGCCGGCAGTGGGCCGGAGAACCAGTGAATTTCAGGAGGTCACATGTCGTTCCAGGAAATTCCGTTGCCCTGGTCGAAAAGTGTTCCGCTCTCCCGCTATGCTGCGATGGTGGCGGTGGATGCCATGGGCTATACCAGACTCCCCTCACTACTGCACGCCCCTACGAGCGAGCTTGTCCCCGCTCTTGTGGACCGGGCACTCGAATCAGCCGGGCTAGGTGGCCTCAGGCAGAACGGGTACTTCTCGGAGAGTTCCGGTGACGGAATTGCGATCGGGTTCGATCCCGCCCATCTGCCTTTCGTGATCTCTCCCTTCCTGTCGACCATGGAGGCAGTGGTCGGTCGGTACAACCAGGTGTCCAAGGGGCCTGGCATCCGTTTTCGCATCAGCGTCCACGTCGGGCCTGTGGCGAATTCCGCTGATCAGGTCTGCGGAAAAGGATCGGCGCGGAACGATCTGCATCGTCTGCTGGATTGCAGGCCACTGCGGAAAGCTCTCATGGCGGGTGGCGCGAAAACCGATGTGGTCGCGGTCCTCTCCGATCGGGCTTACGAGGACGCGGTGCTCGGCGGATACGTCGGGTTGTCTCCGGATGAGTTCACCGAGGTACTGGCGGAGGTCGACGGAAAAGAGTTCTCCCAGCGCGCCTGGGTGTATGTTCCGAGGCTTTCCGGGGAGTTGCTGAGAAGTGGATTGGGTGGGAAGCCGGAAGAAAAATCGGGATCATCTCCTGAGGGGCGACCGGGAGGAATCCCGACGCCGTTGGAGCTCGCCAGGAGGAGCTTCCGGCAGGACGTCAAGAACGGAATCGGTGTAGTGGGGGACGTGGCCGGAGGATTGCACTACACGAATCCCTGGGTCCCGAAGCGGCGGCGAATCGATGGATGAGCAGGAGGTTGACCAGTGCCGACGTCAGGCGCCGGAAGTGCGCGCCCAGCTAGCCGAGGAAAGCGTCGCGATTTCCGGCCGGGTGTCCGGCGGTGTGCACTACTACAACATCGCAGGTGAATCGCTCCTGCCCGCGGTCCGCACTCGAGAGCCGGAGCCCGTGACGGTGTACACGAGGATCTGCGCGGCGCTGGTTCGACTTGTGCAGGTATGTAACAGGGCTTCGGAAGCCTTGTGTGGTGGGCAGCGAAAGAAGGGGGCGGCCTCGTGAACCTGGGAAGAAGGACGGGGCTGGAGGCCTCTCTAGACGGCCGTATCGAACTGCTCGACAGTCGGGCGGAGTTTCGCTTCCTGTTCCTTTTCGAAGGGACTCACGTAGCGCTTTCCATCCGAGCGGCAAGGGAAGCGCTGTATCAGGACCCACCGGACGAGGAGATCCGACGGGCCATCTGGCGCGAGGCGATTCTTCGGTGCGGAGACTGCCCGGAGACAGGGAACGCAGCGGATTGGAGGGTCATTTTGACCTGGTTGGCATTCCCCGGTGTGCGACGCACCGTTCGGCAGATTTCCGAGCGCTTCGGGGTCGACCGCGATGACGTCGAAGCGGAGACGGCTCTTGCTGTGCTGGCGGCGCTGGAGGCGGTGGATCCGGAAAGTCCATCCATCGGGGGTGATCTGCTCAGGTTCTGCAGGGGCAAGGCCTGGGCCTACGGTCGAAGGTTCTCTCGGGAGCATTCTTGTGGTGATCTTGCCACGATGGCGGCCGACCAGATTGATTCCTGCCCATCGGCTCGGAACGGAGTGAAGGCGGCCAAAATCTGGCCGGTTCTTCCCAGTCTTGTGCATTCGGATGAGGTCGCGCCGAGGACGTCGTCCACGGTTCTCCGACAACGCGTTGAGGGTGAGCGTATCGGATCGATCGCGGAACGTCTCGGTCTGCGGGAGATCGTTCTCAGCCGGCTCGCCGAGGATCGCGGAAGACTGGTCGGTCGACTTTTTCTTCACCCGGAGGACGGACGGCGATGACAGCGAGACCTGTTACCTTCGCGGAAGCCTTCGAGCTGCCTCTGACCGTGGACGTGCGGACGGCGGCCCGAGCGTTCGGTGTCTGCGTCGCCACCGCGTACAAGATGATTCATGCCGGTCGTTTCCCCTGCCTGGTGCTGAGGTTCGGACGGTGTTACCGGATCCCGACGGCTCTCCTGCTGCGGGCTCTCGGAATCGAAGAGCGTCCGATCTACGCGGCCGACATGGCGGAAGGTGCCGATTTTGCGGCTCGATGGGGGTCGGACACTCCCTGTCAGGAGGATGTGTCGTGATGGACCGGACCAGGGGATCGACGGACCTCCACAGCACTCGGGTGAGATGCCTCATGATCGGGCCGATCGGTAATAGTCTGGCGCCGTCGGGGAGTTCCGCACTCAAGGCGTACGAGAACTACCTGACGACCTTAGAGAAGGTGGTTGACCCGGTGTGCCGCAAGTACGGCATCGAGCCCGTCAGGGCCGACCAGATCGCCCACTCCGGAGCGATCACCGACGAGTTGCTCGAGCACCTGGTGCGGGATGAAATCGCCATTGCGGACTTGAGCGGAGGGGACCCAAGCGTCATCTACGGACTGGCGCTTCGCCATCTGGCCGGTCGGCCGACGATCCAAATCGGCGAACACGGAAGGGTACCCTTCGACCTTCCCTCGATCCGAACTCTCAAGTTCAAGCGGACGGAGGCTGGACTCGTCGATGTCCGGAAGGACCTGGAACGAGTTGTCGCAGGAGGGCTGACGGACAGTTTTTCCGGGGCTTTGCCGCCGGGGATCCTGCGGAAGCTGCTTCCGTCCGGAGGCGGCGGTGCCGTACCTCCCGCTCCATATGATGACGGCCTGGCCGAGCCCAGGATTCTGGACCAGATTTCCAAGCTGGACGATCAGCTGAGGTCGCTTCTGGTCGACATGGATGCCGTGACGACGCTGATCGAGACCATTGGGAAGGCAGCTGATACGGCGGACGAGGTGGAGCGTCGAATCGCCCGGTCGGGTGATCCGGTGGGCGCAAAAGCGGCTGCGCTGGGTTCATTCGGGAGAGCGGTGTCCTCGCCGGTGGTCGAGCTGGAGGCGGCAGCGGAGAGGTTCGCGGAAAGCGTGGCGGGAATCGACCTCAGGGTGAGGACCGTGGTCTCGCTGGCCGACGCGGTACCGAAGGACAAGCGTGCTCCCGAAGTCCGGAGGTTCGGTGAGGAGCTGAACGGAATGGCCGTGCGGATGAGGAAAGGGTCAGCGAAGGTCGAGGAGTTCGGTTCTGCGGCCGACCACCGTTTCGGGGCGGGGGGCAAGAAGCTCCGAGGGCCAGGCAGGTCGGTGTCGGCAGCGGTCCACCAGCTGACTGCCGCTATGGCCTATGGCAGGGCGTGGGAGCAGATGGCCTTCGGCGATGAGGGAGACCATCCCTGACACGGGCTTGTGGGAGCGCGCCGGAAGGAGAAGCGGGCTGAGCGGTTCGTCACCGATCGAGGTGCCCCATGGCCGCCAGCCCGACTCGTTCCAGCGCCCTTGCGAAGCCCCGGCGCCACGCCTCCGGTGTGGCGCCGGCGGACGGTGCGGGCTCGGGGCGGCCGAGGGCGGCCAGGGCGTTGCGGACCACCTCGGCGGGGCGGGCGGTGGCGACGTCGGCGTGGCCGAGCTCCAGCTCGTGCTGGAGGTTGTCGCGCCCGTGCCCCTGCACCACGTCTAGGAGCAGCAGCCGCCGACCCAGCGCCCGGGCCTCGCTGCAGGTGTCGCCCGAGCTGGTGACCACCAGGTCGGCGGCGGCCATCAGCGCGGGGACGCGGTCGGTGTAGCCGAAGGGGTGCAGCCGGGGCTCCCGGCGCGCGGCGGTCCGCAGCCGGCGCTCCAGCTCCCGGTTGCGCCCGGCCACCGCGAGCACGTGCGGGCCTGCGGCGGCCAGCGAGGCGGCGGTGCGGGCGAGCGGGCCGAGCCCCCAGGAGCCCGACATCAGCAGCACGCAGGCGGCGCCCGCCGGCACGCCCAACTCGGCGCGCGCCGCGGCCCGTTCCGGCGGCCGGTAGAACGGCTGCCGCAGCGGCGCCGGCACGACGGCGACGTCGGCGTCCGGCCGGTACCGCCGCACCGCGCACGCCGCGACCTCCGAGGTGACCAGGAACAGGTCCGTCCCCTCCTGCACCCAGAGCCGGTGCGGCGTCACGTCGGTGCAGAACACGAAGTGCCGGAACTCCCGCTCCGGTGCCTGCCGCAGCAGCCGGTTGACAGCCGAGGTCGCGGTGGCGAACACCGAGACCACCAGCTGCGGCCGCTGCGCCGCGATCAGCTCCCGCAGCGCCGGGACCAGCCGGGCGCGGGCCGCCGCGTCGGCGAGCAGGGCGAGCCGGGCGCCCGGCCGCAGCGCCGAGAAGTGGAAGGCGTCGTACACCCCGGGCAGGTCGAGCAGCCGGCGGAACACCGCCTCCCCGGCCGCGCCGGAGCGCTGCCCGAGCAGGGCCATGGCGTCGACCGTGCCGGTGGTCCAGCCGCGTTCCCGCAGGGTGTCCGCGCAGGCCTGCGCCATCACGTCGTGGCCCTGCCCGAGCGAGCCGGAGACCAGCAGGGCGTGCGGCATCGGGCGGCCCCCGTCAGGCGCCGGCGGCCGAGCCGACGGCGGCCCGGTACCAGTCCGCGTACTGCCGCACGCCGGCGGTGAAGTTGGTGCTCGGCGACCAGCCCAGCAGCCGTTTCGCCTGTGCCGAGGAGATCCGCCGCCCCGCGTAGTCGGCCTTCCGCCCGTCGATGTGCTCGATGGTGACGGGCCCCAGCAGGGCGTCCACGGTGTCGGCGATGTCCCGCACCGAGACGGCCGCCGAGCCCTCCAGCGCGAAGGTCTGGTCCTCGGCGGCGGGGGAGAGGGCCCGGACGTGGGCGTCGGCGAGGTCCTCGACGTAGACGAAGTTGCGGCTCTGCCGGCCGTCCCCGGCGATGGTGATCGGCCGGCCGGTCAGCGCGGCCTGGACGAACCGGGCGACGACCAGCTCGTCCCGCATCCGGGGGCCGTACGGGATGCCGTAGCGCAGGATGGTGAAGTGCTGCCCGTAGAGCTCGCGGTAGCTGTGCACCAGCATCTCGGCGGCGAGCTTGGTGGCGACGTACAGATGGCCGCTGTGCTCCAGCTCGATCGGCACGTGCTCGTCCAGCTCCTGTTCGCCGCCGTCGATCTGCCCGTCGGTGAGGGCGGCCCCGTAGACCCAGACGGTGCTCGCCAGCACGGTCCGGCTCAGGCCGCTGCGCCGGGCGGCCTCCAGGACGGCCTCGGTGCCGTCGATGTTGGTCCGCACCGCGCGGACGGGGTCGGCGGAGACCTGCTCGACGTCGGCCATGGCGGCCAGGTGGTAGACCACCTCGCTGCCGGCCAGCGCCGCGGTGAGGGCCCCGAGGTCGAGGATGTCGAGCCGCGCGTGCTCGGCGTCCGGGTTGAGGTACTTGTCGGTGGTGTCCACCGCGAGGACGTCGTGGCCGGCCGCGATCAGGTGGTCCACGACGTGTGAACCGATGAACCCGCAGCCTCCGGTGACGGCTATCCGCACGATCCTGCTCCCTTCGCTCCGGCTACCCGGCCAGGCGCCGGTACACCGCGGAGACGGCGTCGACCACCTGCTCCGTCTCGTCATCGGTCATGTCGGAGTGCACCGGCAGGCAGACCTGCCGGGCGCAGACGTCCTCGGCCACCGGCAGCGGCCCGCGCCGGTAGGGGGCGAGCACCGGCTGGAGGTGCAGCGGCAGGTCGTAGACCTCGCCGGACAGCCGCACCCCGTGCTCCTCGGCCACCGCCCGTTTGAACTCCGCGCGGTCCACCCCGGGCGGCAGCAGCGCCACGTACTTGTAGTAGTTGCCCCGGCAGCCGGGCGGTTCGAGCACCGGGTCGAGGCCGTCCAGCCCGGCCAGCGCCGCGTCGTAGCGGCGGGCGACGGCCCGGCGGGTCTCGATGAACTCCTTCAGCCGGCGCAGGTGCACCGCCCCGATCGCGGCGTGCGGCTCGCTCATCCGCCAGGAGTAGCCGAGCTTCACGTGGTGGTTGGTGGTGAAGGAGCCCTTGCCCTGGTCGCGGTAGATCCGGGCCTCGTCGCGCAGCTCCGGCGACTCGGTGAGGATCATCCCGCCCTCGCCGCTGGTGGTGACCTTGGTCGGGTAGAAGGAGAAGGCCCCGGCCAGGCCGAAGGTCCCGGCGGCGCGCCCGTCGAAGCTGCTGCCGTGGGCGTGCGCGGCGTCCTCGACCAGCGGGATACCGCGCCGGTCGCACAGCGCCCGCACCGCGGTGACCTGCGGGCCGACCAGCCCGCCGATGTGCACCAGGACGACGGCGGCGGTGTCCGGGGTGAGCGCCGCCTCCAGGGTCTCGGGGGAGAGCGCGAGGGTGGCCGGGTCGACGTCGGCGAAGACCGGACGCCCGCCCGCGTGCACCACCGCGCCGGCGGTCGCGTAGAAGGTGACGGCGGGGACGACCACGTCGCGGCCCCGGACGTCGATGCCGCGCAGGATCACCTCCAGCGCCGCCGTGCCGCTGCTCACCGCGACGGCGTGCGAGGCGCCGTGCTCGGTGGCGAAGGCCTGCTCGAAGCGCTCGGTCCACGGACCGAGGGTCAGCGCGCCGGTGGTGAGCATCTCGGTCACCGCTTCGGCGACGGCCGCACGGTCGCTCTCGTCGAACACGATGCGGGCGGCTGGAACGCCCATGGGGCACCTCCGGCGGCGGGCTGCGAAAGCAGCACCGATCGGGTCGGATCCTCCCGAACCGCACGTCAGCGGACGGGTCAGGCACATCACGCTACTTCGCCCACCGGTCCGCGGCCCGCCGCCGCGGACCGCTTGGGTGACCGGATCTGCTTCCGCCGCAGGTCCGGGGGCTGCTTCCGGGGTAGGACGCGCGCTCCTCCGTACGGGGGAGGGCACTACTGCGTCCGCAGTACGCAAACGGCCTGCGCAGGGACGACGACGGAGTAGGGGTCGGCGATCAAGGATTGGTCATGCTGCGGCGGACCGCGTCCACCAGGACGTCCGGCCGGCCGCGGCACCTCCCGATCCCGAGAACCGCATCCGAAGGAGTCCGCTCTCCCGTGGCCACGTTCCTCTACCGTCTGGGCCGATGGACCTTCGTCCGGCGCCGGCTGGTGACCTTCCTCTGGGTCGCCGTGCTGGCGGCCGTCGGAGTCCTCGCGGCCAAGGCGCCCGCCGCACCCGACGACGGCTTCGCGATGCCCGGCACGGAGGCGCAGAAGGCCTTCGACCTGATGAACGAGCGCTTCCCCGGCGGCCACGCCGACGGGGCCTCGGCGCGCCTGGTGTTCGTCGCCCCCTCCGGCCAGAAGATCACCGCCGCGCCGAACCAGCAGGCCGTCGAGCGCACGGTCGGCGAGCTCGCCGGCTCCGAGCAGGTCACCAGCGCGGTGGACCCGTTCAAGATGAAGGGCGCCGTCTCCGCGGACGGCACCACCGCCTACGCCACGGTGAGCTACTCCGCCAAGGCCGGCGAGGTCTCCAAGACCGCCACCGACACCCTGGAGCAGGCCGCCCAGCACGGGCGGGACGCCGGCCTCAAGGTCGAGATCGGCGGCACCGCGCTGATGGCCAAGCCCGACGCGGGCGGCAGCAGCGAGGCGATCGGCATGGCGCTGTCCGCCGTCGTCCTGGTGATCACCTTCGGCTCGCTGCTCGCGGCCGGCCTGCCGCTGCTCACCGCCGTCATCGGCGTCGGCCTCGGCATGGCGCTGATCACCGCGCTCGGCAGCACGCTCGGGCTCTCCACCACCACCGGCACGCTCGCGATGATGCTCGGCCTCGCGGTCGGTATCGACTACGCGGTGTTCATCGTCTCCCGCTACCGCGCCGAGCTCGCCGAGGGCCGGACGCCCCAGGAGGCGGCGGGCCGGGCGGTCGGCACGGCCGGGTCCGCGGTGGTCTTCGCGGGCCTCACCGTGGTGATCGCGCTCGCCGGCCTCTCCGTGGTCGGCATCCCGATCCTGGCCAAGATGGGCATGGCCGCCGCCGGGACGGTCGTCATAGCCGTGCTGGTCGCGCTCACCCTGGTGCCCGCGCTGCTCGGCTTCCTCGGCCGCAAGGTGCTGCCGCGCAAGGCCCGCAAGGCCCGCGGTGCGGCGGCCCCGGGCGCGAAGGAGAACGGCGGTGCCCGCTGGGCCCGCTTCATCCTGCGCCGCCCGCTCGCGGTGCTGCTCGGTGGCGTGATCGGCCTCGGGGTGCTCGCCGCCCCGGCGCTCGACCTGCGGCTCGGCCTGCCGGGGGACGAGTCCAAGCCCACCTCCACCACCCAGCGCCGCGCGTACGACCTGCTCTCCGAGGGCTTCGGCCCCGGCTTCAACGGCCCGCTGACGGTCATGGTGGACGCCAAGGGCGTCGCCGACCCGAAGGCCGCCGCCGACGAGGTCGCCAAGAAGGTCTCGGGTCTGCCCGGGGTCATCGCGGTGACCCCGCCGATGTTCAACCAGGCGGGCGACACGGCCCTGCTCAACGCCGTCCCGGCGACCGGCCCGAGCGAGGCCGAGACCAAGGACATCGTGCACGCCATCCGGCACGACGCGGCCGGCCTGAAGACGGCCACCGGGGCGACGGTCCTGGTCAGCGGCACCACGGCGATGAACATCGACGTGTCGCAGAAGATGTCCGACGCGCTGGTGCCCTACCTCGCCGTGGTCGTCGGCCTCGCCGTCATCCTGCTGATGATCGTCTTCCGCTCGCTCCTCGTCCCGCTGAAGGCGGCGCTCGGCTTCCTGCTGTCGGTGGTCGCCGCGCTCGGCGCCGTGGTCGCGGTCTTCCAGTGGGGCTGGCTGGCCAACCTGATCGGCGTGGAGCAGACCGGCCCGGTGATGAGCATGATGCCGATCTTCATGATCGGTGTGGTCTTCGGCCTCGCCATGGACTACGAGGTGTTCCTGGTCACCCGCATCCGCGAGGGCTTCGTCCACGGCGAGGAGCCCGGTGAGGCGATCGTCACCGGGTTCCGGCACAACGCCCGGGTGGTCACCGCCGCCGCGTTCATCATGATCGCCGTCTTCGCGGGCTTCATCGGGATGAGCGAGCCGATGATCAAGATGATGGGCCTGGGCCTCGCCGCGGCCGTCGCCTTCGACGCCTTCATCGTCCGGATGACCATCGTCCCGGCCGTCCTCGCCCTGCTCGGCCGCCGCGCCTGGTGGCTGCCGCGCTGGCTCGACCGCCTGATACCGGACGTGGACGTCGAGGGCAGCAAGCTCGTGACCGCCGCCCCGGAGCCGGCCCCGGCCCGGGAGTCCGTCACCGTCTAGGGCGCTGCGGCCCGGCCCGGCCCCGCCACCACGCGGGCCCGGGCCGGGCACCGTCCCTCGGCCCGACCCCGCGCGGCCCGACCCCGTACGGCCCGACCCCCCTCGGACCGATCCCGTACGGCTCGGACAGCGGTTCGAACCCCAACCGTTACCGTTGCTGTCGGGGACCGCCGTACGTCCGGAGCCCCCGACCCCGCCCGCCGCTCCCACCGGGAGCGGCGCGGCACGAACTGGCGATGCCCGGGCGCGGGCGCGACCAGCGTCCCCCGACCGGAGAGCACGAGCATGAGCGACATCTGGCAGCGCCTGCGCCGCGACCATCCCCGGTTGCTCGACGCGGCAGGCGGCGCGGGCGTGATCACGGTCACCGGCCTCGGTGCCACCATCGACCAGAACGGCGGCCACTTCACCCCGTTCGCCGCGCCCACCTTCGCCATCGCGCTGTTCTCCGCCGTCACCGTGCTCGCCCACCGCCGCCACCCGCGCGCGGTGGTCGCCGTCACGCTGCTCTGCACGATGGCGCTCGCCATGGTCAGCCCCCGGCTCACCCCGACCGTGGCCACGCCGCTGCTGCTCGCCCTCTACTTCCTCGCCATCCGCACCGACCGTGCCACCGCGCTGCGCGCCTCGGTCGTCACCGCCGTCCTGCTCACCGGGATCACCCTGCTGCTCGGGCCCGGCGGGCCGATCAGCGAACGGCTCGGCGTGCTCGCCTGGGCCCTGCTGCCCGGCGCCCTCGGTGACTCCATCCGCAACCGCCGCGCCCACCTCGCGGCCATCGAGGAGCGCGCCGAACGCGCCGAGCGCACCCGCGAGGAGGAGGCCCGCCGGCGGGTCGCCGACGAGCGGATCAGGATCGCCCGCGACCTCCACGACGTCGTCGCCCACCACATAGCCCTCGCCAACGCCCAGGCCGCCATCGCCGTCCACCTCATGGACAACCACCCCGTCCAGGCCCGGGAGGTGCTCAGCCACATCACCGACGCCACCGGCTCGGCCCTCCAGGAACTGCGCGCCACCGTCGGCCTGCTGCGCCGCGCCGAGGACCGCGCCCCGCTCGAACCCGCCCCCGGCCTCGACCGGCTGCCCGAACTGATCAACACCTTCGAGCGGGCCGGTCTGCCGATCCGGCTCTCCGTCGAGGGCGAGGCCCGCCCGCTGTCGCCCGGCGTGGACCTCACCGCCTTCCGGATCGTCCAGGAGTCGCTCACCAACGTGGCCAAGCACGCCCACGGCGCCGACGCCGAGATCACCCTCGCCTACAGCGGCAGCCGGGTCGCGGTCAGCGTCGCCAACGGCCGCCCGACCGCGACCGGCCGCCGCCGCGCGGTGCCGCTGCCCCAGCACCCGCCGAGCGAGGGCGGCTTCGGCCTGATCGGCATGCGCGAGCGGGCCGGGGCGGTGGGCGGCCGGCTCAGTGCCGACCGGCGGCCCGACGGGGGCTTCCTGGTCACCGCCGAACTGCCGCTGCGCACCGGCGCCCGCGACGACGGCCCCGAGTCCGTGGGCGCCCTCACCGCCGCCGACGTCGCCCGGGCCGCCAGGGCCGCGCGCGCCGCCCGCACCGATCGCCCGGCACCAGCCGATCGCCCGACACCAGCCGAAGGACAGGACGGCGCCGCCCGAGCGGACGGCGCGGTCCGAGAGGAGAGGGACCACGCATGACCATCCGGGTACTGCTCGCCGACGACCAGGCCCTGCTGCGCGGCGCCTTCCGGCTGCTGATCGACGCGGAGGAGGACATGGAGGTGGTCGGTGAGGCCGCCGACGGCCGGGAGGCCGTCGAACTCGCCCGGGCCACCAGGCCCGACGTCGTACTGATGGACATCCGGATGCCCGGCACCGACGGCCTCGGCGCCACCGCCGAGATCTGCGGTGACGAGGCGCTGTCCGGCACCCGGGTGCTCATCCTCACCACCTTCGAGATCGACGAGTACGTGGCCCAGGCGCTGCGCGCGGGCGCCGGCGGGTTCCTCGGTAAGGGCGCCGACCCGAAGGAGCTGCTCGCCGCCGTCCGCACCGTCGCGGCGGGCGAGGCACTGCTCTCGCCCGCCGCCACCCGGGCCGTGATCGACCAGTTCCTGGCCCAGCCCGAGCCGGCCTCCGCCGCCTCCACGAGCGAGCGGCTGTCCGTCCTCACCGCCCGCGAGCGCGAGGTGATGTCGATGGCCGCCACCGGCCTCACCAACGAGGACATCGCCGAGCGGATGTTCGTCAGCCCCTTCACCGTCCGCACCCACGTCCACCGGGCGATGTCCAAGCTCGACGCCCGCGACCGCGCCCAGCTCGTCGCCATCGCCTACCAGACCGGCCTGGTCCCGCCCGGCCGCCCGAACTGAGGCCCGCCCGGCCGGCGGTGGCCGGTCCGGCCCCGGGGCTCAGGGCTTGCGGGCCACGGCGCCGTACATGCTGACGCGGTCGGCGCCGGGGGCGGGGGTGGTGTCGGGGCGCCAGAGGGGGACGGTGGTCACGCCGGGGTCGAGGAGGGCGAGGCCGTCGAAGAAGGCCCGGACCTCCTCGCGGGAGCGGCCGACGAGGGGTGCGGTGGCCTTGTCGTAGACACCGGTGACCCGGTCGCGGATCTCGGCCGGGATGAAGTCGGCGGTGCCGTGCGAGAGGACCAGGTGGCTGCCGGAGGGCAGGGCGTCCAGCAGGGTGGCGAGGGCCTGGTGGGGCTGGTCCTCGTCCCGCAGGAAGTGGAGGACGGCGGCGAGGACGAGTCCGACCGGGCGGGAGAAGTCGAGCAGGTCCGCCGCCCGGACGGCGTCCAGCAGCGCGGCGGGCTCGCGCAGGTCGGCCCGGATGACGGTGGTGTGGCCGGGGCCCGAGCCGGCCATCAGGGCGCGGGCGTGGCTGAGCACGATCGGGTCGTTGTCCACGTAGACGGTCCGTGCGCCCGGTCGGGCCGCCTGGGCGATCTCGTGGGTGTTGCCGGCGGTGGGGATGCCGGTGCCGATGTCGAGGAACTGGTCGATGCCGAGTTCGGCGACGCACCGCACCGCGCGGGTGAGGAAGCCGCGGTTGGCGCGGGCGGTGGAGCGGAACTCCGGGTTGGCGGCGAGCGCCTTCTCGGCGGCGGCGCGGTCGGAGGGGAAGTTGTCCTTCCCGCCGAGGTAGTAGTCGTACATCCGGGCCGGGTGCGGCACGTCGGGCCGCAGGTCGGCCGGGATCCCGGCCCCGCCGGACTCCCACATGTTCTCGTATCCCACGGTTGCCGTCTCCTCTGCCCCGGGCGCCACGGACGATCCACTCGCGGCCCTGTTGGCGGACAGCCTAAAGCCCAGGTCACGGCCCGGGTACCGGTTGGTCGGGTCACCCCCGTATGTCCCTTTTCGTCGGGCGGGGAGGGTTCCCGGGCTCGCCGCGCGCCCCTGCCGCTCCCGGCGGAGGATGGAGGTCCGGGCGGGGGAACAGCCGGGGACGGGAGGTCAGGCCCGTGGGCATCGCGATGGCGGACATCCGCGAGTGGCGCGGCCACGCCGTGGTCGACGAGAAGGGCCACCGCATCGGGTCGCTGGAGTCGGTCTACGTCGAGACGGCCAGCGACGAGCCGTTCTTCGGCACGGTCACGGTCGGTTTCGCCGGCCGGCGCCGCCTGGTCTTCGTCCCGCTGGACGGGGCGGTGGCCGGGCCGGACTACCTCCGGGTGGCCTACCCGCGCAACCAGGTCAAGCAGGCCCCGGCGATCGGCACCGACGACGTGCTGCCCGCCGAGGACGAGCCCGCCGTGTTCGCGCACTACGAGCTGCCGTACGCGACCGGCGCGGGCGGGGAGCGCCGCCTGGCCCGCCGCTGAGCCGAGCCGTACCCGGGGGCGCCGAGCACGGCTTTCGCCAGCCGGGAATGAATACCCCGCCGGGTACACTTGTCCATCGACAGTCGATGTGAAAGGCGGCCCCGACATGCAGGTGGACGAGGAAGCGGTCGGCGCGGTCCTGAACCGGCTGCGCCGCGCGCAGGGCCAGTTGGCCGGAGTGATCGCGATGATCGAGGCGGGCCGGGACTGCAAGGACGTGGTCACCCAGCTCGCCGCCGTCTCGCGCGCGCTCGACCGGGCGGGGTTCAAGATCGTCGCGAGCGGCATGCGCCAGTGCATGGCCGCCGCCGACCAGGACGCCGCGCCGATGAGCGAGGCCGAGCTGGAGAAGCTCTTCCTCGCCCTGGCCTGACCGGGCGGCACCCGGTTCGGCAGTACGGTCCGACGAGGGCCGCGGCGGATCCTCCCGCCGCGGCCCTCGCGGCATGTCGGCGGAAACACCGGAGGAAGCATCCGCGAACCTGCCCGCCGAAGCACCCGCGACCACACCCGCGCCGCGGGCCGACGGCCCCGCCCAGCGAAGTTCCCGTACCGCCCGACGCTCCGTCATGCGTCGTTCACGCGCCGGTCGCCGGCCTTCGGGTGAATGAGGGCCGCCCGCAGTTGTACAGCCAACTGCGTGCGCTCCCCTCCTCCCAGCCTCCGTGACCAGCCGAACCCGGCCCCGGCGAACCGTCCCCCGGCGGTCCGGCCCCGGGCGGCGGACAGGACAACCGTGGCCGCAGGCAGCGCCCTGACGTTCAGTTCCTCCACCAACCCCACCGAAGGCGACCGGCTCACCTTCCACTGGAGCACCGACGCCCCCGACGCCAAGAACTGGGTCGGCATCTACGACGGCGACCGCCAGCCCGGCAACGGCGGCTCGCTGCTGTGGAAGTACACCGCGGGCACCTCGGGCGACGTCCAGCTCGACACCTCCGCGCTGACCGGCGGCCCGTACACCGCCTACCTGCTCGCCAAGGACGGCTACGGTATCCTGGCCCGCACCGGGCCGTTCACCTTCCGCCCCAAGCCCGCCGTCGTCCGCCCGCACGCCGCCGTCGACGCGTTCACCGCCACGCCCGTCGCCCCGGGTGCCGCGGTGACGGTCCGGCTCGGCGGCCTCTGGTCCCGCCCGGCCGGCAACCCGGCCGGCTCCGCCACCTACCGCAAGGTGAGCGGCCCCGCCTGGGCTGCGGTCGGCGCCGACGGCACGCTCACCGGCACCGCCCCCGCCACCCCCGGCCGGAACCCCGAGCCGGTGCTCGTCGGCGTCAAGGACAGCGCGGGTGCCACCGACACCGTCACCGTCCTCGTCCCGGTGGCGGACCCGGCCGCCCCGCCGCGCCTCAAGGCCGCCAGCTGGAACCTGCACGACGCGGGCTCGGCCCACACCGACGCGCTGGAGAAGCAACTGCGCGTGGTCCTCGCCCAGGGCCTGGACGTGCTCGCCCTCCAGGAGACCGCGGGGGAGCGGGCCAGGACCCTGGCCGACGCCCTCGGCTGGTACGCCTACCAGAGCCCGGGCAGTGTCGGCATCCTCAGCCGCCACCCGCTCACCGACGTCACCCCGCCGACCGCCGAACTGCCCGCCGCCGCGGCCACTTTGCGGCTGCCCGGCGGCCGCACCGTCCGCTTCTGGGCCGCCCACCTGGACGAGGCGGGCTACGGCCCGTACGCCGTCCAGGACGGCCGGACCGCCGCCGAGGTGGAGGCCGCCGAGAACGGCTCGCTGCGGCTGAGGCAGGCCAAGGCGCTGGCCGCCGCCGTCCGCGCGGACATCGCCCGGCGCACCCCGGTGGTGCTGGCCGGTGCGCTCTCCTCGCCCTCGCACCGGGACTGGACGGCCGCCACCGCCGCCGCCCACCAGGGGGTCGGCGCGCTCGCCTGGCCGGTCACCGTGGCCCTCCAGGGCGCCGGACTGACCGACACCTTCCGCGAGGAGAACCGCGACCCGGTCAAGGCCCCGGGCGCGACCTGGTCGCCCACCCGCAAGCGGCGCGGCGACCGCCCCGAGCCGCAGGACCGCACCGACTACGTCCAGTACGCGGGCCCGCTGAAGCTGGTCGAGGCGCACACCCTGGCCGTCGGCTGGCCGCAGCCCGAGCCCGGATCCGCCGCCAACGAGTGGCCCTCCGACACCGCCGCCGCGGTCGCCACCTTCCAGCTCTGAGCTCCCAGGCTCCCCGACTCCCAGCTCCGAGAGGCCAGTTCGTCATGCCCGAGCTCTCCCGCCGCACCTTCGTCGGCGCCACCGCGGCCGCCGGCGCCACCGCCCTGTCCGGCCTGACGGCCGCCCAGGCCGCCGCCGCCCCGGCCCCCGCTCCCGCCGCCGGTGCCAAGCCCGGCACCCCGCTGACCGGCACCGTCAAGGACGTCAGGCACGTCGTCGTCCTGATGCAGGAGAACCGTTCCTTCGACCACTACTTCGGCACCCTGGCCGGCGTCCGCGGCTTCGGCGACAAGCAGGCGCTCCAGTTCCCGGACGGCACCGACGTCTTCCGCCAGCCCGACGGCCGGCGCAGCGACGGCGGCGTGATGCTGCCGTACCGGATGGACACCGCCAAGTACAACGCGCAGAACGCCGGCGGCCTGCCGCACGACTGGGCCACCGGCCACCAGGCCATCAACAACGGCGCGATGAACAAGTGGATCGCCGCCAAGGGCGAGCGCACCATGGGCTACTTCACCCGGGACGACATCCCCTACCAGTACGCCCTGGCCGACGCGTTCACCGTCTGCGACGCCTACTTCACCTCGCTGGCCGGCCCGACCGACCCCAACCGGCTCTACCTGTGGACCGGCACGTCCGGCCCCGGCCGCGACGGCACCACCGGCCCGTGGATCGACAACACCCCGGTCACCGACAACCCCGTCGCCGACTGGACCACCTACGCCGAGCGCCTGGAGGCGGCCGGCGTCAGCTGGCGCGTCTACCACAACCCCAGCAAGGACGAGCGCACCGGCGACTACGACGACAACGCGCTCTCCTACTTCAAGCAGTTCCACAACTTCCCGCACGACGACCCGCGTTACGTCAACGCGATGACGAAGTTCGACCCCGCCGACTTCGACCGCCACTGCAAGGACGGCACCCTGCCGACCGTCTCCTGGCTGGTCGCGCCGTACCTGTTCTCCGAGCACCCGGAAGCCGGCCCGGCCTACGGCGCGCACTGGGTCGACCAGGCCCTGCGGTCGCTGACGTCCAACCCGGAGGTCTGGCGGCACACCGTCTTCCTGGTGATGTACGACGAGAACGACGGCTACTTCGACCACATGGTCCCGCCCACCCCCGAGCCCGGCACCCCCGAGGAGTTCACCCAGGGACGGGCCATCGGCCTCGGCAACCGGGTGCCGCTCTGGGTCGTGTCGCCCTGGTCGCGCGGTGGCTGGGTCAACTCCCAGGTCTTCGACCACACCTCGGTGCTGCGCTTCATGGAACTGGTCACCGGGGTGGCCGAGCCCAACATCTCGGCCTGGCGCCGGGCCGTCTGCGGCGACCTCACCAGCTGCTTCGACTTCGCCGCCCCCGAGCTCTCGGTCCCGGTGCTGCCTGACACCAAGGCCCTGATGGCCAGGGCCGACGCGGGCACCAGGCTGCCCGGCGTCGCGCTGCCGGCGGTCGGCGCCCAGGCGATGCCCGTCCAGGAGCGCGGCGAGCGCCCGCACCGCCCGCTGCCGTACCAGCCGTGGGCCGACGTCGAGGTGGACCGGAAGACCGGCAAGGTCACCTGCACGATGAGCAACGACGGCTCGGTGGCCTTCCCGTACACCGTCTACCCGAACATCCTGCTCCCCTTCGCCGGCACCCCGTACACCGTCGCCCCCGGCGCCACCGCCCGGTACGTCTGGGACGCCGCCACCACCGACGGCCGCTACGACTTCACCGTGCACGGCCCGGACGGCTTCGTCCGGCGCTTCGCCGGCACCGTGGTCCGCGACGGGCAGGACGGCCAGAACGACATCGGCGTGCCGATCGTCACCGTCGACCTGCGCGGCAGCCGCAAGCTCACCCTGCAGCTCGTCAACGACGGGATGACCGACGTGGCCTTCACCGCCGCGCCCAACGACTTCGCGGGCACCGCGCAGACCGTCTGGGTCAAGCCCGGCAAGCAGGCCGACCTGGCCTGGCCGCTGGACGAGCAGGGCCGCTACGACGTCGTGGTGACCGCCCACACCGGTCAGCGCTTCGTCCGGCGCTTCGCGGGCTGGGTGCACTGACCCGGCGACGGCCGGGGGCGCCGATCCGGTGACCCCCGGCCGTGGCTCGGCCGCCCCGACGGACCCCGCCGTTACCGTCGGGCGCATGCAGAAAATCACCACCTCCCTCTGGTTCGACGACCAGGCCGAAGAGGCCGCCGCCTTCTACACCACGCTGTTCCCGAACTCCCGGGTCCTCAGGACCACCCGGTACGGCGAGACCGGCCCCGGCCCGGCGGGCTCGGTGATGACCGTCGAGTTCGAGCTCGCCGGCCGCGCGTACGTGGGCCTCAACGGCGGCCCGGCGTTCCACTTCACCGAGGCGATCTCGCTCCAGGTGGCGTGCGACGACCAGCAGGAGGTCGACCGGCTCTGGGCGGAACTCACCGCCGACGGCGGCCAGCCCGGCCCGTGCGGCTGGCTCAAGGACCGCTACGGCCTCTCCTGGCAGATCACCCCCCGGGTGCTGCTCGACCTGGTCGCGGGCGAGGACCGGGCCACGGCGGACCGCGTCTTCGCGGCCATGCTGCGGATGCAGAAGATCGAGATCCAGCCGCTGCTCGACGCGGCGAAGGGGTGAGCCCGTGACCGCCTTCAGCCACCGCGGCATCACCTACCTGCGGGCCACCCCCGAGCGGGTCTGGCACGCGCTCACCAACGCCGACGAGTCCGGCCTCTACTGGGGCCACCGCAACGTCTCCACCTGGCTGCTCGGCGCGCCCTGGGAGCACCAGCGGACCGACGGCTCCGGGACCGCCGACGTCATCGGCACCGTCGAGGCGGTCGACCGCCCGCACCTGTTGGTCACCACCTGGGCCGGGCCGCAGGAGGGGCGCGCCGCCTTCCCCTCCCGGGTCACCTTCGAACTCCAGGGCTGGCACGACCTCACCCGGCTCACCGTCACCCACGTGGACCTCGCCGACGAGGCCGCCCGGGCGGACGCCGAACAGGGCTGGTCGGCGGTGCTCGCCAACCTCAAGACCTACCTGGAGACCGGCCACCCGTTGCCGCAGGAGCCCTGGCTGATGCCCTGAGACCCCGGCGCCCGCCGAACCGCCGGGTGTTCCACCGCTACGCCGCCGGGCGATCCGCCGCAGCGGACGTCCGGCCGCCGCGGGCCCGTTCGCCCCGCAGCAGGCGGCGCAGCCAGGCGTAGCGGGAGAACCGCTCCCGGTTCGCCACCGAGGCCCGGTCCAGTTCCTCCATCAGCCGCCGGCCGCGGTGCTCCAGGTCCATCTCGTCCAGGATGCGGTCCACCTCGGCCAGTATCGAACCGTGCAACTGCCAGGCCTCCGGGTGCTCCTGGACCTTGCGCAGCAGCACCTGGGCGACGTTCTCCCGGCAGGCCCAGGCCGCCGCCAGCTCGGCGGTCAGCCGCTCCTCCGCCTCCTCGGCGCTGCGGCTCACCTGGGTGGTCACCAGCACCGCGTAGCTCACCATCGCGCCGCCGACGTGCGCCAGCAGCTCCTCCAGCCCCGTCGCGACGTCCGGCGGGAAGAGCCGTTCGCCGGGCGCGCGCCGCTTGGCCAGGTCGGTCAGCGAACGGGCCAGCACCCGGATCACGACGACGCAGATCTCCAGGGTGTCCAGCCCGGTGCGCAGCACCAGCCGGGACAGCAGCCCCTCGCTGATCCGCGGGTTGAACCGCAGGCTGTCCTCGGCCTGGCGCAGTGCCGCGTCCACGTCGGCGATCGCCTGGTCCAGCCGGCGGGCCTCGTGCAGCCGTTCGGCGGCCCGGGCCACCGGGGTGGGGCGGCCCAGCTCCTCGGAGATGTCGAGCAGCAGCTGGCGGGCCCGCCGGGCCAGGTCCTCGATCGACTCCCCGGCGGTGTCCACCCAGACCGGCGGCGCGAACACCAGGTTGAACAGCAGGCCGACGGCCGCGCCGATGAGGGTCTCCAGCACCCGGTCCCAGGCCTGCGAGGCCAGCTTGGTCACGCCCAGGATCAGCATCGCGCTGATCGCGACCTCCTGGACGAACTCCTCGACCCGGACGAACCGGCCGACGACCAGCGAGGCCAGGATGATCAGCCCGAGGCTCCACCAGGAGAGCCCGACCACCGCGCTGAACCCGATCGCGATCAGCACCCCGACCACCACCGAGTTGACCCGGCGGATGCTGGTCTTGAGCGTCGAGTAGACGGTGACCTGGACGACCAGCAGCGCGGTCAGCGGCGCCGTCAGCGGGGCGGGCTCGCTGCTCAGCCGCGTCGCCACCGCGAAGGCGATGGTGGCCGCGACGGTGGCCCGGACGCTCTGGACCACGAACGGTTCTCGGGCGCCGCGGCGGACCAGGTCCGTGAGTGTCTCCGGGAGAAGGGCCATGTCGCCCTTCTTTCCCCGCGGCGGCCGTTCACACCGCTCCGGCGGCGGTCCGGCACCCGTACGACCGCACCGGGCCGGCGTCCTGCCGTGCCCGGTCCCGTCCGGTCCCGTCGGTGCCCCGTCAGCCCTCGCGGTTGAAGCGCAGCTTCCAGGGCGCCAGCGCGGACTCGACCTGCACGCCCATGCTCATCTTCGAGGCGCCCTCGATCCGCTCCTCGAAGCGGATCGGCACCTCGCGGATCGTCATGCCCTGCTTGACGACGCGGTAGTTCATCTCGACCTGGAACGAGTAGCCGTTGCTCCGCACTGTTGGCAGGTCGATGGCGCGGAGGGTGTCCGCCCGCCAGGCCTTGAACCCGGCGGTGGCGTCCCTGACCCCGAGGCTGAGGATCGTGTTGACGTAGAAGTTCGCCCAGGCCGAGAGCGCCTTGCGGTGCCAGGGCCACTCCTCGGCGGTGGAGCCGCCTGGGACGTAGCGGGAGCCCAGCACCACGGCGGTGTCGCCGCCGAGCAGCAGCTCGACCATCGCGGGTATCGCCGAGGCCGGGTGGGAGAGGTCGGCGTCCATCTGCACCACGACATCGGCGCCCTCGTCCAGGGCCCTGGCCATGCCGGCCAGGTAGGCGCGGCCGAGGCCGTCCTTCTCGGTGCGGTGCAGCACGCCCACGGTGCCGCCGGAGTCCGCGGCGAGCTTGTCGGCGATCTCGCCGGTGCCGTCGGGGGAGTTGTCGTCGACCACCAGCAGGTGCAGGCCGGGCACCGGGAGCTCCGCGAGCAGGCCCGCGAGGACCGGGAGGTTCTCCCGCTCGTTGTACGTGGGGACGACCACAACGACCTTGGGGGAGGCCTCGACCATGTTCTGTTTCCCTCGTGCCTGCTCCGGATGAGACCGTGCGAGTGTATCGGGCGTTCCGACCGCCTCCTGCCCCGGCCGGAGGTCGGAAGCCCGTTCGATCACGATGCGGTACCGTGACGGGCCGCGAACGCCCGGAACAGTAGCCCCGGAGACCTCCCATGACGATCCGTCGCACCACTGTCCTGCCCGCCACCGCCCTCGCCGTCGCGCTGGCCGCGGGCTGAGCCGGGCCGGCTACGCCGTGCCGTAGACGGCGTCGAGGTTGTCCTGGGCCGGGCGGGTCCGGCCGGCCGGGCCGGCGGCGAAGGCGCGCAGGACGTTCTCGGTGACCTGGCGGACCAGGTCCCCGGCGTGCGAGTCGATGCCGTGGTCGGCCCGGCCGCCGCCGGGGCCGCGGGCCTCCAGCGCCTCGACCCAGCGCATCGTCCCGGTGGCGAACACCCCGGCCCCGCTCGGCACGGTGTAGTAGGCGGTGTCGGAGTGGGAGCGCCGGCCGTCGCACACCACGGGGGAGTGGGCGATCACCTCGATCGGGCGCGGGGTGGGGAAGCCGGTGTGCACTCGGTCGTACTCCACCCCGACCAGGTGCGGGAACGAGGCCCCCGCCGCGACGCCCGTCCCCTCGTACGCCCAGTGCCCGGGCGAGGTGACCACGTACGGGGCGTCCACCGGGTAGCCGTCGTAGATGACGCCGAGCATCGAGCTCTCCGGGTCGGCGCCCGGGCCGGTCCGGAAGTCGGTGGTCGCCGGGGCGCCCGCCTGGTGGCCCGGGTCCTGCGCCCAGGCGTCCTTGTAGCAGACCACCGTGCGGTCCGGCCCGAGGTCGGACGGCTCGAAGCGGATCCGGCGGTAGCAGCAGTTGGCGCCCAGGACCGCCAGGTTGGTCCCGGCGTCGCGGGCGGCGACCACGTTGGCCCGCTGCTCGGGCGACCAGTACTCGTCGTGGCCGAGCGACAGGACGGCGCTCGCCCCGGTCAGCAGGCCGGGTTCGCGGGCCACGTCGACGCCGGTGGTGTAGGCGAGCGGCAGGCCGAGCCGTTCGGCGAGGGCGACCAGCGGCGCCTCGTAGACCAGGAACAGCCCGGCGCCGTGGTCGTAGTCGTACGGCCGGTCGAAGACGACCTTCAGCGAGCGGGTGGCCAGGCCGCCGGTCGGGCCGTTGTAGAGGCTGTAGCCGCCCCACTCGTTGTAGGCCTGCCAGGTCGCCGGGGCGCTCATCACCACGGTCCGGCCCGCGGTGCTCGCCGAGCGGACGGTGAGCGGGACGTAGCGCCGCCCGGAGCCGTCCTCGGCGTCCAGGCGCAGCAGGTAGGCGCCCTCGGGCCAGCCGGCGGTGTCCACCGCGAGGGTGCGCTGCCAGCCGGTCAGGACGGTGCGGGTCGCCGGGTCCACGTGCGGCGCGGCCTGCTTGCCGCCGGGGACGTGCTCGCGGCGCCAGACCAGCCGGGCGCGGGCGCCGTCGTACCAGCCCATCCGGTAGGCGGAGACGGTGAACGCGGCGGCGGGGGTGGAGACGTGCAGGCCGAAGGGTTCGCCGGGCAGGACGCTGACCCGGTCGGCGAAGCCCTCGATGGCGCCGTCCGGGCCGGGGTCGGTGATCTCCCAGTCGGCGTTGCCGGGGCGGGAGCGCTCGCTCGTCGGGCCGGTGTGGCCGTCGGCGGCCGGGCCGGCGGTGCCGGGTGGCGTGGACGCCGGTGCGGCCGGCGCGCCCGCCGCCCCGGGGGACGGGTGCGCGGCGGGGGCCGCATCCGGGCGACGGGGGCCGCAGGAAGTGACGGCGGCCGCCATCAGGCCCAGGCCCAGGATCCTCCGCCGACTCGGCTCCGCCACCGCTTCCTCCGTTTTTCCTGTCCCTGCCCGGTCCGTGGGCGCGCCGGCCCGGCCGGTGGCGCGCTGTGCGGCGCCGGCCCGGTGCGTCGGTGCGCGCGGACATCCTCGCGTGTTCCGCGAGGTCCGTGCAGCCTGGCACACCGGACCGGGCGCGGCCGCACCCGTCTCGGGACGGCCCGCCACCGGGGAGGGCCGTACGGGCGCACCCGGGCGTGTCGGCCCGCGCGGTTGACCGGCCCCGGCGGGCCGGTCCCCTAGCCTGACCAGGCCCGCCGTCCGGCGGCCACAGGGGGTCCGGAGCCGTACGAGGCCGGCCGAGTCGTGGACAGGGGTGCCCGTGGTGTCGTCGGGGTCGGCCGAAGCAGGGGCGGGGCCGGTCACCCGGCGCGGGCGGTTCCGGGAGTGGATGCTGGAAGGCCTGGCCGACCTGGCCAAACAGCACCCCGGCCCGCACGCCGAGGCGCCGCACGAGAAGGGCCAGCGCTGGTGGCGGGTGATGTGCCTGACCGGCCTGGACTACTTCTCCACGCTCGGCTACCAGCCCGGCATCGCCGCGCTCGCGGCCGGACTGGTCTCGCCGCTGGCGACCATCGTGCTGGTGGTCGTCACCCTGCTCGGCGCGCTGCCCGTCTACCGGAGGGTCGCCCAGGAGAGCCCGCACGGCCAGGGCTCGATCGCGATGCTGGAACGGCTGCTCTCCTTCTGGCAGGGCAAGCTCTTCGTGCTCACCCTGCTGGGCTTCGCGGCCACCGACTTCATGATCACCATCACCCTGTCCGCCGCCGACGCCAGCGCCCACCTGGTGGAGAACCCGCACCTGCACAGCGCCCTGACCGGCAAGCAGGTGATGCTGACCCTGATCATGATCGCGCTGCTCGGTGCCGTCTTCCTCAAGGGCTTCAGCGAGGCGATCGGCCTGGCGGTGGTGCTGGTCGCGGTGTACCTCTCGCTGAACGTCGTGGTGGTCGCCAACGGGCTGTGGCACGTGCTCAAGGCCCCGCACGTGTTCAGCGACTGGACGCACGCGCTGACCGTGGAGCACGGCAACGCGATCGCGATGATCGGCGTCGCGCTGATCGTCTTCCCGAAGCTGGCGCTCGGCCTGTCCGGCTTCGAGACCGGCGTCGCCGTGATGCCGCACATCGAGGGCGACCCGGACGACACCGAGGAGAAGCCCACCGGCCGGATCCGCGGCGCCCGCAAGCTGCTGACCACCGCCGCCGCGATCATGAGCGTGTTCCTGATCGCCACCAGCTTCATCACCACGCTGCTCATCCCGGCCGACCAGTTCAAGGCCGGCGGCCAGGCCAACGGGCGGGCGCTCGCCTACCTCGCCCACGAGTACCTGGGCAGCACCTTCGGCAGTGTCTACGACCTGTCCACGATCGCCATCCTCTGGTTCGCCGGGGCCTCCGCGATGGCCGGGCTGCTCAACCTGATGCCGCGCTACCTGCCCCGCTACGGCATGGCCCCGCACTGGGCCCGCGCGGTGCGGCCGACCGTCATCGTGCTCACCCTGATCGCCTTCCTGGTCACCTGGATCTTCGACGCCAACGTGGACGCCCAGGGCGGCGCCTACGCCACCGGCGTGCTGGTGCTGATCAGCTCCGCCGCCATCGCGGTGACCATCGCCGCCCACAAGGCCGGGCAGCGCCGTTGGCGCACCGGCTTCGCGGTGATCGCGGGGGTGTTCCTCTACACCACGGCGGTGAACATCGCCGAGCGGCCGGACGGGGTCAAGATCGGCGCCTGCTTCATCGCGGGCATCATGCTGCTCTCGTTCCTGTCCCGGCTCAAGCGGGCCTTCGAACTGCGCGTCACCGACGTGGTGCTGGACGACGTCGCGGACCGGTTCGTCCGGGACTACACCCACCGCCCGCTGCGGCTGATCGCCAACGAGCCGAACAGCCGGGACCTCGCCGAGTACCGCGACAAGATCCACCAGATCCGGCGGGACAACGACATCCCGGCCGAGGACGACCTGGTGTTCGTCGAGGTCACCGTGCTCGACCCGTCCGACTTCGAGGCCGTGCTGACGGTCCGCGGCGAGGTGCTGCACGACCGCTACCGGGTGCTGGCGCTGGAGAGCTCCAGCGTGCCCAACGCGCTGGCCGCGCTGCTGCTCGAGGTGCGCGACCTCACCGGGCAGCAGCCGCACATCTACTTCGAGTGGACCGAGGGCAACCCCTTCGCCCAGTTCCTGCGGTTCTTCCTGTTCGGACAGGGCGAGATCGCCCCCGTCACGCGCGAGGTGCTGCGCGAGGCCGAACCGGACCGGTCCCGCCGGCCGGCCGTCCACGTGGGCTGAACGGGCGGCCCGGCCGGCTGGTCGGCCGGCGGGTCGGCCGGTCCGGGTGCCGGGGGTCGGCCGGTCAGCGGTTCTGGTGGGACTTCGTCCACGCGGGCGCGACGAAGGCCACCAGGGCGACGGCGAAGGCCAGTTGCAGGATGTGCCGGATCCAGTCGATGCCCGAGGTGTGGCGGACGCCGATCCAGCCGGAGACGGCGTTGCCGAGCCAGGCTCCGGCCGCGCCGAGCAGCATGGTCAGCCACCAGGGGATCGACTGCGGTCCACGCAGGATCAGTTTGGCGAGCACGCCCAGCACGAAGCCGATGAGCAGAATCCACAGGAGCTGGAACATCGCAGTCCACCTTCCGGGCGCTCCCGGGGCCGACGGCCCGGTGCGCCGAATCGCCGATGACGCGGTTCGTCCCATGATCACCCGGATCCGGCGAACGGGCATGTCGACGGGAGAGTGCGCAGGTCAGCCGCGTACCGGTGGAGCGCTCCCGGCGGGGAATGGGCGAGAACGCGCCGCAGGTCGGGCCGGAAAGTCGCTGTCCGTCATCGGCTCCGCACGGATAGGAATGGGCGGGACGCGGACGCGCCGCGTCACCGAGAGGAGCCGCCCCGTGATACGCCTTCGTTCCGCCGTCCTGACCCTGGGCTGTACCGCCGCCGCGCTGACCCTGACCATGGGGACGGCCCAGGCCGCGCCCGGTGACACCAGCACCAGCTGCTCCTCCTCGCTGACGCCGGGCGGCTTCGTGGACGTCCAGTGGTGGAACAGCGCGGGCTGCGGCTCCGGTTTCACCCCGAACACCAAGAAGATCATGCAGCTCACCGGCTACCCGGTCGGCACCGTGGTCAACGCCTGCGCCTCCACCTGGCCGCCGACCGGCTGGACGATCGTCAGCACCTACTACGGCTCCGGCTGCAACTACTCGGCGGTGCCGAGCCTGGAGAAGAACTCCTGGCAGCTCAAGCGCGTCTCCTGACGGCGGCGCACCGGCCGGCGGAGCGGTGCTGCCCGTCCGGGGCGGGCCGCCGGCCGGGGCTCAGCTCTCCCTGACCGCCTCGACGGCCCCGCGGACCAGCGGGTCCGGATCGTCCGCCAGGCCGTCCAGCAGCTCGGCGACGCCCGGGGTCGACCAGCCGCCGACGGCCCAGACCAGGTCCGTCCGCACGCCCGGGTGCGGGTGGTCGGCCAGTCAGGTGAGCAGGTCCACCGGGCCGCGGCGGCGCAGCCCGAACCAGTGCAGGGCGGTGCGCAGTTCGTACGGGTCGCCGGGTTCGCCGGCCGCCGCGATCCGGGCCAGCAGCACCGGGACGGGCGGCGGCGGGCCGTCCAGCGGGTGCGGGTGGCGCTCGCGCAGCCGGCGGCTGCCGTACTCGCCGCGGATACGGCAGCCGAAACAGGTGCAGGGCCGGGTGCCGTGGGCGCCCGGGACATAGCGCCAGCCGGTGGCCTGCGGCACGGCGCGGACCCGGTGCACCTCGCGGGCGCCCACCGTGCGCGGCAGGAAGACCTCCCAGCCGCGCGGGTCGGGCAGGGCGCCGATCCGCCGGACCGCCTCGGCGGCCCGCACCGGCCGTTGGGCGTCCTGGGCGCGGTCGCGGTAGTGCCCGGTCAGGACCTCCTGCCCGTCGTCCAGTCGGAGGTGCACCGCGACCAGTGCGCCCTTGGGGCCGAACCGGGCCAGCTCGCGCAGCCACTGGTGGGTCAGCGTGTACGAGGGCAGCACGGGGAAGCAGTACACCCCGCGTGCGCCGCCCTGGCCCCGGCTGTCGGCGCGGATCCCGGCGCGGCGGATGCGCGGCGCGTTCGCCGCGGCGGTCAGGTGCACGAACATCGCCATGGGGCGCGATCCTAGCGAGCGGCCGGGTGGCCGGCCGAGCGGTTTTCCCGGGCCTCCGGTTCCTCGCCACCGGGCGTTCCGGGACGCTGCCGCGGGTCAGGCGCCGGCCGTGCGGCGGTCGATCAGGGCGGCCAGCCCGTCCAGGATGCGCTCCAGGCCGAACTCCAGCGCCTGGTCGCGGCCGTCGGGGTCGGCCATGGCGGCGGCGACGGCCGGGAAGCGGTCGGCGTTCTCCTGGACCACGGTGCCGAGGGCGGCGAGGAGTTCGGCCTCGGGGGTGTCGGCGGGGCCGGCGGCGCGGGACTGCGCGGCGATTCCGCGCACGTGCCCGGTGAGCAGGACGGCGGCGTCCATCCGTTCGGGGCCGGTCAGCCCGTGGCCGTCGAGCGCCGCCACCACCCGCTCCAGCCAGGCGAGTTCCCTCGGACCGAGCGCCCGCGCGCCGACGGTGGCGTCCAGCAGCCACGGGTGCCTGGCGAAGGACTCGGCCAAGTGGTGGGCCCAGGCGGTGAGTTGCTCCCGCCAGTCGGCGCCCTCCGGTGCGTCCGGGGGCGCTTCGACGGCCGACTCGACCATCAGGGCGACGAGTTCGGCCTTGCCGGGGACGTACCGGTAGAGCGACATCTTGGTGAAGTCGAGCAGCCCGGCCACCTTCTGCATGGAGACCGCGCCGAGCCCCTCCGCGTCGGCGACCTCGACCCCGGCCGCGGCGATCCGCTCCAGGCTGAGGGCCGGCTTCGGCCCGCGGGTGGGTTTGGGGGCCGGGCCCCAGAGCAGCCGCACCGTGTCGTTCGCCGCCTCGGCCATCATCCGCTCCCGTTCTGGGGTTCCGTTCGGGGCTTGCCACCTGGGGGGTTGCCCTTCCCGCTCAACTGTGTCTACCGTACACAGCAACAAACAGTGTCCGCCAGACACAGTTTCACGATCCTCGGACGGAGTGGATTCCCATGAGCACCAAGGTCCTGATCTCGGGCGCGAGCATCGCCGGCCCCGCGCTCGCCCACTGGCTGGGCCGGTACGGCTTCGAGGTGACCGTGGTCGAGTTGGCCCCCGCGCTGCGCGACGGCGGCCAGGACGTCGACTTCCGCGGCCGCACCCACCTGACCGTGCTGGAGCGGATGGGCGTCCTGGAGGAGCTGCGCACGCTCGGCACCGGCGGCAGTCCGATGACCTTCGTCGGCCCCGACGGGCGCCAACTGCTGCACCTGCCCGCCGAGTTCGCCGGAGGTGACCTGGAGGTCCCGCGCGGGGAGCTGGCCCAGCTGCTCCACCGGCACAGCAGCGCCCGCGCCGAGTACGTCTTCGGCGACTCGATCACGGCGCTGGAGGAGACTCCGGACGGGGTCCGGGTCGCCTTCCGGCACGGGGCGCCGCGCGAGTTCGACCTGGTGATCGGCGCCGACGGGCTGCACTCCACCGTCCGTCGGCTCGCCTTCGGCCCCGAGCAGCGCTACGTCCGCCACCTCGGCTACTACGCGGCCACCTGGCAGCTGCCCAACGACCTCGGACTGCCCATCGGCGGGGTCGGCCTCAACGTCCCCGGCCGGCTGATGTCCGTCGGCGCCGACCACCGCGACCCGAGCCGGGCCGGTGCTTTCTGCCTCTTCGCCTCGCCCGAACTGCGCTACGACCGTCACGACCCGGCGCGGCAGAAGGAACTGGTCCGGGCCGCCTTCGCGGGCCTCGGCTGGCGGGTGCCGCAGCTGCTGGAGAGCCTGGACGCCGCCCCCGAGCCGTACTTCGACTCGATCAGTCGCGCCGACGTGCCCGCCTGGTCGACCGGTCGGATCGCCCTGATCGGCGACGCCGCCTGCGGCGCGACCATCGGCGGCATGGGCACCGGGACGGCGGTGGTGGCCGCGTACGTCCTGGCGGGCGAGCTGGCCCGCGCCCGCGGCGACCACCGGGCCGCCTTCGCGCGGTACGAGCACCTCCTGCGCGGCTACGCGCAGGGCTGCCAGAAGGGCGGCGACCGCACCGGTCCGTTCCTCGCGCCGCGCACGGCCACCGGGCTGCGGTTCCGCAACGCGCTGCTCAACCGGCGCTGGGCGCTGGAGAAGATGCTGGAGCTGGGCAAGCAGGTCAGCAGCGTCGAACTGCCCGACTACGAGCGGGAGCTGTCCCGTCGGCCGCGGGCCGTGGCCTGAACGGGAGCACTCGGGGTGGAAGGGAGACGGGGCGCGGGGCTCAGTGCGGTGGGTCGATCCGGGCGCCGTTGTCGAGCAGCGCCTCCACCTGGACGGCCGCGCGGGCGGGGCGTTCGACGGCCAGGGTGCGGTCCGGCGCGGGCCGGTCGGCGGACCAGCCCGAACCCTTGACGGTGAGCCGGGTGACCCGGCGGCTGCCCGCCGCGAGCACGAACTCCGTCCCGTGCGGGGAACGCCACCAGGTCCAGGCCACGGCGTCCCGCTCGAAGCGGCCGCAGGCCCGGCCCGGTCCGCCGCCGGTGCGCTGCGCGCCGCGGGCGCCCGGCAGGACGACGGCGGTGGCCGCACTGCCCGCGCCGTCCCAGCGGTCGGCGCGCAGGCAGACCCAGGAGGCCGAGCCCGCGTTCTGCGGCAGCGGCTGGACGGCGAAGGCCCAGAGGTTCAGCTGTTTGACGCCCGGTGTGCCGTCCGGAACGGCGCAGCCGGCCCGGGACCAGGCCAGCAGCGCGTCCTGGGCGGTCGCCTCGCGCGGCTCGCGGTCGGCCTGGGCGCGGTCGGCCTGGGCTCGGTCAGGTGGTGAGCCGTCCGGCTGGGGGCGCTCCGGTGGCGGGGCGTAGGTGAGGTGTGCGGGGATCAGGCCGCCCAGGTCGGCCAGCAGGAAGGCGGACCTCTCGGCCTTCTCGGCGACCACGGGGGACGAGTGCAGCTGGAGCAGGGTGGCGCCCTGGCAGTCGGCGGGCCCGCCGGCCGGGGCCGGGGAGGTGAGGCCGTCGGGGTGCTCCAACGGGTGGGCGGGGGTGTCGGGCCGGTCGATCCGGCGGGTCTCCGCGGAGTCCACCCAGGGCGCCAGCAGGTAGCGGACGGTGGCGCCCTGACGGCGCAGGACCACCGCGCCGGCCGTGGTCGGGTCCGCGTCGTCGGCCCGGGCGAGGTCCAGGTCTCCGCTGTCCCGACCGCCCTGACCGTTCTGGCTGTCGGTGTAGCGGGCGATCCGCTCGCCGTCGGAGAACACCACCACACCGGTGCCGTCCACCGTCCCGGCGAACAGCAGGTGCGGCGCGGGCGCGGCGGGCGGACCGGCGTCCGTACCCGGCTCGGCGTGGGTCCGGCTGCCGGGCCGGGCCCAGGCGGCCAGGGCGCGGCCGAGCAGCGCGCCGTCCTCGCGCCGCTCGCCACGGGCGGGCCAGGCGGTGAAGTCGACCCGGCTGGTGTGCTGCCAGGCGTCGGGGGCGACCCGGACCAGGTGGGACGGGTCGGGGTCGGCGCCCGCGAGCGGCACCGTCGTCGGACGGCCGGGCGCCGCCGGGTGCGAACCGCCCAGCACGCCCGCCGTGGTGGTGAGGCCGAGCACGCCGACCGCGAGCGCGGCCGTCAGCGTACGGCGCCGGCGCAGCAGGTCGGTGGGCTGCACCCGGACGGCGCAGGGGTCGAAGGCGGGCGGCAGCGGATCCGGACCGGACGGCACCTGCCCGGCCACGGCCACCGCCACCGCCGGGTGCGCCACCCCGGCCTGCCGCAGCACCTCGGCGGCCCGTTCGACGCCCAGCCCCTCGACCGTCCGCAGGGCGAAGGCCGCCCTGGCCGGGGCGGAGAGCGCGGCGAGCGCGTGGTCGAGTTCCGCGTCCCCCTCGCCGCCGTGCGGGGTGAACAGCCGCAGGCCCCAGACCCGGGGCGTGAGGAGACGGGCGGCCGGGCGGGGCCGGAGCGCGGCGCGCAGCACCCGCAGGCGCAGCGCGGCGTAGGCCGGGTCGTCCGGGGCGTCCGTGCCTTCCGGAGCGTCGGAGGGCCCGGGCGCGGACGGTCGGACGGCGGTTCGGTCCGTGCGGGCCCAGCGGGTGGGCAGGGCGCGTTGGACGGCGCAGTGGGCGGCGAGCACCCGGGTGTGCCGGTCGCGGTCGGCCGGCAGCGCCAGGTAGGCGAGCCGGACCAGCCTTCGGTAGTGGCGCACCAGCGAGGCCTCCGCCAGGGCCACCGGGCGCGCCGCGACATCCCGGCGCAGCGCGGCCGTGCTCACCGTCCGTACTGCCAAGGGGCCCTCCCGGGAGCCGTACCGCTGTCGTGGTGGATGGTCCAACGAGTCGATCATGTGATGGTTGCGCCGTCCGGGGTGATCGGCGGGCATATGACGGACGTGCGGCGCGCCACCGCTGGAAGAACGTCCGGCGAGCGATGGCGGCCCGCCCGGTGCCGACCAGCGGCGACGCCCGCCGCCGACCTGGTCGGCGTGGGCGCCCCGGCTCTACAGCTGGGACGCCCGGGGAACCAGCAGGATCACGCCCAAGACCGGGGCCTACGAGATCTTCCGGCCGACCAACACCCGGAGCGCCCTCAACGCCCTGGTGTTCAACAGCAGTGGAACGGTCGACTTCGCCAGGCTGAGCAGGCCGCCACAGCAGGGCGACCCGACCTCGATCGACTTCGTCCCGCTCGTGAGGGACGCGGTGACCTGGGCGGCCCCGGCGGGCGGCAACGCACCGAAGAACCTGACGACCGCCGATCTGCGGTGGATCTACTCCTGCGACATCACCAACTGGCGGCAGATCGACCCGAGCCTTCCGGACGCGACGATCAGGCCCGTGGTACCCGGTGTCCACGTCTCGGACCCCGCCACGCTTCGATCGTCCTACCTCTCCGACGAGATGACCGCCTTCGCTGCCGCCGCCTCCCCGAACGGCGATCCGGGCACCTTCTACGCGGGCCCGTGCGTGACCTCCGGCGTCGCCGAGGACCAGGGGGAGGACGCGGTCCTGCACGACCCGAACGCGATCGTCCCGTACTCGGTCGGCCGCTGGGTCGGACAGGTCACCGGCGGTCACCGGAAGCCGGGCGACGACCCGGGAGTGCTCGTGCCGCAGTCCCTGGACGGAACGGCGCCCACGGTCGACGGCGGGACCAACCCGGCCTTCCTGACGACCTGGCACGGCCGGACCCTCTACCTCGGGGTGCGGGACGGCGACTGGACGAGTGCCGACGCGCAGGGACGGGCGCTGCGGGCCGTGTTCGGTCGGAACGGCTGGTTCTGCACCTCCCCGGCGGCCGCGGCGGCCGTCCGGAGCCACGGGTTCCTGCGGGTGCCCGTCTTCGTCTGCGGGGCGACCACGCACGCCTGACGGCGTCGTTCCCACGGCTGCCCCGGCCGGGGCGTGGTGCCGGTGTCCGGTAGGGGGTGTGGTGCCGGGCCCGTGGTGCCGGTGCCCGGTCGGGGGCGTGGTGTCGGGGCCGTGTCAGCAGGTCGGGGCCCAAGGTCCCGCCCGTTCGGCCCCTTGGCCCCTGGCGGTCGCGGCCGTTACGGGCGATGCTGCCGGTACCGGCCGGGACGATCCGCGTCCGGTCGGACCAGCATCGTTGGACGAGGTGAACCGGCGTGCGTCATGCCACCGTCGAATCCGTGATGACCAGCCCCGTGGTCCTGGTCTCGCCCGAGACCGGATTCCGGGAGATCGTGACGCTGCTGAGCGAGTACGACATCACCGGCGTACCGGTGGTGGACCCGGAAGGGCGACCGCTCGGCGTGGTCTCGGAGGCCGACCTGCTGCGCACCCTGGCCGCGCAGGAGGACCCGGCCAGCCTGCTGCCCGCGCCCGAGTCGGCGCAGGCGGGCCCGGACGGCGAGGTGACCGCGGCCGACCTGATGACGGCGCAGCCGGTCTGCACCACGCCCGGCACCAGCGTGGTCGCGGCGGCCCGGCTGATGAGCCGGCACGGCCTGAAGCGGCTGCCGGTGCTGGACGAGGAGGGGCGGGTCGTCGGCATGGTCAGCCGCGGCGACCTGCTGCGGGTCTTCCTGCGCGAGGACATGGTGATCCGGCGGGAGATCGTCGAGGAGGTGCTCGGCCGGATCGACGGGGTCAGCCCGGCGGAGATCGGGGTGGAGGTCACCCAGGGGCGGGTGGTGCTCAGCGGCACCGTGCCCGAGCAGCACCTGGTGCCGATCGTGCTCAACCTGTGCCGCTCGGTGGACGGGGTGGTCTCGGTGACCGACCGGCTCGGGGCCGGAGGCGCGGCTCCGGTCGGCTGACCTGCTCGGCGCCGACCCCTGACCGGCCGTACCGGTCCCGAATCGCACGTTCGTCCCGGACCCGAACGATCCACTTCGCATACTGCGGAGGGTATCGGGTAACTCACCCTGTGTGCCTGGCGGTGCGGACTGCCGGGACGCCAGCGCTCCGGGGAGGCGGCCGTGGCAGTCGTGTTCGACGCGGACTTCACTTCGACCAGGCAGTGGATCGCCGGGCGCAGCAGCGCCTATCCCCGGATGGGGCCGACCAACCGGAGCGACCACAAACTCGACTACCTCAGCCGCGACTACTGCCCCGACGGGCAGTTCACGGCGGTCAGGCGGCACAGTGGCGGGCTGTGGAGCTGCAGTCTGCTGACCACCGAGGGCAGTCCCGACGGCTTCCAGCTCCGCGCCGGGGACGTGCTGTCGGCGAGCGTGACACTGCCGGTCGAGCTGGGTGCCTGGCCGGCGATCTGGACCTGGCGGGACGGCGGCAACGAGGTGGACGTCTTCGAGTACCACCCCGACAACCCGGACCTGCTGGAGATCTCCAACCACGTCCGCGGCGGCTTCCGGTACTGGCACGGTGCGAGCGCCGGGATCGGGCCGGGGGCGACCTTCGGCCTGCGGGTGGTGCTCGGCGCGAACTCGGTGGACTGGTACGTGGAGGACGAGCTGGTCTACGCGGACCTGCACGGGGTCGGGGCCGCGTGGCACGCGTACCTGATCGTCAACATGTCGGTGGCGGACGGGACGTATCACGACCGGCCGCCGTACGGCGGGCCGGACCGGCTGAGCTGGGTGTGCCACAGCCTCCAGGTCGAGCGCTGAGGGAGGCGGGGCGGGCGAGGGCGGGCGGGGGCGCCCGGGGCTACGGTTCGTGGGGCGCGAAGGAGGCGGTGATCGGGCCGCGGGGGGCGTAACCGCCGCGTGCGTCGACCGGGGTGAGCAGGCCGCGGGGGCCCTGCGAGCCGTACGGGTTGTGTGCGTCGTGTGGGGTGTGCGGGGCGTGCGGGTTGGAACGCTGGAACCAGATCGCCCGGCGGTACGGGCCGATGTGGGCCGGGTCGGCCACGTACAGGTCGTCGCGCGGGGCGCGCTCGTTGCCCGGGGCGAGCGCCGCGTCCACGGCGCGGTCGGCGATCGCGCGCAGCAGTGCGGTGGCGGTGGCCTCGGCGGCCGCCGGCGCGATGGCGAGGGCCGTGAGCTCGGCCCAGAGCGCGGTGGCGACGTAGCCGATCGGGGAGTGGCCGAGCGCCGGGTGGGGGCGCGGGTCCGGGTGGCGCCGCAGCACCCCGGCGGCGACGAGCTGCTCGGGGGAGCGGTCGTCCTCCGGCGGATGGAAGGCCATGGACGGCTGGTGAGCCGTGGGCCGCTGGGGGTGGAACGCGGGCGGCGGGTGGTGGGTCACCAGCGGCACGCTACCCCGGTGGGGCCCGGGAACGGTTGCCGGAACGTTTTCTCAGCCCGCCCTCACAGCGCTTTCGCCACCGACGGGAGCACGATGGTGGTAGGCGCTGCTCACCTCGGCGGGCCCCGACGGGGCCGGAGGAGGAGGTCCTGATGAGGTACTGGCACGGGCACGGCCACTACGTGGGTGGCTGGGGCGTGGGGCTGATGGCGTTCGGGACGCTGATGTTCCTGGTGATCGTCGTCCTGCTCGCCGTGGCCCTGTTCCGCTACGTAGCGCGCTCGCGGCAGCCGATCCCGCCCGGTCGGGCGGCACCCGGCGCCGGAGGGGCCGGGGTGGGCGGTCCGCACGGCTGGGGTCCGGTGGGGCAAGGGGGCCAAGGAGGTCAGGGGGTGTCCCCGGAGCAGTTGCTCGCGGAGCGGTTCGCTCGGGGTGAGATCGACGCGGAGGAGTACCGGCACCGACTGGACACGCTGCGTTCGGCGAACGGGCCGGGAGGCGACTGAGCCCAGGGAGGACGGACCGGGCCCGCCGCAGTTCGCGTGCGGCGGGCCCGGTCCGTCGGTGGGGCGGTCGGAGGGCGCTCGGGGTGCTCTTCCCCCCGGGGTGCTCCTTCTCGGGGGTGCTTACTCGACGACCAGCTCGACCGGGATGTTGCCCCGGGTGGCACGGGAGTACGGGCACACCTGGTGCGCCTGCTTGACCAGCAGCTCGCCGGTCTCGCCCGCGAGGGACTCGGGCAGCTCGACGCGCAGCACGACGGCGAGGGCGAAGCCGGCCTCGTCCTTGCCGATGGACACCTCGGCGGTCACCGAGACCTCGCTGGTGTCCACCCGGGCCTGGCGGCCGACCAAGCTGAGGGCGCTGGCGAAGCAGGCGGCGTAGCCGGCGGCGAAGAGCTGCTCCGGGTTGGTGCCCTGGCCAGTGCCACCGAGCGCGGGCGGCATGGCCAGCGCGAGGTCCAGCTGTCCGTCGGAGCTGACGGCGCGGCCCTCCCGGCCGTTGGCGGTGGCGGCTGCGGTGTAGAGCGCGTCCATGGTGGCTTCCCCTTCGGGTCCTGGGTGTTCCTGCGGTCGGTTGTCCGGTCGGTTGCCGGCCCGGTGTGCTGGGCGGCGGCCGCTCGGTCGGTGCTGCGTCGCTGCGTCGCTGCGTCGCTGCGTCGAGACAAGTAGAGCACGCAATTCAATTGCGCACAACTAAATGGCGCGATGGTGATCGGTACCATGGGTTCATGACGACTCACCCCGGCATGGCGGACGAGGAGCTGCTCCGCCTCGACCAGCAGATCTGCTTCTCGCTCAACGCGGCCTCCCGCGCCTTCGGTGGCGTGTACCGGGTGCTGCTGCGGGACCTCGGGCTGACCTATCCGCAGTATCTGGTCATGCTGGTGCTGTGGGAGGAGGGCGAGCTGCCCGTCAAGCGGATCGGCGAGCGGCTGCGGCTGGACTCCGGGACGCTCTCCCCACTGCTCAAGCGCCTGGAGGCGGCCGGGCTGGTGCGCCGCGAGCGGAGCCCGGAGGACGAGCGGTCGGTCACCGTCCGCCTGACCCCCGAGGGGTCGGCGCTGCGCGAGCGGGCCGGGCAGGTTCCGCGCCGACTGCTCGCGGCGACCGGGCTGCCGGTCGAGGACCTGGTCGCACTGCGCGGGCTGCTGGAACGGGTGACCGCCACGCTGGATGCGGCGGAGGTGGAGCCGGCGCCGTAGGGGGCGTGACCCGCTGGGGGCGGGGGGCGCTGCGCGGAGTGGGATCCGCAGTGTTGCGGGGATGGTGCGGGTGGTGCCGTAGGGCTTGTCAAGCGGCGCCCTCGCACACTGTGATCTGGGTCACGTTGCGAGTCTTCCGGCTGGGTGCGCGAGGGTGAAGCGGCAGGTCAGCCGCACTGTTCAAAAGTGAACGGAAACGTTCGGCAATTGTCTGCCCGATCCGGTCAACATCGCGGACCTCCCGGACGGTTACACCACGAGCCCCAAGGGGCCGTCGGCGTGCCACCAGGCGGGCCGGCCAGCCGACCACGAAAGGGGGGTCGCGTGAGCACTCCCGGGCCGGGCGAGGAGCGGGGTCTGCGAGCCGACCCGCTCGGCGACCTGCCGAACGACTTCGAGGCCTTCTTCACCCGCGAGAACTCCGGCTACCTCCGCTACGCCCAGCAGCGCCTGCGGCACCGTGAGGACGCCCAGGACGCCGTTCAGAACGCGGGCACGACGCTCTACAAGAACTGGCGCCGGGCCCTGGCCAGCCCCGATCCGCAGGCCTTCGCCTTCAAGATCGTCAAGGACGCGGTGGTGGACGTCATGCGCGAGCGCCGGCGCACCGAACGCAAGCGGCTGCGGGTGATCGCCCAGCGCCGTCCCGACACCAGCCAGGACGAGCTGAACGAACTCGCCGAGCTGGACGCCCTGGACTGGGCGATGGAGGAACTCGCGCGGGCCGCACCCGTCCAGGCCGACGTGGTCCGGCTGCGCCAGGCGGGGCTGTCGTACCACGACATCGGACGGTCCCTCGGCATCGCGCACACCACCGCCCGCACCTACTACAGCCTCGGGCGGCGTCACCTGGAGTACCTCCTGGAGCACCAGGACGACGGCGGGGCGCAGACATGAGGGTCGTGGACCTGCTGCGTGCGCACGCCGTCGAGCTGGAGCGGGAGTTCGACGACCACGATCCGGTGGACTTCACCCGCCGGCTGGCCGAGCGGCTCGCCGCCGCCCGGCGGACCGCCCCGGCGGTGCGCGAACGCCCCGCCAGGCCGCCCGCCGGGGCCCGGCCACCGCACGCTCCGCTCTCGGGGCCGAGCCCGGGAGCGGCAGCGGGGGCGGGTTCAGGGCTCGGCGCGGGAGCGGGGGCCGGAGCCGGTCCCGGCCTGCGGTCGGGCTCCGGTTCGGGGGCGGGATCCGGTCCAGGCTCGGGGTCCGGTCCGGGGTCGGCCCCGGGGCAGTCCCGGTGGGCCGGGGGACGGGCGGAGCTGCGGCGCGACCTGCGGCACCTGTGCGCGGGGGTGGCGGGCGCGGTCGAGCCGGGGGAGCTGGCCCTGGACCTCGAACTCGCCGAGAAGACCGCCTTCCGGACCCTCGGCTGCCTGCTGTACGGCATGGGACGTGCGGCGGACGGCGTCTTCTGGTGGCGGATAGCCGCCCAGTACGGGGACCAGCTGGCCGTGCACTGCCTGGCCGTGCACTACACCGCCGAGGGCGAACGGTGCGATGCGGCCCGCTGGGCCGCCCAGGCCCAGGACCTCAGCGCCCCGGGCCGGCTGCCGGAGCTGGCGCCCGACGTCCGGCCGGGCGGGGCGGCGGAGCTGGCGCGGGTGCTGGCGGAGCGCTACGACGGCGAGATCCTGCTGACGGTACGGGAGGCGGTGGCGGCGCGGCCGACGGCCGACCCCGGGCGGTTGGGGGTCCGGGCCGTGCGGGGGCGGGGGGTGGTACGGATCCGGTGACGGAGACGGGGTGGGTAGGGAAGCGGGCCGGCCCGAGGGGTGGGCCGGTCGGGGTCGGGTAGGTGGGGGCTTACGTGAGCCCGGAGACGGCGTCGCCCAGGTACTCGGCGCCGAGCAGCAGCGGGACGGTGATCATGATCGCCGCGCTGTGCGTGGCCGTCCAGGCGCGCCACTCGCCGAGGGTGCGTCGTGCCTGGACGCTTCCCCGGAGGTGTGCCGCGAGCGGCAGCAGGGTGCCCAGCGAACCGAGCAGCACCATCAGGGCGGCGGCCACCGCCTTCTCCCCGCCGCCGGTCGGCGCGGCGGCGATGGAGGCGGCGCCGCCGACGGCCGGGACCAGGGTCTTCGGGTGGGCGATGACCAGGACCACGGCGAGACCGGCGGACCGGGCGGCGGTCAGCCGGTCGATCGAGAGCAGCCAGGCCGGTGGCGCGGTCACCCGGCCGGGTCGCGGTCGTTCGCGCCACTGCCGGGCGGCCAGCAGGACGAGTGCGGTGCCGAGGGCGAGCTTCAGCCAGGACGACCAGGTCGGTGTGGTGCGGGCGGGGTTCAATGCGGTGCCCGCGGTTACGACGGCGGCCGACACCGCGGCGAGGCCGAGCAGCCAGCCGGCCGTGAAGGCGACCCCGTTGGCCCGGCCGCGCGGTGAGGCGAGGACCAGCAGGACGGCGATCAGCGGCAGCGGGCTGAGCGCGACCGCCACTGCGGAGGCCAGCATCGGGCCGATCGCTTCACCCATCCCCGGACCTGCCTTCCCGTCGCCGGGCGCCGTCCGCCATTCAGCTCCCGTTGGGTGGCCAGCGCACGGCCGGTGCCGCCGTTCGGGTGAGGGCGGGGCGGAGCGCGGATGGGGAGCGGTGGCGGGTGCCGGGGCCGGGAGGTGGGGGCGGGCGGAGCGGAGGCGCCGGGAGAGCGGCCGAGGGCCGCCGCACCGTTGGGGTGCGACGGCCCTCCGCGGGCGTGAGGCGCGTCAGTCGGTGCCGGACTCGAGCGCCGCGTGGTCGAGCGCGTTCGGGTCCTCCTCGTCACCGTTGCCGGCGGCGATGGGAGCCGCGCCGCCCGGGGCGAGCTCGCCGATCAGGCCGCTCCACGGCGCCAGCTGGCCGTGCACCGCGTACTGCTCGAGCTTGCTGCGCGAGTCGGCGATGTCGAGGTTGCGCATGGTCAGCTGGCCGATGCGGTCGTCGGGGACGAACGCGGCGTCGACGCTGCGCTCCATCGACAGCTTCTCGGGGTGGTAGCTGAAGTTGGGGCCCTGGGTGTCGATGACCGAGTAGTCCTGGCCGCGCCGCAGCCGCAGGGTGACGCTGCCGGTGACCGGGTGGCCGATCCACCGCTGAATGCTGTCCCGGAGCATCAGCGACTGCGGGTCGAACCAGCGGCCCTCGTACAGCAGCCGGCCGAGCCGCCGTCCCTGGGTGTGGTATGTGGCGATGGTGTCCTCGTTGTGGATGGCGTTGAGCAGCCGCTCGTAGGCGATGTGCAGCAGCGCCATGCCGGGGGCCTCGTAGATGCCGCGGCTCTTGGCCTCGATGATGCGGTTCTCGATCTGGTCCGACATGCCCAGACCGTGCCGGCCACCGATGGTGTTGGCCTCGTGGACCAGGTCGACGGCGCTGGCGAACTCTTGGCCGTTGATCCGGACCGGGCGGCCGAACTCGAACTCGACGGTGACGTCCTCGGTCTGGATCTCGACCGCCGGGTCCCAGAAGGCCACGCCCATGATCGGGCTGACGATCTCCAGGGAGGCGTCCAGGTACTCCAGCCGCTTGGCCTCGTGGGTGGCGCCCCAGATGTTGGCGTCGGTGGAGTAGGCCTTCTCGGCGGAGTCCCGGTACGGAAGGTCCCGCTCGGCGAGCCACTCGGACATCTCCTTGCGGCCGCCGAGCTGGTCGACGAACGCCTGGTCCAGCCACGGCTTGTAGATCCGCAGGTTGGGGTTGGCGAGCAGGCCGTAGCGGTAGAACCGCTCGATGTCGTTGCCCTTGTAGGTGGAGCCGTCGCCCCAGATGGAGACGCCGTCCTCCTGCATGGCGCGCACCAGCAGCGTGCCGGTCACGGCGCGGCCGAGCGGGGTGGTGTTGAAGTACGTCTGCCCGGCGGAGCGGATGTGGAAGGCACCGCAGGCGAGGGCGGCCAGGCCCTCCTCGACCAGCGCGGCCCGGCAGTCCACCAGCCGGGCCTGCTCGGCGCCGTACGCGCGGCCCCGGGCCGGGACGTCGGCGAGGTTCGGCTCGTCGTACTGGCCGATGTCGGCCGTGTAGGCGTAGGGGAAGGCACCGTGTTCGCGCATCCACGCTACGGCGACGGAGGTGTCCAACCCACCGGAGAATGCGATGCCGATCCGTTCACCGACCGGCAGCTTGCTCAAGACCTTCGACATGGATGCACCCTTGACCCGCGTGAGCGGGCCCCTGATCTAGCGATGTGTGACGGAATTCGGCGTAATCGATCCGATGCCCGAACTCTGGCATAGATTTGCAGAGTAATGCAAGAGCATACGGAGTCCCGGGTGGCGACGAGGGTTCTCCCGGCTGCTGCGCGTCGACCGGCCCGTTGGTCAACTTGCTTGACTGGACGGGTGGTTGGGGTGGATCAGGAGGCCGTGGCGGGCGCCCGGGTGCGCATCCAGACGGTGCGGGAGGCGAGGGCGCCCAGCCCGAGGGCGACGAGGTGGCCGGCGTCGGCCAGCTGCTGGTCCAGTGCCCAGGCGCCGGCCAGGGCCAGAGCGAGCGCCGGCAGGCCGTAACGGCGCAGCGGGCGCGGGCCGAGCGCGAGGAGGCAGGCGCCGGTGGCGACCAGGCCGTAGCTGATGCCCACGTCCCGGGTGCGGGAGAGTGCGCCGGGGATGCGGGCGGTCAGCATCACCCACATGGCGCCCTCGGTGAGCAGCGTGGCGCCCAGGTGCCCGAAGACGAAGACCGCACCGGCCCGGGCCGGACCCCAGCGCCACTCGGCCAGGCCCAGGACGGCGGCGACCGCCGCGATCCCTGCCCAGGCCGGAACCCCGTCGACCACCAGGCCGCTGGTGAACAGGGTCCACCACTTGCCCACTTCCATGTGATGGACGTTGCTGCTGTTGTGCCGGACGAACCGGGCCCGCTCGGCATGGCCCTGGCTCGCCAGCCAGGAGGCCGTCACCGTCAGCAGCAGGACGTACGCCGTGGTGAGGCGCAGGCGGACGGCGGCTCTCAGCGCCGGGTGCCGGGGAGCAGCGGTGCTGGTCGGTGTCCTCGTCGCGAGGCGATCGCTCATCGTGCCTGGTGCCCTTGCTCGGCGGTTCCCGGTACCGGCCCCGCCCGGTACGTGGAGGGGAGGCCGCGACCGGGACGGTCCGAGCGCCAGCGTACGCGAGCGCCGTGGAGGCCGTCGGGGCCGGCGGCGGGGCGTGTGAGGTAGGCGGATTCCCGCGGGCAGCACAGGGACGGCGGGTGGCGGGTGGCGGCCGGGTCGGGCGGGGGCGAGGGTAAGGGGGAGGAGTGTCGAGGAGGCGCCGATGGCCGGCAGCACAGCCAGGGGCGCCAAGGCGCACCGGCGGCCCTGGTGGGCGCGTGCCGTCCACGCGGTGTGGGCCTATGTCCGGCGCGCGCCGGGTACCTACACCTGGCTGGCGGTCCTGCTCGTCACCACGCAGGTGATCCGGCACGTCGATCCGGCGACCGCGGACCGCATCCTGGAGCGGCGTTCGACCAACCTCCACCATCTCCAGGTGTCGCCGGTGCGCGTCCTGGTCACCAGCGCCCTGTGGATCGCGGGCGGCGGCTGGCCGTTCTACTTCCTGCTGTACAACCTCTTCCATGTGCCCGCCGAACGATGGCTCGGCACGTTGCGCTGGATCTCGGTGGCGGCGCTCGCGCACGTCGGCGCCACCTACCTCAGCGAGGGCGTGCTCGGCTGGGCGATCCACCGGGGGCTGGCCTCACCGAGGGCCCTCTACACCCTGGACTACGGCGTCAGTTACGCGCTGGCCGGCGTGGTCGCGGTCCTCACCTACCTGATCGTGCGTCCCTGGCGGTACCTGTACGCGGTGGGAGTGCTGGTGGTCTACGGGCTGGGCGTCCAGCAGAGCCGGGACTACACGAGCATCGGCCACTTCAGCGCGGCGCTGATCGGGTTCGCCTGCTACCCGCTGACCCGGGACCGCCCGGGCTCCTTCGACCCGGTCGCCTCGGTCCGTGCGGTCTGTCGGCGGGTGCGCGGGCGGTCGGGTCGTCCGACGCCGCCGGCGCGTTCGTCGGTGTGACGGGTATGACGGGTGTGGCGGGTGACCGGTGCCGGGGCGGCTGGTCAGGTTCCGCGCCGTTCGGGGCCGGTCGGCCCCAGGTAGGCGCTGAGCGGCCTCTCCTGGGCCAGCACCGCGCCGGCCGTGATGGCGAAGGTGACGGCGATGCAGAAGGCGATCAGCCAGGACAGCACCATCAGCACCAGGCCCAGCGAGCCGTACTGGGCCAGTGAGCGGTTCAGTGCGATCGGCATGTAGATCCGGGCGGTCAGCGACATCGCGGTGGACGCGATGGCGGTGAGCAGCGCTCCCGGCACCAGGGACAACCAACGGATCCGTGCGCTCAACAGCAGACGGGCGGTCCACCACCAGACCAGGAAAGAGGCCGTGAAGGTCAGTGGCAGGCCCAGCCAGAGCCCGGCGCCGAAGCCGTTCCGCAGCACGCCCTGGAACAGCAGCACGACCACCCAGCAGGCGATCCACAGCAGCCACCGCCAGGCCGCGACCCTGGTGCCGGACTTCGGCAGCTGCCAGGCGTGTTCGCAGACCCGGGCGACCGCCCGACTGCAGCTCGTGCCGGACAGCAGTGCCATCAGCAGGCCGATGATCCCCGTGGTCTGCCGCAGGTCGCCGGGGCTGTACAGCGCCTGGCGCAGTTGCTCGGCGGAGGCGCCGGAGATGCCGAACAGCGAGCGTAGTGAGGAGTTCATCTGGTTCCGCACGCCCTCGGGGGCGAAGGCGGCAACGGCGAACAGGAGGGGGATGGAGGTCAGGAACAGCTGGGAGGCCATCCGGGTGGCGGAGTCCAGTAGGCCGGGGGAGAACAGGCGGGCGGTCAGCTCGGTGATCACCGGGAAGCGCCGCTCGGCCTCACTCCGTGCCCGCACGACCCGCATGCGGGCCAGGAGCAGCTGTTCCTTCCGGCGGCCGCGGGTGCCCCTCGGCAATCTCATCCCTCGGTCCTCCCGCATCCGGGCGGCGGTCCGCACCAGTCAAGGCGAGGCGGTGGCGGGCCGCCACCGGAGCGAGGCGTCCGGAGCGGCCGCGACCCGGGGGCGGCCGCTCCATCGGCGTGGCCGTTCTTCGTGTTCGGGCGGGTCCAGCCAAGGACGGCCACCTGGCACCTGCTGCCGCTGCCCGGTCCGCTCCGTACGAGCGGGCCGGGCAGCGGCGCCGTGTCCGACGGGTGCGGTGCAGCGCTTGACGGGTGGGCCGGGTGCGGGACGGCTACTGGCCGACCCGCTGGGACACGCAGACGATGTTGCCTTCGCTGTCCTTGAACCAGGCCGCGCGCATACCCTCGCCCTCGGCGACCCCGTTGACGGTCTGCAGACCGGGGAAGTCGTACTCCTCGAAGGTGATGCCGCGGTCGCGGAGGCCGGCCATCTCGCCGTCGAGGTCGGCGACCTTGAAACTGGCGAGGGTGTGGGCGGCCTGTCCGCCGCTGGGAGTGCGGTAGACGGTGAACTGGGTGCCGCCACAGTCGCAGACGAACTCCTCCTCACCTTCCTCGGCGAGCTTGAGGCCGAGGGTGTCGGTGTAGAAGGCCTTGGCGCGGGCGAGATCGGTGGCGGGGATGACTGCTTGCAGCGGAGCGTCTCCAAGCATGGTGTTTCGCCTCCTCTCTGTCACCAGGCTAGGGACGTGCGGGCCGGGTCGCCCGGTGGGCGCAGGGCTGCTTCGGGCTGTGTGCGGCAGGTCGCCGGGAGTCATGCGGGGGCCAGCCTCCAGAGCGAGGTGATCTCCGCGGCGCGGGCGGTGTGGAGGAGGGGGTCGGCCCGGTCGGGGGTGGTGGCCCTCGGGTGGCGGGGGACGGTGTCGAGGCGCCCGGTGACGCGCAGCCCGGCTCCGGAGACGGCACCGAGCAGATCGGCGCGGGAGCGCAGGCCGAGGTGTTCGGCGAGATCGGAGAGGACGAGCCAGCCCTCGCCGCCGGGCAGCAGACGGTCGGCCAGGCCGTCGAGGAAGCCGCGGAGCATGCGGCTGCCCGGGTCGTAGACGCCCTCGTCGAGCGCGGAGCCCGGCCGACCGGGCAGCCACGGGGGATTGCAGACGACCAGGGCGACCCGGCCGCGGCCGGGAGGGTAGAGGCCGGTGCCGGCGGTCTCGATGCGGTCGGCGAGACCGAGCCGGTGGGCGTTGTCGCGGGCGCAGGCGAGGGCGCGCGGGTTGGCGTCGGTGACCAGGACCTCGTGCAGGCCGCGCCGGGCGAGGAGCGCGGCGAGCACACCCGTGCCGGTGCCGAGGTCGTAGGCGGTGGGGTGGTCATGGGCGGCCGGCGGCAGCGGCGCCCGGGCGACGAGGTCGACGTACTCGCCGCGGACGGGTGAGAAGACCCCGTAGTGCGGGTGGATGCGGGCGCCGAGGGCCGGGACCTCGACGCCTCTGGCGCGCCACTGGTGGGCGCCGATCACACCCAGGAGCTCGCGCAGGGACACGATTCTGTTGTCAAGGAGCGGTCCGTAGGCCGCCCGGCAGGCCTCGCGGACGTCGGGCGCCCGGTGGAGCCGGACGCGGTGATCCGCGCCGAGCGGTACCAGCAGCATGCCCAGGACGCGCGCGAGGCGGGCGCGCTCCCGGCGGTGCTGCCGGAAGGCCTCGGCCGAGGAGCCGGGGGCGGATCGGGGCCGGCGCCGCTCGGCGCGGCGGCGCATGGCGTGCAGGAGGCGGAGCGCGCCGGGGTAGTCGCCCTGCCAGAGCAGGGCGGTCCCCTCGCAGGCCGACCGGTAGGCGGCCTCGGCGCGCAGGGTGTCGTCGGCGGCGATCAGGCGGCGCGGCGGGGGCGTGCCGTTCTCGCTGTGCCAGGGTGCGGGCAGGACGGAGGTGGTGGGCAGGGTGACGATGCTTGGCCGGTGGGTGTCGGACACCAGGGGTTCCTCGAGGTCGAACGTGCAAGGGGCACGAAGAGCACTTCGACGAGGAGGCGAGCAGCAGGCGCGTCGGGCCGTGGCGCCGCCGGGACGGCGGGCGCGGGCGTCAGGCCGGGTGCGGCTCGCGCGTCGAAGCGCGAGCCGGGGTGTCACCGAGCACGAGGCCCGGCACGACGGCGAGCCGTATGCCACTGATCATCTGCGGGCCTCCCTTCCGAACCAGCTGGTCCTGCGCGGTTGTTCGTACGCTTTCACACAGAGTGGCCGACTGGCAACCGATTTATGACCGGCCCCCGGACCAGCCGTGCGGCACGCGCTCCAGCACACCCGCGCCGAACAGCTCGTACAGCGGCAGCGTCTCCAGGTGGACGTAGCCGATGTGGCAGTCGCAGACCGGCAACGGGCAGGCTCGCGGCAGCAGTTGCGCGCGGTAGCTGCCGTCGTAGAGGTTGCCGAGGACGTCCCGGACGAAGTGGCAGCGGCGCACGGTGCCGTCGCCGTCCACCGACAGCACGGACTCCCCGGTGCGGCACGGCAGCCCGGCGCTGGGGTGGGCGTGCCGGCTGTAGCCGAAGTGCGGGTCGACGGCGGCCCATTGGGCGGCCTCGGCGTCGGTGTAGCCGAGGCCCTCGGCGGCGTTGACCCACAGGTAGACGCCTTCGGGGAGCTCGGCGCGCAGCCGGCGGGCCTCGGCGAGGTGCTCGGGTTGGCCGACGACGCCGACGCTGTAGCGCACGCCGAGTGCGTCCAACTCCTGGCACTTGGCGAGGAAGCGCTCGCGGGTGACCTGGCCGGGATGGAAGGTGACCCAGAGGGCGAGGGTGTCGAGGTCCGCCTCGGCGAGCCAGCCCGTGCGGCAGCTGAGGTTGGTCTGGATCGCGACCCGGCGGACGTGCGGCAGGCGGCTCAGCTCGACCAGCGCGCGGCGGTACCAGGACCGCACCAGCCCCTCGCCCCAGGGGGTGAACAGCAACGACAGGGTGTCGCCGGTGCCCGCGCGCCCGGCGGCCCAGCCGGTGAAACGCTCCAACGCGGCCCGGTCGGAGCGCAGTTGCTCCGGGCTGTCGCGCCGCTTGGCGAACGGGCAGTACGGGCAGTCGTAGTCGCAGGAGGCGAGCGGGCCGCGGTAGAGCAGGGTGAGGCTCCGCGCCCCGTCCTCCGGCAGCGGTGAGGCGGAAGGCATGCCGAGGAAGGTCATTTCGCCTCGTACGCCGCCATCAGGGCCCGGACCTCGGGCGAGAACAGCATCGGCCCGGCGGCGTCCGAGTGCGCCAGCCCCTCCGGGCTGAGGCGCAGGAACTCCGCGTCGCCGTCGTCGAGCCATCCGCGCTCCGCGAACTCGGCCAGCTCCGCCGGGAAGTCCTCGGCCGGTGAACCGCCGAACCGGGCGCGGTAGTCCGCCAAGGGCAGGCCCTCGGCCTGGAGCAGCGACTGCACCAGGTGCCGCCGGCGCGGCTCCGCGCCGCCCATCCGGTGGCCCACCTCGGCACGGTGGAAGTCCTCGGTGGCGACGTAGTCGTCGATGATGCCGCGCACCTCGGTGGCGTTCACCGCGTAGTCGAAGGAGTAGTGCAGCTGGGAGGTGTAGGAGCGGGCGCCGCAGCCCAGGCCGACCATGCCGTCGGTCTGGCAGGCGTACTCGCCCGCGCCGGCCTGCGGGGAGGCGGCGCGGCGGAACATCCGCATCGACACCTGCTGGTAGCCGTGGGCGAGCAGGTGGTCGCGGCCGGCCCGGTAGAGCGCGAGCCGGCGCGCGTCCCAGGCGGCCCGGCTCTCCTGCTCGCCGCGCCGGGCCAGGCCGGTCAGCGGGCGGACGTACAGCGGGTAGAGGTACAGCTCCTCGGGCTGCCAGGCGAGCGCGGTGTCCAACGAGCGGAGCCAGCTCGCCTCGGTCTGGCCGTCGATGCCGTAGATGAGGTCGATGTTGAGCACCGGGAACCCGGCCGCGCGGATCCGGCCGAGGGCGGCCTCCACCTCGGACCGCTTCTGCGGGCGGACGGCGGAGCGCGCCTCGGCGTCGTCGAAGGACTGCACGCCCAGGCTCAGCCGGGTGGTGCCCCGGGCGGCCAGCACCTCCAGCCGGTCGGCGGTCGCGGTGGCGGGCGAGGCCTCCACCGAGAGGGGTATCGCCCGCAGGTCGGCGCCCATCCGCCGCTCGGCGATGTCGCACAGCCGCTCCAGCTCACCGGCCGTCAGATAGGTGGGCGTGCCGCCGCCGAACGCGGCCAGCGCGAACCGGGCGCCCTCGTCCAGCGCCGCGCGCACCGCCGTGGCCTGGCGCTCCAGGGCGTCCAGGTAGGCCGTGGTCAGGCCCTCGGGGCTGCCGATCCGGGTGAACAGGTTGCAGAAGCCGCAGCGGACCTCGCAGAACGGGATGTGCAGGTAGAGCGAGAGCGCGTGCTGCGCCTCGCCGGCCCACAGCTCGCGCAGCGGCGGGCGTTCGGGCAGCGGGCGGTAGGCCGTCTTGTGCGGGTACGCGTAGACGTACGACTGGTACGGCGAGTCCGGGCGCGGGGGTGCGGTGGTCATGCGCGCTCCTCGGAGGTCGTGGCGGTGCCCGCCGCTCGGGCGGGGAGGGTGAAGTGCGCGTACGGGACCGACCAGACCACCTCGTGGCCGATCCGGTGGCCGGTGTAGCCGTCCTCGCCGTAGGCGGTGCCGTGGTCGGAGCAGACGATCGCGAAGCAGGGGCGGCGGGCGCTCATCGCGGCGAACAGCCGGCCGATGTGCGTGTCCACGTACTCCAGGGCCGCGGCGTGGGTGGCCCGGGAGTCCCCGTGCTCGCGGGTGGCTCCGGGCAGGTGGAACCAGTTCGGCTGGTGCAGCGCCGAGACGTTCAGGAAGAGGAACAGCGGCTGGTCGGCGGACTGTTCGGCGGCGACCCGCTCGGCCCGGGCGACCTGCTCCTCGAAGGACGTCGGCGAGGCCACGCCCAACTCGGGCGCCCAGTGGCTCTCCTGGAAGAGGCCCGGCAGCACCGAGCCCAGCGGGCCCTGCTTGTTGAAGAACCCGACACCGCCGATGCACACCGTGCGGTACCCGGCCGCGGCCAGGGCCGTCGGCAGGTCGGGGGCGTCGAAGACCCAGGTGCGCGGGGCGGTGCTCTCGGAACCGGCGAAGCGGGCCGCGAACAGGCGCGGGTGCGGGCCGTCCGGGGAGGCGGGCGTCGGCAGGAAGCCGGCCAGGATCGCCTGGTGGGAGGCGTAGGTGAAGCTGCCGGGCGAGTGCCGGTGCTCCCAGCGGCCGCCGGGGAGGACGGCGGCGAGGTTCGGGATGCGGCCGGCGGCGGCCAGCTCCTCGGCGACGTCGAGGCGGAGCGTGTCGAGGGTGACGAGCAGCAGGTCGTGGCTGCCCACGACGGCGTTCATGTCGGGGGACGGGAGGGTGGTCGGGTGGTTCATCGAGCGGGTTCCGTGATCTGGTGGTCCGTCGCCGCGGGCGACGACGGGGAGGGGGCGGTCAGCGCGGCCAGTTGGGCGCCGTAGGTGTCGAGGCCCTCGGCGGGGCCGCCGGGCAGGCCGGTGAGGTTGGGGAGCAGGTCGCCGAAGGCGTTCACCTCGCCGACCAGGGCGCGCCGCCAGCCGGTCGTGGGCAGCACGTCGACGCCGACCATCGGTGAGCCGGGGAAGCAGGCCGCCGCGCGCTCGGCCGTCTCCAGCAGGGCCGGCCAGGCCGGCCCTGCGGCCTCCCGGGCCTGGTCTAGGCTGCCGCGGGCGCCGCCGAGGTGCAGGTTGGTCATCGGCTGGCCGCTGGTGCGCACCACGGCGTGGGTGGCGCGGCCGGAGACCACCACGACCCGCAGGTCCGCCGAGCGCCCGGACTGCGAGGCCTTCGGGATCCACTGCTCGACGTGCAGCCCGTCCGGTGCCAGGCCGTCGACGATCGCGGCGACCTCCCGCTCGCCGCGGTAGCGGCGCACCCGCAGCGAGTTGTGGAGTCGGCCGTCGGCCAGCTCCACCGAGGTGGTGGCCTGCAGCTGCCCGCGCGGTCCGAACTCCAGGGCCATCACCCCGGAGGCGGAGGAGCCGTGCGCCGGCTTGACGAAGACCCGGTGCAGGCCGGCCTCGGCGAGGCGCCCGCGCAGGTGCTCCCAGCCGGTGACCTCGCCGCCTAGTGCCCTGGGTACCGGCACCCCGGCCCCGGCGAGCAGCGCGTGGGTACGGCGCTTGTCGAACATCACGGCGATCTCCTCCGGATCGCCGAGCAGCCGTACACCGGGCCGGGCGGCCAGCCCGTGCAGCGCGGCCATGACCCCCGCGTACCAGACGGCCGTGCCCTCGACCCTGGTCGGGGCGTAGCCGGGGCCGAGCGCCGGGCCGCGCAGCAGCCGGTCGACCTCCGGATCCTCGCCGGGCGACTCGATGCGCAGCAGACCGCCCTCGGGCAGCCGGTACCGGCCGCGCAGCACGTCCAGCCAGGGCAGGACGGCGGGCTCGGGCAGCCCGGCGGCCCGGGCGGCGGCCGCGAACAGCGTCACCCGTCGGTGCCCCGGGTTGCCCAGGACGGTCAGTCGCATGGTCATCGCCTCCGCCGCCCGCCTACTCGGAGACCGAGACGTAGCGGTCGTCCTCGTCGTCCGGGTCGTCACCCTCGGCCTCGTCGAGGTCGAGCCCGACCCCGGGCAGGGCCTCGGACAGACGCTCCTGCATCGCGTCGCTCAGGTAGTGGTGGTGCAGGTCGAGGGAGTTCAGGTGGGTGAGGGGCTGGCCCTCCAGCAGGGCGGTGGCGCCCTCGTCCGTCAGCACGCCCATGGAGAGGTCGAGCGACTCCAACCGGGCCACTATCGGGGCGTGGGCGAGGGCGGCGGCGATCTCGTCCTGGAACTCGCTGTTGGACAGCCCGAGGTGGCGCAGCTCCGGCAGCCGGGAGCCGTCCAGGAACGGCGCCAGGTCGTCCATCGTCGCGTCACCGCCGTACTCGTCCACGCCGAGCCAGAGGTCCAGACGCTCCAGTGCGGGCAGCTCGGAGGCGGCCACCGCGCGCACCACGGTGGCCGGCAGTCCGCCGGACTCGAAGCGCAGGCTGGTCAGGGCGTCGTGACGGACCGGATCCAGGCCGAGGTCCGTACCGCCGCGCACGGCCAGCGACTTCAGCGCGGGGAAGGCGGCCAGCAGCGGGGTGACGTCGTCCATCACCAGCCAGGAGACCTCGCACTCGTCGTAGGTCACCTCGGCGAGGAACAGCGCCTCCAGGGCGGGCAGGCGCCCGGCCTCGGCCGTGAGGGCCTCGATCACCGGGCCGACGGAGCCGTAGCCCTCGGCCCCGTTCCACCAGGGACCGATCACCAGGGCACGGACGCTCGCCGGATCGACGTCCTGGAGGAAGGACTGCCAGAGCTGGGCGAAGTCCTGCTCGGAGCGGTACGCGAGGGCGAGCCGCCAGGCGACGCTGTCGGCGGCGGGCCGCGGCCGGGTGTCGTCGGGGGCGAACTCGTGGATCGGCAGCTCGTGGAAGCGTTCGATGTGGCGGGAGATGGACATGTCGGATCCTGGTCGGTCGGGGTGGGCGAGTACGCGGGCGGTCGGGCTGTCGGGCGATCAGGCGGGCGCGGGGCGTTGACGACTACTCGGCCACGGCCACGTAGCGCCACTGGTCGTCGGGCTTGCCGGGCTCGGAGAGGTCGACCTCGACACCGGCCAGGGCCTGACGCAGGCGCTGCTGCATCTCCTCGGTGAGGTAGTGGTGGTGCAGGTCGAGGGAGCGCAGGTGGGTGAGGGGCTGGCCCTCCAGCAGTGCGGTGGCGCCCTGGTCGGTCAGCACACCCATGGAGAGCCTGAGCGACTCCAGCCGGGCGACCACGGGCGCGTGTGCCACGGCGGCCGCGATGTCGTCCTGGAACTCGCTGTTCTGGAGGCCGAGGTGGCGCAGCTTGGGGAAGCGGGTGCCGTCCAGGAACAGCGCGACGTCGGCCATCGTCGCGTCGCCGCCGTAGTTGTCCACGCCCAGCCAGAGCTCCAGCCGCTCCAGGGCGGGGAAGTCACAGCCGGCCACCGAGCGCACGACCGAGCCCGGCAGGCCGCCGGCCTCGAAGCGCAGCGCCTCGAGCGCCTCGTGCCGCAGCGGCTTCAGGGCCAGACCGCCCTTGCCGTCCCAGTCCTGCGAGGCCCCGCGGACCACCAGCTCGGCCAGCCGCGGGAAGGCCGTCAGCAGCGGCGTGATGTCGCACTGCTGGATCCAGGAGATCTCGCACTCCTCGAAGGTGATGTCGCCGACGAACAGGGCGCGCAGGGCGGGCAGCCGGCCGGCGGCGGCGACGATCGCCTCCATCGGCTCCTGGAAGCCCTCCGGCTCCTCCGGGGACCACTGGCCGATCACCAGGGCGGTGACCCGCTCGGTGTCGACGGCGCCGAGGAACTGCTCCCAGCGTTCGGCGAACGTCGCCTCGGACTCGTAGTCGAGCTTGACCCGCCAGGCGGCCGAGGCCGCGTCAGGCAGTTCGAGGGCGCCCGATCCGCCCTTCTCCTCGGCCTCCTCCAAGGCCTCGACGAAGTCGAAGACGGGAAGGCCGTGGAACCGCTCGATGTGGTCGTTGACAGTCATGCGCTGCTCCTCTGGGGTCGGGGCCGAACAACTGTCTACCAGCCGGGACTGACAATCCGGCGGCCGGGTCGCCGCCCGGGCGCGTTGTCAGACCCTTGCTCTATGTTCGGGTCCTGGCTCCGGAGAGTGACCGCGGCGGACGCGGCGGAGCCATGGGTTCCGGCGTCCGCCGGAGCCCCTCCGTACGGCGAGGGAGGACTGATGTACCGCCAGGGCGATGTGCTGATCGTGCCGGTAGAGGAGGGCGCGGTGCCGCCGAGGGTGGTGGAGCTGGCCGTGCAGCCCCGGGACGCGCGGGGCCGGATGGTGCTCGCGCTCGGCGAGGTCACCGGGCACGCGCACGCCGTGGTCGGCCCCGGCGTGCTGCGCCGGGAGACCGGGCCGTTCGGCGTGGGCTGGCTGCACCTGCCCGAGGGCGGCCGGGTGGTGCACGAGGAGCACGCGGCGATACCGCTGCCCAAGGGCTGGTACCGGGTGGTCCGCCAGCGCGAGTACGTGCCGGGTGCGGTGCGGATGGTCGCGGACTGACGACCGCTCCGCCCGCCGTACGGGGGTCGGCGGGCGGGTGCGGACACGAGGGCGGAGCGCGGCCGTGGCCGTGGCCGCGGCACGGAACGGGAACGGACGGCCGGGCGGGGAGCCCGGCCGGGAACGGAGCAGGGATGGAGACGGTGATCCACGACGAGGTCCACGGCGACCGGGCGCAGGCGCGGGAGCTGCCCGGGCCGGTCGAGGTGACGGCCCGCTGGCGGGCGGCCGCGGCGGCCACCGGAGCGGGCGACCGGGCGGCGGCCGAGCGCGCCGTCCGGGCCGCCTACCGGGCGGCCGGGCTGCCCGAGCCCGCGGCGATCCGGTGGTTCGGCTCGCCGCTCGCCGCGACCGGGGCGGCGCTGGAGCTGCGGGCCGCCGGGGCGGAGAGTGTGCGCGAGGCCGTGCGCACCAAGCCCTGGGAGGAGGCCAGGCGGCGGGCCGTCGAGCAGGTCGGCGCCGCCGGGTGGGCGGGCCACTGGGCGCTCACCGGGGGCGAGCTCGGCCCGGTCACCACCCCGCTCGCCGACCGGCTGCGCAACGCGGTGCTCGACCGGCTCGCCCCCGAGGCCGACCGGGAGGCCGACGCCGCGGTGGCCGAGGAGGCCCGGGCCCGTCGCACCACCGTCCGGCTCGCCCTGCTGGACGCCGTGCGCGGCCAGCACGACGCGCCGTGGTTCGCCGCCTTCGAGGCCGCCGGGGCGAGCGCCGACGCCGTCGCACCACTGGCCGAACTGGCCCGGGAGGTCGGCTGGTGGTGGCCGTACCGGGACGTGGCCCTGCTCAGCGAACGGCCGACCGGCCTGCACCGCGACGAGGCCGGGCGGCTCGACCGGGCGGACGGGCCCGCCCTGGAGTACGCCGACGGCTTCGCCCTGCACGCCTGGCGCGGCATGCCCGTCCCGCCGGAGTTCCTGGCCGGCCTGGCCGAGGTGACGGCCGAGCGGATCCGCACCGAGGAGAACGCCGAGCTGCGCCGCGTCCTGCTGGAGCACTACGGCTACGAGCGCTACCTGGCCGACTCCGGCGCCGAGCCCGTCCACCGGGACGAGACCGGCGTGCTCTGGCGGATCGTCCTGCCCGACGACGAGCCGGTGGTGATGGTCGAGGTGGTCAACTCCACGCCCGAGCCGGACGGCACCCACCGCACCTACTGGCTGCGCGTCCCCCCGAGCACCCGCACCGCGCGAGCCGGGGTCGCCTGGACCTTCGGCATACCCGAGACCGCCTACCACCCGCAGCGCGAGACCTGACCGAGGACGCCGTCCGGCATCCGGAGCAGGCCCCTGAGCTGCGCGTGTTGACCCTTACCCCACGTCAGGCCGCACGGTGGGGGCGCAGCGAACGCACGGATGATCGGAGTGACGCATGAGCTGGTCGGTGGGCCAGGTCTCCGGCTTCGCCGGGGTCACGATCCGGACCCTGCACTACTACGACCGGTCCGGGCTGCTCACGCCCAGTGAGCGAAGCCCGGCCGGCTACCGGCTCTACAACGGCGCGGACCTCGCCAGGCTCCAGCAGATCCTGTTCTACCGGGAACTCGGCTTCCCGCTCGACGAGATCGTCGACATCCTGGCGGACCCGCAGGCCAACGCCCTCGACCACCTGCTGGCGAGACGACACGCCCTCACCGAGCAGATCGCCCGGCTGCAGAAGCTGGTCGACGTCGCCGAGCGGGCCATCGAGGTCCAGCGCACCGGGGTCGAGCTGAGTCCGGAGGAGCGCTTCGAGGTTTTCGGGGACGTCGTCTTCGACCTCAGCTACGCGGCCGACGCCCACCTCAAGTGGGGCGAGCGGGACAGCCACCAGGAGGCCCTGGCCCGCGCCGCCACCCACTCCAAGGAGGACTGGCGGCAGCTGATGGCGGAGGCCGCGGAGTGGCGCGGCCGACTGCTGGAGGCCTTCGACCGGGCACTGCCGGTCGACCACCGGACGGTGCTGGACCTCGCCGAGCAGCACCGGCAGCACATCACCCGGTGGTTCACGCCCTGCCCGCCGGAGATGCACTGCCGGATCGCCGACGACTACGAGGCGGACGCCCGTGCCTTCGCCCTCGTTGTCCCGCCGGCCGAGCAGCGCCCGGGGTTGGCCGGCTACCTGCGTGCGGCGATCGGCGCCAACGCCGAGCGGCGCAGCGGGAGCGACCCTGAGGAGGAGGCTCGATGAGAATCCTCGTCACGGCCGCCGGATCGCACGGCGACGTCGCCCCCTACACTGGTCTCGGGGCGTACCTGCGCGGTGCGGGGCACGAGGTCGCGCTCGCGGCGCCCGAGACCTTCCGCGAGCTGGTGGCCGCCAGCGGCCTCGACTTCCGCCCGCTCCCGGTCGATCCGCGCGGGGCGGGCACCGGTCCGACGGGCGGGCGCTCCGAACTGCTCGCGCGGGCCGCGGCGTTCATCGGGAAGCTGGGTGACGGGCTCGCGGACGCCGCCGCACCCGGAGCCGATCTACTCCTGCTGAGCACCACCACCGCGCCGCTGGGCTGGCACCTCGCGGAGGCGATGGGCGTCCCCAGCATCGGGGTCTACCTGCAACCCACGCTGCCGACGCGGGAGTTCCCGCCGGTCGTCGGGGGCGGCCGCTCGCTGGGGAGCTGGGGCAACCGGGCGGCGGGCGCGCTCGGCCAACGGGTCGTCGACCGCCTGCACACCGGGGCCGCACACCGGCTGCGGTCGCGGCTGGGCCTCCCGGCGCTCTCCCAGACCGCGCGCCGGCGGGCCGTGGAGCGGGCGCACTGGCCGGTGCTGCACGGCTTCAGCCCGACCCTCGTACCGCGCCCGGCCGACTGGCGGCAGGGGCTGCGGGTGGTCGGCAACTGGTGGCCGTACGCGGCGGAGGACTACGGCCTCCGGGCCGAGGTCGAGGACTTCCTGCGGGCCGGGCCGCCGCCGGTGTTCATCGGCTTCGGCAGCATGGCGGCGGGGCAGGGCGAGCGGCTGAGCGCCCTGGCGGTGGAGGCCCTGCGGCGGGCGGGAGTCCGGGGCGTGGTGCAGGCCGGCTGGGCCGGGATCGCCGGGGAGGGCGACGACGTGCTGACGGTCGGCGAACTGCCGCACGCCCGGCTCTTCCCGCGCATGGCGGCGGTCGTGCACCACGCGGGTGCGGGCACGGCGGCTGCGACGCTGCGCGCGGGCGTGCCGAGCGTCCCGGTCCCGGTGACGGCGGACCAGCCGTTCTGGGCCGACCGGCTCCACCGGCTCGGTGCCGCCACCGCTCCCGTCCGGTTCACCGACCTGACCGCCGACCGTCTGGCGCAGGCCATCCGTCAGGCCGTCGAGGAGCGGCGACTGCGGGAACGGGCGCAGGAGGCGGCCCGCGCCCTGGCGAAGGAGGACGGCGCGGGCCGGGTCGCGGAGGCGGTGGTGGCGTTGGGCGGGTAGCGGAGGAAGCGCGGACGGCCCGGCCCCGTTCCGGTCAGGCCCGCAGGCCGTGGCGCCTGGTGTACCGGAGGTGGAAGACGAGCAGCGGCGCGGCGATCACCGGCCAGCACAGGTTCATGGCCGCCGGGGCGGTGTCGATGGGAAGGAGGTACGCGAAGGCCAGTTGGGCAAGGGCGTTGAGCAGGCTGGCAGTGCCCCAGACCGCGGTGAGCACCCGGACGCCGTGACGGAACGCGGAGTCCTGCTCCCAGCGTGCCTCCCAGGCACGCAGCCCGTCCTCGCCCGCCTTGGCCTGCACGAAGGAGCGGAAGACCACCATCAGAGCCGGACGCCCGTAGCCGACGGAGGCCAGCAGCCAGATCCCGAGGAGCCCGCCGAGCATGCCCGTCCAGGCCTCGCGGATCAGCAGGGTGCGGGCGTCCCCGGTGAGAACCGAGAGCACCAGACCGAGGGCGATCATGCTGAGGATCAGCAGGGCCAGGAAGTCGACGCGGCGGGTTCGGACCAGCCGTACCACCACGGTGACCGCGGGTACGGCGGCGGACCACAGCAGGGCCCACCACTGGTCCGCGCCTGCCGAGCGCAGCCCGTAGTAGACGGCGAGAGGGAGGACGAGATCGATCAGCAGGGGTAAGAGGAGGGCGGTTCGGCGCGGGGCGGCGTGGAGGGTCACTTCGTCTCCTCGGTCCCGGCCTCGGTCCCCGTCGCGAGGGCGAAGAGGGTGACCAGCTCGCGCCCGTAGGCGCGGACGTCGAAGTCGTCCCCGGCGGACAGCCGGTTGGCGGCCGCATCGATCGAGGCGCGGATCGCCAGGGCCATCGCCTCAGGGTCGAACGGCCGGAAGTCACCGCTGAGCTGTCCGTCCCGCAGGTGTCGGACCAGCAGCGAGACGGGGGTGTCGAAGCCGGCGGAGCTGACCAGCGGGCTGCCGTCCTCCCGGCGGGCGTTGGCGAGGACGTCCACCAGCGCCCGTACCTCGACCGGGTGTTCCGCCAGGAACTCCAGGTTCGCCTCGATGTAGGCGGCCAGCTGCGCGGCGGGCGCGGACCTGGCATGGATGCGCGGCTGCATGAAGGCCTGCGCCGACTCCTGGACGGAGTCGACGAGGGCCTGGAAGAGGTCTTCCTTGTCCTGGAAGTGGTACGAGATCAGCCGCACGCTGGAGAGCTTCGCCCGCTTGGCGATCTGCGCGAACGAGGCCCGGGCGTAGCCGAGTTCGGCGACGGTCCCGATCGCGGCGGCGACGATCTGGGCGCGTCGGGCATCAGTGGTGACGCTCCGGCCGGAGGCGGGAGCGGCAGGAGAGGAGTCAGGTTTTACTCGCATGAGTAAAAATTAACATGGATCGGCAAAAGTGGAGGCGCAAAAGGACCCTGCCACGGCAGGCCGCCGCGTCCGCGCAGGTCAGGGCGTCCGGGCGATCAGGACGGGCTGGAAGAAGCCGGTGTCGGCGGGCTGCTTCCAGTGGATGCCGGCCAGGCTGGCCTCGGCGGCGAAGGCGCTCAGCTCGTCCTGGGTGAGCGCCCAGTACGTGGAGCGGCGGACTGCGACCCGCCACTCGTCGGCCTCGTCCGGCAGCAGCCGGAAGAGCTCCAGGTCGTACCGCTCGCCGTCCTCGTGCCACTGCCAGAGCTGGAAGAGGACCGACCGTCGGCCGCCGTGCTCGGCGGTCTGCGGCGGAGTGGAGGCGGGCCGGGTGCGGCGCAGCTCGTCGTACGGGCGGGTGGTGACCAGGAGTAGTCCGCCCGGGCGCAGGACCCGTCGCATCTCACCGAGCGCGGCGCGGACGTCCTCGGCCGTGAGCAGGTGAGGCAGCGCGTTGTCGGCGCAGACGACGACGTCGAACCGGCCGTCCGGGAAGGGGAGTTCCCGCATGTCGGCGGCGGCGGTGGGCAGCCGGAGGCCGCGCTCGGCGGCCTCTGCGGTGGCGCGGGCGGCGGCGACCGGGCTCAGGTCGGTGCCGGTGACGCGGTGGCCGAGGGCGGCCAGGCCGATCGCCTGGGTGCCGATACCGCAGGCGCAGTCCAGCACCTCGGCGGGGCCGTCGCCGAGAGCCGCGCGGACCACGGCGTCCAGCGCGGAGCCCTGACGGGCGAGCGAGGCGTTCCAGTCGGCGTAGAGGAGGTGGTAGTCGTCGGCGAAATCGTCGTAGAAGCGGCCGAGGGCGGACTGGCTCATGCTGTCAGGACCTCCAGGGGGCGTCGGCGGGAGCGGCAACGGTCCGCCGCGGCGCCATCATGGCGCGGCCGTACCGGCGGTGAGTACCCGTTTTTCGGGGCCGTCACGGAACCGCCGAGAGGCGGGGAGCGGGGAACGGGGGCCGCTGGACGGCCGGCCGATCCACCGGCAGGACGGCGCCTACGCTGCGGTGATGCGGACCGATGCGGACGAGTGCGCCTTCGGCCAGCTGGTCGTCGACGCCCAGGTCGAGGCCGTGTCCGTGGACGGTTGGGACTTCTCCTGGCCGGGAGGACGCGGGCGGGCTACCGGTGGTGCCAGTCGGGCGGCTGGGCACGGCGGCAGGGAGTCTGGACGTCCAGACCGGTGACGGCGACGTGCTCGCGGGCACCGGGCGGCTGGACGGGCACCCGTCCGTGCTCGTCGCCACCGAGCCCTGGTCGCCGAACCCGGACCGCGCCACGTGGTTGCTGAACCCGCTGGGCGCGGGGGCTGCCGAGCATGCGTAGCGGGAGGGCGTTCAGCGTGCTGATGAGCTGACCGCGCAGCAGGAAGCGTCGGACCGTGAGCCGGTGGGGCCGGCCGACGCCGGGCCCACCGGGCCCGGGTGCCAGGCGAGATCGGGCGGCGGCCGGCCCAGGTCCGAGGAGCTGCCGACGGCGTCGACCCGGGCGCGTAGCGGCCGCAGCGGGGCTCGGACCGGGCTCGACGTCGTGGTACCTGCCCGGCCCCGGGCGGTCAGGGATGGGGTTCCGGGTGGCTCACCCGGTGGCAGGCTGTCAGGAGGTGACGGCGCCCGAGCGGTTCAGGTCGGCCCGAGTCCTCAGGAACCCGAGGTACTTGGGGTCGGCCTCCTCGAAGATCTCGGGCCCGCCTCCCATGAAGGCCCTGATCAGCTCGTCCGCGGCGCGGTCGTGGTCGCCCAGCTCGAAGGCGGTCTGGCCCAACCGTAGGTGGACGTACGGATTGCCGAGTCCGTCGGGGCACTGGACCGCGTTGTAGAAGCACTTGTAGGCCCTGTCGTGGACGCCCAGTCGGAAGTGCACGTCTCCGATCGCGACGTAGATCCAGGTCGCGGCCACCCATGCGCGGTGGTCGCCCGGCAGCAGCCGAAGGGCTTCGAGGTAGCGCTGCTTGGCCTCGGCGAACTCTCCCAGTCCGACCAGCGCATCACCCTCCTGGCACAGGGCCCTGATCTCCGTACGAATCCCGTCGGGCAACTCCACGGTCGTCCCCCCGTCCTGAGGTGCTTCGCGCGCACCGGGCGCGTCACGTTCCTCGATGCTCCCGAACCCCGGGCCGTGATCGTACCGGTGGGCTGCCGGGCCGCTGCCACGGCCGCCGCCGCTACCGACGGGCCCGTCGCTGCCGAAGGGCCCGTTGCCGCCGACGACGGCACCGCTGGGCCACGAGTCACCGCCGTCACGACCGTGGTGACCACCGTCCATGCCGACCTCCTCCGTTCACGCGTCCGTCCGCACCGCAGGCGCAGGCGCGGGCGGTACGGACGGGCGGCACGGGCCTCAGCCCAGTTGTTCCATCAGTATGTCGGCGCGGGCGTAGTAGTCGGCCACCGGGAGCCGGTCGCGGGTGATCCTGACGAACCCGGCGTCCTCGTAGAGGTGGACGGCGGGGGCCAGCCTGCTGTTGGTGCCGAGGAACAGCCTGGTCCCGCCGAGTTCCCGGGCCCGGTCGATCGCGGCGGCCACGAGCAGGCGGCCGATGCCACGCCCCTGCGCGTCGGGGTCCACGGCCATCTTCGCCAGCTCGAACACGGCGTCGGGGTGGGCCAGGAGCGCCACGCAGCCCACGACGGTTCCGCTGTCCGGCTCGCGGGCCAGGAGCACGTCGCCGCCCGGGGCGACGATGCGGCCGAACGGATCCCCGAGCACGGTCCGGTCCGCCTCCTCCAGGGTGAACAGCCGCGCGATCCATTCCTCGTTCAGCGTGCGGAACGCCTCGGCGTCGCTCGGCGAGGCGATCGAGGAGACCACGGGCGGGGTTGAGGCGTACGGCACGGGGCGGCTTCCTTCCCTGGATGGCACCACGTCAGCCTGCGGCCGTGCCCACCCAGGTGTCCAATACGTACGCCGGCCGCCATCCATAGGCTGGAGATATGGATCAGCGAATCGAGCTCCGGCACCTGCGGTACTTCCTGGCGCTGGCCGAGGAGTTGCACTTCGGCCGTGCCGCGCGGCTGCTGCACATCGCCCAGCCGGCCCTGTCCCAGCAGATCAGGCAGTTGGAGAGGATCGTCGGTGTCGAGCTGTTCCGGCGGACGTCCCGGAGCGTCCGCCTCACGGACGCCGGAGTGACGTTCCGGCCGCGGGCGAGGGACATCCTGGGCCGGCTGGCCGCCGATCTGGACGAGGCCGGCCGGGTCGGCCGTGGTGAGGCGGGCCGCCTGGACGTCGCCTTCATCACCTCCGCCACCGCGATCGTCAGTGAACGGCTCCGCGCCTTCTCGCTCCGCCGCCCGGACGTCCAGGTCAGGCTCCACGACGGCTTCACCGTCGACGTCCTGACAGCCCTGGAACGCGGCACGGCCGACATCGGGATCGTCCGGGACGCCGAGGAGCGCGACGACATCGACCTCGCCCTCCTGGCGACGGAACGGTTCGTCGCGGTCGTTCCCGCCGACCACCCCGCCGCGCGGGGGGAGCGGGTGCAACCGGCGGCGCTGGCCGCCGACCCCCTGATCCTCTTCCCGCGCTCGGCGGGGGCCCGCGCCTTCGACGTGAACACCCGGCCGATCCGGGACACCGGCAACGAGGTCCGGGTCGCGCAGGAGTGCTCGAACTGGCACACCATCACCATGCTGGTCGCCGCCGGCCTGGGTGTCACCATCGCCCCCCACAGCGTCACCACGCTGCTTCCCGAGGGTGCCCGGAGCCTCGAACTCGACGGGCCCTCCGCCGTGAGCCGGGTCTTCCTGGCCACCCGCCGAGGAGACGACCGCCCCCTCGTGCGGGCCTTCGTCGCGGTGTCCGAATCCGTGGCGGGCCGGGGTGAACGGTCGAACGACGGGGGAGCGTGGGCCCGTTGAGCGGTCCTGCTCCTCGGCCGCCGGAAGGCCCTGTCGGTGTCTCCGGAGCCCGAGCCGGAGCCAGAGCCGTCGCTTGAGCCGTCGCCGCGACCGGACGGGCCGCCCGGCGGTGTCAGTGCCGCCTGCTTCGATGGCGGGGACAGACGGCGGCACCCTTCAGAGGAGACCTCGTGGGCACGTGGGGCAGTGGGAACTTCGAGAGCGACACGGCTCTAGACCACCTGTCGGTCCTTATCGACCGGCTCGTCACCGAGGTCGCCGAGGCGATGGCCGGCGATCCCGTCGAGCTCGAACCGGACGAGTACTGGGGCGTCGCCGTGCCGTGCAACCTGGAGCTGCTGCACGTCATGGCGCGGGCCGGCCACGGTGTCCACCAGCTGCCGGAAACCGACGTGATCACGGGCTGGAAGGCGGCGTTCATGGCCGTCTGGGAGCGGACCGTCGACGACCTGGAACCCTCCCCGGGCTACAAGGACGAACGCCGGTTGGTACTCAACCGCACGTTCGACCAGCTGGCTGAGGTCACCGCCGGGGTCGGGGCGGAGGAGTCCGGACGCTAGCGGAACGCCCGGCCGGCGCGGGACACCGCGGCGGTCGACGGTCGGCTCGGTGAACCGCCGCGGGCTGCTCCGCGAGGGCGCGTCGGCGGGTGGGCGGGGCGCTCCGTGAACCGCCCCGCCCACCCGCCGTCCGTCCGACCGTCAGGCGCTCATGACCAGTGGCGGTTTCAGCCGTACGTCGGTGCTGCCCCGTGCGGTGTGCTGGTCGGCCCAGGTGAGCAGGGCGCTGCGGCAGGCGTGGTCGAGGTGGCGCAGTTCGCTCCAGTCGAGGTCGACCGCGCGGTCCGTCGGCAGCGACTCCAGCGTGTCCAGCAGGCGGGGCAGCCGCAGGAAGGTGGCGTTGCCGCTCAGCCGGACCTGCAGCGGTCGACCGTCACCGTCGTCGGTGAGATCGATGTGCAACCGGGAGGTCTGCCAGGCGCTCTTGGCGACGGCGAGGGCCACCCCGAGCAGCACGCCCTCGAAGAGGTTGGTGACGACGATCGCGCCGGCGGTGGCGGTCAGTACCACGACCTCGCCGCGGTGTGCCCGCCACAGGGCCGCGCCCTGCCGCAGCGGGATCAGCTTGCCGCCGGCGTGGATGAGGACGCCGCCGAGGACGGCGAGCGGGATCAGTCCCAGGACGGCGGGCAGCAGCGCGGCGAACAGCAGCAGCCAGACACCGTGCAGGACGCGGGAGGTCCTGGTCCGGGCGCCGGCCTGGACGTTGGCGGCGCTGCGGACGATCACGGCGGTCATCGGCAGCGCGCCGAGCAGCCCGCACAGGGCGTTGCCGACGCCCTGGGAGGTGAGCTCCCGGTCGTAGTCGGTGCGGCGTCCGTCGTGCATCTGGTCGACCGCGGCGGCGCTGAACAGGCTCTCGGCGGAGGCGATGACGGCGAACGCGAGCACGGTGCCGAGGCCCGCCGCGCTCGCGACGGCCCCGAAGCCGTCCGCGGTCGGGACGGCGACGGCGCCGAGCAGGCCGTCCACGTCCACCCTGGGGACGTCCAGGTCGAACAGCGCGGTCGCACCGGCGGCGAGGGCGACCGCCGCCAGCGGGGCGGGCACCGCGCGGACGGGGCCGGGCAGGTTCTTCCAGCACATCAGCAGGGCCACCGTGGCGGCGGTCATGAGGACGGCGGTCATCGCGGCCCGGCCGGTCAGCCAGTCGCCGAGCAGCGCGGGGAGCCCGGCCACCTTGGCGGGGCCGGTGCCCGGCGCGGACCGGCCGGAGACGGCGTACAGCTGGCCGAGGATCAGGATGAGGCCGATCCCGGCGAGCATGCCGTGGACGACCGACAGGGAGATCGCGCGGAACCAGCGGCCCATCCGCAGCAGGCCCATCGTGACCTGGAGGACCCCGGCGGCGAGGACGAGGGGCCCCAGGGAGGCGAGCCCGAACTGCTGGACGGCGTCGTAGACGAGAACGGTCAGTCCGGCGGCCGGCCCGCTGACCTGGAGGCTGCTGCCGGGGAGCAGGCCGACGACCAGGCCGCCGACGATGCCGGTGATCAGGCCGCGTTCGGCCGGCACGCCGGAGGCGACGGCGACGCCCACGCAGAGCGGGACGGCCACCAGGAAGACGACCAGCGAGGCGGGCAGGTCCTGGCGCCAGTGCGCGAAGGGGCCGCGCGGCGCGGACGCGGCGGAACGGTCGGAGCCGTCGGGAACCCGGTTGCGGCCACGGGGCCCGGAGCCGTCGGGAACCCGGTTGCGGCCACGGAGCCCGGAGCGGTCGGGGATGCGGTTGCGGTCGGGCGTGTTCACAGCGGCAGGAACCCCCGGTCCGAGCCGGCCAGGACGGTGCCGGTGTGCACCTCGTAGTACCAGCCGTGCAGGCGCAGGGTGCCCTCCGCCAGGCGGCGGGTCACGCCCGGGTAGGTGTGCAGCCGGTCGAGCTGGGCGAGCACGTTGCGCTGCACCGGCCCCGCGACGTCCGCCTCCTGGTCGTGGGCCGGAACGGGGGCGAGGTGGCGGGTGGGCGGAGCGGCGTGCTCGAGCCAGGTCCGCACGGCGGGGACGGGGGCCAGGTCCTCGGCCCGGACGAGGGCACCGATGGCCCCGCAGTGGGAGTGCCCGCAGACGATGATGTCGGGGACCCTGAGGATGTCGACGGCGTACTCGATGGTGGCCGCCTCACCGCTGGGGGCGGTGGTGTCGTAGGCGGGGACGATGTTCCCGGCGGTGCGCAGCTCGAACAGCTGCCCGGGGCGGGATCCGGTGATCAGGGCCGGTACCACGCGGGAGTCGGAGCAGGTGATGAACAGGGCTTCGGGGGCCTGCCCGGCCGAGAGCCGGCCGAGGTCGTGGCCGCTGGTGGCGAGCCGGTGCGGGAAGACGCGGGCGTGCGTCACGAGGGACTGCATGAGAGGTCTCCTTCTGCCCGCCCGGGTGGTGCCGGGCGGGGAGCTGCTGTCATGGGGCAGCGGCGGGCTGACGCGGGTGCGGCGGAGCGGTGCGCCGGTCCGGGCCGCGGATCGTCGGCCGAGGGCATGGCGGGGCCGCGCGTGCCCGTACCGGGCGCGCGCCGGATCGCGTGCGGGGAGCGTCAGCTCGCGGGAGCTGTCAGCAGCGGAACACCTGGAGGCGCGCGAGCGCGGCCGGTCTCGACCCGTTCGCTTCCGGTACCGGCCCGGTGGGCACCGTGGCGGGTGTGGCCGCGACGCCGGTGCCGACCGGGGCGAGGAGGGCCGTGCGGACGGCCGTGCCGCCGCACGCGCGGTGGCGGACCGCGGCCCGGCCGGTCAGGGCCTCCGCGGCGTGGTGGGCCTTGCAGGTCGGGTCCCCCTCGGCAGCCGCCGCGGGTTTCGGCAGCGGCTCGGCGGCGTACGCCTGGGCGCCGGTCCCGAGGACGGCGAACAGGGCCGAGACGAGCGCGGCGAAGAGAAGGGCGAGCCGCTTGCCGCGCGAGATGCGCCGTGCCGTCACCGCCGCCTCCCCTCGGGTCCGTTGCCGATCACCGTTGTCCCCCAGCGTACCGACGGTGTGTAACCACGACGTTAGCTCCGGGCTCCGCCGAGGTGAGATTTCCCCAACATCGCGTGAAGGTTCTGTCGGGGCCAATCGAGCTTCTTCCACAGGAATATGAGGATCCGTCATCAATTTTCGGAAGCCGCGGCCGATGCAGTAGCTGTCGGCGCCTCGGCCGAGGGAATCCGCTGGCCGGGCGGTGGACCCGCCGTCATGATGCGGACATGCGTACCTTCGAAGAGCTGATCGCCGAGGCGGAGTCCGTGTCCGTGGACGGCTGGGACTTCTCCTGGCTGGAGGGCCGGGCGACCGAGGAGCGGCCCTCCTGGGGCTACCAGCGGCTGCTGGCCGGACGGCTGGGTGCGGCGACGGCGGCGCTGGACGTCCAGACCGGCGGGGGCGAGGTGCTCGCGGGCGCCGTACGGCTGGGCGGGCGGCCGCCCGTGCTCGCGGCCACCGAGTCCTGGCCGCCCAACCTGGCCCGCGCCACGCGGCTGCTGCACCCGCTGGGCGCGGTGGTGGTCGCGGACCCGGACGAGCCGCCGCTGCCGTTCGCCGACGGGGCCTTCGACCTGGTCAGCAGCCGGCACCCGGTGCGGGCCTGGTGGACGGAGATCGCCCGGGTGCTGCGCCCCGGTGGCACGTACTTCGCCCAGCACGTCGGCCCGGCGTCGGTCTTCGAGCTGGTCGAGTACTTCCTCGGGCCGCAGCCGGAGGCACGGGAGGGCCGCCGCCCCGAGGTGGAGAGTGCCGAGGCGCGGGCGGCCGGGCTGGAGGTGGTGGACCTGCGGTCCGAGCGGCTGCGGACGGAGTTCCGGGACATCGGCGCGGTGGTGTACTTCCTGCGCAAGGTGGTCTGGATGGTCCCGGGCTTCACCGTCGAGACCCACCGGGACCGGCTGCGCGAGCTGGACGGGCGGATCCGCGCCGACGGGCCGTTCGTCGCCCACTCGGCGCGCTTCCTGATCGAGGCGCGCAAGCCGTAGCCGGGCCGGCCCGCCCGCCGGGAGGAAGCCCGGCGGGCGGGCACCGGCCCTCAGGACTGCGTGACCAGGTCCAGGTAGGTGTCGTGCCAGAGGTCCTCGTCGCCGTCCGGGAGGAGGAGCACGCGGTCCGGCCGGAGCGCCTCGATGGCGTCCGGGTCGTGGGTGACCATCACGATCGCGCCGGGGTAGCCGCCGACCGCGGCCAGGACCTCCGTGCGGGAGGCCGGGTCGAGGTTGTTGGTCGGCTCGTCGAGCAGCAGCACGTTGGCGCCGGAGTGCACCAGGGCGGCCAGGGCGAGCCGGGTCTTCTCGCCGCCGGACAGCACCCCGGCGGGCTTGTCGGCGTCGTCGCCGCGGAAGAGGAACGCGCCCAGCACGTGCCGCAGTTCGCCGTCGGTCAGGCCGGGCGCGGCCGCGGCGAGGTTGTCGCGCACGCTGAGCGCCGGGTCGAGGGTGTCGTGCTCCTGGGCGAAGTAGCCGAGCCGCAGGCCGGTGCCGGGGACGACGCGGCCGGCGTCCGGGGCCTCCCGGCCGGCCAGGACGCGCAGCAGGGTGGTCTTGCCGGCTCCGTTCGGGCCGAGCACGACCAGCCGGCTGCCGCGGTCCACGGCGAGGTCCAGGCCGGTCAGCACCGGCCGGCCGCCGTAGGACTTGGCGAGGCTGATCGCGCCCAGCGGCATCCGGCCGCACGGGGCGGGCTCGGGCAGCCGGATCCGGGCGGTGCGCTCGGCCTGCCGGACGGGTTCGAGCTCGGCGAGCATCCGGTCGGCCCGGCGGGCCATGCTGCGGGCGGTGGTCGCGGTGGCGACGTTGGCCCGCATCCGGTCGGCCTGGGTGTGCAGGGCGGCGGCCTTGCGCTCGGCGTTGGCGCGCTCCCGGGTGCGGCGGCGCTCGTCGGCGGCGCGCTGGTTCAGGTAGGTCTGCCAGCCGGTGTTGTGGACGTCGATCGCGGCGCGCTGCGGGTCCAGGTGGAAGACCCGGTTGACGGTCTCCTCGAGCAGTCCGAGGTCGTGGCTGATCAGGACCAGTCCGCCGCGGTGGGTGGCGAGGAAGCCGCGCAGCCAGGCGACGGAGTCGGCGTCCAGGTGGTTGGTCGGCTCGTCCAGCAGCAGGGTGCCGTGGTCGGCGAACAGGATGCGGGCCAGTTCGACCCGGCGGCGCTGACCGCCGGAGAGCGTGCCGACGGGGGAGTCCATCACCCGGGTGGGCAGGCCGATCCCGGCCGCGATCCGGGCCGCCTCGGCCTCGGCGGCGTAGCCGCCCCGGGACTGGAACCCGGCCTCGGCCCGGACGTACGCGTCCATCGCCCGGCGCTCCTCGGTGGGCGACCCGGCCCGGGCCATCGCGGCCTCGGCGGCGCGCACGGCGCGGACGGCGGCGTCCAGGCCGCGGGCGGACAGGACGCGGTCGGTGACGGTGGCCGACGGGTCGGCGGCGCGGGAGTCCTGCGGGAGGTAGCCGACGGCCCCGGTCCGGGTGACCGTGCCGGCGGCGGGCGCGAGCTGCCCGGCCAGGGTGGCGAGCAGGGTGGTCTTGCCGGCGCCGTTGCGGCCGACCAGGCCGATCCGGTCGCCGGGGGCGATGTGCAGGGTGACGTCGGACAGCAGCAGGCGGGCGCCGACGCGCACGTCGACACCACGGGTGGTGATCATGGGATAACGCTCCGAAAAAGCTTGCGGACACACGGGTGGCGTGGAAGTGGGTCCGCGAGCTAGGAGATTCGGGGCGTAGACATGTCGGGCAGGCTAGCGGGCGGGCGGAGCGGGCGCATCCGAATTAACCGGGCGACGAAGCGGACGGCTCGGAGCGGGGCGGCACGGTTGCGGATACCCGGTTTCGGCCACCCCGCCGGGCCGGTGGCGCACGAGGCCGCCTTGTCGTGATCACGCCGCACTCGCTTGCATGTCCGCATGCCCCGACGCGATCTCGTACTCCTGACCGATCACAGCTCGACCGAAGGCAGTCGGCAGGTGCTCGCCGCCGCCGCCCGGACGCTGACCGGCCGGGAACCCGTACAGCTGGACGCCCGGCACTTCCTGACCGGCGGCAGCGGCCTGATCGAGGCCGACGACGCGGGCGGGTTCCGACTGGAGGCGGGCGGCCGGACGGTGACCGCCGAGACGGTGATCGTCTACGAGATCCCGCCGCACCGGCGCCGCGCGTTCGAGGACTTCCAGCGGCGGCTGCGCGGATTCGGCGCCCGCTCGCTCGGCACCGACGCCCAGGCGTGGCGGTCGGCCACCGAGAAGGACCTCACCGTCGCCCGCTTCGTCCGGGACGGCGTGCCGCACATGCCCAGCATCGCGCTCCGCGAGCCGAGCCCGGAGGCCGCCGCCGAGGCCTTCGCGGAACTCGGCGGCGACGTCTGGGCCCGGCCCTGCGTCGGGATGGGCGGCGACGACGTCTTCCACGTCACGACCCGCGCCCAGCTCGACGCCGCCGCGCGGCACTACGCGCGGGCGCCCTGGCTGCTCGCCCGTGACGCCCGCAACATCCTCCCGGACGGGCGCCGCCACCAGTACCGGGTGGTGGTGCTGCACGGGCGCGTGGTCCGGGTGGTCGAGCACGTCCAGGTGGACCCGGACGCGCCCTGCAACGAGAGCCGGGGGGCCGTCTCCACCGTGCTCGACTACGCCGAACTGCCGGACGGGCTAGCGGAGTCGGCCGTCGCGGCGGCCGCCTCCCTGGGGCTCGACCTGGCCGGGGTGGACCTCGCGGCCGAGAGCGGCGGCGTGGTCTTCGAGGTCAACGTCCACCCCGCCTTCGGCCTGCGCGGCCTGGAGCAGGTGGCGCTGCCGTACGTCGCCGCGCACCTCGGGGCGTAGCGCTCCGGAGCGCTACGCACCTCGGGATGCAGCGCTCCGGAGCGCCGCGCCGGCGCCGCGCCCCCTCACGCCCGGAGCGCCGCGCCGGCGCCGCGCCCCCCAAGTCCGGAGCGCCGCGCCGGCTCCTCGTTCCCGTGCCCCTCAGGCCCGCAGGACCGCCGCGAGCACCGACGGCCGGAACAGCAGCGACGGCGGCTCCACCAGCGACATCACCTCGTGGAACGCCGCGGTGACCGCCGGGTCCCGGGTGCTGGCGGCCAGCACCTTGTCGAAGAACCGGTGCTGGAGCCCGACCAGGGCCCCGGAGGGCGCGCCGGCGGTGGCGCGGAAGCGGGCGTCCTCGGCGCAGGAGATCATCCACGGCACCGCGGAGGCCGCGGCGACGGCGCGCCGCGCGGCCCGGGCCGCGGCGTGCCCGATGCCGCCGTGCCGCTTCGCGGAGCGGCGCAGCTCCCGGGCGCAGAACAGGGCGACGGTGACGCCCTGCCCGTACACCGGGTTGAAGGTGCTCGCGGCGTCGCCGACCACCACCAGCCCGTCCGGGCCGCCGCGCTCGTAGTGCCGGCGCACGCCCGGGCCGGGGAGGAACCCCCGGACCTCGCCCGCCGGTTCGGCGCCCTGCAGCACCTCGTGCAGGAGGGGGTCGCGCAGCTGCCCCAGGTGCTCGGCGAACCCCTCCGGGCCGGCCGCCGGTTCGGCGCCGCGCATCCCGGCGAGGCTGACGATCCAGCGGTCGCCCTCGACCGGCAGCAGGACGCCCATCCGCTGCGCGTCCGGGGCCTTGGTCTGGAGGTAGACCGCCTGGTCGCCGAGGTCGGACCCGGCCGGGCGGTGGAAGATCCGGGAGGCGTACGCGACGCCCGCGTCCACCCGCTCCTCGGGCACCGGCGGGCAGCCCAGTTCGGCCAGCCACTTGGGCACCGAGGTCGAGCGCCCGGCCGCGTCCACCACCAACTCGGCCGGTATCTCCCGGACCTCGCCGCGCTCCGGGCCGCGCTCGCGGACCTTCACCCCGGTCACCGCCGTCGCCGAGCCGAGCAGCCCGACCACGTCCGTCCCCTCCAGGAACTCGATCGCGGGGTGGGCGCGGACCCGGTCCAGCACGAACGCGTCGAGCAGCGGCCGGGTGCAGGAGAGGAAGGCCATCTGCGCCGGGTACTCGGCCAGCCACCCCGCGGAGCACAGCCACCTGACGTCCGAGGCGGCCACCCGCTGCGCGCCCGCGTCCATCAGCTGCTGCTTGATGCCGGGCATCATCTCGTCCAGCAGCCGGTGCCCGGCCTCCAGCACCAGGTGGGCGTGCCGGCCCTGCGGCACCCCGGCCCGGAACTCCGTCCCCGCCGGGTACCGGTCGCGCTCCACCACGACGATCCGCTCGGCGATCCCGCGCAGCGCCCAGGCGGCCGCCAGCCCCGCGAGTCCGCCGCCGACCACCACCGCAGTACCCCGCCCCGGGGCCTTCTTCGAAGAAGTCATGACACGTAGCGTAGTGGCGTGGTCGCCGATTCGTGACGGCTTCGCTGTGGACGAACAACCCCGCCCGGTGCGGCCGTTGAGAGGGCGCGGGGCCGGCGCCGGGCGCTCCGTGGAACACCGGTGCGGGCGGTGGACGCGTGCCCGGCCCGGGGCCCTGGTCGGAGGCCGGGGCGTACGGGTACTAGACTCGGCGGGGTTGTGCTGGCGCCCCTCCCGGTGCGTGAGCGCGCGGAGCCGAGGAGGTGAGAGCCGTGGAGTGCAGTAGTACGGGTCGAAGTCGGCCCCGCCCCCGGTTGTCCCGCACCACTCGCAGCCCCCGGCACACCTCCTCCCGTACGGCTCCCGCGCGGCACTGACCTCGTCCTCCCGGCGAGGCGCCGCCGGTCGCGCCGTGCGCGTGGCGGCCGGCCGGGCGCCTCCGGTCCGCCGTGTTCCCGTACGGCGGCCGGGCATCCCCCGTGGAGGTCTCCGCCATGTCCGACTGGCGTGTGCGCGCCGTGCGCGCGAGCAAGCGTCCGTTCTCCCGTTCCGTCGTCCGGCCCTCGGACACCCAGCCGGCGCCCGAGCACTCGATGGACCCGCGCCCCGACCAGCCCGTCGAACCGGTGACGCTGGAGCGTTCCGTCGTGGACGCGGCGGTCTACCGCGACGGCCGCCGGATAGACGCGCCCACCGACCTCGCCGACATCTACCGCACGCTGCCCGACCGGCCCGGCACGATGGCCTGGATCGGCCTGTTCCGCCCCGCCGAGGCGCAGCTGCTGGAGGCCGCCGACCGGTTCGACCTGCACGAGCTGGCCGTCGAGGACGCCATCGTCGCCCACCAGCGGCCGAAGCTGGAGCGCTACGGCGACACCCTGTTCGTCGTGCTGCGCGCCGCCCGCTACCTGGACGAGGCGGAGGAGGTCGACTTCGGCGAGATCCACCTCTTCGTCGGCCCCGACTTCGTGCTCACCGTCCGGCACTCCCAGGCCCCGGACCTGTCGGCGGTGCGCCGCCGCCTGGAGGACGACCCGGAGCTGCTGGCGCTCGGCCCCGAGGCGGTGCTGTACGCGGTGCTGGACGCCGTGGTGGACGGCTACGCGCCGGTGATCGCCGGCCTCCAGCACGACATCGACGAGATCGAGACCGAGGTGTTCGGGGGCGACCCGCAGGTCTCCCGCCGCATCTACGAGCTGTCCCGCGAGGTGATCGAGTTCCAGCGGGCCACCCGCCCGCTGCTGGAGATCATGAAGAGCCTGGAGGCGGGCTTCGGCAAGTACGGCACCGACGAGGAGCTCCAGCGCTACCTGCGCGACGTCGCCGACCACGCCACCTACGCCGCCGAGCGGGTGGACGGCTTCCGGCAGATGCTCCAGAACATCCTGACCGTCAACGCGACGCTGGTCTCGCAGCGGCAGAACGAGGAGATGAAGCAGCTCGCCGAGGCGGGGCACGTGCAGAACGACGAGATCAAGAAGATCTCCTCCTGGGCGGCCATCCTCTTCGCGCCGACCCTGATCGGCACGGTGTACGGGATGAACTTCGAGACGATGCCGGAGCTCCAGTGGGCCTTCGGCTACCCGTTCGCGATCGGGCTGATGGCACTGGTGTGCACCGGGCTGTACCTGGTGTTCAAGAAGCGGAACTGGCTGTAGGCCGGAGCTCCGGACCTCCGCGGGGGTGGCTGCGTCAGGGATTCGTCAGGGCGTCGGCGCGGCGCTTGCCCGGGTGGGGGAGCGTCGGTTGGATGAGGAGCATGAACCGCCCGGTACGCCATCACGACCGTCCGCCGCATAGGCGGCCGACGGTCCGCGCTGCCGTGGCCGTCATCGCCGTGCGCTGATCCGCGCCTCCCCGCCGGAGGGCACGGTGCGCGCCGTACCCCGTCCCGGCGCCGTCGCGGCGCGGGCGGGGGCGGGCGCGCGCGGGCCTCGCCCGGGGGCCGTCGCGTTCCGTAGTAGGCGTTCGGCGTTCCTCTTCTCCTCATTCCATCGGGCCAGTTGAGCCCGCACCCCCGGTCCGGTCAGGGCCGGCGGTGCCACGCACCCTGGGAACGGTCATGTCCGACTCCGTCCTGTCCATCTCCGCCGTGTCCGAAATGTCCGGCACCGTGCTGTCCGGCCGCACCGCCCTGGTCACCGGGGCCTCCTCCGGGATCGGCTGGGAGACCGCCCGGCTGCTCGCCGGGCTGGGTGCCACCGTGCTGGTGCACGCCAGGACCGCCGCCGAGGCCGAGGCGGCCGTCGGGCGCCTGGTCGCCGCGGGCGCCCGGCGGGACCAACTCGTCGAACTGGCGGCCGACTTCACCCACCTCGCGGAGATCGCCGTGCTGGCCGGCACGGTCGTCAAGCACTACCCGGCGCTGGACCTGCTGGTGAACAACGCCGCGGCGATGGCCCCCGAGCGCTGCACCCTCACCGAGGACGGCAACGAGGTCTCGCTCCAGGTCAACTTCCTGGCCGCGCACCTGCTGGCGCGGCTGCTGCGGGCGCCGCTCTCGGCGGCCGGCGACGCCAGGATCGTCAACGTCTCCTCCTCGCTGCACCGCACCGCCTCGATGAACTGGTCGGACCCGCACCGGACGAAGCGGTACTCGCGGGTCGCCGCGTACGCCCAGTCGCAGCTCGCGCTCACCATGGCGACCGCCGAGATGGCGCCGGCCGGCTCCGACATCACCGCCGTCAGCCTCAACCCGGGCCAGTGCGCCACCGCGCTGCTGCCGCTGTACGGGCGTACGGGCGCGCCGGCCGCGGAGGGGGCGGCGGCCGTGGTCCGGCTCTGCCTGCCGGGCGTCCCGGTCGCCAACGGCGCCTACTACGACGGCGGTTCGGTCGCGCAGACGGCGCTGGTCGCCCAGGAGGAGCGTTCGTTGAAGCGGTTGGCGAGGCTCGCCGACCAGCTGGTCGGCCGGGCGGCCTGAACCGGGCCGACCCGACGTCCACGAGGAGGACCGCCGTGTCCGAGCGCGCCCGTAAGAAGAGGGCCCGTCGGAAGAAGACGGCGAACCGCGGCGGCAGGGCCGGCCAGGGCTGAGCCGCCCGGCCCTCGCCGGAGGGTGACGGCTGCCGGGCACCGGGAGGGCGCGCCAAGAGCGCGTCAAGAACGGTGCCCGGCGGCGTCAAGGAGGTGTCAGGGAGCACCTCGTCGCCGGTGACGCGGCACTAGCGTCGCGCGGCGGAAGTGGAGAAACGGTTCTGCGTTTCGGTTCCGGCCGGGGCATCGGCAGACCGTGCGACGGGGGAAGGGACGGGTGGTCATGACGACCTCCATGGAGCACCGGGCGAGCGCCCCGCGGGAGGACGACCCTGCCGGGGAGGGCCGCGCCGGGGAAGGCCGGGGCCGGGAGGAACGGGCCGAGGAGGGCCGCGCCGGGAAGGCGCCGGGCGCCCCGGCCCGCCTGGGCCGGGCCGTCCGCAGGACGGGCAGCCGGGCCTACTGGACCACCCCGCGCCTGGTCCGCGGCCTCACCGCACTGAGCCTGGCCGCCCTGCTCGCCCTCGGCGCCACCGCCACCGCCGTGCTCGGCGGAGCCCGCGACGGCACCGACACCATCGGCCACCGGGCCGCCCCGCAGGCCACCCGCGCCGCCGACCTCTACTTCGCGCTCAGCGACATGGACGCCCAGGCCGCCAACCTGCTGCTGGTCGGCGGCGACCCCGACTACACCGCGCTGCGCCGGCAGACCCTGGACGCCTACGAGCAGCGCCGCGCCCAGGCCGACGACGACCTCCAGCAGGCCGCCCAGGCCGCCGCCGACGATCCGGCCGGGCAGCGCGCCGTCCAGCTGGTGCTCGGCCGACTGGGCGGCTACGAGGCCCTGGTGGCCCAGGCCCGGCTGCTGGAGGAGCAGGCCAAGGCACCGGCCGGACAGCCCTCCCCGGCGGCCCTGGACACCTACCGGCAGGCCACCGACCTGCTGCGCCAACAGCTGCTGCCCGCCGCCGACCAGGTCACCGCCGCCAACGAGGCCACCGTCGAGCAGGTGTACTCCGGGCAGCGCCGGGCGCTCGGCGGCGGCTGGTGGTGGCTGCTCGCCGTCGGCCTGCTCGCGCTGGCCGCGCTGCTGGGCCTCCAGCGCGCCCTCGCCGTGCGCTACCGGCGGGTCCTCAGCCCGGCGTTGGCCGCCGTCACCGTGCTGACCGGCGTGGCGCTGGTGACCGCGCTCGCCCTGGCGGGCCGTGCGGACGACCGCCTGGTGACGGCGAAGAGCAACGCCTACGACTCGGTGATCGCGCTCAGCCGGGCCCGCGCCGTGGCGTACGACATGAACGCCGACGAGAGCCGCTACCTCACCGACCCGAGCCGCGCCGCCGCCTACGAGCAGGGCTTCCTCGACAAGGCGCAGGCGATCGTCCGCCTCGACGGGGTGGCACTGCCGGACTACGGCGCCCGGCTGGCCGACGCCGCCGCCCGGCACCGCGCGGACCGCACGGCGGTCCCCTTCGGCGGCTACCTGGGGAGCGAGCTGCACAACATCACCTTCGCGGGCGAGCAGGACGCCGCTGAGCGGGTGCTGGACGCCTTCCAGCAGTACCAGCGGACCGACCGCGGGATCCGCGAGCTGCGCGACGCCGGGAGGCTGAAGGAGGCGGTCACGCTCAACACCGGGCTGTCGAAGGGCCAGTCCGACTACGACTTCGGGCAGTTGGGCACCGCGATCGGGGACACCATCGCGATCAACGCGGGTGCGATGGACCGGGCGGTCGCCGGGACCGACGACGACCTCGACGGCACCACGGCGGCGCTGGCCGGCGGGGCGCTGCTGCTGGCGCTCGGCCTCACCGCGTTCGGGGTGCGGGCCAGGCTGCGCGAGTACCGGTAGCGGGCCGCGCTTCCCGCCCCCGTTGCTCACCGTTGCTCACTGCTCGGTGACAACTCGGCCTCGGTCCAAGGACGTTCGGTGCCGCCATGGGGCGGGCGGGGGAGTCTCCCCGGCGACGGGGAGGAGGCCCGGATGCGGGCGATCGCGGGGATGATGACGGCGGCCGTGGCGGCCGGGCTGCTGTTGGGCGGGGCGGTGGGCCTGGTGCTGTTCGTCGTCACGGACTGGTCCGAGCCGATCGTGCGGTCGCTGTACGAGCAGGGGCCGTTCTTCTGGTTCCTCGGCACGCCGTAGCTGTTCGGACCCGTAGGCCTCAGCCGGGCAGCAGCCGCTGGTACTCGGCCTCCGGGTCCAGTTGGCGCCGGTACTCGACGTGCAGCCGGACGGTGCCGTCCGCTCCGGCCAGGCGGTCGAGCGGGCCCTGCCAGTCCGGCAGCGGGCGGGGCAGCGGCCACTGCTGGGCGAGGACGGCCAGCGGGGTGCCGTCGGCGGCGCGCACCACCCAGGTGGCGAGGCCGCCGCCGATCAGCGGGAGCCGGGGCCGGGGGAGCCCGAGGGCGGTGAGCGCCGCCGGGGCGTCCAGGCCGTCGGGGAGCGTGACGGTCCCGGCGTGCGGGGCGTCGGCGTCGTCGCCGGCCGCGACGCTGTCCCGGGTGAGGTGGATGCGCATGACGCGAGGATAGGCGTCGGGGCCGTGGACGCGCCCCGGGGGCGTGACCCGCAGGGGTGGCGGAGGGGTCCTCACCCGTGTGCCGGATTGACAAGGGTCCTTGCCGTACCGGCAAATGGCAGGCATGGCCGACGAAGAGTTCGAGAACGTCCTCACCACGGTGGGCCCGCGGCTGCGGGCGCTGCGCAGGGAGCGCGGCACCACGCTCGCCAAACTGGCGGCCGCCACCGGCATTTCGCTCAGCACGCTGTCCCGGCTGGAGTCCGGGCAGCGCAAGCCGACGCTGGAGCTGCTGCTGCCGCTGGCCCGGGAGTACCGGGTGCCGCTGGACGAACTGGTCGGCGCCCCGGCCACCGGAGACCCGCGGATCCACCCGCGCCCGGTGACCAGGAACGGCCAGACCATCGTCCCGCTCACCCGCCACCTGGGAGGCCTGCACGCCTACAAGCACATCGTGCCGCCCGGCCGGAACGCCGGGCCGGACCTGGAGCTGAAGGTCCACGAGGGGTACGAGTGGCTGTACGTGCTGTCCGGACGGCTGCGGCTGGTGCTCGGCACCCACGACCTGGTGCTGGCGGCCGGTGAGGCCGCCGAGTTCGACACCCGCACCCCGCACGCCTTCGGCAACGCGGGCCCGCAGCCGGTGGAGTTCCTCAGCCTGTTCGGTCCGCAGGGCGAGCGCATCCACGTCAGGGCGCGCCCGGGAACCTCTGTTCGGTAGGTTCGTTCCTGACAGGGGGTCTTCCTACCGGCTCCCGCCAGGCCGTCGGAGGGGCCGAGGAAATGACTGTGCAGCAGAGCGCGGAGTCCGGCGAGAGCGGCGGAGCCGCGGAGCGCGAGGGGGCCGGGGACGGCCGGGCGGGGGCGGAGGCGGGTACGGGCACCGCGGTGGCGGAGGGGGCGGACGCGGTGAACGCGGGCGCCGACGCTCCCGGGAAGGCCGACGAGGAGGCCGAGCGCCCCCGGAAGAAGCGCCCGTTCTGGCAGGAGCTGCCGATCCTGCTGGTGATCGCGCTGCTGCTCTCGCTCGGCATCAAGACCTTCTTCGTGCAGGCCTTCTCCATCCCCTCCGGCTCGATGGAGCAGACCCTCGCGATCGGCGACCGGGTGCTGGTCGACAAGTTCACCCCGTGGTTCGGCGCCAAGCCCGAGCGCGGCGAGGTGGTGGTGTTCCGCGATCCGGGCGGCTGGCTGGAGGGCACGCCGGCGAGCTCCGGCGACTCCGTCATGGGCAGTGTCCAGAAGGTGCTCAGCACCGTCGGCCTGATGCCCTCGGCGGACGAGAAGGACCTGATCAAGCGGGTGATCGCGGTCGGCGGGGACACCGTCGACTGCGAGGCGGGCGCGCCGCTGAGGGTGAACGGCGTCGCGCTGGACGAGCCGTACCTGTTCCCCGGTGCGACGCCCTGCGACAACGACCCGGTGGGCACCGTCACCGTGCCCAAGGGCAAGCTGTGGGTGATGGGCGACCACCGCAACAACTCGCGGGACTCCCGCTGGCACCACAACGAGACCGGCGACGGCTTCGTGCCGGTGGACAACGTGGTCGGCCGGGCCTTCGTGGTCGCCTGGCCGCTGTCCGACTGGTCCACCCTGCCCGTCCCGGACACCTTCGACAAGGTGCCGGCCGGGGCGGCGGGCGCGGCCGGCGCGCCGTTCGAGGCGCCGCCGGCGCCGGAGGCCGCCGCGCTGGCCGGGATCGTGCCGCTGGCCCTGTGGCAGCGGCGGCGGTCGGCGCGCAGGTCGTCGGCGCGCACGCCGTCGGTGCAGGAGCCCTCGATGCGGAAGGACCGCTGAGGCCGGCTCGCCCCGGCACCCCGACCCGGCCGGTCCTCCGGCCGGGTCGATCGTCTTCGACGGAACTCCTCCCGCTGACCTCTACACGCCTGTAGAGTTCAGGAGGTGAGCTGCACCCCGGCCGTCGGCCGCCCCCGAGCGGGGCGTCCGGCGGCCGGGTCCGGGTCGGGAGACGGAGCCGTGATGGAGAGTCAGTGCAGTCCCGTGGGCGCCGGAGGTCCGGTGGGAACGGAACCGGCGGACCGGGACGTCCAGTGGGTCTACCAGCCGGTCGAGGTGGACCTCGGGGGCGGCGCCTGGGCGCTCGGCCGGATCAGCGGGTGGTGGCAGGACGCGGCCGGGCAGCGCTGGTGCCGGCTGCGGATCGGCCGCAGCGGGCAGCCCGCGCGCTGGCAGCCGTTCGATCCGGTACGGGTACTGCTGCTGCCGGCCACCGGGCTCTGATCGGGGACGGTCGAACGTTGTTGGCGGAACCGTTCGATGGGCCCTATCGTCCCTGGGAGCGACCGCTGACAGGCCATTGAGCGACCGGGGACGACGTGAGTTCGGAGATCTACTTCAGCAGCAACTACCGCGACATGTGCGAGCAGCACGGCACCGGCGCGGGCTTCCAGTTCGAGTTCTACTGCTATCGCTGCTCGGACACCTGGCGTTCGACGTTCGAACCGTTCCGGACCGGCCAGATGGCCGGCTGGATAGGCAAGGGCGTCAGTGCGGCCTGGAACCTGATCGGCGGCAACGCCAACACCATCAGCAACGCCGCCGACGGGCTGGCCGGGCAGACCTGGGGCACCTCGCGGGACGCCGCGTTCCAGCGGGCCATCACCAACGCCCAGTCCCACTTCAACCGTTGCGCCCGGTGCACCCAGTACACCTGCGGGCGCTGCTTCGACCCGGCCCAGGGCCTGTGCCACAACTGCGCCCCGGACACCGCGGCCGAGGCGGTGGCGGCGCAGCACCGCGGTCTCAACGACGCGGTCACCGAGCGCGCGTTCAAGGCCGGGCAGCAGTCCGGGGCCGGGTACGACGTCAGCACGCCGCGGCAGCTGGTCTGCCCGCAGTGCCACACCGAGACCCACGGCACGCCGTTCTGCCCGGGCTGCGGCTTCCGGCTGGCGCAGCCCGTCCAGTGCACGGGCTGCCGCCAGGACGTCCCGGACGGCGCCGCGTTCTGTCCGTCCTGCGGGACGAGGCGCTGACACCCCCTCGGACGTACCTCGGCGGGGCGTCTCCGGAGCGATGATCCGGAGGCGCCCCGCCGTCGTGCGGGGGACCGCTGTGCGAGGGGGCCGGGCTCAGCCGTACGAGAGGTTGGCGCAGGGGTCGTCGTCGGCCGAGCGGGCGGCGCCGCTGATGCTGGTGGGCAGCGGGGCCGGTGCGGTGGCGGCGCCGCCGGGGGCCGGCGCGGCGGGGCCCGCCGGGTTGGCGGCGGCGAAGTCGTGGCCGAGGACGACGCTGACGCCCCGGCCGCCGGGCTGCACGGTCGCGCCGGGGAAGAGCTTGGCGACCGACTCGGCGGCGGTGCGCTCGCCGGTGCCGTACTCGACGACGGTGGTGCTGCGCGGCTTGCCGACCGCGTTGCCGACGCCGGTGACGGTGTAGCCGGCGCCCTTGACGGTCTCCGCGGCCCGGCCGCCGAGCCCGGTCTCGCCGGTGCTGTTGAGCACGGAGACCTTCACCTCGGCGGCCTTGGCGTCCGGGGCGGCCGTCGGGGCCGGAGCGGCCGCGGGGGTGGTGGCGGGATCCGCGGCGGGGGAGGCGGAGCCGGCTTCGGCCGGGGCGCTCGCGTCCTGGCCGTCGATGGTGCGGTCGGCCTTGAGCGCGGCCCAGAGCTGGTCCACGTCCGGGTGGACCAGGGCGACCCGCGGGCCCTCGTAACGCCAGGGCACGGTCAGGAACTTGATGTCGTGCAGGTCCACGTCCTTGAGTTCCATGGCGAAGGAGAGCAGCTTGGCGGCGGAGCCGAGGCCGGGGTCGACGGTCAGCGACTTCGTGGCCGCGTCGGCGAGCGGCAGCAGCGTGGTCGGGTCCATGCCGTGGGACTTCACCTCCTTGATGAGGGAGGAGAGGAAGGCCTGCTGGCGCTTGGTGCGGCCGATGTCGGAGCCGTCGCCGATGCCGTGCCGCACCCGGACGTAGTCCAGCGCGCTCTGGCCCTCGACCTTCTGCTTGCCCTTGGCGAAGAGCAGCTTCCCCTTGCGGCCGAGGTTGGGGTTGAGGTCCCCCTCGTGGATGTCGTTCGGCAGGCAGACCTCGACGCCGCCGACCGCCTTGGTCATCGACGCGAAGCCGTTGAAGTCCACCACGATGGTGTGGTCGACGCGCAGGTTGGTGAGCTTCTCGACGGCGTTCTGGGTGCAGGCCGGGTTGCCCTGGTCGCTGTCGCCGACCGAGAAGGCGCTGTTGAACATCACATTGGTCTGTTCCTTGGTCCACTTGCCGTTGGGGAGCTTGCACGGCGGGATGGTGACCAGGGAGTCGCGGGGGATGGAGATGCCGACGGCGTGCTTGTGGTCGGCGTAGACGTGCAGCAGGATCGCGGTGTCCGAGCGGGCGCCGCCGTCCCCGCCGCCGCCCAGGTCGCTGTTGCCGTTGCCGCGGCTGTCCGAGCCGATCATCAGCACGTTGACCGGGGTGCGGCCCTGGGAGTCCGGGGCCGCGGCCTCCGGGCGGTCCTTGCTGAGGGCGTCGCCGTCGAAGGTGCTGATGTTGCTGTTGAGCCGGTAGTAGAGGGCGGCGCCGCCGAGGACGGCGAGGGCGGTGCAGCCGGCGGTCGCCCAGAGCACCTTCTCCTTGGTGCCGCGCTTGGGCTTCTTCTTCGCCCGGCCCGCCGCACGGCCCTCCGCCGAGCCCTCCGCTATGTCCGAGCTGTCCGGGTTCTGACCGGTTCCGGTCCGGTCGGCCCTCCGGCCGGTGCTCCGGCGCCCGCCCGCCCGGTGCGGCGAATTCTCGGCTCCGGGGGAACCCTTGCGGCCAGACACGTCGTCATCCTCCACAGTTGCCACGCGCCCCCCCGTCGAAGCGGCGGGTTCGCGTGGCCGGGGGCCGGAGCCGATCCGGGCAGGGCCCGTCGCTAAACTTTTACACCGCTGTAGAACTTCAGTGGAGCATACTAGGCGCGGATGGGAAAACCAGCTGGTCAGACCATGAGAAATTGGTCAGATCGGCGGGGTCCGCGCTGCTCCGGAACCGCTTTGAGGAGCACGATGACTAATCGGATCATACGTTCGATGGCTGGCGCCCTGGTGGCCCTGCTGGCCGCCACCGGCCTCACCGCCGTGGCATCGGGCGCGGCGGCGGTGGCCGCACCCCGAACCGTCGCGGCCGCCGCCGCGAACCCGGGGGCGGCCGTGGGGGCCTCCGCCGCGGACGCCGGTTCGGAGGTCCGTACCGGGGCGAGCGCCGCCTCCGGTGCCTCCGTCACCACGGTCGCCTCCGGTGCCTCCACCGCCGAGGCCGCGAACCTCGCCAAGGAGGAGAAGAAGAAGTCGGGCTTCTTCGCCAAGCTGGGCAAGTTCCTGCTGGTCGTGGTGATCCTGATCATCCTGTTCGTGGTGCTGCTGATCGTCGGGATCGTCTACGCGGCCAAGCGGATCTTCAGCCGCCGCAAGTAGCCGCGAGTAGCCGCGAGGCGTCGGGAGCCTCTCGCCGCCGCCGGGAGCCACCCGCCTTGGTCGGGAGCCACCCGCCGTGGTCGGGAGCCGCCCGTCGTAGAGGGGAACCACCCGCCGCCGCGACCCGGGCGTCGCCACCGCCTTCGGGCGGTGGGCCGGAACGACCGCCCGGGCAGGCCACTCGACGGCGATTGGCCATGGCCCGGGCGCCGGGACCGCCCGAGGATGAACGCCATGAGCGACCACCACTCCCACGAGGCCCCCGACGAGCTGCGCCCCGAGAGCCGGGTCGTCCACCCGCCGCTCACCGAGGTCACCGGCAGCCGTCCGCTGGGCGTCCCGCTGCACCAGGGCCACCTGTTCGCCTTCGACACCGGCGACGCGCTCGCCGGAGCCCATGGGGGACCGGACGGCGCCTTCTTCTACAACCGCTTCGGCAACCCCACCGTCCGCTCGCTGGAGCAGGCCGTCGCCGGACTCGAGGGCGGCACCGGAGCCCTCGCCACCGCCTCCGGCATGGGGGCGATCAACACCGCGCTGCTCGCCCTGCTGCGTGCCGGCGACCACGTGATCGCCCAGCGCAGCCTGTACGGCGGCACCGTCGGCGCGCTGACCGACCTCACCGAGCGCTGGGGCGTCGAGGTCGGTTACGTGAACGGCGACGACCCGGCCGGAGTGGCGGCCGCACTGCGCCCCACCACCCGGGTGCTGTTCCTGGAGACCGTCTCCAACCCCACCACCCGGGTCACCGACCTGCCCGGGCTGATCGCCGTCGCCAAGCGGGCCGGGGTGGTGAGCGTGGTGGACAACACCTTCGCGACCCCGCTGCTGTGCCGCCCGATCGAGCACGGCGCGGACATCGTGATCCACTCCGTGACCAAGTACCTCGGCGGACACTCGGACGTCCTCGGCGGGATCGCCGTCTTCGCCGACCCGGCGCTGCACCACCGGGTCTGGCGGCGCTCGCTCGAACTCGGCGCCGCCGCCGACCCGTTCGCCGCCTGGCTGACCCTGCGCGGGATGCAGACCCTCGCCCTGCGGGTCCGCCGCCAGTGCGAGACCGCGCTCGACCTGGCCGGCCGGCTCGCCGCCCACCCCGCGGTCACCGCCGTCCACTACCCGGGCCTGCCCACCCACCCCGACCACGACCTCGCCCGCCGCCTGCTGCCCGACGGCCACGGCGGAGTCCTGGCCTTCGACCTGGCCGGCGGCCGGGAAGCGGCCGCGACGTTCACCGAGTCCGTCCGGCTCGCCTCGCTGGCCCCGTCGCTGGGCGACGTGCACACCCTGGTGCTGCACCCGGCCAGCACCTCCCACCGGCAGCTGTCGGACGAGGAGTTGGCGGCGGCGGGCATCGGCCCGGGGACGGTGCGGGTGTCAGTGGGCATCGAGCACCCCGAGGACATCTGGGCGGACGTCCGGCGGGCGCTGGCGAAGGTGTGAGCGGAGGTGCGGGGGCGGGGGGTGCGGGCCGAGGGGCCGTCAGGGCCGGGCGGCTGTCGCGGTGAGGACCGGCGCGCGGCGGCCCGTCAGCGCTGCCGGGGGCGGGCCACCAGCAGGGCGATGTCGTCCTCGGCGGCGGCCGGGGGCGGGGCGAGGGAGTGGAGGACGGCGTCGAGCAGCTCGTCGAGGTTCCCGGTGGCGGGCAGGCGCAGGGCCGCGAGCCGCTCCAGGGAGGCGTCGATGTCCTCGTCCCGGCGCTCGACCAGGCCGTCGGTGTAGAGCAGCAGGGTCTGGCCCGGCAGGAGCGGGTGGGCGGTCTGCTCGTAGCCGCCGAGGCCGGTGCCGAGCGGCGGGCCGGTGGGGACGCGCAGCAGCTCGGTCGGACGGCCGGGGGCGATCAGGGCGGGCGGCAGGTGTCCCGCGCTGGAGAGGGTCCAGCGGCCCCGGCCCGGGTCGGCGAGGGCCAGCAGGCAGGTCGCCGGGCGGGCGGAGTCGTCAGCGGAGATGACGTTGTCGAGCTGGCGCAGGATCCGGTGCGGGGGCAGGTCCATCCCGGCGAGGTCGCGCAGCGCGGAGCGGTAGTGGCTCATGTCGACGGCGGCCTCGACGCCGTGCCCCATGACGTCGCCCATCGCCAGCAGGGTGCGCCCGAACGGCAGGCGGACCGTCTCGAACCAGTCGCCGCCGACCACCGAGGAGCTCCCGGACGGAAGGTACCGGGAGGCGAGGGAGAGGTTCTGGTGGGGGTTGCCGGGCTCGCTCAGCAGCGCCCGCTGGAGCTCCAGGGCGATGCCCTGGGACCGGGCGAAGCTGCGGGCGTTGTCGAGGGCGGTGGCGGCGCGGGCGGCGAGATCGCCGAGCAGGGCGGCCTCGTCGGGGGTGAAGGCCGGGCCGGCGGCGGTGCGGCCGAGGGTGAGCAGTCCGATCAGGCGGCCCCGGGCGGCCAGCGGGAGGACCAGCAGTGAGGTGGTCCCGGCCGGGCAGGAGTCCTCGGGCCCGGGCTCGGTGAGCACGGCGATGCCGCCCGCCAGGCTGCGCGCGGCGGCCGAGCCCTCCCGGTGGCGGATCGATTCGCCGGGCCGGGGCAGCTCGGCGAGGGCGTCGGCCAGTGCGGGTACGGCCCGGGCGCCGACGCGGTGCAGCCGCTGGGACGCGCCGTGGCCGACCCGGGCCGGCTCGACCGCGGGCGGCAGCACGTCCACGGTGGCGAGATCGGCGAGCCGGGGGACGGCGAAGGCGGCGAGCTCGGTGCCGGTGGTGCCGACGTCGAGGGTGGTGCCGATCCGTTCGGTGGCGGCGTCCAGCAGGGCGAGCCGGGCCCGGGCCCGCTCCAGCTCGCGCAGCTGCTCGCGGGCCGGGTCGGGGTCGTCCAGCACGACGACGATCACGCCGGTGGTCCGCCCGGAGTGCCGCAGGGCCCGGTAGCGCACCCGCAGGCCGGGCGGTACGGGGGCGCCCGCGCCGTCCGGCCCGCCGGTGGCGTGCTCGCGGGCGAGCCCGTCGGTGAGGACCCGGCGCAGGATGCCGAGGGCCCCGGCGAAGGCGGTGGTCCCGGCGGCGCGGCCGAGCAGGTCGGCGCGGCGCAGCCCGGTGGCGGTGGTGAAGGCCGCGTTCAGGTACTGCCAGCGCAGCCGCTCGTCGAGCAGCGCGACGCCGACCGGGGCGGCGGCGAGGACCTCGCGGAGCCGCTCCGGATCGTCGCCCGGGCCCTCGCCGCCGGCGCTGCCACCGCCGGCGCTGTCACCACTGGTGAAGGCGCCGAGCCGTGCGGCGAGGGCCGCCGCGGTCGCCGCCAGGGACCGGGAGTCCGGTGACGCGGGCCGCGGCCCCTCTGCTCGGTTGCCGTGCCGGAAGTGCATACGCCCATGATCACGCGCCCGGGCGCGGCACGCCCACAAGTGGGTGAAACGTTGACCGGTCGGAGACGGTGCTGTAACGGGGTGCGGCCGGCTCCGCACGGAGCCGGCGGCGAGGCCGTGGGGGAGTGGGGAGGTGGTGGGGAGGCGTGGGTGGGACCGGGGGATACGGCAGGCGAACACCGGATGATCACCGGTCATACTTGGGCGGCGGCGCCCGCCCCGGACGCCGCGGCCCGGGCCGGGCCCACCCGGCCGTACCGGCCCGGACGTACCGACTCGGCCGCACCGGCCCGGACGTACGACCCGGCCGTACCGACCCGCGCCCGAAGACCCAGACCGGAGGAACCCGATGAGCCCCCACCAGCCGACCAGTCGCCCGGCGGCCGGGGCCCCCGGGGTGCCGTGGAACCGGCAGCGGCTGCGCAGCAACAACGAGTGGCTGCTGCTGGAGCTGCTGCGCACCGGCGGCGGCTCCACGCGCGCCCAGCTGGCCCGGGACACCGGTCTGTCCAAGCCGACCGTCTCGGCCGCGCTGGCCGAGCTGGAGCGGGCCGGACTGGTCCGGGAGGCCGGGCGGCTGGCCCCCGAGCGCGGCCGCACCGCCGTGCTGTACGAGGTCGACCCGACGGCCGGGCAGGTGCTCGGCGTGGACATCGGCCGGGCCCGGCTGCGGGTGGCGGTGGCGGACCTGGCCGGCACGGTGGTCGCCCGCCGGGACGTGGCCAACCGGGGCCGCTCGGCGAACGCCGTCGCCGACGCCGTGGTCGCCGCCGCGCACGAGGCGATCGCCGAGGCGGGCCTGGCGGCCGGGGACATCGTGCACGCCGTGATCGGCACCCCGGGGGTGTGGGACGAGCAGCGGCGCGGGGTGCGCTACGCCAACAGCCTGCCGGGCTGGGACAGGCCGGGACTGTTCGACCGGATAGGCGAGGGCCTGGGGACGGCCGTCTCGGTGGCCAACGACGCCAACCTGGCGGCGCTCGGCGAGTACACCCTGGGCGCCGGGCGGGGCAGCCGGATGTTCGCCTACCTGCTGGTCGGCACCGGGCTCGGGCTGGGCGTGGTGAAGGACGGCGAACTGCTGCTCGGCGCACATGGCGGGCTGGGCGAGATCGGCCTGGTGCCGCTGTCCGGGCGGCCCGGCGAGCCGCCCGCGACCATCGAGCAGGACGCCGCCGCGGACGCCGTGGTGCGCGCCGCCCGGGACTTCGGGTTGGACGGGGAGTCCGCGGCGCGGCAGCTGACGGCGAAGCAGGTGTTCGAGCGGGCCCGGGCCGGGGAGCCCGCGGCGGTCCGGGCGGTGGAGCGGGAGGCCGAGCGGCTCGCCTACGCGGTGGCCGTGCTCTCGGCCGTCCTGGACCCGGACCTGGTGGTGCTGGGCGGCGGGATCGGCAGCAGCGCGGACCTGCTCCTGGAGCCGCTGGAGCGGGCCCTGCACGGGCTCGCCCCGATGCGGCCGACGCTCGCGCCGAGCCTCCTGGGGGAGGAGGCGGTGCTCCTCGGCGCGGTCTCCACGGCGCTGGAGACCGCCCGCCCCGCGGTGTTCGAGCGCCGGACGGCGGGGCTGCGGTGACGGCGGGGCCGCGCTGACGGCCGGTCTGGTCGGACGGTCGGCGGGGCGGGAGCGGTCGGCGGACGCGATTCGGGCGGGGTTCGGGCGGGGTTCGGGCGGGGTGGCGACGGTCGGTGACCGGAAGGTCTCGATCTGCCAACGAGTGGGGATTCGGTGGACGGTACGTGTGCGATTCCTGCTTCAATCGCACGACTCATCCAAACGGAACGGAGCGTTCTCCTCCCATGCCTTCACGGATACCCGGTCGCCGTCGGGCCGGCCTGGCCGGATTCGCCGGACTCGTGCTCACCGTCGGCCTGGCGCTGACGGGGTGCGACCCGTCGGCGGCCGACGGCGGTGCCACGGCCTCGGCCACGCCGACCGCCGCCGCCACCACCCCCGCGGCGACCACCCCGCCGGCGACGCCCGCCGCGGCGGTCCCGCCGGCGGCCCCGGCCAGCACTCCGCCGGCCCAGCCGGCGCCCGCGGCACCGGTGGCCACGCCCCCGCCCGCGGCCCCTCCGGGCCAGCCCAGCGCCCCCGCGCAGCCGCCCGCCACCAAGGCGCCGCAGCCGAAGGTGACCACGGCCCAGCCGCCGAAGGACCCGGAGCCCCCCGCGGCGGCGGCCGGTGCCGGCGCCGGATGCGAGATCCGCTCGAACGCGGGCAACTGCTACGAGGCGGGCCAGTTCTGCCGCAACGCCGACCTGGGCAAGAGCACTCACGAGGCCGGCGGCCGGGTGATCTACTGCCGGATGGTCAGCGGGAAGCCGCACTGGCAGGCCTGAGGCCTCCTGGCGCCGGGGCGGGCCGGACGGTTCGCCCTCAGGCGTCGATGACGCCCAGGGTGTCCCAGAACAGGTGCTCGTAGGCCTGGAGCAGCAGCCCGTACTCGTGCGCGGTGGCCAGGGTCGGTTCGTCCAGCCGGTCCGGGCCCAGGGCGTCGGCGGCCTGCTGCTCCAGCTCGGGCGCGGGCTGGGCGAAGAAGTCGAAGAACGCGCAGGACTCGTCGGAGAAGCCGTACTGGCGGCGCAGCGCCTGCGCGATCGTGGCGCAGTAGCCGCCCCAGGCCGCGAAGTTGGCGACGAGCGCGGCGGCCGCGGCGGCGGGCTCGCCGTTCAGGGCGAGCCAGGCGAGGTAGTGCGGGTAGGCCTGGCACCCGGGCAGCGGCGGGTGGGCCTCCAGCGCGCCGTGGTCGAGTCCGACGGCGGCACCGAGCGCGGGCAGGGTACGCAGCGCGGCGCTCTCGCCCTCGGCCAGGGTGGCGAACCAGGCGCTGACCGGCCGGTCCGCGGTGCGGCCGGCGAGCAGCAGCAGGCTGCGGCGGTCGGAGCGGATGATCCGGTGCTGCTGGGCGGCGAGTTCGGCCAGTGCCGAGCGCGGCGCGGTGCCGTCGGCGAGCGCGGTGACCAGCGCGGGGGCGGTGTCGCCGGGTGCCAATTCGGCCCGCAGGTGCTGGATCTGGTCGAGGATCGGGTGGTTCACCGGTGCCTCCGAGGTGCGGTTCGGTCCGGTGCCATTCCTACCGCCTGGCGGTGCCGGTGCGGCGGCGACAGGCCGGGGCCCGAGGCGGGGACCAGCTCCCGGCCGGGGCGGCGCCGGGCCGGGATCTGGTGGAGCGGGGAGACGGGGGTGCCCCCCGTGGTTCAGGAGTCGGCGCAGGCCTTCCCGATCTCGCCGGCAGCGTCGGTGATCGGCTTGAAGTCGGGCTGCTTGCCCTTGGAGACCCGGTCGATGGCGTCGTTGACGGCCTTGGAGAGCCGGTCGGCGGCCGCGTCGATCTTGTCCCCGTTGCCCTCGCGGATCTTCTTGGTGTCGTCGGCGACCTTCCGCAAGGCCTCGACGGTGTGGTTGCGGCGGCTCTCGTCGGTGATCTGCCCGACGTTGATCGCCGAATCCGCGAGGTCCTGGACGTCGCCGGTGAGGCTGATCGCCCGCTTTCCACAGTCCAGGGCCTGGTCGGCGTCGCACGCGGTGAACAACGGGGCCGCGAGCAGCAGTGCGAGCGTGGTGGCGGCCAGACGGTACGGCTTCCTTGTCATGTCTCTATCCCTCCCGCCCCTATCAACGCCGGTCCGTCGTGCGGAGGTTCCGGAAGACTGCGTGAACCGTTGGGAAAGTCTTTGCTTCCAGCGGAATGTGATGTTCCGTCAGTTTTGTGCGGGAAGGATCCGGGCGTTGACCCCCCGGGGGCGGCCGCGGGGGGGACGGCCCGGGCGGGGGGAACCGGTTGGGGGGTAGGTGAGGGGGGTCGCCCAGGGGGGGCTGGGG
>NZ_JBHVRS010000010.1:260922-305717 GCF_042885595.1 Kitasatospora sp. NPDC058046
CCGGTATGAGGGGGCCCCGGGTTGTTACCTTTTTGGCGCCCGGGGGTTGGTCTGTCCCGTCCTTTTTTGGGGGCGACGCCCCGGGCCCGCCCCCCGGGGGGCCCGCCGGGGGGGCCCACGCCCGGGCAGGCGCTACCGGTTGGCGGATTCGGTCAGGTCGTGCACCAGGCGGGCGATGGTCGGCACCGCCACCGCGTGCGCGTCGGCCGCCCGCAGCACGGCGCCGCCGATGGCGTCCAACTCGGTCGGCCGTCCGGCCTCCACGTCGCGCTGCATCGAGGACCTCATCGTCCCGGGGATGCGGTCGAAGGAGGCGAGCAGCGTCTGCGCGTCCGCCGGCGCGCCGACCGCCCGGGTGACGGCGGTGATCTCGTCCAGCACGGCGACGAGTTCGGCCCGGTGCTCGGTGCGTACGGTGCCGATCCCGCTCGCGTGGCGGGTGGTCAGCAGGGCGAACGGGGCGAGGAAGGAGAGCTTGCTCCACAGCATCGCCGTCTCGTCCTCGCGCAGTGCGACGTCCAGACCGGTGTGCCGCAGCTGCTCGGCGAACTCGGCCACGGGGGAGTCGGGTTCGGCGTCCGCGCCCAGCTCGATGGCGGCGAACGGGCTGGTGTGCTCGATCCGCCCGGGCGCCGTCCGGGCGGCCTCGACCCGGATCGTGCCGGCCACCACCCGTGCGGCCGGGTAGCGCTCGCGCAGCACGGCCATGTGGTCCAGACCGTTGAGCAGCGGCACCACGATCCCGGTGCCGAGCACCTCCGCGGGCAACCGGTCCAGCGCGGCGGCCAGCGCCGTCTCCTTGACCGTCACGAAGACGGCGTCGACCGGCTCGCGCAGCTCGGTCGCCGCCTCCACCCGGGCGGTGAACTCGCCGAACTCGGCGCTGCGGACCCGCAGTCCGTCCCGCGCGATCGCGGCCGCGGTCGCCTCGCCGGCCAGGCAGACGACCCGGTGGCCGTCGCGGGCGAGCAGCCCGCCGATCAGTCCGCCGACGCCTCCGGGGCCGAGGACGGCGACGGTCAGGGGGGTGGTGGTCATGGTGACTCCTGTGGGTGGGTGGGTGGCGTGGTGAGGGATGGGGAAGCGGGGGCCGGGTGCGGTTACGGCGAGCGGCGGGATGCGCCCGCCCGGCTGGAGGAGCAGGCCGTCGCCCGGGAGCAGCCGCGGACGAAGGTGCCGCGCACCCCGCCGGGCAGCAGCCCGCCGTGCGGGGCCGGCAGCCCGCACACCTCCGCCTCGGTGGGGCCGAAGCGCGGCTCGGGCAGCAGGTCGATGGTCACCGGATCATGATTCCCCGTCGGGCGGGCCCGGCGGGAGGCGGGGGCGTAAAAGGGGAGGGCGTGCCCGGCTCCGGCGGGCTTAGGGTGCGCCGGTGGAGGCTGTGCGGCGAGGGGGAGTCGGCGGATGACGACGGACGGGCGGCTGGTGGCGGCGGTGCGGGCGCGGGATGTCGACGGCGTGTGGGAGGCACTCGCCGCGGGCGCGGATCCGAACGCCCGCGATGCGGACGGGCCGCCCCTGCTGTGGGTGGCCGTGAACGGGTTCGACCACGAGGTCGCCGGTGTCCTGGTCGACCACGGTGCCGATCCGGACCGTCCGCTGCCCGACGGGACGACCCCGCTGCTGCGCGCGGTGGACCTCGGTTCGTCGGCGCTGGTCGGGGCGGTGCTGGGGAAGGACCCGGCGCTGCGGTTGCCCGCCGACGCCCGTGAGCACCTGCTCGCCCTGGCCAGGGCCTGGCACGAGACGGGGACGGAGGAGGAACTGCGGCGACGGACCGGGGCCGTGGGGCCGGCGGAGTGGGTGTGGGTGACCGAGCAGTACGCGGACGTCGAGCAGGTCTCCCTCGGCGGGCTGACCGTGCGCGCCGGGCACGGGGCCGTGCTGACCGGGCTGGAGTGGCGGTTCCGCGTCCTCACCCCGGTCGACGAGTTGGTGGCCAGGGCCGTTCGGCACCGGGAGCCGGGGCACGTCGGGCAGCAGGCCGTCCGGTTCGTGCTCGGGGAACGCCGAAGTCGGGAGACCTGGTCGGCCTTGACGGCCCACCACCGGCATCCCGACCCCGCGCACCGCCGCTTCGTCGCGGCCTTCCTGTGCGACGCCCCGCTCCTGCGGATGGGGCACGCGGTCGAGTACGAGGCGGAGGAGACGGAGCTGCTCGTCGCCTGGGCGTCGGCCGAGCAGGACGGCGGGGTGCTCGCCGAGGTCCTCCGAGCCCTGGGCGGTCGTGAGTGCCCGGAGGAGGAGGCCGTCGGGGTGCGGCGCGCCGCCGCGTCCGTCCTGGCCCCGTCCGCCGACCGGACGCCCGAGGTCGCCGACGCCCTGGCGGCACTGCTGGACGTGGACGACCGGCTGGTGCGCCTGGAGGCGACCTACGGCCTCGCCCTCCGGGCCTGGGAGGCCCGCAACCCGCCCGAGGGGACGTAGCACCACCTGCGGGGTTCGGTTTTCCGAACCCCGGATTCGGGTGCCAGCACAATCGATCTCCCGGCCCCGGACGCCCACGATGGAGGGCATGAACGGGATGACGACAGCCGCCGCCACGGCGGCGCACGACGGGGTGACGGACGCGGCCCTGAGCGCGGTGGGGCTGCACCGGCGGTACGGGCGGGGCACGGCGGCCGTACAGGCGCTGCGCGGGGTCTCGGTGGCCTTCGCGCCGGGGACGTTCACGGCGGTGATGGGGCCGTCGGGCTCCGGCAAGACCACCCTGCTGCACTGCCTGGCCGGGATGGACCGTCCGACCGGGGGCACCGTGCGGTGGGGCCGCACGGAGGTGTCCGGGCTGCCCGAGCGGCGGCTGGCGGAGCTGCGCCGCACCCGGGTGGGGTTCGTGTTCCAGGCCTTCAACCTGATGCCGGCGATGACGGTCGGGCAGAACGTCGAGCTGCCCGGCCGGCTCGCCGGGCGGCCGCCGGAGCGGGCCGCGGTGCGGGAGGCGCTGGCCCGGGTCGGGCTGGCCGGGCGGGAGCGGCACCGGCCCGGGCAGCTGTCGGGCGGTCAGCAGCAGCGGGTGGCGATAGCCAGGGCGCTGGTCTCCCGGCCGGAGGTGCTGTTCGCCGACGAGCCGACCGGCGCGCTGGACCGGGCCACCGGGCAGGAGGTCCTCGGTCTGCTGCGCTCGGGTGTCGACACCGACGGCCGGACCTGCGTGATGGTCACCCACGACCCGGTCGCCGCCGGGTACGCGGACCGGGTGCTGCTGCTGGCCGACGGCCTGCTGGTGGACGAGCTGACCGCGCCGACGGCCGCGCAGGTCGCCGAGCGGCTGAGCCGGTTGGGCGGGTGAGCACGATGAGCAGTCCCGTACTGAGCCTCTCGGCGGGGCAGATCCGCCGCCGCCCGGCCTCCTTCGCCGGGCTGGGGACGGCGCTGTTCCTGGCGGTGGCGGCGGTGACGCTGTTCGGGTCGCTGGTCGCCGCACAGGTCACGGCGCCGGCCGCGGTGGCGCGCACGGCGGTGTCCGGGCCCGGCCTGGTGCTGATCGCCGGGGCCTTCGGCGAGATCGCCGTCCTGGTCGCGCTGTTCGTCGTGGTCAACGCCCTCGGCTTCACCCTGCGCCAGCAGCACCGCGACCTGGCGCTGCTGCGCACCGTCGCGGCGACACCCCGTCAGGTCCGGCGGGTGGTGCGCGCGCAGGTGGTGGCGACCACCCTGCTGGTGTCCGGGCCGGGCGGCCTGGTGGGCTTCCTCGCCGCCCGGGCCTTCCTCGCCGCACTCCAGCGGCGCGGCATGGCCGCACCCGGGCTGCGCATACCCGGGGCGCCGGTGCCGGCGCTGATCGGGCTCGCGGTGGCGCTGCTGGTGGGCTTGGCGGCCAGTGCCGTGGCGGCCCGCCGGATCACCCGGCCCGCCCCGGCCGCCGCACTGACCGAGGGCGCGGGCGGGCCACGGCGGACGCCCGTGCCGCGGGTGCTCGCCGGGCTGGCGGTGCTCGCGGGTGGTGGGCTGCTGCTGCGACTGGCGGCGAGCCGGCCGGCCGGAGAGCTGGACAAGGCGGGGCAGGCCGCGCTGCTCGGCTCGCTGGTGCTGCTGGTCGCGGTCGGACTACTGGGGCCGGTGGCGGCGCGGGTCCTGGCGGCGGTGCTCGGCGCCCCGGCGCGGGTGCTCGCGCCCCGGGCGGGCTGGCTGGCGGACGCCAACCTGCGCGGCTACGCGGCCCGGCTCTCCTCGGCGGTGGTGCCGGTCGCGCTGCTCGTCGGGCTCTCCGGCACCCTGCTGGTCCTGACCGGCACCGCCGAGCACGTCGTCCGGGCGACGGGCGCCGCGACCAGCGTCACCAAGCAGAGCGACATCTGGCTGCGCGAGGCGGAGCTCGGGATGCTGGTCTGCTTCGCGGCGGTCTCCACGGTCAACACCCTGGTGGCGCTGACCGCCGACCGGCGCCGCGAGTTCGCGCTGCTGCGCCTGGTCGGGGCGACGCGGCGGCAGCTGCTGTGGATGCTCGGCGTGGAGGCGGTCCTGACCACGGCGATCGGTGTGCTGCTGGGTGCGGCGGTGGCGGCCGCGGCCTCGGGGGCGTTCAGCCTGGCGGTGACGGGCTCGGTGGTGCCGGTGGTGCCGGGCGCGGCGTGCGCCTGGGTGGTGCTGGGGGCGGTGGTGCTCACGGTGCCGGGGATCGTGGGCACGGGGCTGTGGGCGGTCGGCGGTTCGGCGGTGGAGACGACGGGCGGGGAGCGGGGGTGAGGCGGAGGAGGCGGCGGCCGGCGTCCACGGCGGGTGGGCGCGGGGTCGGTGCCATGGCTGTCCGAGGGGCCGTGCGGACGGAAGGGCAGGTGGATGCGGTGGTCCGGGCGGGTCCTGGTGGATGCTGGGGGCCGGTCGGCGGCTGAATGCCGGTCGGTGAGTGCTGGTCAGTGATTGTCGGTGGGTGTCGGTGGGCGAGTGGTGAGGTGGACGGTGGCTGAGCGGCGGCGGTACCGGTCGGTGCGCGGTGGTGAACTGGCCTTCGCGGTGCTCGGGTTGCCGCTCGGGGTGCTCGGCGGGGTGTACGCCGTCGCCGTCCTCTACGCGGGGGCCTTGCTCTCGCTCACCGTGCTGGGCCTGCCGTTCGTGGCGGCCGCGCTGCTCGGGGCGAGGAGGCTCGGCGGGTTGCACCGGTGGCTGGTCGGGCGGCTGCTCGGGGAGGAGGTGCCCGCACCGCGGCCACTGGCGCGCCCGGCCGGAGTGATAGCGCGCGGCCGGGTGGTGCTGACCGATCCGGTGGCCTGGCGGGCGCTGCTCTACCTCTTCCTCCGGCTGCCGCTGGGCGTGCTCGGCTTCCTGGCCGTGGTCGGGCTCCCGCTCGGAAGCGTCTGGCTGGTGGGCTTCCCGCTCTGGGTGCGGATGATGGAGCCGGGCCCGAGGTCGATCGGCCTGCTGGACCTGGGCGCGATCCCGATCGGCCTCGCGGTGCTGGTCGCCGTACCCGCCGCGGTGCAGGCGCTCGGAGGGGCGAACCGCACGCTGGCCCGTACCCTGCTCGGGCCGGTGCGCTCGGACCAGCGGGTGCGTCAGCTGGAGAAGGCCCGGTCCATCCTGCTGGCCGAGGGCACCGACCGACTGCGGCACCTGGAACGCGACCTGCACGACGGCACCCAGGCGCAGCTGGTCGCGCTCGCCATCACGCTGTCGCTGGCCGACGACGTGCTGGGGGCGGGCGCGCCGCCGGTGGGCCTTCCGCCGGTGGGCCTTCCGGCCGAGGGTGGCTCGGACGGGCTCGACCTCGGGCGGCTGCGGACCCTGGTGGACCGGGCCCGTGGGCAGGCCGAGGACACCATCACCGGTCTGCGCCGGCTGACCAGGGGCATCCACCCGGTGGCGCTGGAGGGCGGGTTGGCCGAGGCGCTGCCGGGGCTGACCGCCACCTCGCCGGTGCCGGTCGACGTCCGGCTGGACCTTCGGGAGCGTCCGGAGGAGGCGATCGAGCGGGCCGTCTACTTCTGTGCGGCCGAACTGCTGACCAACGTGGCCAAGCACAGTGGCGCGCGGTCGGTGGAGCTGAGCGTGAGCGCCGCCGAGGGGAGGGTCCGGCTGACCGTGCGCGACGACGGGCACGGCGGCGCCGTGATCGGTGCGGGTAGCGGGCTCACCGGCCTGGCCGAGCGGCTCGCGGTGCTGGACGGGACGCTGCGGGTGGACAGCCCGCCCGGCGGGCCGACGGCGGTCAGCGCCGAACTGCCCGGCCGGCTCTGACGGGCGGCCACGGCCCGGGCGGTCGGGGTCGCCGTCCCGGGAGGTGCTACCTCAGGAGGCGCCGCTCTCCGCGAGGTAGGCGAGCACGGCCTTGACCCGCCGGTTGTCGGCCTCGGTCGCGGGCAGGTCGAACTTGCCGAACACGGCGGCCACGTGCTTCTCCACCGCCCGCTCCGAGACCACCAGCAGCGTGGCGATCGAACGGTTGGAGTGCCCCTGCGCCATCAGCTCCAGCACCTCCCGCTCGCGCGGGGTGAGCGTGTCCACCCGGCTGCGCCGCCCGCCGTGCAGCAGACCGTTGACGATCTCCGGGTCGAGGGCCGTGCCGCCTGCGGCGACCCGGTGCAGCGCGTCGACGAACTCGGAGGTGCGGGCCACCCGCTCCTTGAGGAGGTAGCCGATGCCGGAGGCGCCGTCGGCCAGCAGCCGGGCCGCCCAGGCGGTCTCGACGTGCTGGGAGAAGACCAGGATGCCCACCTCGGGCAGGGTGGCCCGGATCTCCACGGCTGCTCGGATGCCCTCGTCGGTGTGGGTGGGCGGCATCCGGATGTCCACCACGGCCACGTCGGGCCGGTGCCCGGTGACGGCGGCGATCAGCTCGGGTGCCGTCCCGGCGGTGGCGACCACCGCGCACCCCCGGGCGGTGAGGAGTTCGACCATGCCGTCCCGGAGGATCACCGAGTCCTCGGCGAGGACGACGCGGAGCTGCTTGTCGATCATGCCGTCATTATCCGGGCCCGCCGCCGGGCCGGGGCACGGGTGGTGGAGGGACCGGTCCGCCCTCAGGAAATCTTCAGTTCAGACTGGACAGTCCAGACTGATGAAATTACCGTGGAACCGTGACCGAGAAGCGAACCGCCAGTACCGACCCCGCCGACCCCGCCGACCCCGCCGGGCCCGCCGGGCCCGCCGACCCCGCCGGGCCCGCCGGGTCCGCCGAAACCGTGGTTCCCGACAGCGCGGCGCTGGCCGCCCGTGAACTGCGCGCCGTCTTCAGCCGGCTGCGCCGCACCCTCCGGGAGGCGAGCGGCACCAGCGACCTGACGCCCTCCCAGACCGCCGTGCTCAGCCGGCTGATCAACGACGGTCCGGCCTCCGCCAGTGCGCTGGCCGCCGCCGAGCGGGTCCGTCCGCAGTCGATGGCCGCCACCCTCGCCGCGCTGGAACAGCACGGACTGGTCGGGCGCCGTCCCGACCCCGAGGACGGCCGCCGTCAGGTGGTCAGCCTCACCGAGGTCGGCCTGGCCCGGGTCGCGGACAGCCGCCAGGCCCGTGAGGAGTGGCTGACCCGGGCCATGGCGGAGCACTACACCGAGGCCGAGCGTGCCACCGTGCTGGAGGCGCTGGCCCTGATAGACCGGCTGAACCGGTGACGACCGGCCCGGCCGCCCTGCTCGCCCGACTCCGGCCGCGTCGTCGGCAGCCCGCCCCGGACGACGGGTTCAACCGCCGGCTGATCGCGCCGATGGTGCTCGGCTCGGTGCTCAACCCGATCAACTCGTCGATGATCGCGGTGGCCCTGGTGCCCGTCGGCGCCGCCTTCGGCGCGCCGCCCGCCGAGACCGCCTGGCTGGTCACCGGGCTCTACCTGGCCACCGCCATCGGCCAGCCGGTGATCGGGCGGCTGGTGGACACCCACGGCCCGCGCCGGCTCTACCTCGCCGGGACGGCCCTGGTCGGCCTCGCCGGACTGCTCGGTGCGCTCGCCCCGTCGCTCGGAATGCTGATCACCGCCCGGGTGCTGCTCGGACTGGGGACCTCCGCGGCCTACCCCGCCGCGATGCACCTGACCCGCAGCGAGGCCGAGCGGACCGGGCGGTCCAGCCCCACCGGGGTGCTGACGGTACTGGCCGTCGCCAACCAGACCGTCGCGGTGGTCGGCCCCACCCTCGGCGGTCTGCTGATCGGCGCGGGCGGCTGGCGGACGGTCTTCGCCGTCAACGTCCCGCTGTCACTGGCCTGCCTGGCACTCGGTGCGGCCCGGCTACCCGTCACCGCCCGCCGCCCGGACCCTGCCGACGGCGGGGAGCGCCCCGGGCGTCCGGAACGCCTCGACCACCTCGGGATCGCGCTGTTCGCGGTCCTCCTGCTCGCCCTGATGCTGTTCCTGATGAAGCCCGACGCCGCTCGCTGGCACCTGCCGGTGCTCGCCCTCCTGGCAGCCGTCGCCTTCGTCCTCCGCGAGCGGCGGGCCCGCGCCCCCTTCATCGACCTGCGGGCGCTCGGCGGCAACCGCCCGCTGATCGCCACCTACCTGCGCCAGGTGCTCGGCTACACCGCCATCTACGCCTTCCTCTACGGCTACACCCAGTGGCTGGAGGAGGGGCGCGGCCTGTCCGCCGCCACCGCCGGACTCGTGCTGCTGCCGCTCTCGCTGACCGCGCTCGCGGCCGCCGGGGCCAGCGGCCGCAGTCCGGGCGTCCGCGGCAAACTGCTGGTCGGCTCCGCCTGCCAGATCGCGGCCTGCGCCGCCCTGCTGCTGGTCCACGCGAACAGCCCGGGCGCCCTGCTGATCGGAGTCGGCGTGCTGGCGGGTGTCTCACAGGGGCTGATCGGGCTCGGCACCCAGACCGCCCTCTACCACCAGGCGGACCCCGCCGCCATCGCCTCGGCGGCCGGGCTGCTGCGCACCTTCATGTACCTCGGCGCCATGGCGGCCTCCGCCGCGAACGCCGCCTTCTTCCCGCACGGTGCCACCACGGCCGGGCTGCACCACCTCGCGCTGTTCATGCTCGGCGGCGCGGCCCTGCTCTTCCTCCTCACCGTGCCCGACCGTTCGCTGGGGCGACTGGGAACACCTCCGCGGCAGCGGAAGTGACGGCCGATCCGTTCGCCTGGACGTACTGACCGCGACGGCGGGTGACGGGGTTCAGTGAGGGCCTTTCCGGCTCGCTGCGGACTGCGACACCCCGCACCGGCACCCGGAAGGCCCTCACGCCACACCGTGACCACCGCCGACCTTCACCGGACGCTGCCGCCTTGCCGACCTCCCACACCCGGACCGCGCCGCCGGCCACCCGGTGCGGCGCTACGAACGCGCCACACCGGGTGAGACGGTCGGGTTGCACCAGCTCGCGCTGTTCATGGTCGGCGGTGCGGCCCGGTCTTCCTTCTCGCTGTTCCCGACTGATCGCCCGTGCGGCTTGGAACGCTGGCGCAGTAGTAGGGGTGACGATCGATCAACTCTCGTCGGGCAGGTTTCCGCGCCAGGCGTGGATGCCCGGGGAGAGTTCGACCACCTCGGCGGGGTAGGCGCTGCGGACGAGGCGGAGCAGGGTGCGTTGCTCGGCCAGCCAGTTCGGTGCGGGGGAGAGTACGACCCGGAGGGTGACGCCGGATTCCTCCGCGTCGGAGACGGTCACCCAGAGGCCGCCGGGTCGGCCGGGTTCGATGCGTAGCTCCGGTCCGTGTTCCTCGTCCAGCCAGCGGACCGCGGAGCCGCGGCCGAGTCGGTCCAGAGCGGTTTCCCACTGCCTGAGGTGGCGGTCGGTCACCAGGGTGACGAACTGCCCGCGTACCGAGTCCGCGGTGACGGTGATCTCGCAGTCCAGCCAGTCGTGTCCGAGCAGCGAGCCCGGCGCGTGCCGTCCGAGGACGCGTACGCGGACGTTCCGGCCGCCGGTCCGTCCGTCGCAGCCGGGGGCGTCGTCGGTGCCGGGGCGGTCGGCGAGTCTTATCAACTCGTTCTGCTGCGAAGGGACTTCACTCACGGCGGACTCCTGTTGGCAGCGGGATCCAGGGGGTGACATCCTCGCGCAGGTGTTCGCCCCGGTGCCAGTCCGGGAGCGGGGCGTTCCGGCCGGGGCCGGCCCGTGGTGGGCCCCCGGGAATCGGCTGGTGCCCGTGGCCGCAGCCCCCGCGGGCGTCGTCGGCACGCGGACGGCCCGCCGGACCGGGAGGGTCGGGCGGGCCGTTCGGGTGCTGCGAAGGGGTACTCCGGAGGTCGGTGCGGCGGCGGTCGTCGGGTCAGCGGTGGTCCGGGTGGCCGGTGAGCACGGTGGTGAAGATCGGTTCGCCGTGCTGGTGGCCGGTCACGGTGGTGGTGAGGGCGTCCGGGTCCCCGCCGGGGGTGTGCTGGGCGGTGATCGTGGTGGGCGCGTCGTGCTCGGCGTACCGGTGGAAGGTGGTGGCCGCGGCGGTCGGTGTGACGGTGGCCGGGCTGCTCAGCGCGTTGGCCGCCTGCCGGGCCGCCTCCAGCAGCACCATGCCCGGGATGTGGTCGTTGGCGTGGTCGAAGAGGATCGGGTGCCAGAAGTCGGGGGTGAGGTGCCAGGTGCCGGGGGCGTCCGCCGGGGCCAGCAGGACGTCGCACGGGCGGAGCCGGCCGACCCGGGCCGGCGGGAGCGGCTCGGCGGTCACGGTCGGCGCCGCCGGGAGCTCGGCGGAGTGGCGGCCCCGGCGCAGCCGCTGGTAGGTGGAGTCCGGAACGGTGGTGAAGCGGGCGTAGCCGGTGGCGGCCAGCTGGGCGCCCCGTCGGACGACGGTCTCCAGCGTGAAGTCGACGGTGGTGCCGGAGCGGCGCGGCTGGGCGAGGAGCTGGACCTCCAGGGTGAGGTCGGTCGGCGCCGCACCGATCAGCAACTGCCGCGACCGGGTGGTGTAGTCGAGGTTCCACATCATGAACTTGTGGTCGAGCGGTACGCCGAACCGGGTGTGGGCGAGGTAGAGCCCGGCTTGGCGGATCGTTTCAGCAGCTTGGATCGGGTCGTGCCGGGTGCCGTCCGGGGTGCTGAAGAAGGTGTGCGCCCGCGGCCACTGCGCGGTGACGGCGAAGGTGGTGTCCGTGAGCTGTTCGCTGCCGGTGAGGAAGACCTCGGCGTGGCAGGCCCGGTGGACGTACTCCTTGGCGACGGTGCTGGTCAGGCGAGGCGCCGGGGCTGCTGCGGCCGGGCCGGGGATCGTTCCGGAGTCCGTGCCGGTGGTGAGGACGGATGCGGGCGTACGGAAGGCAAGCAGAGTCATGGGGAGCGCTCCGAAAGGCCGTGACGGGCGGGGTGGGCTGCTCAGGGCTCGTAAGATACGTACCTACCGGTTTGGTTTTCAAGGAGCCAGAACAAAGGTTCGTCGGCGGCCGAGCGTGGTCGGACGGGCACGGTGGGTGGGTGTCGATCACTGCCCGGAGATCGGCTCCGACGGGTGAACCTCGTTGACCTGTGGGGATGTCGATGCATGGGCTTGACAGGTTCATGGCCATTATGTGGTCGTTCGTTGCCATCCCGGCCACAAGTGAGAGCTTGTGTTCCGATTAAGGGGGCTGGCGGTGAGATGTCGGCCATCTGTTCGTCTCATACCGTCTACGCGGTTTTAGTCCGCTCGAGAACGGCCCTATGTGACCTGGGACGCAGGGATCCCCGCCGACCTCGGCGGGTAAGATACGGGGTGTTTGGTTTTGTTTGCCGAGCGTTTCGGGTGGGGTGGTTGCGGTGGTGCGACAGGAACGGGCGGTCCGGACGCGTCGGCTGATCCTGGAGGCGGCGGCGTCGGTCTTCGACGAGTACGGGTACGAGGGGGCGACGATCGGTGCGGTCGTGGCTCGCGCCGGAGTGACCCGGGGCGCGGTGTACTTCCACTTCGCCTCCAAGCGGGAGCTCGCCCAAGGGGTCGTCGAGGAGCAGTTCGGCCGGGACGAGATTCCCGAACGGCACTGCAAGCTCCAGGAGTTCGTGGACCTCGGGATGGTGGTCGCCCATCTCATGCCGCGCGACCCGGTGTTGAGCGCCGGCGCGCGGCTCTCCCTCGGCCAGGACGTGTTCGGCGACTTCAGTGGCGGCGCGGCGCCCGGCTGGATCCAGCGGGCCGAGACCGTGCTGGAGACGGCCGCCCGGCGCGGCGAACTGCTGCCCCAGGTGGTGCCCGCCGAGACGGCGTGGCTGGTCACCGGGGCCTGGACGGGCGTGCAGATACAGTCCCAGAAGATGTCCGGCCGGTCGGACCTGGAGCGCCGGGTCGCCTCGCTGTACCAGCATGTGATGCCCAGCATCGCGGTGCCCGGGGTGCTGGCCACGCTCGACCTCGCGGCGGACCGGGGCGGCCGGGTGGTCGCGGAGCTGGCGGCGGCCCGGGCGGCCGAGGCGGAGGCCGGGGCGGCCGCGGGCGAGGCGGCCGGGACGGGTGCGGGCGGGGCCGGTCCGGCCTGATTCGGGGTGATCCGGGCGGGCTCCGGGCGGGTCCGAGTGGTCCGCGGGGGTCTCGGGCGAAGCCGTTCGAGGCCGGACCGGCGGTCCGGTGTCCTACTCCCACGGGCTTGCTCCGCCCAGAAACAAACAGCGCGTTCGGTTTTGTATTGACAAACCGTCTGTCCTGTTTTTGGATAGGTATCGGGTGCTCGACCGACCTTCCAGCGGACCTGCGCGGACGGTGAGCAGCGGAGCGCCCGCCCGACCGGCGGCCGTCGGGGCCGCCGATCCGTCTGGATGTGGGGTGGTCGTCGTGGAGATCCGCGTGCTGGGGGTCTTGGGGGTCCGACTGTGCGGGGTTTCGGTGGTGCCCTCGGCGCCGAAGCCTCGACAGGTGCTCGCCCTGTTGGCGTTACGGGCCGACCAGGTTGTCCCGGCGAGCGTCCTCGCCGAGGAACTGTGGTCCGGCCGTCCGCCGCGCAGCGCCCGCACCACCGTGCAGACCTATGTGCTCCAACTGCGCGACCTCATCGACCGGGCGCTCGCCCAGGGGGACGGCGGCCCGGGGGCCTCCTGCGCGAAGGACGTCCTGGTCACCTCGGCCGGCGGCTACATGCTGAACAGCGGTGGCGGGCTGGTCGACCTCCAGGAGTTCGACCGCCTCGCCGGGCACGGCTACCGCGCCATGGACGGCGGCGACTTCCCGCTCGCCGCCCGCCAGTTGGGCGAGGCGCTCGCGCTGTGGCGCGGCCCGGCCTTCGCGGACGTCCCGGTCGGCGGCCAACTCGCCGTCGAGGTCAGGCGGTTGGAGGAGACCCGGCTCTGCGCGCTGGATCAGCGGATCGAGGCCGACCTGCGCCTCGGCCGGCACCGCGTACTGCTCGCCGAACTCACCGTCCTGGTCGACCGCTACCGCACCCACGAGAGCCTGCACGGCCAGTACATGATCGCGCTGCACCGCTCCGGCCGCCGGGGCGAGGCGCTGGAGGCCTACCAGCGCCTGCGGAACACCCTGGTACGGGAGTTGGGCATGGAACCGTCCGCGGCACTGCGGCGACTCCAGCGCTCCATCCTGCTCGCCAGCCCGGAACGCCCGGACCAGGAGCAGCCGGGCGTGCTCGCCGAGGGAGCCGTCGCCCGGACCGCCCGCCTCACCCGGGTCGGCTGAGCCCGGCCAGCGACGTCGCCGCCCGACCGCTCCCGACCACACCGGGCGGCGACGGGCAGTGACGGGCGGCGCGGGGTGGCGGTGGAACCGGTGGCCGGCCGGCGGGCGGCGTCGGTCAGTCGGTGAGCACGCCGGTGTTCTGGCAGGCGTGCAGCAGCCACCGCCCGTCGTCCTGCCTGGTCATGACGTACAGCGGTGCACCCTCCGAGCCGCCGTCCGCGTCGCCGTTCGCCGAGTGGTAGACCTGGCGGACCTTGACGGCGGCCACGTCGGGGCGGAGGAACTGGATGTGCACCGGCTCGTACGTGACCCGGCCGTCCCAGGTCGCGGCGGGCAGGACGGCTCGGGTGAACTCGGCGATCGCGTCCAGGCCGAGGAGGACCTTGCCGTGCGCGGTGGTCCAGAGCGCCTCGGGGTGGAAGAGGGCGAGGAAGGCGTCCGGGTCCTTGGCGCGTTGGGCGCGCTCGACGGCGGCCACGACCTGCTCGATGGCCGCGATGTCCGCGAGCTTGGTGTCGGAGGGAGCCGCGTCGGAGGGACCGGCGTCGGAGGGGGCGCTGCCGGAAAGGGCGGTGTCGGCGGGCGCGGGCGTTGCGGATTCGGTGTTCATGAGGATCACCCTGGGACCTCAAGTTCCCTTGAGGTCAAGCCCGTCGGGGCACCTCGGGGCGCAGCGCCAGGTAGGTGTCGAGGCGAGCTGAGGCGGTGAGCATCGCGAGCCCCCGGGTGGTGAGGCGCTGTTGCCAGCCGTCGAGGGCGGCGGCCAGTTCACCGGTGCCGCCCGCCGTGCGGATCTGCCGCAGCACGGTGGCGACGCGGTCCAGCAGGTAGCCGCCCCGGCGGAGCAGGTGGGCGAGTTCGGCGTCGCGGACGTCGGCCGGGAGGTAGCGGCGGTGGCCGGTGGCGCGGTCCCGGGCGGGGGTCAGGACGCCGGCGGCCTCCCAGGCCCGCAGGGTCGCGGGGGTGACACCGAGCCGGTGCGCGACCTCGCCGACGGAGCGGGGGCCGGGCAGTGCGGGAAGGGCGGGGCCGGGCGTGGCGCCGTCGGTCAGGTGGCCGACGGCCGCGCGGACGGCGGCGAGGGTCTCCCGGTCGCGCAGTAACTGGGCGTGGCCCCGGTCGAGTTCGGTGAGGGCGTCGCCGAGCCGGTCGGCGTGGACGGCGGTCATGACCGAGCCGGCGGTCGCGTGCCCGTACGCCGGGACGAGGGCGAGGTAGGCGCGCAGGGCGGCCGCGTGCGGCTCGGTGTAGATCCGGTACCCGGTGGGTGTGCGGTCGGCGGGCGGGAGGTAGCCGTCGCGCTCGTAGTTGCGGATGGCCTGGGTCGAGATGCCGTGCTCGCGAGCGAGGTCGGCGGGTCGCATGGTCGTCTCCGTTCGGGGGCGGGCGGGCGTTCGGAGTCGGCCGATGGTTCAGGGCCGTTTGAGGCTTTCGGCCACAGTTGGGCAATGCCTGGGCGGTGGTGGAAGGAAAAGTTTCAACCGTTCTTTCAAGGATACGCTTGAGGTTCATGAACCAGGACATCAACGATTTCGTCCCCCCGGCGTGCGAGCTTCTGGGCCTCGGTGAGCCGACGCACCAGGAGCCGGCGTTCGGGTGGGTCCGCAACGAGCTGTTCGCCCGGCTGGTCGACCGGGGTTTCCGGTCGATCGCCCTGGAGACCGACCGGGTGGCCGCGTTCGCCGTGGACGCCTACGTCCGGGAGGGTGTCGGCACCCTCGACTCGGTGCTGGAGGAGGGCTTCACCCACGGCTTCGGGGAGCTCGAGCCCAATCGCCGACTCGTCGCCTGGATACGGGAGTTCAACCGGGACCGGGCGTCCGGTGCGCAGCTGTCCTTCCATGGCTTCGACATCCCGACCGAGAACACCAGCGCCCCCAGCCCGCGCCGCTACCTCGAACACGCCCGCGACTACCTGGGGCTCGACCTCGACCTCGCCGGGGTGGCGGGCGAGGACGAGCGCTGGAGCCGCACGGAGGCGGTGACGGATCCGGCCCGGTCGCCGGGTGACAGTGCCGAGGCCGCGCGGCTGCGCTGCCTCGCCGACGACCTCCTCCTCCAACTCTACATGCGGGCACCGGCATTGATCGCCAAGACCTCGTCCGCCGAGTGGTACGCGGCCCGCACCCGGCTGACCGCCGGGATCGGACTGCTGCGCTACCACGCGCAGTCGGCGGTCCGGGGCCTCGACCGGAGCGCCCGGATCAGCGCCCTGTCCGGCGTGCGGGACGCGCTGATGGCGCAGAACCTCCTCGACATCCGCGCGATCGAGGCCGGGCGCGGACCGACCCTGGTCTTCTCCCACAACCTGCACCTGCGGCGGAACCCGAGCGCCTGGTCGTCGGGCGAGCTGGACTGCCGCTGGATCGGCGCGGGCCACATCGTGGGCACGCTGCTGGGCGAGCGGTACGCCTTCGTCGCCGGGAGCCTGGGGCGCAGCGAGGCGATCGGGCTGGCCGAGCCGGCGCCGGGGACGTACGAGGCCCACCTGCGGGGGCGGGGCGCGGCCTGGGAGTTGACGGACACGGCGCTGCCGGCCGGGGTCCGGACGCGCACCGACACCGTCCCGCGGCAGGGCTACTTCCCGCTCGACCGGGAGGTGCTCGACGGCGCGGCCGCGCTGCTGCACATCGTCGACGGCGCGGCGGTACCGGCCGGAGCCTGAACGGGGGCCGGAGCCTGAGCGGCGGCCGGCCCCGGGTAGGCCCGCCGCAGGTGGGCCACCAGGGCGGCGGTCGGCGGTGAGGCGGGCTGCCCGGTCGGCCAGGTGAGCGCGATCCGGACCCGGGGGACGGGTCCGGTGAGCGGGCGCACCCGCACCCCGGGCAGCGGGCCCGGGTCCGGCAGGACGGCGACGCCCAGCCCGTGTGCGGCGAGTTCGGCCAGTTGCGGTGGCGCGGCCGCCTCGACGCCGACCGCCGGATCGACACCGGCCTCGGCCAGGGCGCACTCCAGCGCGGTGCGCAGACCGGTGCCGCGCGGGGTACTGACCAGGGCGTGCCCGGCCAGCTCGGCGACCGGGAGCGCGCTCCGGTCGGCACCGGGGACACCGGGGGCGGCGCCCGAGCCAGAGCCCGGACTATCGGCGGAACCCGGGCCCGTACCCGCCGCGAGCGGGTGCTCCGACGCGCAGGCCGCGACCAGCGGGACCTCCAGCACGGTGTGCAGCGCGAGCCCGGTCAGCGCCGACCAGCCGTCGTCGCCCTCCCGCCCGCTCGCCGGGGCGGGCAGGCCGACGACGGCGAGGTCCAGCCGACCGTCGCGCAGGGCGTCGAGCATCCGCGCGGTGGTGTCCTCGGTGAGCGAGAAGTCGATGCCGGGGTGCTCCTGGCGGAACGCCGCGAGCGTGGTGGCGAGTCCAGGGAAGGTCCCCAGCTCGGCCGGCGGGGTCAGGGCCGCCCCGGCGACCATGCCCAGGCGCACGTGCCCGCGCCGCAGCCCGCCGAACTCCTGGGCCGTGCGGCGGGCCGCGGCCGCGGCGGCCAGCGCCGCCCGGGCGTGCGGCAGTACCGCCTCGCCGACCGGGGTGAGCCGCACGGTGCGTCCCGAGCGGTCGAACAGCGGGTGGCCCAGCTCCCGTTCCAGCTGCCGGATCTGGGAGCTCACCCCGGGCTGGCTCAGGTGCAGCAGCTGCGCGGCCCGGGTGAAGCTGCCGTGCTGGGCGACGGTGACGAAGTACTGGAGCTGCCGCAGTTCCATAACTCCTGATCATAGGTGCCAGAACTTCCCGGTCTTGGACGGGCGTACGGTTCCGGCCGCAGGCTGGACGCATGGAAACCGTGCCGCAGGACCAGGACGCCGGGCAGATCCGGTGGATCCGCGCGCAGATCGCGGCCGAGCGCCGCGAACTCGCCGCCGTGTTCGCCGCCTTCACCTGGGAGCAGTGGAACTCGCCCTCGCTGTGCGCGGGTTGGCGGGTCCGTGAGGTGGCCGCGCACCTGAGCACCGGATTCCGGCACTCGACGGCGCGCACGCTCCTCGAACTCGCCCGCTCCGGCGGCAACGTCCACCGGATGGCCGGCCGGATCGCCCGCCGTGACGCCGCCGCCCTGAGCGAGCGCGAACTCGTCGCCGCCATGGCCGACCACGCCGACCACCCCTGGCGCCCGCCGGTCGGCGGCCGGATCGCGGCGCTCGCCCACGACGCCGTCCACGGTCTCGACATCACCGTGGCGCTCGGGCTGCCGGCCCGGCTGCCGGTGGCGCGTACGACGGCCCTGCTGGCCGGTGTCTCACCCCGCACCCTGCGGTTCTTCGGGGCGCGGGTGGACGGGGTCCGGCTGGAGGCGACGGACGCGGAGTGGTCCTACGGGCACGGTCGGCTCACCGTGGAGGGGCGGGCGGAGCACCTGCTGCTGGTGGCGTACGGGCGCCGGGTGCCGGAGGGGCTGCTGGCCGGGTCCGGCGCGGGACGGTTCACGGCGGGCGGTGCGTAGCGGGCGCGTGAGCGGTGCCCCACCGACGGGAGGTGTTTCTCGGCCACCGGCGAGGGCGGCCGTCATGCGGGCCTCCGGGGCCCGTGGCTACGATCGGAAGGAGCACTTCCGGATGGTGGCGAGACGGAAGCCAGGTCGCCGATGGCCCCGAGGTCCGTGCAGTGGCCGCCGTACGTGCGGGTCGCGCCGTGGTTGCTGACCGTCGGCGGGCTGGTGTGGAACGCGCTGGACCCGACCGACTACTGGGGCGATCCGATGCTGGCGGCGGCCGCCGTGCTGGCGGGGGCGCTGCTGGTGCTGGGGGACACCGTCGCGGTGGGGGCGGCCAACGCGCTGGGCATCCTGGTGCTGTCGGCCCGGGACGGGTCGCTCGGGACCCGGGCCGGCTTCCTGGAGCTGGGGAACACGGTGTTCGCGGCGCTGCTCGGGATCGCGGTGAACCGGGTGGTGGCCCGGCACGGGCGGCGGTTGGAGCGGGTGCGTTCGGTGGCCGAGGCGGCGCAGCGGGCGGTGCTGCCGGAGCCGCCCGCGCGGGTGGGGCGGCTGTCGGTCGCGGCCTGTTACCGGGCCGCCCAGGACGAGGCGCTGATCGGCGGGGACGCGTACGCGCTGCAGGTCACCCCGTACGGCGTGCGCGGGCTGATCGCCGATGTGCGGGGCAAGGGGCTGCACGCGGTCGGGGCCGTGTCGGTGCTGTTGGGTGCCTTCCGGGAGGGTTCGCACCGGCTGCCGGACCTGGTCGCGCTCGCGGACGCCCTGGAGGAATCGCTGCTGCGGGAGAGCGAGCGGATGAGCGAGGAGCTGCGCTTGGAGGGGTTCATCACCGCGCTGCTGGTGGAGTTCCCGCCGGGGGAGGAGAGCGTGCGCACGCTCGACTGCGGGCACCCCGGCCCGTACCTGCTGGGCCCGTACCCGCCGGGCGGGGCCGCGCCCCGGGTGCGCCGGCTGGACGCGGCGGACCCGGGGCTGCCGCTGGGGATGGGCGGGCTGGGCGTGGCGCGTCCGCTGCCGGAGGGGCGGCCGTTCCCGGCCGGGTGCACGCTGCTGCTGGTGACCGACGGGGTCACCGAGGCCCGGGACGCGGCGGGGGAGTTCTACGACCCGGTGCTCGGCCTGGCCCCGCTGGGGCCGTTCACCGGGCCGGGGGAGGTGCTGGACGCGCTGGTGGCGGACGTCGAGCGGTGGACGGGAGGGCCCCGGGACGACGACATGGCGGTGCTGGCGATCACCCGCCGTGCGGAGCCGGGGGCGGACAGTCGGCGCTGAGGGTCGAGGGCGGCGGCCGGTGGACCGGTTCGCGCCGGGGGCGGCTCGTATCCGCCCTGTGATCCCCTTCTACGGCTCGCTTCGGTCACGCCGGTATCACGATGAGGTGACGGTAGGGCTGCACTCCATGGAATCCGGCCAAGTTGAGCGCCTCCGTCCGGTGGCCGGAAAGGTCCCGTCCGAATAGCGGACGTCGAAATGGACCGGCGGGCCCCGGGGTGATCAAGGTGCCCGTCGGGCCGCGCCGCCTTGGCCGAGGGGCGCCGTCGGCGGCGCGGCCGCGCGGGACGCGTCCATAAGGAGCGCGCAAGGGTCCGACGGGCGAGTGGCGGGATTCGGCCGACCTGCGGTCCGTCCGGAAACGGACCCGGTGCTTGCCCGGTGTCGAAGGGGTGACCGAGAGTCGCACCAATGAACGAGAAGCCCAGCTCCCGCCAGGCCCGTCTGCTCGGCCACCGCGATTTCCGGCTCCTGCTGACCGGAGCCGCGGCGGCCCAGACGGGCACTCAGGTCACCCTGGTGGCCCTTCCCTTGGTGGCGGTGATGGTGCTCGACGCCACGCCGTTCGAAGTCGGCCTGCTGACCGCCGCCGAGACCGCCGCCTTCCTGCTCATCGGCCTCCCTGCGGGCGCCTGGCTGGACCGGATGCGCAAGCTGCCGGTGCTGATCAGGGCCGACGTGGTGCGCTGCCTGGCCGTGGGGTCGATCCCGCCGGCCGCCGCGCTCGGCGTGCTGACCATGCCGCAGCTCTACCTGGTGGCGCTGGTCACCGGGGTGGCGACGGTGTTCTTCGACGTCGCCCACCAGTCCTTCCTGCCCGCCGTCCTGCCGCGCGAGCAACTGGTCGGCGGCAACGGAGCGTTGGAGACGGTCCGCTCCTCGGCGCAGATCGCCGGGCCGGGCCTCGGCGGCGGGCTGGTCCAGCTGCTCGGGGCGCCGCTCGCCATCGTGGCCGACGCCTGCGGCTACCTCGTCTCCGCGCTGCTGCTCGGCCGGATCAAGGTCGAGGAGCAGCGACCGGAACCCGAGCCGGGGCGCTCGCTGCGCGCCGAGGTCGGGGAGGGCGTCCGGTTCGTGCTCGGCCACCCGCTGCTGCGGGCGATCGCGACCGCCACCGCCACGTCCAACCTGTTCTCCGCCGTGCTGACCGCCGTGCAGACGGTGTTCTGGGTACGGGTGCTCGACCTGTCGCCGGGCGCCATCGGCGTGCTGCTGTCGGTCTCCGCCCTCGGCGGACTGGCCGGCGCGCTGTGCGCCGGGCAGCTCGCCCGGTGGATCGGGCAGGCCCGGCTGATCTGGCTCTCCACGCTGGTGACGGCACCGTTCGCGATGCTGTGGCCGCTGTCCGGCGGCGGCGCGGGCGTGGTGCTGTTCGGCCTGGCCTCCGGGGTGGTGCTGTTCGGCGCGGTCGCCTACAACGTCGCCCAGGTCAGCTTCCGGCAGAGCCTCTGCCCGCCGGAGCTGCTCGGCCGGATGAACGCCACCATGCGCTTCCTGGTGTGGGGCACCCTGCCGATCGGCGCCCTGGTCGGCGGCGTGGTCGCCGACGCGGCCGGGCCGCGCGCCGCGCTCTGGGTCTGCGCCGTCGGCTTCCTGCTGGTGCCGCTGCCGCTGCTGCTCTCCCCGCTGCGGCGGATGCGCGAGCTGCCGGACCCGGACCGTACGGCGGGGCCGGGCGCGGGCGAGGGCGCGGACGTCAGCGAGGAGGAGAGCGCCGTGAGCCCGGGGGTGTCCTGACCCGCCTGCCCGTCTGTCTGCCCGCCTGCCCGTCTGCCCGTAGCAACCGGACCTGAGCAACGCCCCGATCGATCACCTCGACCGATCCCCGACCCGAGCCGCGACCGGAAACCGGAGACCGTTCCCGTGCACGCCAGCATCACCGCCGCCTACCTCGCCCGGTACCGCTCCGCCGCCGCCGAATCCCCGGTGGAGCTGCTCCCGCTGACCGGCGCCCAGCGACGGTTCCTGATCACCCGCCGGCTCACGCCGCAGAGCCGCAGCGACATCGTCCCGCTGATGTTCGCCTACCCGCGCGGCACCCTCGACCTGGAGCGGCTGGCCCGCGCCGCCACCGCGGTGGCCGCCCACCACCCGGCGCTGTGCGGAGGCTTCGCCACCGTGCGCGGCACACCCGTGCTGCGCGCCGGCGGCCCCTCCGCCGAGGCCGCCCGGATCCCCGTCGCCCCCGGCGGCACCGCCCGCGCCGCGCTGCGCGAGGCCCTGCTGGACTGGCCCGCCGACGGGCCCGCGCTGCGCCTGCTGGTGGCCGCGGACCCGGACGGGGAGCCGTCCGCGGACCCGTCCGGGGCCGAGGAACTGCTCGTCGTCGCACTGGACCACGCCGCCTGCGACGAGCAGTCGCTCGGGGTGCTCACCGCCGAGCTCAGCGCCGCGTACGAGCAGGACGAGCCGCCCGCGGTCGGGCCCACCCCCCAGGCGCTGGCCGACTACCGGCAGGCCGTCGAGCTGCAGTTGGACGCCGAGGACGCCGCCGGCGGCCCCGCCGCCCAGGCCTACTGGGGCCGCCGGCTGGGCGGCCTGACCGGGGCGGGCGGCAGCGCGGCCACGTCCACCGGCATGCTCACCGAGCGGCTGCCCGCAGCCGAGGGCGCCGCCCGCGGCGCCGTCTTCCCGGCCCTGCTGGACGCGGTCGGCTCGGCCCTGCACCGGCTGCACCGGACGGAGGGGCCCTCCCGGCCGGAGACCGGGGGAGGGGCGCTCGCGCTCGGCTACCCGTGGGGCGGACGGCCGGCGGGCGCTCCCGCCGCGCTCGGCTGCTTCCTCAACACCCTGGTGCACCCGGCGACTCCGGGGCCGGTCGCGGACCTGGACGCGCTCGGGGACGCCTGGTGGGACGACCTGGACCAGGCCGGCACCCCCTTCGACGAGGTGGTCCGCGCCGCCCGCACCGCCGGGGCCCCGTGGTCGGGCGCCCTGGACGGCCTGCTCACCCTGGACGACCTGCACCGCCGCCCACCGCTGGTGCTCGGCGGCACCCCCGGCCGGGAGACCCCCCTGGACGGGCGCCCGCTCGCCGCGCCGATGGCCGTCTCCGCCTCGCACGGCGACGACCTGCTGGTCCGGCTGGCCTGGGACCGCGACCGCTTCCCCGAGGCCGACGCCCACGCGGCCTTCGACGACCTGCTCGCCGTGCTGCGGCACCACCTGCCCGCCCGGCCGAGCCCGGCACCGCAGGCCTGAACCCGCCTGCCCCGCAGGCCCGACACCGCACGTCCGAGACCGTACTTCCGAGACCGTACTTCCGACGCCGCCCGCCCGAGACCGTACGCCCGGAACCACCCGCCCGGGACCGTACGCCCGAGACCGGGACCGTACGCCCGAGACCGCGGGCGCCGAACTCCCACCCAGGATCCCGAACGGCGGATCCGCCATGCCCGTCCGCGCGCGTCCGACACGCCCCCGGACGGGACCCCCGGGCCCCGGGCCGCACCTCACCCCGGTGCGGCCCGGCCACCGGCCGGTACGGGAACACCCCACGCCCGCTTCCGGCCACCGCAGTGCCGACACAGCCCACCACACAAGGGAATCGACGATGTTCGCACTCTCTCCGTCACAGGAGATCGTCTGGCTGCACGAGCAGATGCTGCCGGGCAGCCGCGCCTACAACTTCACCGCCGTCCTCGACCTGTGGGGCGCTCTCGACCGGGACGCGCTGCACACCGGCCTGGCCGCCGTGCTGGCCCACCACCCGGGTCTGCGACTGGAGTTGGTGCCCAGCCCGGAGGGCCTGCCCGGCCAGCGGGTCGCCGAGGACTGCGAACCGGAGCTGCGCCACAGCGACTTCGCCGCCGAGCAGGACCCGGAGGCCGCCTTCCAGCGGCTGCTCGCCGCCGAGGCCGAGGAGCCGCTGGACACCGGCCGGGCGCCGGTGCTGCGCTGGCACCTGGTCCGGCTCGGCGAGGACCACCACCGGCTGATCCACGTCGAGCACCACCTCGTCCACGACGGCCACTCCTTCGCGATCCTGCTGCGCGACCTGTTCACCGTCTACCGCGCCACCGTCCTCGGCGAGCCGTACCAACTGCCCGTCGCCCCCTCGTACGAGGACCACGCCCGCGCCGCCGCCGACCTCCCCCGGGACCGCGGCCTCGACTTCTGGACCAGGGAGCTGGCCGACGCGCCGCGCGAGGTCACCCTGCCCGGGCTGGCCCGGCCGCGCGCCGAACGGCGCCACCACGGCGGCCAGTTGCGCCAGTCGATCGGCGCCGACCTGGCCGGGCGGCTGCGCGAGCGCGGCAAGGCGGACGGCCACACCCCGTTCAGCACCCTGCTCGCCCTGCTCGCCGAACTGCTGCGCCGGCACAGCGGCCACCGCGAGCTGGTGATCGGCACCGCCGTCGGCAACCGCCCGGAGGGCTTCGAGGGCACCGTCGGCATGTTCGTCAACACCGTCCCGCTGCGCCTGCGGCTCGACCCGACGGTCCCCGGCACCGAGGCCGTCGACGAGGTGACCGACGTCCTGCTGCGCGCGCTGCCCTACCAGGACCTGCCGGTCCAGGAGCTGACCCGCCGGCTCGGCCTGCACACCAGCGGCGCCGACAACCCGCTGTTCAACGTGATGTTCAGCGCGCACGACGCGGCGCTGCCCGACGTCCAGGCGCCCGGTCTCGAGGTCTCGCTGTACGAGGGCTTCAACACCGGCACCACCCGCTTCGACCTCGACCTGGTGCTGCTGCCCGACGACCGCCGGGTGGTCGGCGAGAAGCACGGCGCCGCCGGGATGACCCTGGTCTGGGACTACGACGCCGACCTGTTCCGCGAGTCCGACGCGGTGCTGCTGTCCGAGCGGCTGCTGGAGCTGCTGCGCTGCTACCTGGACCGCCCGCAGACGCCGATCGCCGACCTGGCCCCCGCACCCGAGGCCGCGCAGGCCGCCCCGGCCGCCCCGGTCACCCCCGCCGTGCTCGACCCGGCCGCCGCCCACGACCCGGCCTCGCTCGCCCTGCTGGCCGGCACCGAGCGGATCAGCTACGGCGAACTCGACCGCCGGGTCGCCGAGTTGGTCGAGCGAATGAGTGCCGCCGGCGTCACCCCCGGCCAGCCGGTCGCCGCCGTGCTGCCGCGCGGCGCGGACAGCGTGGTCGCGCTGCTCGCCTGCCTGCGCCACGGCGCCGTGTACGCGCCGCTGTCCACCGAGGACCCGGCCGCCCGGCTCGGGCTGCTGCTGGAGCGGCTGAGCCCGGCGCTCGTCCTCACCACCCGGCAGAGCGCGTCGGCACTGCCGGAGGAGGGCGTCACCCCGGCGCTGCTGGACGGCCCCGAATTCCCGAAGGCCGAGCCCGCCGCCGTGCTGGACGGTGCCGCGTACGTGATCCACACCTCCGGCTCCACCGGCGTCCCCAAGCCCGTCCTGGTCGGCCGCGAGGCCCTCGCCGGGTACGTCGCCGCGATCGTCGACCGCTACCGCCTCACCTCCGCCGACCGGGCGCTGCTGTTCGCCCGGCCGTCCTTCGACGTGGCCCTGGAGGAGGTGCTGCCCGCCCTCGCGGCCGGCGCCGCCCTCGTCGTGCCGCAGCGCGAGGTGCCCACCGGGCCCGAGCTGGTCGCCGTGCTGGCCGCCCGCGGCGTGACCGTCGCCAACCTGCCGACCAGCTACCTGCTCGCCGTCCGCGAGGACCTGCGCGCGGCGCTGGACGACGGCCGCTGGGCGCCCCGGCTGCTGGTGCTCGGCGGCGAGCGGCTGCCCGCCCGGGCGCTGACCGGCCTGACCGGGGCCACCACCGTGCTGAACGCCTACGGCGTCACCGAGGCCACCGTCACCTCCACCGTGTACGAGATCACCGCCGCCGACGTCGCCGAGGACGGCGAGATCCCGCTCGGCGCCGAACTCGACGGCGTGAGCGTCCACGTCCTGGACGACACCCTGCGCCCGCTCGCCCCCGGCTGTGTCGGCGAACTCGTGGTCAGTGGCGGCCTGTTGGCCGAGGGCTACCTCGGCCTGCCGGAGCCCACCGCGGCCCGCTTCACGACCGTCCCCGCGCTCGGCGGCGCCCGGGTGTACCGCACCGGCGACCGCGGCTACCGCGACCTGGACGGGCGGCTGTGCTTCCTCGGCCGCGCCGACAACCAGGTCAAGCTGCGCGGCCACCGGATCGAGCTGGAGGAGATCGAGGCCGCCGCCTCCGCCGAACTCGGCGGCCGCTCCTGCGCGGTGCTGCTGCACACCGACCCGCGGACCGGCCCCCGCCTGGTCGGCTTCCTGGAGGGCGCCGACCGCCCCGACCAGGCCGCCCTGCACGAGGCGCTCGCCCGCCGGCTGCCCGGCGGACTCGTCCCGGCCAGCTGGACGGCCGTCGCCGCGATGCCGACCCTGCCCGGCGGCAAGCCCGACCGCGCCACCCTCGCCCGCCTGGTGGAGCACGCTCCGGAGCCGCAGGAGGGCGCGCCGGGCGAGTTCGCCGACCCCGGCCAGCGGCTGATCGCCGCCGCCTGGCGCGAGGTGCTCGGCCACGACCGCTTCACCGCGGACTCGCACTTCTTCGAGGTCGGCGGCCACTCGCTGCTCGCCGCCCAGCTCGCCGCGTACCTGGAGCCCCACCTCGGCAGCCGCCCGCCGCTGCGCACCCTGTTCCGCCACGCCGTGCTGGCCGACCAGGCCCGCGCCCTCGCCGCGGACGCCAAGTGAACGCGCCTTCCAAGGCATCGAACTGACGGCTCGTCACTTTCTGTGGAGATGATGATGGAACACCTTGGCACGGAACTCCGGAGCACGGACAGCCTGAGTGCGGGCAACCCGGGTACGGACAGCCCGAGTACGGACGGCCTGAGCATCGGCTACGGCCGCCCGCACCAGGACGGCGCGGTGCTCGACCTGTTCACCGCCTGGGCGCACCGCACCCCCGACGCCCCCGCCCTGATCGACGGCGAGCAGGTCTACAGCTACGCCGAACTCGACCGCCTCGCCGACACCGTGGCCGAGGCGCTGCGCGGCAGGGTCGGCCCCGGCGACCTGCTCGGCGTCTGCCTCGCCCACTCGGTCTCGCTGGTCGCCGTCACCTTGGCCGCCGCCAAGCTCGGCGCCGTCCACCTGCCGCTCGGCCCGCGCCCCGGCGAGCGCCGGCTGCGCGCCGTCGCCGAGCAGCTGCGCCCGGCCTGCCTGGTCGGCGAGCCGGACCTGCTGCCGCCCGGCGGCGAGCGGCTGCCGCTGGACCTGCCCACCGCCGGCGTGGTGGCCGCCCTGACCTCCGGCGGGCAGGTGCGCGTCCCGGTCGGCACCCACTACGCGGTGCTCACCTCCGGTTCCACCGGCACCCCGAAGGCCGTCGCCGTCACCGAGCCCGCGCTCGGCGCGCTGCTGCAGTGGTACCGCGGGGCGACCGGCCTCGGCCCCGGGGAGCGGCACAGCCTGCTGATCGGCGTCGCCTTCGACCCGCACGTGCAGGAGCTGTGGGCCGGCCTCACCTCCGGCGCGGCCCTCGTCGTCGCCCCCGAGGCGGTCCGCTGGGACACCGGCGCGCTCACCGACTGGTGGCGTGAGGCCGGCATCACCGTGTCCATCCTGCCCACCCCGCTGGCCGAGCCCGTCCTCGGCCGGCCCTGGCCCGCCGGGCTGGCGCTGCGCCACCTGGTGATCGGCGGCGACCGGCTGCGCCGCGCCCCCGGGCCCGACGTCACCGCGACCGTCCACAACGCCTACGGCCCCGCCGAGGCCACCGTCACCACCACCATGCACACCATGGCCCCCGGCGGGGACCACGGCGCCGGCGCCCCGCCGATCGGCCTGCCGATCGACGGCGTCGTCGTCCTGGTCACCGACGAGGACGGCCGCCCGGTGCCGCGCGGCACGGCCGGCGAGCTGCGGATCGGCGGCCGCGGCCTGGCCGCCGGGTACCTCGACCCCGAGCTGACCGCCCGCCGCTTCGTCGACGCGCCCGCCGGCGTGGTCGGCACCGACCGGGTCTACCGCACCGGCGACCGGGTGGTGATGCGGCCGGACGGCGTGCTGGAGTTCCACGGCCGCCTCGACGACCAGGTCAAGGTCAGCGGCGTGCGGATCGAACCCGCCGAGGTCGAGGCCGCCTTCGAGCGCGACCCGCAGGTGCGCCGGGCGGTGGTCGCCGCCGAGCAGGCGCCGACCGGCGGGGTCCGACTGCTGGCCTTCGTCCACGCCGAGGACGGCGCCGACCCGGCGGCGCTGCTCGACTCCGTCCGGCCCTGGCTGCCCGAGCAGGCCGTGCCCTCCGCCGTCCACCTGGTGGAGCGCTTCCCGCTGGACGCCAACGGCAAGGTGGACCGCCAGGCCCTGCTGGCCGACGTGGCGGTGCCGGACGCGGTCGTGGCGGACGCGGTGGAGGAAGGGCACGGCCCGGTCGAGCGGACCGTGCTGAAGCTCTGCCGCGAGCTGATCGGCCGCGCCGACCTCGGTCCCGAGGACAACTTCCTGGCTGCGGGCGGCAATTCGCTCGCCGCCGCGAGACTGCTGGAGGCCCTGGAGAACGAGTACGGCGTCCGGCTGCGCGCCCCCCTGGTGCTGCGCCAGCCCGACCTGCGGGCCGTCGCCCGGCTGGTCGAGGAACGGGTGGCCGATCTGGCCGCGACCGCCTGACCCCGTCCGAACCTCCTCAGCGGGGCGCCCCGGCCCACCCGGCCGGGGCGCCCGGAAGGGAACCACCGTGACCACCATGTCCTCGCCCGCCGTGACTGCCGTGACCCCGTCTGTCGTGACTGCCGGGCCCGCTGTGACCCCGTCTGCCGTGACCGACCCGCCGGCCCTGCCCACCCTGACCGACCTGCCCGCCCTCGTCGCCCGGCAGGCCGAGAGCCGCCCCGACGCGCTCGCCGTGACCGACGGCTCCACCGTCCTCACCTACCGCGAACTCGTCGACGCCGCAGGCCGGTTGGCCGCCGTCCTGGCCGCGCGGGGGATCGGCCCCGGCAGCGCCGTCGGCCTGCTGTGCGCCCGCTCGACCCGGTACGTCGTCGCCCAGCTCGCCGTCTGGCGGGCCGGCGCCCTGGCCGTCCCGATCGACCCGGCCTACCCGCGCCCGCGGATCGCCGAACTCACCGCCGACGCGGACCTCCGGCTCGTCCTCGGCGACAAGGGGCTGCTCGCCGAGGCCGGGCTCCCCGAGGAGCTCACCCTGGTGCTGACCGAGCGCGGCACCGAGGCCACCGACGGCACGGCGCCCGACGCCGCCGACCCGGCCGCGCCCGCCCTGCTCTACTACACCTCCGGCTCCACCGGCCGCCCCAAGGGCGTCCTCGTCCCGCACCGCGCCGTCGCCGACCTGGTCACCGCGGAGGACGCGGTCGTCCTCGGCCCGCGCGACCGGGTGCTCTTCCACTCCACCGTCTCCTTCGACGGCGCCACCTTCGAACTGTGGGCCCCGCTCGCCCGCGGCGCCGCCGTGGCCGTCTCCCCGAGCGAGCGGCCCAGCGCCGAGGACCTGGTCCGCGACGTCGAGAGCTTCGGCGTCACCACCGTCTTCCTCACCACCGCGCTCTTCCACCACCTGGCCGCCCGGCGCTCCCGGATCTTCGGCGTGCTGCGCACCCTGGTCGTCGGCGGCGAGGCGATCTCCGCCGAGCACGCGGGCGCCGTGCTGCGGGCCTTCCCCTGGCTCGAACTGGTCAACGGGTACGGGCCGACCGAGGCCACCACCTTCACCACCGTCCACCGGGTCACCCCGGCCGACTGCGCCGGCTCCGTCCCGATCGGCCGGACCTTCGGCGGCGCCCGCGCCTACGTCCTGGACGAGGGCCTCGCGCCGGTGGCGCCGGGCGCCGTCGGCGAACTGTGGATCGCCGGCGACCGGCTGGCCCTCGGCTACCTCGACCGGCCGGAGCTGACCGCCGAGCGCTTCCGCGAACTGCCGGGCATCGGACGCGCCTACCGCAGCGGCGACCGGGTCGCCCAACTGCCGGACGGCTCCCTGGAGTACCACGGGCGCACCGACGACCAGGTCAAGGTACGGGGCTACCGGATCGAACCCGGCGAGGTCGAGCACGCGCTGCTCCAGCTGCCCGAGGTCGCCGAGGCGGCGGTCGTGGTCCGCCGGGCCGGGCAGCCCGACGCCGCGCTCACCGCCTGCCTGGTGCTCGCCGAGGGCGCCCGCCCGGCCGTCGAGGCGCTGCGCGCCCGGCTGGCCGAGCAGCTGCCCGCCCACCTGGTGCCCACCGCCTGGACCGTGCTCGCCGCGCTGCCGCTGACCGGCAGCGGGAAGGTGGACCGGCGGGCGCTGGCCGCCGACGAGCGGGCCGGGGCGCACCCGGCCGGGGACGAGACGGCCGTCGACGGGGCGGCCGACGCGCACCCGCCTGTGAACGAGACGGCCGACGCGCACCCGGCCGGCGGCGGGCCGACCGGGGCACACCCGGCCACCGGCGCCGGCCTCGGCCCGATCCAGCAGGTCGTCGCCGAGGCGTGGAGCCGGGCCCTGGAACGCCCGATCACCGACCCGGCCGCCGACTTCCTCGCCGAGGGCGGCCACTCGCTGCTCGCCATGTGGGTGGTGGACGACCTGCGCGAGGACCTCGGGGTCGAGCTGTCGCTCGCCGACTTCCTCGCCCACCCGACCGTCGCCGCCCAGGCCGACCTGCTGGAACGCGCCCTGCGGGCCGCCGACGACACCCCCGGAGCCGACCGATGAGCACCGTCGACCAGACCGACCTGCTGCGCCGCGCCCGCGACCGCCGCACCGCCACCGCCCCCGCCCGACCCGTCGCGCCCGGCGGTCCGGCCGTACCCGCCGAGCCGGCCCCGCTCTCGCACGCCCAGCAGCGGATGTGGCTGATGGACCACCTCGGCCAGGGCGGCGCCCTCTACAACGTGCCGATCGCCACCCGGCTGCGCGGCCCGCTCGACCAGGCCGCCCTCGCCGCCGCGATCACCGGCCTGACCGAGCGGCACGCCGTCCTGCGCACCCGCTACCCGCGCCGGGGCGACCAGCCCTACCAGCAGACCGACCCGGTCGCCCCGGTGCCGCTGCCGGTGCTGGACGCCACCGGCCCCGAGCAGCTCCTCGCCGAGGCCGCCCGCCCGTTCGACCTCGCCGCCGGTCCGGTGCTGCGCGCCCTGCTGCTGCGACACGGTCCCGAGGACCACACACTGCTGCTGACGATCCATCACATCGCGGTGGACGGCGGCTCGCTGCCGTTCATCGCCTCGGACATCGCCGCGCTGTACCGCGCCGGATGCGAGGGGGTTCCGGCCCAACTCCCGTCGGTGGCCCCCTCATACGCCGACTACGCCCGCCAGGAGCGAGCCCGGGAGGCCGAGTTGACGGCCGCCGCCGACACCCTCGCGGCCGGTCTGTCCGGAGCCCGACCGCTGTCGCTGCTGCGGCCCGTCCCACCCGGCGCCCGCGAGCGCCGCGCCGCCCTGCACACCGCCCCGGTGAACCCCGCCGTGGTGGAAGGGCTGCGCGTCCTCGGCGCGCGGCACGGCGCCACGCTGTACACCGTTGTCCTGGCCGCCGCGTTCGCCGTGCTGCGCACCGCCTCCGGGCAGGACGACCTCGTCCTCGGCTGCGCCAGCGGCCACCGCGCGCGGCCCGAGTTCCGCCGGACCGTCGGCCTCGCCGTCAACACCCTCGCCGTGCGGACGAATCCGTCCGGAGACCCGTCGTTCGCCGAACTGCTCGGTCTCGTCCGCACCGCCCTGCTCGACGCCCAGCAGCACCACGAGGTGCCGTTCGACCTCGTGGTCGAGCGGCTCGGCGCGGCCTCGCGCGGGGCGGACGGCACCCCGCTGCTCTCGGTCAGCTGCGACCTGCTCCGGATCGCCGACCCGCTGGTGCTGCCCGGCCTCGACACCGAGAACGTCGAACTCGACCTGGGACTGGCCAAGTTCGGCCTCACCCTGCTGCTGGAGGACGGCCCGCGGCCGCGCGTCCTGGTCCAGCACGACCGGGACGCGCTGGACGCGACCACCGCCGCCCGGCTCGCCGACGCCTTCGCCGCGCTGCTCACCGCCGTGGCCGCCAACCCGGACCTGGCACTGTCCGCACTGCCCGGCGAGCGGCTGGCCGCCGCCGAACACCCGGTGGTGGCCGCCCTCACGGCCGATCCCGCGGTGGTCGAGGCGGCCGTCGTCGAGCACCCCGACGGCCCGCCGCTCGCCTACGCGGTGGTGCGCGGGCCCGTCGCGCCGACCGGCAGCGCCCTGCGGGCCGCCCTGCGCGGGCGCCTGCCGGCCGCCGAACTGCCGCGCGCGGTCACCCTGCTGGACCGGCTGCCCCGCCTCCCGGACGGCACCCCGGACCGCGACCGGCTGCCCGGCGCGGGCCCGCTGCCCGGCACCGCCGCGCTGTCCGGTGTCGCTCCGCTGTCCGGTACCGCTCCGCTGGAGGACGGCCCGCTGGACGTCGTCCGGCAGGCGTTCGGCGAACTGCTCAGCGCGACCCCGCCCGCCGACGGCGACTTCTTCGCCCTCGGCGGCCACTCCCTCATCGCCGTCCAGCTCGCCGAACGCCTGCGCACCCGCACCGGGCTGCCGCTCACCGGCCTCGACATCCTGGAACAGCGCACCCCGCGCGCCCTCGCCGCCCTGCTCGCCACCCGCGCGGACGAGCGCAGCGCCGCCCTCGCCCAGGCCGGGGCCCGCCCGCGGAGCACCGGCGCCCGCACCGGCACCGTCCTGCTCACCGGCGCCACCGGAGGGGTCGGCGCGGCCGTGCTCCAGGAGCTGATGGCCCAGGGCCGGCCGGTCCGGGTGCTGGTCCGGCCCGAGTCCGCGCACCTGCCCGCGCTGAACGGCGCCGAGGTCGCGGAGGGCGACCTCGGCGACCTCGACAGCCTGCGCCGGGCCGTCGAAGGCGTCGACGCCGTCATCCACTCCGCCTGCACCTTCACCGACCACGCCACCGACCTCGCCGCGATGCGCGCGCTGGTCGACGGCTGGCGGGGCGGCCCGTTCGTCTTCGTCAGCAGCATCGACGCGTACGGCCGCCCGCCGGGCACCGAGGTCCCCGAGGGCGCTCCCAGCGGCGCGCCGGTCACCCCGTACGGGCAGGCCAAGCTGGACAGCGAGCGGATCCTCTTCGAGGCCGCCGCCGGCCGCGGCCAGGCCGTCGCCGTCCGCGCCCCGATCGTCTGGGGCCCGCACCACCGCCTGCGCGACCAGCTCCGCTGGGGCTCCACCGGCGCCCTCTACCAGGCCGCCCTGGCCGGACGCCCGATCGGCCTGCCCGCCGGCGACGAGTGGTACGGCGCGTCCTGGGTGCACGCCGCCGCCCTGGCCCGCGCCCTCACCGCCTGCCTCACCCCCGACCACCCCGCCGCCGGCCGGGTCGTCAACGCGGTCAGCGGACACGTCTCCTGGCCCGAGTTCACCGCCGAACTGGTCCGCCTGCTCGGCTCCGGCAGCCCCATCACCACCGCCCCCGACGCCGACGAGGACCTCCGCCGCCCCTGGCACTACCGCGCGGACACCCTGGCCGCTCCCCTCGCCCCCGAACCCGGCGAGGACTGGCGCAGCGTCCTGGCGGCCATGGTCCGCTGAGCCCCCGCCGCGGGCGGAGGAGTCCGGCAATCCGGCCTCCTCCGCCCGCGCTACCAGACCTGCCGCAGCCGGGCCGTGGCGACGTTGCGAGTGCGCCGGGTGCGGCCGCGCTCGGCGAGCAGGCCCAGGACCGGCCGGGCGTTCGACTCCTCGGCGAGGTGCTCCTGGAGCCGGTTCTCCGCCGCGAGCACCTGCTCCTCCGTCCATGGCTCGTCCAGGGTCACCGCCCGCAGCAGCGCCCAGTCCCGCAGGCGGCGGGCGGCGAAGGCGTCGGCGGCCACGACGCCCGACAGCTCCCGGTGCCAGGCCGGGAAGCCCGGGTCCGTGAGCAGTTCCGCCGCCCGCCGGTCCAGGTACTCGCAGACGGCGCCGCTCGCCATCGAGCGCTCGGGGTCGGTGAGCACCCGGGCGGCGAGGCCGGCCGCCTCCTCGGGTGCCACCGTCGCGAAGGCCCGGCGGTACCGGGCGAACCGTACGTGCTCGTCCGGATCGAAGCCCGCGGCACCGGCTGCCACCGTCCCGGTCACCGAGGTCTCCTCTTCCGTCCTGCCGTGGCCGGGGTGGTCCACGGCCGTCACCTGCCCGATTCTCGCACGGCCGCCGGGCGCCCTCTCGGCGATCTCGTTGACCTCAAGCCCGCTTGAGCTCCTAGCCTTCCTCCGACCAGTCGTCAGATGACAGGAGAAGGCAGATGATTCTTGTGACCGGAGCCACCGGGAACATCGGACGCGCCCTGCTGGAGGACCTGCGGGCGCACGGAGCGGGTCCCCTCCGAGCCCTCACCCGTGACGCCGCCCGGGCCCGGTTCCCCGAGGGGGTGGAGGTGCGCGAAGGCGACTTCGCCGACCCGGCCGCCCTGGCGTCAGCCCTCGACGGGGTGCGCTCGCTGTTCCTGGTGTCGCGGATCGGCTCCGACGCCGAGATCCTCGCCGCCGCCCGCCGGGCGGGTGTCGAGCACGCGGTACTGGTGTCGTCCATCACCGTCCAGACGCATCCGCACCTGGGCCCCGCCCGCGAGAACGCCGCCGTCGAGCGGCTGCTCATGGACAGCGGCATGGCGTGGACGGTGCTCCGGCCGACGCAGTTCGCCTCGAACGCCCTGTGGTGGGCGTCGGCGGTCCGCGAGCGCCGGACGGTCCGCGTGCCGTACGCGGACACCGGGCTGCCCACCGTCCACCCCGCGGACATCGCGGCCGTGGCGCGCGTGGCGCTCACCGAACCCGGCCACCGGGGACGGACCTACGCGCTGACCGGCCCGCGGCTGGTGACGGCCCGGCAGCAGCTGGAGGCCGTCGCGGCGGCCCTGGGGCGGGAGGTGCCCGTCGCGGAGACCGGCCGCGCGGAGGCCCACCGGGAGCTGTCCGCGCTCCTGGGGGCCGAGGCCGCGGACGCGGTGCTGGACGTGACGGGCGGCGACGTCAACGACGAGCTGCTGGAGGTGCGCGACACCGTCGAAACGGTCACCGGATCCCCCGCCAGGCCCTTCCACCGCTGGGTCTCCGAGAACATCGCCGGCTTCCGCTGAGCTGCCCCCCGGCAGCGCCCCCGCCCGGCTCCGGGTGCTCAACCGATGGCCACCACCCGGGCCCACTCCGGCGGAGTGTCCGGCCGGATGCTCAAGGGCTGCTGGAGGAGGGGTCGAGACGGGTGGTTCGTGGGGGCTTGGGTGTGTTCTGGTGGAGGGCGGAGGGGGCGCGGCGGGGGTGTAGACGCTCGCGCATGGAACTGAGTGCGGAGGCTATGGTTCGCCGGCCCGGAGTGGCCTTGACTGGTGGGCACAAGGACGGACGCGCAGGGTTCACGAACACCGGCGGGTCCGCCGATCCGAACAGGCTCCTACTCCGAGTGAGGGTGATTGTGATGGCTGGTGTGGTGGATCTCGCGGTCGAGTCCGGTGTCGTGCTGGTGGTCGGTGGGACGGGGAAGACGGGGCGCCGGGTGGCGGACCGGCTGACGGCCCTGGGGTACGGGGTGCGGGTGGGGTCGCGTTCGGGTGCGGTGCCGTTCGACTGGCACGACGAGGGGACGTGGGAGGGGGCGTTGGAGGGTGTGAGTGCGGCGTATCTGACGTACTACCCGGATCTGGCGTTCCCGGGTGCGGTGGAGGCGGTGGGGGCGTTCTCGCGGTTGGCGGCGGAGCGCGGGGTGGGGCGGCTGGTGCTGCTGTCGGGGCGCGGTGAGGAGGCCGCGGAGGCGGGGGAGAAGGCGGTGATGGAGTCGGGGGCCGCGTGGACGGTGGTGCGGTGCGCGTGGTTCAACCAGAACTTCAGTGAGTCGTTCTTCCTGGAGCCGGTGCTGGCGGGGGAGTTGGCGTTGCCGGTGGGTGGTGCGGTGGAGCCGTTCGTGGACGCGGAGGACATCGCGGACGTGGCGGTGGCGGCGTTGACGGAGGCGGGGCACGCGGGGGAGGTGTACGAGCTGACGGGGCCGCGGCTGCTGTCGTTCTCGGACGTGGCGGTGGAGCTGTCGGCGGCGACGGGGCGTGAGGTGCGGTTCGAGGCGGTGTCGGAGGAGTCGTACCGGGGGGTGCTGGAGGCGGCGGGGCTGCCGGCGGACTTCGCGGAGCTGTTCTCGGTGATCCTGGACGGCCGCAACGCGTCGCTGGGCGACGGGGTGCGGCGGGCGTTGGGCCGCGAGCCGCGGGACTTCGCCGACTACGCCCGCGAGGCCGCCGCCTCGGGCGTGTGGAACGCGTGACCAGCCAGAAGGGCAACACCTGCCGTCCGTACGGCAGTCCACTTGATCGTCGGTGCCGGGCGGCGCCGACCGCCTGACCGAACACCCGGCCCCGGCCGGGAGCGGTGAGGAGGCCGGCGGCCCGGACACCGGGAGGGTCCCCGCGTCGGGCGGGGACCGGGGAGACCGAAGGAAAACCGATGCGCTCGAATCAGACCGCGACCCCTGCTTCCTACACCGCCGCACAGTCCTTCACCGGCCTCGCGCCGGGCGGTACGGCCCCGGCCGTGCCCGCCACCCGGAGCAAGGCCGCCGGGCCGCTCCTGGTGGGCGCCACCGTCGCGATGGGCCTGATGGCGGGCCTGTTCTTCGCCTTCGACGTCTCGGTGATGCCGGGCCTCGCGGCGGGCGACGACCACACCTACGTGGCGGCGATGCAGCAGATCAACAAGGCGATCGACGGGAACGGGCTGTTCGGCCTGGTCTTCGTCGGCGCGTTCCTCGCCACCGGCATCGCCGCCTGGCTCCAGCACAAGGCCGGCCGGCGCCAGGCCGCGCTCTGGGCGGCGGCCGCGACGGCGCTGTACGTGGTGGCGCTGATCGTCACCATGGGCGTCAACATCCCGCTCAACAACGAGCTGGCGGCGGCCGGCGACCCGGCGCAGATCCACGACCTGGCCGCCGTACGGGCCAAGTTCGCGGACACCTGGGTGCCGGTCAACATGCTCCGCACCGCGCTCTGCGCCGGCGGACTGTTCGCGCTGACCCGCTCCCTGGTGCTGCACGGCCGCGCGGGGCGCTGAACGCCGAACCCCCGCACCGCGCCCCCGGCGGAACCCCGCCGGGGGCCTCGGCATGCCCGATACCCGCGGTGCCCGGCGGTGCTCGCCACCCGGTGCTCCCACTGGCCGGTTCCGTTCGCTCGCGATCGACGGAGGGTCGCGGCGGACGGCCCCTCGGGAGCAGACTGGCGGCCGGTGCACGGGAGTTCCGACCGCAGGGGGCAGACATGACCGTACGACCCGGCAGGCGAACGGCAGTCGGCAGGATCCGGACCGCGATCGGCGCGCTCGTCGTCGCCCTGGCGGCGGGAGCGGCGGTCGCCCTGCCCGCCACCGGGGCGGAGGCGGCCGGCGCCACCGGCGGCAAGGTGGTCTACCTGACCTTCGACGACGGCCCCAGCCCCGCCTACACGCCCAAGGTCCTGGCGACGCTCGCCCGGTACGGGGTGCGCGCGACCTTCTTCGAGATCGGGCAGAACGTCGCCGCCCACCCCTCGGTGACCGCGCAGGTCGCCAAGCAGGGCCACAGCGTGCAGAACCACTCCTGGTCGCACCCGGACCTGCGCAAGCTCTCCGCCGCCGCGCTCGACGCGCAGGTGGCCGACACCGACCGGGCGATCCGCGCGCGGACCGGCCGCACCCCGAGCTGCCTGCGCCCGCCGTACGGCGCGGTGAACAGCACGGTGCGCTCGAAGGCCGCCGCGCTCGGTAAGCAGGTCGTGCTCTGGTCGGTGGACCCGGTGGACTGGTCCCGCCCCGGCACGGCCGCGATCCGGTCACGGGTGCTGGACAACGTCCGTCCCGGATCGGTGGTCCTGATGCACGACGGCGGCGGCGACCGCAGTCAGACGGTGGCCGCGCTGCCGACGATCATCTCCACGCTCAAGGCGCGCGGGTACGGCTTCGCCACCCTCTGCGGCTGAGTCGGGCCGGCGGCAGAGGGTGGCGGGGGACGGGCGGCGCGCTGGGGCCGCCCGTCGAACGGGCTCGGCCCGGCTGCTGAGCGGGTCCGGGCCGGCCGTCGAAGGGGCTCGGCCCGGTCGGCTCCGCCCGTCGAGCGGGTCGGGGCCGGTCAGCTCTGCCCGTTGAGGATCAGCGCCCACGCGAGGCAGGCCAGCGCGCCGGTCGACAGCAGGGTGCGCAGCACGTTGAAGCGCACCCAGCGCGCCTCGAAGCGGCTGCGCACCGCGGCCGGGTCGGCGATCCGCTGGGGCGACCCGGCGGCCTCGAGCTCGTCGTTCAGCGGGATGTTGACCGAGCGGGTCACCCCGATCATCGCGATGTACAGCACGAGGGCGGCGATGGTCGCGGGCAGGACGTCGTGCCCGTCCGAGGGCAGGTGCAGGGCGACCGCGGCCGCGGTGGCGAGCAGGGCGCCGACGAAGCCGAGGACGAACCAGCCGTTCAGGATCGCCTTGTTGATGCGCTGCATGACCTCGATGAAGGTCCGGTCCTCGGCCCGCGCGAGCGCGGGCATGACCGAGCAGGAGAATCCGTAGAACAGTCCCGCGGTCAGTCCACAGGTGACAGTGGCCGCCACCAGGACGAGTGTGCGTGCCGTTTCCATCGTCGTGAGCCCCTCACTTCTCGCTGTCGGTACCGCTGTACTGCCGTACCGCCGTATCGCGTTCGCCGTGTCTCGGTCCATACCCCGTGGGCAGATCATCCGGCATCGGGGCGGTGCGGGCCACCTCGATCACTCAAGAGTCTCTCAAATGACGAAGCGTCAAATGATGTGCCGACGTCTACACTTGGCGGCATGGACACTCTGACGGGACTCCTCGACGGCCCCAAGGCCCGTGGCGCGTTCCTGCTGCGCTCCATCCTCACCCCGCCGTGGTCGCTGCGGATCGAGGACCGGGCCCCGCTCTCGGTCGTGACGATGGTCCGCGGCGACGCGTGGATCCTGCCCGAGCGCGGCACCCCGCTGCTGCTGCACCCCGGGGACGTGGCGATCGTGCGCGGCCCGGAGCCGTACACCGTGGCGGACGACCCGGACACCCCGGTGGACGTGATCGTCGGCCCGGGCCAGGTCTGCACCAAGGGCGGGGTGGACGTCTCCGAGGTGATGTCGCTCGGCGTCCGGACCTGGGGCCAGGGGCGGGAGGGCGACCGGGCCTCCTCGGTGGTGCTGTCCGGCACCTACCAGGCCGAGCACGAGATCGGCCAGCGGCTGCTGGGCTGCCTGCCCGCGCTGCTGGTCCGCCCGGCCGGCACCGGCGCGGACGACACCCTGGTGCACCTGCTGGCCGCCGAGATAGGGCGCAACGAGCCCGGCCAGGAGCTCGTCCTGGACCGCATCCTGGACCTGCTGGTGGTCTCCGTGCTGCGCTCCTGGCTGGCCGCCCCCGACTCCGGTGCCCCCGCCTGGTACCGCGCCCAGCACGACCAGGTGGTCGGCCCGGTGCTGCGGCTGATGCACGACGACCCGGCCACCGCGTGGACGGTCGCCGAACTGGCCCAGCGGGTCGGCGTCTCCCGGGCCGGCCTGGCCCGCCGCTTCACCGCCCTGGTCGGCGAGCCCCCGATGGCGTACCTGGCGGGCTGGCGCCTGGCGGTCGCCGCCGACCTGCTGCGCGAGCCCGAGTGCACCGTCGCCTTCGCCGCCCGCAAAGTCGGCTACAGCAACGCCTTCGCGCTCTCGGCGGCCTTCAAACGGGTGCGCGGCGTCAGCCCGCAGGAGCACCGCCGGCTGGCCGCCACGGGCAGCCAGCCGCAGGCGGCGGGCTTCTCGGGGCCGGCGGAGACGGTGATCCTGGCGGGCTGAGCGGGCTGAGCGGGCTGAGCGGGCTGAGCGGGCTGAGCGGGCTGAGCAGGTCGTTTCCATTTGCCTAAACCATTTAGGCAATCCCATACTGTCCGTAGGCCACCGACGCGACCGTACGGGAGAACGCACATGGCACGGGCAGGGCTGACCGTCGAACGCCTGGTCGTCGCGGGCGCCGAACTCGCCGACGAGGTCGGCTTCGACCAGGTGACCGTCGCCGCGGTCGCCCGCCGCTTCGGCGTCCGGACGGCCAGCCTCTACTCCCACCTCAAGAGCTCCCAGGACCTCAAGACCCGGATCGCCCTGTACGCCCTGGAGGAACTCGCCGACCTCGTCGCCGACGCCCTCGCCGGCCGGGCGGGCCGCGACGCGCTCGCCGCCTTCGCGGACGCCTACCGCGACTACGCGGCCCGCCACCCCGGCCGCTACGACGCCACCCGCCTGCGCCTGGACGCCGAGACGGCCGCCGCCAGCGCGGGCGTCCGGCACGCCCAGATGTCCAGGGCGCTCCTGCGCGGCTACGACCTGGGCGAACCGGAGCAGACCCACGCGGTGCGGATGCTCGGCAGCGTCTTCCACGGCTACATCAGCCTGGAGGCGGCCGGCGGCTTCAGCCACACCGCCGTCGACGCGCGGCAGTCCTGGGACTGGATCATCGACTCCCTCGACGCGCTGCTGCGCTCGGGCGGAGTCCGTGCGACCGGCTGACCGACTGACCGGCCTCCCGTACGACCAGTCCGGCCATCCGCCCATGAGCCCGGTCTGACGACCGGACGACCCGACGAACCGAAGAAGCATCATGACCACGATCACCACCCCCGTCACCGAGGACCTCCTCCACGGCCACCTCGACGTCGAACACACCCGCCGCGGCCTGCTGCCGCACCGCCTGCCCGCCGCCGCCCGCCGACGGATCCCGGACGAGCAGCTCGCGATGGCCGAGTCCCAGCCCTCCGGCGTCCGGCTGGCCTTCCGCACCCGCGCCACCACGATCACGCTGCACGCCGTCCCCACCAAGCGCGCCTACCCGGGCGTCCCGAACGTCCCGGACGGCGTCTACGACCTCCTGGTGGACGGCCGGCTCACCGCGCAGGCCGGCGTCCCCGGCGGCAACCTGCGCACCGTCGACCTCGCCACCGGCCGCTTCGAACTGACCGAAGGACCGTCCGGCAGCGCCCGGTTCACCGGTCTGCCGGAGCGGGACAAGACCGTCGAGATCTGGCTCCCGCACACCGAGACCACCGAACTGATCGCCCTCGACACCGACGCCCCGGTCGAGCCGGTCCCGGCCGGCACCCGCAAGCGCTGGCTGCACCACGGCAGTTCGATCAGCCACGGCTCCAACGCCGCCCACCCCACCGGCACGTGGCCCGCCCTGGTCGCCAACCGCGCGGGCCTGGACCTGACCAACCTCGGCTTCGGCGGCGGCGCCCTGCTCGACCCCTTCACCGCGCGGACCATCCGCGACACCCCCGCGGACCTGATCAGCCTCAAGCTCGGCATCAACCTGGTGAACAGCGACCTGATGCGGCTGCGCGCCTTCACCCCGGCCGTCCACGGCTTCCTGGACACAGTCCGGGACGGCCACCCGAGCACGCCACTGCTGCTCGTCTCCCCGCTGCTCTGCCCGCTCCACGAAACCGTGCCGGGCCCGCTCGCCCCCGACTTCAGCAGCGGTACCCTGCGCTTCCGAGCCACCGGCGACCCCGCCGACGTCGCCGCCGGCCGGCTCACCCTCACCGTCATCCGCGCCGAACTGGCCCGCATCGTCGCCGACCGCCGGGCCGACGGCGACCACCACCTCCACCACCTGGACGGCCTGGCCCTCTACGGCGAGCAGGACCACGAGGCCCACCCGCTTCCCGACGGCCTCCATCCCTCCCCGGAGGCCCACCGGCTCATCGCGGAGCGCTTCGCCGACCTCGCCCTCGCCCCCGGAGGCGCCCTGGCGCCGTGACGAGCCGTGACCCGTCGTGACCGCCGCGGCCGCCTCCCGCCGGGAGCGGCCTCCCGGCTCCGGGGCCGGTCGCACGAGCAGTCAGTTCCCTGTGCTGTACTACGTGCTCCTCCGTACACCACGTACACCGTGCACCACTTCCGGAGCCACCTCTCGATGAGCACCACCTGCCCGACCTGCGCCGCAGCAGACGAAACCGTCACCGTGCGCCTCGCCCTCCTGGACTCCGACCGGCCGCTCGACCCGCCGACGCGGGAGCTGCTGACGATGCCGTCCGAGCCCCGGGGCACGAGCGGGGCCGCGGTCGCCCTCTTCGTCCTGGCCGGCCTCATGGGCCTGCTGGGACTGACCACGCTGGGCTCCGGCGACAAGGCCGCCGACGTCGACGACGCCGCGTACCAGCTCGGCTACCACTACGGGGCGTTCCTCTTCGCCGCGGTCCTGCTGGGCATCGGACTCGCCGTCCACTTCGCCCACCGGAGCCGGCGGAGCGACGCGGCGGACCAGTGGCCGCGGACCTACGAGCAGTGGCAGCAGCTCCACCAGGTGTGGCGGGCGACCTGGCTGTGCCGGCGCTGCCGCGTCGTGTTCCTCCCCGCCGCGTCGCTGCGCCCCGACTCCGCCGCCTCCTCCGCGATACCCGCGGAGCAGTTCCCGCAGTGGTCGGTGGCCACGGCGCGACAGGACGACCGCCCCGGCGCCCCGACCACGGCGGCCTGACCAGCTGCCCGACCACGCCGGTCCGGCCGTCCACCCGGCAGCCGGCCCCCCGGAGGCCGCATCACGTGCCGCCGCCGGGGCGGCCCGGCCGGGTCGGGTCCGTCGCCTCAGACCTGGCGCCTCAGGCCCGGCGCCTCAGGAACGCGCTGATCTCGTACGGCCCCTGCCGCGCGAGTCCGACCAGCGGCTCCAGGTAGCCCAGCCACGGCGCGTCGAAGCCCTCCGGAGCCGCCACCGACAGACGGCTCCGAGCCGCAGCGACCCGTCCTGCGGCGGCCGGCAGCGCCTCGTCCTCCAGGCACCCGTACGCCTGCTCCACGAGTGCGGCCATCCGCCGCCGCCCCTTGCGGGCATGCGCCTGCTCGGCGCCGTCGCGGGCCACGAGCAACTGCTCGACCGGGATGGCGACCGCGGCTTCGAACGCGCCGAGCAGCGGCTCCTCGCACAGCTGCCCCACCACGCCCTCGGACAGCGGCGGGTTGCCGGCGACCAGCCGGTCCAGCACGGTGATGCCCAGCACCGCGTACGCGCTGGCCGTACGCCACAGCAGCACCTCCACCGCCTGCGAGAACTCGAAGGCCGCGCCGTTCAGTTCCCGCGCGACCTCGTAGTCGAGCCGCGGCGCCACCCCGTCGTCCCCGTCGTCGCGGCGGCCCTCGGCGGCGTCGGCCGCGTACCTCAACCGCATCTCCACGGCGAGCGCCGAGCGCCACTCCGCGTGCAGGCCGCTGACCGTGCCGTGCATCGCCGCCAGCGCGCCGTGCTCGGCCTCCGTCAACCCGTCCAGGGCCTTCCTGCTCGGGAAATCCACTTCAGCGCCTTCCGTCCGCCGACAACGTCGACGCCACGCTAGAGCCCCGCCGCGCCCGCCGCAGGCGAACCGGCCGCGCGCCACACCGATCAGGCGAAACCCCGTAGCCCCGCCCCTCGTTCGGCACCAGCCGTACCGGCGTCGAACGAGGAGCGGGGCGGGCGTGGTCCACAGGCGGCGGGCGTCTCATGCGGCGGCCGCCCGGGACGCCGGGAGGGCGAGCGCGGTGACGACCGTGCCGCGGTGCACGCCCCAGGAACCGGTGCGGACGGCCGGGAGGTGCGGGTGCCGGGCCGTGAAGGTGCCGTCGGCGTGCACGGTGACGGCGATGGCCGCGAGCGGAGCCCAGGTGCCGGTCAGCGGATGGACGGCCTTGTAGGCGGCCTCCTTGGCGCTGAACAGGACGGTGTCCCACGGGGCTTGGCCCTCGGGCAGCGCCGCCAGGCCGCCGCGTTCGGACGCACTGCTGACCAGCTGCAGCACGCCCCGGGGAAGCGGCCGGGCGGGCTCGGCATCGATCCCGAGCGAGGTGAGCCGCCCGGTACCGGCGACCGCGCAGGCCGTGTACCCGTCCGTGTGGGTGATGCTGCCCGTGACACCCACCGGCCATCGGGGCGCCCCGCCGGGCCCCGGCAGCAGCGGCACCGGCGGGTGCCCGAGAGCGCCGAGCGCCTGGCGGGCGAGTGCCCGGGCGGTGGCGAACTGCCGTCGGCGGCGCGGCGAACGGTCCTGGATGTACGCCGCCTCCAACGGCAGCAGCCGCTCCTCGGACGGGTCGCCGAAGGACTCGGCACAGTGGACGTGGGGCGGGAGCAGCGCGGCCAGGACGCCGGCGGGGGCGGTGGTGGTCACGGTCGTCAGCGGCCGGCCGTGACCAGCAGGTGGACGTGGTGCGCGACGTGCTGCGGGGCCTCCAGCGGCACCATGTGGCCGGTGCCGGGAATCCGGTGCAACTCGGCCTGCGGCAGCGCCGAGGCGAGCTCCTGGCTGAAGCTGGGCTTCACGATCTTGTCCTCGGTCCCGGTGATGACCGCCGTCGGCGCGGTGATCCCGGCCAGGCCCGCGCGCTGGTCCATCTCCTGGGTCGACGCGAAACAGGCGGCCCGGACCGCCGGCACCGTGGCGGCGAACAACCGGCGGTTGGCCTCCCGCGCCGCCAGGGTGGCACTCGGCCCGTGCGTCCCACCGAGCAGCCGACGGCCCAGCCACGGCGTCCCCAGGGCCCGGCTGAATAGCTTCGACCCCATCATCTTGACCTCGTTCGCCGGCGTGTTCTGCCCGTGCGAAGCCGTCGACACCAGCACAAGTCCCGCCAGCCGCTTGACACTTGCCCCGCCCTTCGCGGCGGACGGCCCGGTCGCGGACAGCCCCTTCGCGGACAGCCCCGCCGCCCAGGCCAGCGCCGCGTACCCGCCACCGGAGTGCCCCACCACCACGACCGGCCGCTCCGGCGTGGTGAGCGTCCCGACCACGGTGTCCAGGTCCCGCGCCAGCCGCTCGATGCCGATCGGCTCCCGTCCGGCCGTCGACGAGGCGTGACCGCGCTGGTCGTACGTGGCCACCGTGTGCCCGGCCGCCGCCAACTGGCTCGCGGTGGCGTGCCACACGGTCCGGGACGCGGCCCAGCCGTGGACGAGCACCACCAACGGCCGGCTCGGGTCGGGCTCGCCCGGCTGGTGGACGGTGATGGCGAGCCGCGCGTGGTCGTCGGTGGTCGCGGTGTGGTCGGTGGTGGTGACGGCGTGCCGGGCGGGCAGCGTGCGGATCTCGGTGATGGTCACGGCGGGCCTCCTCTTCCTCTTCCGGTGACGGTTCTTACTTCTGGTTGTCGAGGTGGTGGCGGAGGTTGCTCAGGGCCCGCTGGGTGGCGGTGGTGTGCTTGGCGGTGAGGTTGGTCAGCTTGTGGAGGAACTTGGCGAGGCCGTGCGGGGTGGTGGCGAAGGTGACGGTGAGCAGGGTCTGGGCGCCGTCGTTGTGGGGCGTGAGCTGGTACGTCGTCGTGCCGTGGAAGTGGCCGGTGTGGCTCTGGGTCAGCCGGGCGTCGGGCGTCGCGTGGGTGGTCGTGGAGGTGAACCGGAGCTTGGGGCCGGGCTTCCCGACGCCACCCGTGTGGACGGTGGTCGTGGTGGTGCCGCCCTCCTGCTGGGGGCCGGTGGGACCGGGCTGGTGGGTGTTGTGGGGGTGCCACCAGGTGGTCCTGCCGTTGAGTTCGTCGACGATGGCCTCCCAGACGGCGTGGGTGGGGTGGTCGAGGATGGCCCGGTCGGTGTGGTGAATGGCATGCATGGGGAATTCGGCCTTTCGGTCGGCGAACGGGGGCGTGCGACGGGGGATTTCCTATTTCTCCGGACGCGGATTCCGGGTTTTGTGTGTTAGGGGAAGATGTTTTGGCCGGGGGTGAGGGTGTGGGTGGGGTCGTAGGTGTTTTTGGCGTTGGTGAGGGTGGTCCAGTGGGGGCCG
>NZ_JBHVRS010000011.1:0-302615 GCF_042885595.1 Kitasatospora sp. NPDC058046
CGGACGCGGCAATGACATGACAGCCACACCCGGCATCCCTGGGTGCCCTGATCTTACGAATGACCAGAACGATCCCACGAAGAAAGGTATGGAAGGGCATGCGCGGCCAGTTGCGCCGACTCGCGGCATTGGCGGTACCCGTCTACGCGGAGCTGCTGTCCGGGGTGATCGCCTCGGTGATCGGGGCCCTCTGGGTGGCCGGTCTCGGCGGGGCCGCGGTCGCCGCCGTCACCCTGGCCGGCACCGTCGAGAACCTGCTGCTCGGCCTGGTCCTGGTGATCGCCTCCGGCACCAGCGTCAGGCTCTCCCACGCCCTCGGCGCCGGCGACCACGCCGAAGCCGCCCGGACCACCCACGCGGCCTGGCGGCTCTGTGCCGCCGTCAGCGCGGCGCTCGCCGTCCCCGGCTTCCTGCTGCGCGACCGGCTGGCAGGCGCCTTCCTGGACGGCGAAGCCGCCGAACAGGCCGCCGGTTACCTCGCCGTCGCGTTCCCGGCCTTCGCGCTCTTCGTCGGCCAGCGCGTCGCCGACGAGCTGTTCAAGGGCGCGGGCGATACCCGCACCCCGATGCGGATCGCCCTGCTCTCCAACGCGCTGCTGCTCCTCCTCGACCCCCTGCTGATCCTCGGCCCCGGGCCGCTGCCCGCCCTCGGCGTGCCGGGCGCCGCCCTGGCCCTGGTCCTCTCCCGGGCGATCGCCCTCGCCGTCACCCTGCGAGTGCGGCGACGGCGGCGACTACGGAAGCCGGTGAGACGCGAGGAACCGCAGCCGCAGGACCCCGGCGGCACCGGGGGAGCGGGCGCGGCGGCGGTACGGATCCTGCGCGCGGGCGCACCGTTCGGTCTGGACTTCACCGCCCGGATGGCCGTCGGAACCGCCCAACTCGGCCTGGTCGCGGGCTTCGGCGTCGCGGCGGTGGCCGGCTACGGCCTCGGCTACCGCGTCCTGCTCGTCGCCACCATGGCCTTCTACGCCCTGCGCCAGGCCGCCGCGATCGAGGCGGCACGGCTGACCGGCGCGGGAGAGGTCGCCGCGCTGCACACCCTGCGCCGCGCCACCGGACGCCTCGCCGCGCTGCTCGGTGGGGTGGCGGCGCTGCTCGCCGTCACGCTCGCCGTGCCGCTGACCGCGCTCTTCACCGAGGACCGGGCGGTGGCCGCGCAGTCCGTCGGCTTCCTGCGCTCGGCGGCCCTCTACCTGCTGCCGTACGCGCTGGTGGTGGCGGTCGGCGGAGTGCACCAGGCGGCGGGCGCCGGGCGCCCGCTGGTGGTCTCCGTCCTGCTCGGTCTCGGGGCCCAACTCGCCGCCTCGGCGGCCCTGTCCGGGCCGCTGGGGGTGTCGGGGGTGTGGCTCGGGCCTGCGGTGGGCGCGGCCGTGCAGCTCGCGCTGCTCGCCACACTGACACGGTCGCGGAGTCCGCGCGGGACTGTCGGTGGTGTGTGCCAGGGTGGGGGCCATGGCACACACCCCGGACGGGCGGCCGATCCCGCCCCCGCACACCGATGAACGCACCACGCTGGAGAACTGGTTGGACTTCCAGCGGGCCACGCTCGCCCGGAAGGCCGACGGCCTCGACGACCACCAGGTGCGGCTGGCGTCCGTCCCACCGTCCACGATGACCCTGCTGGGACTGGTACAGCACCTCGCCGAGGTCGAACGCACCTGGTACCAGCGGGTGTTCGCCGGGCAGGACGTCCCGCCGGTGTACGGCGCGGACAACGCCGACGGCTACGGGCTGGCCCCGGAGCGCGGGATGGCCGAGGCGCTGCGGGACTGGCAGACGGAGGTCGACCGGGGCCGGGAGCTGACCGCGGACAAGCCGCTGGAGGCGGCCGGCCCGCTCTCCCCGCAGGTCGCCGCGGTGATCGGCGCGGACAGCGTCTCGCTGCGCTGGATCCTGGTGCACCTGATCGAGGAGTACGCCCGCCACAACGGCCACGCCGACCTGCTCCGGGAGTCCGTCGACGGCGCCACCGGGGTGTGAACCAAACCGGGGTCTGACGGCACGGGCGTTGCTCAGCGCCGACCGGCGGACTCCGGCCGCGCGCCCGACGCCGGACCGGCGGCCCGGTCGGCAGCCCCACCGGCCGTCGGTCCGGCCGCCCGTCCGGTCAGCCGCGCGGCGAGCAGCGTCCCCGCGCCGGCCACCGCCGCCATGGTCAGCGCGGACGGCGCGAGCGCTGTGCCGGGGTCCGTACGGCCGGCGGCGGCGGTGGCCAGGGCGATGCCCAGCGCCGGGCCGATGTTCAGCACGGTCTGCTGCAGGCCGCCCGCGACCCCGGCCCGGGCGGCGGCCGCGCCCCGGACCACCATCGTGGTGGCGGTGGCCATCACCGCACCGAAGCCGGTGCCGAGCAGCGCGAAGCAGCCGCCGATCGCGAGCGTCCCGGTCCCGGTGCCGGTGCCGGTGCCGAGAAGTGCCGTGAGCAGCGCTCCCGTGGTGATCAGGGCCATTCCCGGCAGCACCACCGCCCGCTCGCCGTGACGTTTCGCCAGCCAGGCGGAACCGGGCGCCGCGAGGATCATCGTCACCGCGAGCGGCACCGCCCGCAGGGCGCTCCGCAGGGGGTCGAGCCCGAGCACGTCCTGGAGGTAGTAGGTGGCCGGGAAGAGCGTTCCCTGGAGCGCGGCGGAGGCGGCCAGCAGGACGACGAGGGGCGGCGCGACGGCCGTGGAGCGGAGCAGCGCGGGCGGCAGCAGGGGGTCGGCGGTCCGGCGTTCGTGGCGTACCAGGACGAGGGCGAGGACTCCGGCCGCGGTGAGGCCGAGCAGCGGAACGAGCGGTCGGCCGGTGTCCGGCAGCGTCACCAGGCTCTGCACCAGGAGGGCCAGCGCGAGTGCGAGCAGGGCGGCGCCGGGCAGGTCGAGCCGGCTGCCGTGCCGGCCGTCGTGCTCGCTGCCGTGCCGGTTGCCGCGCTCGGCGGCCGGGGATCGGGTGTCGGGCGATCCGGCTCCGGCCGGTACCGCGAGGGCCGCCAGGAGGGCGGCCGCGGCGGGCAGCAGGCCCAGCAGGAAGACCGACCGCCAGCCGAGGTGCGCGGTCAGTGCGCCGCCGACCAGCGGTCCGGCCGCCGCCGCGAGCCCGATGGCGGCGGTGCGGATCGCGATCGGGCCGGCCAGGCGGTCGGCGGGCCAGGCGGCCCGCAGCATGCCCAGGGTGGCCGGTTGCAGCAGCGCGCCGGCCGCGCCCTGCAGGACGCGCAGCGCGACGACCCAGCCGATGCCGGGTGCGACGGCGATCCCGAGCGAGGCGGTGGCGAAGCCGGTCACGCCGAGCGCGAAGACCCGCCGGTGCCCGTACCGGTCGCCGAGGCGGCCGGCGAAGACCAGCAGGGCGGCGACGGTGACCAGGTAGCCGGTGCTGGCCCACTGGACGGCGGCGACGGAGGCGTGCAGGTCGTGCTGGAGGGCCGGCCGGGCGACGGTCAGCGCGGTGCCGTCGACGGCGACCAGGACGGCGCCGGTGATGCTCGCGGCCAGGACGAGCCCCCGGTGGTGCCGTGGCGGGTTCACCGGGCCGAGGGGCCGAGGTGGGCGTCCAGCGTGGCGCGCAGCAGTGGCTCGACGGAGTCGTCGCCGGTGATGAGGCGCAGGCTGCCCCAGGTGCGCAGTTGGGCGAGGCCATGCAGGTTGGACCAGAGGGCGGCGGTGGCGGCGGCCGGATCGTCGGACTGCGGGTGCACCTCGGTGACCAGGCCGACGAAGGTGAGGAACAGCGGCAGGGTGGTGCGGCGGAGTTCGACGCCGCTGCCCTCCAGCAGGTCGTGACGGAACATCAGCTCGAACATGCCGGGGTTGGCGGCCGCGAAGCCGAGGTAGGCGCGGGCGAGCGCGTCGAGGCGGGTGCGCGCGTCGGCGCCGGTGGCGGCGGTGAGGGCGTCGGCGCCCGCGAGGGTGTCGGTGAGCCTGCCGAAGCCCTGCTGGGCGATGGCGGCGAGCAGTTCGCGGTGGGTGGGGAAGTGGCGGCGGGGCGCGCCGTGCGAGACCCCGGCGCGGCGGGCGATCTCGCGCAGGCCGAGCGCCTGGACGCCGCCCTCGGCCACCAACTCGACGCCGGCGGCCACCAGTCGGGCCCGCAGGTCCTGCTCCTGTTCGGTCATGAGGACACTGTCTACCAGCTGCGCGTAGACAGTGTCTACTCGCGGCCGCACCGATGCCCGGGCAGAATCGATCGCGTGACCGATCACGTGGACGAAGGCGGCGAGCCGGCCTGCTGGCTGGACCGGGTGTGCCCGGAGTGCGGACGACTGCGCGAGCGGACCGGCCCGGGCCCCTGCGAGAACTGCGGCGCGGACGACACTGACGGTGTGGACGCGCAGGACGACGGGCAGGGCGACGGGTCAGGCGACTGAGACCGACCCCGGCCCGGCCGGGGTCAGCCGGGCCGGCGCCCCGCGGAGCCGCCGCTACTGGGGCGGCTGGTCGCGGAACTGGTTCTTGAGCTGCTCCTGGGCGGCGTCGACCTGCCCGCTGTACTTGCCCTCGGTGCGCTGGTCGACGGCGTCGCCCGCCTTGTCGACGGCCTTGTCGGCCTGGTCCTCGTGGCCCTTCAGCAGGCTCTTGAGCTTATCCATCATGGACATCTGGTCACACTCCTGGATGAGACGCCCCCACCCCTCCAATATCGCCGCGTGCGCTGCGGTCCGCATCCCGCAAGGTGTGCGTAAAGGCTTGGCAACGGGATTCCGATCATGTCCAATCATGACCCTCACGGCCCGTCGGAAGGAGTCGCCCTGATGCTGCGCACCCGTCGCTCCACCTCGCCGCTCGACCGTTCCACCTCCTCGCCCGCCCGTTCCACCCCGTACGACCGCGCCACCTCCCCAGGACGCCCGCGAACCGCCGCCACCCGGCGGAGTGCGGGCGCCGCCCTGACCGTCGCCGCCCTGGTCGCCCCGCTGCTGCTGGCCGGCGCCGGCAGCGCCTCGGCCGACCCGGACCCGGCGCGCAAGGGCGCCAAGCTGGCCTCCCGGCTGGTCGAGGCGAGCAGCGCCCGGGACGCCCGGGCCACGCTGGCCGCGCTCCAGCTGATCGCGGACCGCAACGGCGGTACCCGGCCGGCCGGTTCGAAGGGGCACGACCAGTCCGCGCAGTACGTCTACGAGCAGGCGCGGCGGGCCGGACTCAACGTGTCCAAGCAGGAGTTCGTCTACACCTACTTCGAGGCCCGCTCCGAGCACCTCGACGTGGTCTCCCCGAAGGCCGAGTCGGTGCCGGTGATCGCCATGACGTACTCGGTGAGCGGTCCGGAGGCGGGCCTGACCGCGGACCTGGCGGTCGCTCCGGTCGGCGCCACCACCGGCTGCACGCCCGCCGACTACCCGGCGGGCGCCTTCACCGGCAAGATCGCCCTGATCCGGCGCGGCGGGTGCAGTTTCGCCGAGAAGCAGGCCGCTGCGGCCGGCGCGGGGGCGGCCGGGGCGATCATCTACAACAACACCGAGGGCAGCCTCAACGGGACGCTCAGCGAGCCGACGGCGGGGAGGATCCCGACCGGCGGGATCACCGAGGCCGCGGGCGAGGCGCTGGCCGCCCAGGCCGCCGCCGGGCCCGTCCGGGTGACCCTGGACATCCGCACCTTCATGGAGCAGCGCAAGACCTGGAACGTCATCGCCGAGACCCGCGGCGGCGACCCGAACCACACCGTGATGGTCGGCGCGCACCTCGACTCCGTCCCCGAGGGGCCGGGCATCAACGACAACGGCTCCGGCACGGCCGGAATCCTGGAGGTCGCGAGGAACCTCAGCGTCCACCCGGTGAAGAACAAGGTCAGGTTCGCCTGGTGGTCGGCCGAGGAGTTCGGCCTCAAGGGCGCCGAGAAGTACGTGAACTCCCTCTCCGAAGCGGAGAAGAAGAAGATCAGCCTCTACCTCAACTTCGACATGATCGCCTCCCCCAACTACGCGCAGTTCGTCTACAACGGCTCCGGTAGCGCCGGCGGGGACGCGGGCCCCGAGGGCTCGGCCCAGCTGGAGCGGGACATCAACGGCTACCTGGAGGGCCGGGGCCTGCCGCACGACCCGACCGCCTTCGACGGCCGCTCCGACTACGGTCCGTTCATCGACGCGGGCATCCCGGCCGGCGGCACCGACACCGGTGCCGAGAAGGTCAAGTCCCCGGAGCAGGCGGCCCGTTACGGAGGCACGGCCGGCGTCGCGTACGACCCGTGCTACCACAAGGCCTGCGACAACCTGGGCAACATCGACATGGGCGCCTTCGACGTCAACATCGACGTGATCGCGAACGCCGTCGGCACCTACGCCTGGGACCTCTCCTCGCTGCACCGGCCCGTCCCGGCCCAGCGCCCGGCCGTGAAGGCGGCGCCCGGCGCCGGCGCGGGCGCGACGGGTATCGGCGGCACCAACGGCGACCGCTCCCACGGCGTGGCGGCCTGACGCCCGGGTGGGCCCACCGCCACCCCTGGCCGGCGGGCCCACCCGACCGCCGTACGCGACTGCTCCATCCGGGACCTCCCTCCGTCATCGGCCCTGGTGGCCACGGGTGCCGTCACCGTAGCGGAGAGCACTGACAAATCCGGCCGCGGGCCGGTACGGTGCCGCGCGGGGCGCATCCGCCGAGACCCGGTGGGTGCGCCGAGCACGGTCCTGACACCATGGGACCGAGATCACGACACCGTGACACCCTCGGAGGAGTCAGCAACATGAGCACGCACTACGACGTCGTCGTCCTCGGCGCGGGCCCGGGCGGCTACACCGCCGCCGTCCGTTCGGCCCAGCTGGGGCTGAAGGTCGCGGTCATCGAGGCCAAGTACTGGGGCGGCGTCTGCCTCAACGTCGGCTGCATCCCCTCCAAGGCCCTGCTGCGCAACGCCGAGCTCGCCCACATCTTCACCAAGGAGGCCAAGACCTTCGGCATCAAGGTCGAGGGCCAGGTGACCTTCGACTTCGGCGAGGCCTTCCGGCGCAGCCGGTCGGTGGCCGACGGCCGGGTCAAGGGCGTCCACTACCTGATGAAGAAGAACGGCATCACCGAGTACGACGGCTGGGGCACCTTCGTCGACGACCACACCCTCCAGGTGGCGCTCAGCGGTGGCGGCTTCGACGTCGTCACCTTCGACCACTGCGTCATCGCCGCCGGTGCCACCACCCGCCTGCTGCCCGGCACCAGCCTGAGCGACCGCGTGGTCACCTACGAGGAGCAGATCCTCACCGAGCAGCTGCCGGAGAGCATCATCATCGCGGGCGCCGGCGCGATCGGCGTCGAGTTCGCCTACGTGCTGCACAACTACGGCGTGAAGGTCACCATCGTCGAGTTCCTGGACCGCGTGGTGCCGCTGGAGGACGTCGAGGTCTCCACCGAACTGGCCAAGCAGTACCGCAAGCTGGGCATCGAGGTGCTGACCTCCACCCGGGTCGAGTCGATCGACGACAGCGACCCGAACGCCAAGGTGCGGGTCACCGTCACCAAGGACGGGCAGCAGCAGGTGCTGGAGGCCGACAAGGTGCTCCAGGCGATCGGCTTCGCGCCGCGGGTCAACGGCTACGGCCTGGAGAACACCGGGGTCAAGCTCACCGACCGCAACGCCATCGCGGTGGACGGCCGCGGCCGCACCAGCGTCGAGCACATCTTCGCGATCGGCGACGTGACCGCCAAGCTGATGCTCGCGCACGCCGCCGAGACGATGGCCGTGATCGCCGCCGAGACCATCGGCGGGGCGGAGACCATGGAGGTCGACTTCGCCATGATCCCGCGCGCCACCTACTGCCAGCCGCAGATCGCCTCCTTCGGCTACACCGAGGCGCAGGCCCGCGACCTGGGCTACGACGTCAAGGTCGCCAAGTTCCCGTTCACCGCCAACGGCAAGGCGCACGGGCTCGGCCACCCGATCGGCTTCGTCAAGGTCATCAGCGACAGCACCCACGGCGAGCTGCTCGGCGCCCACCTGATCGGCCCCGAGGTCACGGAGCTGCTGCCGGAGCTGACGCTGGCCCAGCAGTGGGACCTGACCGTCCACGAGGTCGCCCGCAACGTGCACGCCCACCCGACCCTGGGCGAGGCGGTCAAGGAGGCCATCCACGGCCTCGCCGGTCACATGATCAACATGTGACGCGCCCTCCCCGAGCGCACGCCGCGCCCCCGTCGAGCGACCGCTCGGCGGGGGCGCGGCGCGGTTCCGCCCAAGGGCCAGGGGTGCTGGAAAGGGCCCCGTGGCCGTCAGGCGTGCCCGGCGATCAGGCCGAGCCGGCCGTCGAAGCGGCGGTAGAGCACCCGGCCCCGGCCGCTGACCGGGTGGGCGAAGAACAGGAACGGCAGCTCCGCGCCCGCCAGCCGGTCGACGGCCTGCGCCTCCGTCAGCCGGGGCGCGCCGTGCGGGCTGAGGGTGATCGGCGAGGTCCGGCGGCCGGGCGGACCGGCGGGGACGGTACGGGCGAGGCGGTAGCCGGTCGGCCCGACCCGGTAGACCACGGCGTCGGTCTCGGTCGCCGGATCGGTGAACAGGTGGATGTCGTAGTCCATCGCGTCCATGGTCCGGGCGGCGGCCGCCGGCGAGCACCACACCAGCGAGGGCTCCTTGCGGCGGACCACCCGGAGCTCGCGGACGGCCCCGCCGCCCGGCCCGCCGGAGGCCGGCCCACCGGAGTCCGGCGCACGGTGGCCCGGCCAGGGGCGCGGCGCCCAGGCCCCGGTGACGGCCCTGATCCTGCCGCGCAGCGCGTCACTCACCCGGTCGATCGAGTCGCCCAGCCCGGCCGCGGCCTCCTGGACGCGGATCCGCCGACCGTCCACCTCGGCGTTCACCTGCGCCAGCACGCCCCCGGCGACGGCCGCGAGCCGGACCCGCAGGGCCTCCACCAGCGTCCCGACCCCCGGAGCCGCCGCCGCGGCGGCCACCCGGGCCCGCGTCTCGGCCAGGACCTCGCCGGTCAGCCCCTCGAACGCCCTCACCGTGACCAACTCGCCCATCCCCAGGCCCTTCCACTCCCAGCCGGCGCATACCGGCGACCAGGATCCCGGGCCCCCGGCCGCGCGGCCAGGGCCCAACGGCCCCACTGCGGGGGGCCGGGCGGACCAGCCGGGCGGTGGGGAGGGCGACCCGTGCCGCCGGTGAACGGGATGGGAGAGGCACCGTGCCCGGGCTGGTAGGCGCCGGCACGGGGGAGCGTGGCGCGCTGCCGGTGTCGGCTGCCGACGGCGGACCGGGAGCCCGACGACGAGCCGGGCCTGTGACGAACAGGCGCCGCGCCCTCACCCGCCGGGCCGGCCGCCCCCGCCCGGCTCCGGGCGCCGACCCCGGTCCGCTCCGCGGCCGGGCCGGTCGCCCGCCGCAGCGGCCTGCGCCCCCGGGAGGTCGGGCGTGCCGCGGGTGCGCAGCTCGCCGAGCACCGCCCAGCCGACCGACACCACCGGCACCGCCACCACCGCGCCCAGGACCCCCGCCAGCACCGCGCCGCCGGCCACCGACACCGCGATCACCACCGGGTGGATGCGGACGGACCAGCTGAGCACCAGCGGATGCAGCAGATGCCCCTCGATCTGGCCGATGACCACGATCAGCGCGAGCACCAGCAGCGCGATCACCGGCCCCCGGGCGGCGAGCGCGACCACGGCGGCGACCGCCAGGGCGATCGGGGAACCGATCAGCGGGATGAGGGTCGCCGCGAACTCCAGCACCATCAGCGGCAGGACCAGCGGCACCCGCAGGATCGCCAGCGCGATGCCCACCAGCACCGCGTTGGAGGCCGCCACGATCAGCACGCCCCGGGTGTAGCCCGCGAAGGTGAGCCAGGCGGCGCGGCCGGCGCGGTCCCAGGCCGAACGGCTCCGGACCGGCAGCTGCCGCTGCGCCCAGGACCACATCCGGTCGCCGGAGTGGAGGAAGAACACCGAGCAGAACACCGCGAGCGCCAGCCCGGTGACCAGCTCGACGATCCGGCCGGCGCCGCTCAGCGCGGTGCTGAGCAGGGTGGAGCGGTGGGCCGAGATGAACGCGCCGATCTTGGCCCGCAGGTCGGTGACGGTGCCGGGCCGCAGGTGGAAGGGGGCGCCGGTGAGCCAGTGGTCGATCCGGGAGAGGCCGCCGCGCAGCTCGTTGCCCAGCCGGCCCCACTCGTCGGCGACGGTGGTGCCGACCAGCGCCAGCACCCCGCCGACGACCGCGAGGGCGCAGAGGAGGACGACCAGGACGGCGAGCGAGCGCGGCATGCCGCGGGCCAGCAGGTCGACCGGCGGGCGCAGCACGGAGGTGATCACCAGCGCTACGAACAGCGCGACGACCGGCAGTTCGAGCCGGGCGAGGACGTCGACGACCAGGTAGGCGGCGAGCCCGAGCAGCACCAGCCGCCAGGTGTACCCGGCCGTCGTCCGCAGTCCGGAGGGGACGTGCTCCCCGGACGGATACGGGTCGGGGCCCGGGCCCGGAGCCCCCGTCCGGGTCCGGCGCGCCGACACCCGGGGACGGCGGCTGCCCAGCGGCACGGGCCGCCGGTCCGGTCCGGCGCCGTTCACTCCCACGGGCGGTCTCCTCGGGCTCGGCCGGGTGTCGTCCTCTCACGTCACGATGACCCATGCCGCGACGGTTCGCCCTGCGGCGCCGCCGGGTCCCGTCACCCGGACAGCGGCATGCCGGCCGCGTCGGCGCGCGGGCGTGCCGGGCCCGGGCAGACACGGGAACGGCACCAGTCGCCCCGGGAAGGGCAATGGTCCTCCGTGTACAAGCGGCTGGATGGGGGGAGAATCCATGGCGCAGGGAGGGGGGAGAAGGAGGCCGAGATGAGAAGCCTCACCCGCCGCTACGCGGTGACGCTCCCCGGCCCGATCGGCGGGCACGCTCCACCGTCCGTCGTCGTCGTGTACGAGACGCAGGCCGTGGGGCCCGGCGGGGGCCTGGTCTGGGAGAGCTCGGACGGCGACCTTCGGGTGGAGATCACCGGCGGAGTGGCCACCGTCCTGGCGGCTCCCACAACGGGCAGGCGGCACCCCTGCCTGATGGCGGTGCCGCTGCCGTGAGCACCTCGTCGTGAGCCGTGAGCACCTCGTCGTGAACCGAGAGCGCGTCGTCGTGAACACGTGGGCCGTGAGCGCGTGGTCGTGGGCAGGTGGCCGAGCGCACACGGCCACGACGCGTGTCGAGAGGAAGAGGAAGGCGACGGAGGGCGGAGGTCGCAACGACAAGGTCACCGAGCGCTGGCGGCCAAGGCCTCGCGCACGGTGACCAGGCAGGGGTCGCAGTACCGGTCCGGCCCGGCCGCACCGGCGCCGTCGCCCACCGGGACGACGCGCTGGGAGGGCTCCAGGAACCGCCCGCACAGCGAGGAGCTCGCGTCGTCCTTGGCCACCACGTGCCACACCACGGCGGGTGGGGAGACCGCTGGGTCGTGCTCGGCCCACATCTCGTACACGGCGCTACCTCCGGATCGCTGGGGGCTCGGTGACTCCATGCAAACCCGCGGTCTGCCGAACGGCCACCGGGCCAGACCCGGTGGGATGGTTGAGGCGCCGGTGACGGTTGGGCGGGCGACGGTCGGGGGCCGCACGCTCAGTCCCGCCGGTGGGGGCCCGGGTGTCCTGGAGGCCCGGGAGGCCTGATTCCTGAGGCCGTGGTTGTCGGGGTGCCGGCCCGGTCGGCCCGGTCGCGGCCCTGGCCGGCGGCCATGCGGCGCCGGATCACCAGCAGGTCGAGCGCGGTGATGCCGGCGAACCCGGCGCACAGGGCGGCGAAGAAGGCGTAGGTCCCCTGGTTGGGCGCGGGGCCCGGGCCGGCCAGCGCGGCCAGCACGGCGAACGCCACCGCCCCGCCGAGGAACAGGACGAGGAAGACCCGGGAGAGCACCCGCCGCAGCTCCAGGTCCGATCGGGCGGTCACCGGCTCGGTGCCCCGGCGTACCGTCTCCTGCGGCCGGAGCTGGGGCATCGTCCGGCCGGGGCCCTGCGGGGTGTGCGGGAAGTCGTGGCGCTCGCCGCTCCGGCGGCGGGCCCCGCCCGCGTGCGGCAGGTCTGGGCTGGGTCGTACGGCCATGACGGCCCCCGAACGGATTCGGCCGGTTGTGTTCCGTCGGCGCGCCTACCCGGTTCCGGCGCCGGCACACGCCCGCGGAGCACCGGCCCGCCGATGCCCACCGTCGCCCGCCGCCCGAGCCCCGAAGCCCGGCGGATTCGGCCGCTGTTCACCGGGGCATGGCCCGCCCGATGATCTCCGACCAGTCCCGGTCCCTACCGTCAGGGCCCACACCACTTCCGGGAGCGAACATGCACGACAACCAGGCGACCGAGCACGAGTGCGGCTGCCCGCGGACGGCCGACCTCGACGGGGAGGGGCCGGCCGCGGACAGTCGGCGCCGGTTCCTGCGCGGGGCCGGTCTGCTGGGCGCGGGGGTCGGCACCGCCGGGCTCGGTCTGCTCGGCGCGGTGCCGGCGCAGGCGGCCGGGCCCGAGGCGGCGGGCGCTGCGGGTGCGGCCGTGAAGGCGCCCAGGAAGGGCAAGGGGAAGGGGCGGTGGCAGCCCGATCCGGACGCCCGGCAGTTCACCGTCGTGGTCATGCCGGACACCCAGTACCTGTTCGACCAGGACCGGATCCACCCGGCGCCGCTGGAGGCCTCGGTCCGCTACGTGCTGGACGGCGGGGTCAACCGGGAGGACGGGACGGACGACAACATCGTCTTCCTGGCCCACCTCGGCGACGTCACCGAGAACGGCCTGGCCGTCGAGTACGCCGCCGTCACCAAGGTGTTCGGCCTGCTGGACGACGCGGGCGCCGCCTACGGCGTGCTCGCGGGCAACCACGACGTCCGCTCCTCGACCGACGACCAGCGCGGCACCACCCCGTACCTGGAGACCTTCAGCAAGGCCAGGGCCGCCCGCACCTCCGGCTACCGCGGCTCCAGCCCGGACGGCTACAACACCTGCCACGTGTTCCGGGCGGCGGGCCGCGACTGGATGGTGCTCTCGCTGGACTGGCGGCTCTCCGACGCGGGCTTCGCCTGGGCGAACGGGGTGATCGCGGCGAACCCCAAGCTTCCGGTGATCCTGACCACCCACGACCTGGCGCACGCCGACGACGGCGGCCGCGCCGAGCTGTCCGACAACGGGAAGCGGCTCTGGGAGCGGCTGATCGACGGCAACGACCAGATCTTCCTGACCGTCAACGGGCACTACTGGCCGCCCGGGCGCACCGTGCTGCGGAACAGGGCCGGCCACGACGTGCACGTCCACATCACCAACTACCAGGACCGCTACTACGGCGGCGCGGCGATGATCCGGGCGTACCGGTTCGACCTCGACCGCGGCACCGTCGACGTGTCGACCTTCTCGCCGTGGATCCAGCAGATCGCGGCCGAGGAGCGCAACGCGCTGGCGGCCCAGCACGTCGAGCTGACCTCGGACGTGGACCGCTTCTCGCTCGCGATCGACTTCGAGCGCCGCTTCGCCGGCTTCGCACCCGTCCCGCAGCGCCCGGCGCGCCGGGCGAGGGAGCTGCTGGTCCGCGACACGGTGGCCTACTGGCGGTTCGACAACGGCGGCGCGGACGGTGCGGCCGTCACCCCGCAGCAGGTCGTCAAGGACCTGAGCGGGCAGGGCAACGACCTGCTCTGGCAGAGCGCCCCGGGCACGCCCGACGGCGCGCTCAGCTGGTCCGCCGAGCACCACCCGGACCAGCCGGGCCACGGCAGCCTGCTGTTCAGGGGCACCCGCTCGCCGGTCCGCGGCGGCTACCTGCAGACGGTGCCCACCGCGCCGGTGAACCGGGAGACCTTCGAGCGCGGGTTCACCGTCGAGGCCTTCTTCAAGCTGCCCGCCGACTGGGACTCCGCGCAGAGCCGCTGGTCCGCCCTGCTCAGCCGCTGGGGGACGAGCGCCGAGGCGGGCAGGAGCGGGCCCGGGACGGACGCCGACGAGCCGGTCGTGACGCTCAGCGTCTCCGAGGCGCCGGCCCTCCAGTGGTGCGTCTACCCGGTCAACCAGACCGGGGCGTCGACCTGTTGGGGCCACCAGCTGCCGCTGGACCACTGGTGGCACGTCGCGGTGGTCAACGACGGGAAGCTCAGCCGGATGTACGTCGACGGCTGCGAGGTGGCGCGCAACCCGGTGACGCCCGCGGTCGGGCTGACCACGCTGGGACGGCCGTGGATGCTGGGCGGCTACGCGTACGCGGGGGTGCTGGACAAGGTCTTCCACGGGTACATCGGGGACGTCCGGATCGTGAAGCGGGCGCTGCGGGTGGGCGAGTTCATGACCGCCTGACCCGCGCTCCCGCGCGGCACGGACACCGCCGGGCCCTGGTACGGGCCCGGCGGTGCGGTCGTTTCCGGGACGGCGAAACGGCGAACCGGCGAACCGGTGAAACGGCGAACGGCCGACGGCTGACGACCGCGCCGGAGCCGTCAGCCGAGCAGGGTGGCCTCGACCCCGGCGAGCACCGCCGCCAGGCCCTGCTCGAAGCCCTCGTCGAAGTCCTGGAACATCACCCGGCCCGATTCGGCGGCCAGCGGGTGGGCGGCCAGGCGCTCGGCGCGGGCGTCCAGGTCGTAGCCCTCCTCGCCGTCGAAGGGGTTGGGGCCCATCGCCTGCTCCTCGATGACGTAGCCGATGGTGTAGCTGTAGGCGGTCTGCCAGGCCCGGGCGGCGGCCACCGGGGTGAACCCGGACTCGACCAGCAGGCGCAGCCAGGTGTCCAGTTCGGCCGCGTAGCCGGTGTCGGTGAACCGGGAGCCGCTGTAGACCTTCGCGCCGTCGCGGTAGCGCAGCAGCTCGGCGCGCAGGGTGCGCATGGTCCGCAGGTAGGTCTCCCGCCAGTCGCCCGGGGCCGGGGCGCGACCGGCCCCGTCGGCCCCGTCGGCCCCGTCGGCCCCGCTGGCCGCGTCGGCCCCGTCCGCCCCGGCGCCCGCGTCCGCCGCCGCCCGGGCCGTCATGCGGCGCATCATCTCGGTCGCCATCTCGTCCAGCAGCGCCTGCTTGTCCTTGAAGTGCCAGTACAGCGCGGGCGCCTTGACGTCGAGCCGGGCGGCGATGGCGCGCAGCGTCAGGCCGTCCAGGCCGGCCTCGTTCAGCAGGTCCAGCGCGGTGTCGACGACCTGGCCGCGGTCGAGCTTGGGGGTTCTCTGGGGGGTCACGGTTGACAGTTTAACGCCGTTAAGTGCACGCTGTCGGCAACGGCTACTTAACAACGTTAAGGAGGTTGTCGTGGCTTCTCACGGCATGCACACGGACGTCCTGGTCATCGGCGCCGGGCCCACCGGACTGGCCCTGGCGCTCGACCTCGCCCGGCACGGCGTCGCCGCGCTGGTGGTCGAGCGCGGCGCCGAACTCTTCCCCGGCTCGCGCGGCAAGGGCCTCCAGCCGCGCACGCTGGAGGTGCTCGACGACTTCGGCGTGCTCGACCGGGTCCGCGCGGTCGCCGGGCACTACCCGCCCAACCTGTTCTGGCGGGACGGCGAACCGCAGGGCGAGCGCCGGATGTTCGACCCGACCGAGCCCTCCGAGGCCGAGCCGTACACCGAGGCGCTGATGCTGCCCCAGTGGCGCACCCAGCAGGTGCTGTACGGGCGGCTGCGCGAGCTGGGCGGCGAGGTCGCGTTCGGCCGGGAGCTGGTCGGCCTGGCGCAGGACGAGGAGGGCGTGACCGCCGAGTTCGCTACCGGCGGCCCGGTCCGGGCGCGGTACGTCGTCGCGGCGGACGGCGGCCGCTCGACGGTGCGGCGACTGCTCGGCATCGGGATGACCGGCGAGACCGTCGACCCGGACCCGATGCTGGTCGCGGACGTCCGGATCGACGGGCTGGACCGCGAGCACTGGCACGTGTTCGGCTCCGAGGAGGGGGTGCTGGCGATCTGCCCGCTCGGCGGCACCGAGGACTTCCAGCTGGTCGCCCAGTTCCCGGAGGGGACGGCCGTCGACCTCACCCTCGACGGGCTGCGCACGGTGGTCGCGGCCCGCTCCCACCTGGCCGCCGAGCAGGTCACCGAACTGCGCTGGATCTCCGAGTTCCGCCCGCGCGCCGCGCTCGCCGACCGCTTCCGCGCGGGCCGGGTCTTCCTGGCGGGCGACGCCGCGCACGTCCACTCGCCGGCCGGCGGGCAGGGCCTGAACACCAGCGTCCAGGACGCCTACAACCTGGGCTGGAAGCTGGCCGCGGTGCTGACCGGGCGAGCAGGGGAGGGGCTGCTCGACAGTTACCAGGAGGAGCGCCGCGGCAACGCGGCCGCGATGCTGGAACTGTCCACCAGGGTCCACCGCGGCGAGCAGCGCCGGGGCCGGGCGACCCAGCAACTCGACCTCGGCTACCGGGAGTCCGCGCTCTCGGTGGAGACCCGCCAGGACCTCCCGGCGGACGCGCTGCGGGCCGGCGACCGCGCCCCCGATGGCCGCCGGGGCGGCACCCGACTGTTCGACGCCTTCCGCGGCCCGCACTGGACGCTGCTCACCGTCGGCACGGACGCCCCGCTGCCCGCCGTCACCGCCCCGGTGGTCCGCATCCCGGCCTACGAGGCGTACGGCACCGGGGTGTTCCTGGTGCGGCCGGACGGCTACCTCGGGTGGGCCGGCGCCACGGCCGACGGCCTCGCGGCCTACGCGGGGCGGCAGGGGCTGCTCGCCCCCTGAGGAGCCCGGGGGGGTGCCCGGGCCGGCCGGCGACGCCGGTTCGCCGGGCGCGGTGGAAGCGCGGACACCCGGCGGCCGTCCGGGGACGACCGGCCGGGTGCCGGATCAGTGCTTGCCCGCGTCCTTGACCTTCTCCACGGCCTGTTTCAGGTCGCTCTTCGCCTGCTGGGCCTTGCCCTTGAGCTCGGTCGAACGGTCGCCGGTGGCCTTCCCGGCCGCTTCCTTGGCCTTGCCGCCGGCCTTCTCCGCCATGTTGCGCAGCTTCTCCTCGGTACCCACGGCGGGTGCCTCCTCTCGTCGACGGGGCGAAGGTCCGCCCCGGGCGGCGTCTGCCCGGGGCGCGGGCTTCCATGCGCAAGGCCCGCGAGTCGGTCCGTCGGGACAGGTCCGGCGAGTTGGTCCGGCCGGTCCTACCGGGTGCGGGCCTCGGCGGCGGTCTTCAGGTCGTGCAGCCAGCCTTCGAGGCCCTGGCGGAGGATGTCGGTGGCGGCGGGGACGTTCGCGTCGACCTGGGGGCCGGTGTGGGTCTCCTCGGTGCGCACCAGGACGCCGCCGGGGACCTCGGTGAAGTTCCACACGTGGACGCCGTCGATCCGCAGCCCGGTCGCGACCGCAGGGCCGGTCCAGCGGATGCAGGCGCCGGGCCGCAGCTGCCGGACGGTGGAGGTGATCTCCAGGACGGGGTCGGCCGAGGCGGGGTTCGGGGGCAGCGGGGTGGTCCAGTGGAACGCCGACCCCGGGCGCAGCGGGCCGCCGTCGTGGCGCTCGGCGCTCCGCACCGGCGCCTGCCAGTCGGGCCAGCGCGCCACGTCGGTCTGGAGCCGCCAGACCGTCCGCAGCGGTGCGTGGATCACGGCCTCGGTCCGGTAGCGGACGCGGGCGTCGGGATCGACGCCCGCCCCGCCGCAGGTGAGCGAGGAGCCGGGGCGGTGGGCGGTGGCGGCCCCGGCCGGCGGGGCGGCGGCGCCGAGCAGCCCGAGGGCGAGCGGGAGGGTCAGCAGGGTGGTGCGGATGCCGGTGCCGCGGGTGGAGCTGCGCGTGGCGGACATGGAAATCCCCATTCACTGGTCGGCCGTCGGGACGGCTCGGACGCCTTGCGAGCTAGATGCTCACGCCTTCGTTAGAAGTTGTAACTCCGCGAGGGCCGGGGCGTCAACAGGTTCCGTGATACCTTCTAACGGAAGCGTGAACATGTAGTCGGGCGATACGGGGAGCGGGCGAGGGCCATGGCGAGGACGGGCGCGGACACCCCGCGCGAGCGCTACCGGGCCCAGGTGCGCGAAGAGGTCAAGGCGCACGCCTGGGAGCAGATCGCCACGGCCGGCGCCTCGGCGCTCTCCGTCAACGCGATCGCCAAGCGGATGGGCATGAGCGGCCCCGCGCTCTACCGCTACTTCGCCGGCCGCGACGAGCTGATCACCGAGCTCGTCCGGGACGCGTACCGCAGCCTCGCCGACACCCTCGGCGCGGCCGCCGCCGAGGGCGCCGACCTGGCCGGGCTCGCCCACGCCCTGCGCGACTGGGCCCTGGCCGACCCCCAGCGGTACTTCCTGATCTACGGCACCCCCGTGCCCGGCTACCGCGCGCCCGAGGACACCACCGCCATCGCCGACGAGGTCATGCGGACCCTGGTCGACGCCTGCGCGGCGCTCGCCCCGGCCGGAGCGGACGCCCCGGAGGCGCCGTTCACCACCCACCTGCTGGGCCACCGGGACTGGGCGGGCGAGCAGCCGGCCCCGCCCGAGGTGCTCCACCGCTTCCTGGCCTTCTGGACCCGTCTGCACGGCGTGCTGTCCCTGGAGCTCGCCGGACACTTCACCGGCATGGGCTTCCGTCCCGGGCTGCTCTTCGAGGCCGAGCTGGCGAGCCTGCTGACGCCGCGGTTCTGACCCGGCCGCCTCCCGGTCGCCGCCTGTCCGCCGTCGTCGAGCAGCCACGCCCCGTCGGTGCCACCGGGGCCCCGGCGCCCGGCCGGCCCCAGCCCCCGAGGTCGGCACGCGCGGGGCGCTGGGGCGTGTACGGCCGGTCGTGCTCCGGTTCGTACGGGTGTGCCGGGTGTGGCGCGTTCGCCGCAGCGTCACTCCGGGTAGTTGAAGGGCTGCACGGTGTTGGCGGAGGGGGTGGGGTCAGGGAGTCGCGATGACGGAACACGAGCAGCTCGGTGCGCCCGCCGGCCCGGAAGGACACCCCACCCGGCCCGAACGGGTGCCGCCCCAGGCCCCCGCGTCCGGGAAGCGTGGGGCGGGCGCCCGGCCCGGACCGGACGGTGACGGCACCGCGGTCCCCTGGCCCGACCTGATGCTGCCGCTGCTGCGCACCCCCACGGCCGACCGCCGGCCCGCGCCGGAGGGGGCCGGCGCGGACCCGCCGACGGGCGTCGAGCCGGCCCGGGTGCTGGACCTCGCGCTGCTGGTCGGCGAGCTGCTGCTGGCCAGCGGCGAGGCGGCGGAGGACGTCGAGGCCGCGATGCTCGCCGTCGCCCACGCCTACCGGGTCCAGCCCTGCGACCCGCAGGTGACCTTCACCCGGGTGGCGATCTCCTACCAGCCCGGCCCGTCGGAGCCCTCGCTGACCGCCGAGTGCTCGGTGCGCCGCCCGGCCGTCGACTACGCGCGGCTGGCCCTGGTGTTCCGGCTGGTCACCGAGATCGCCGTGGGCGGGATGGCCGTCCCCGAGGCGCACGGCCGCCTGGTGGCGGCCCGCCGGCGCCGCCGCCGGTACTCCGGCCGGCTGTTCGTGCTCTCCTGCGGCGGGATGGCCGGGGCCGCCACGCTGCTGATCGGCGGCCGGGCCGACGCCCGGGCCTGGCTGGTGTTCGCCAGCGCCGTCGTCGCCGCGCTGGTGGGCGAGCGCTTCTCGGCCCTGGTGGCGCGCCACGACCTGCCGGCGTTCTACCAGTTCGTGGTGGCGGCGGTGCCCGCCGCCGTGATCGGCATCCTGCTGTCGTTCAACGGTCTGCACCTGCGCGGATCGGTGGTGATCACCGGCGGGCTGTTCGCGGTGCTGCCGGGGTGGCCCATGGTGGCGGCGGCCCAGGACGGCCTGGCGGGCTTCTACCTCACCGCCGCCGCCCGGCTGCTCGAAGCGCTCTACCTGATGACCGGCGTGGTGGTCGGGGTGATGACGGTGCTCTACGTCGGCGTCAACAACGGTGCCGACCTCGCCGCCCAGGACGTCCCGCCCGGGGCGGTCAACCCCCCGCTGCAGCTCGCCGCCGCGGTGCTGCTCACCCTGGCGTTCGCGGTGCTGCTGAACACCGAGCCGGCCACGCTGCCGGCGGTCCTGCTGAACAGCGCGGCCGGCTGGACCACGTACGGGGTGCTGGTGAACGCGGGCGGCGAGCCGATCCTGGCCACCGGTCTCGCCGCCGGGCTGGTGGGCCTGTCCGGCCAGCTCATGGCGCGCTGCCGGGGCAGCTCGGCGCTTCCGCACATCACCGCCGCCCTGGGGCCGCTGCTGCCCGGCTCGGTGCTGTACTTCGGGATGCTGGCCTTCGTCCGGGGCGAACCCGAGATCGGGCTGAGCGGCATCGGGCGGGCCGCCGCGATGGCGATGGCCCTCGCCATCGGCGTCAACCTGGGCCGCGAGCTGGCCCGGCTCTTCCTGCCCGCGCCCCGGGTGGCCGCACCGCCCCGCCGGCAGGGCGGCCGCCACCGGCGCTGACGGGGGAGCGCCGGGGCGGTTTGCCCGGGCCGTGGCGCGGTAGACGCGGGGGGTGTGGAGACGGGCAGGGCAGGACGGGCCCCGATCCCCGGGGACGACCGCTGCGGCCGGTTCGGGCCGACCGGGCCGCCCCCGCCGACAGCCACCCACCAACCCGGGAGACCCTCGTGATACTCCTCGGCGTCATCCTGCTCATCATCGGCTTCGTCACCGGAATCTCGATCCTGTGGACCATCGGCATCGTGCTGGCCGTCGTCGGTCTGGTCCTGTGGCTCGCCGGAACGCTCGGGCACGCCGTCGGCGGCCGTCGCCACTACTACTGACCGGGCCTGCGCCCGGTTCACCGTTGTGCGCCACCCGTTCGACGCCCCGGGCCCGCCGGGCTCGGGGACGGTCGTTCAGGGACGGTCCTCGTGCAGCCCGCAGAGCCAGGCCAGTGCCCGGTGGACGCCGAGGACGTAGGTGTGGTCCGCCCCCTGGGTGCGGACGAGGTGGAGGCGGACGGCGGCGGCCTGGCACTCGGCCAGCAGCTGGGCGAGGCACGGGCCGATGGAGCCGGCCGTGGCGGCGGCGGTGACCGGGGCCGCGACCTGGGCGCCGGCGGCCCACCGGTAGGCGCCGAGCACGCCGTGCTCGAAGCCGGTCCAGGGCCGGGGCCGCCGGTTGACCTTGTCGATCGCGGCGAACACCTCGTCCAGCGGACGCACTCCCACGGCCGGGACCGTCTCGTCACTGGTCATGTGCGCAACCTACGTCCGCCCGCCATCGCCCGCCCCCGGGGAAGGCGGCCCGGTACGGCAGCACTGTCCCGAGCCACCCGGGCGGCCGAGGAGCCCCGCACACCGCGACCCCGGGGCGTGGCCGGGCGGCGGGAGCGGGACGGGTAGGCTGACCAGGTCGTGTCCGGCCGGAGAGGTGGCCGGGCCGGAGGAACGGGGCGGGCCGGCGGCCCGCCGGTGGAGACCCCTGATGACTCGTCGTTTTGACTGTTCGGACCCGTCGGAGCGCGCGGCCGGGCTGCGCGAGGCCGTGGCCGCGGTGCGCCGCGGTGAACTCGTCGTCCTGCCCACGGACACCGTGTACGGCGTGGGCGCGGACGCCTTCGCACCGCGGGCCGTCGACCGCCTGCTGCGCGCCAAGGGCCGGGGACGGAACATGCCCTCGCCGGTGCTGGTCGGCTCCCCGGAGGCGCTGGACGGGCTGGTCGAGGTGACGGAGCGCGCGCGGGACCTGGTCAAGGAGTTCTGGCCGGGCGGGCTGACCGTGGTCGCCCGCCACCTGGACTCGGTCGAGCTGGACCTCGGCGAGACCAACGGGACGGTCGCGGTGCGGATGCCCGCGCACCCGGTCGCCATCGAACTGCTCAACGCCACCGGGCCGTTGGCCGTCTCCAGCGCGAACCTGACCGGGCACGACTCGCCGCAGGACTGCGACGCCGCCCAGGGCATGCTCGGCGACTCGGTGGCCGTCTACCTCGACGGAGGCCCGACCGCGGCCGCCGTGCCCTCCTCGATCGTGGACATCACCGGCGAGGTGCCGGTCCTGCTGCGGGCGGGCGCGATCGGCGCCGAGCGCCTGCGCGAGGTGGTCCCCGACCTGCGGGAGCGCTGAGCCCGGACCCCCCGGAACGCTGACCGACGTCCCGCACCCCGATCCGCGGAAGGTCATCCGACCCAATGCGGCTGGCCGATCTGGCGGTTTGGCGGTCTGACCAGCTATTTTTCTGCCTGAGCATGCGTCAGGGCCGATCCCCTGGTTACGTCGGTCCGGTGGCGTTGCGGCTGGTCAGGCCAGGATCGGAAGGTGGGGCGGGTTGCAGAGCTTGGTGCTCTGCGGGAGCGGGGACCGGATGATCGGCTCCGGCGGGTGGCCGAAGGCTGCGCCGGAGGCGGAGCGCGTGGGAGGGCGGTCGTCGGGCGGACGGTTCATGGGAGACAGACCGGCCCATAGGGCACGCCTAGGTATTTGTTTTTCTCTTCGCTTGTGAGGTCGCGGCCGACGGCCTTACAGATCGCGCTGATCGCGTCCTTCGCTGCGACGTCGGGGTCCTCACCGCTGCGGAGGGCGGCGCCGGCCCCCGCTGTGGGGTTGGTGCGGTCGGCGGCTTTCGCAAGGGCGGCGCCGGCCCTCACCGTGGGGTCGAACCGGTAGGCGGCGATCGCGAGGAGGGCAGCGAGATCGGGTTGGGTGGCCATCAGCAAATCGGAGTCGTTAACAAGACTGTCGGACATAACCAGTTGGGCGGACTCCGCAGCCCCCACGTCAGCCCTCTTCGTCGCCCGCCGCTCCGCGACATACGCCGAGACAAGCATCACGAGAGCGAGAGCGAGGACGAGGGCGGTGCCCAGGGCCGTCTTGAGGCGCCGACTGAGTCGGGCGGCGGCTCGTTGGCGGCGGCGTCCGGCGGTGAGGAAGTCGTCGAGGTCGGCGGACAGCGGGCGGTGGCTCGCCAGGTCGGTGCCTTCGGCGAGGAGGGTTCCGGTGGGCAGGTCCTGGGGGTTGCGGTGTTCCTTCCAGCGCTCGTACTGGTCGCGGGCGCGGCGAAACCAGTCGAGGAAGCGGGCGTCCTCCCGGAGCCATTCGCGCAGGGTGTGCCAGTCGCGGATGAGCGCGTCGTGGACCAGTTCGGCCACTGCGGTCCCTTCCGCGTCCGGCGCGCCGACCGGCCGTGCGTCGTCGTGGAGCCGGTCGGTGGTGACGATGCGGTGCCGGGAGAGGACGGCCAGGACCTCGTCCACGGCCCGCCGCGCGTCGGGGGTCTTGTCCTCGGCGGCCATGGCGCGCAGGTCGCTGATCGGGAGCTGCTGGCGTGCGGCCGGGATGTTCAGGGAGGAGTCGGCGGGGCGGACCAGGGCGGTGAGGATTCTGCGGGCGATGGCCTGCTGGTCCTCGTCGAGTTCGCGCAGGGCGGTTTCGCACCAGTCGGTGAGGGCGCCGGTGACGTTGCCGATGCGGTGGTAGGCGTCGTGGGTGAGGCGGCCGTCGTGCTCCAGGCGGCGTTCCCACAACCGGGTGAGGGCGACTTCGAGCAGGGGGAGCACGGTGACGGGTGCACCGCCAGTGGTGGCGGTGCCGCGGTTCAGCCTCAGGACATCAGTGATGATCTGTTCGGCGAGGCCCGGCTCGAAGGCCGTGTCCAGGTCGCGGGCGGGGCCGGTGACGATCGCATCCAGGTCCGCCGCGCTCAAGGTGGCCGGGACGTTGAGGAGACCGCTGGCCCGCTGGGCAGTGTCCAGCAGGTCCGGGGCGAGTGCGGACAGCCGGGAGTAGAAGTCGTCGCGCATCACGAGGACCACGCTCAGGGCCGCGTCGGAACGGATCGCGGCGGTGATCCGGCCCAGGGCCTCCAAGGCCGCAGGCTCTCCGGACGGTGCGAGGAGCTCCTCGAACTGGTCGATGACCAGCACGATCCGGGGCGGGCCCGGGACCGAAGCGGCTGCCCTGTCGGCGAAGTCCGGCTCGCCGGTGCCGTCCGCCCCGGCATCCTCGCTCCCGGGCAGGCCCGCGCGGGTGAGGGCATCCGACAGGTCCGGGCCCGGCCGCGTGAGCACCTGGCACCAGCGGTCACTGCCCGGCAGCCGCCCCTCGGCCAGCGCGGGCAGCACCCCAGCCTGAACCAGGGAGGACTTCCCCGACCCGGACGGGCCGAGCAGCAGCACCACCCGCCGTCCGCCGGCCAGGCCTTCCATGACCCGGTCCACCGCGTCCTCGCGGCCCCGGAACCATTGGGCGTGTTCGGCGGTGAACGGCTCCAGCGCCCGGTACGGTGACACGTCCTGCTCGCTGAGCGCGGGCCATGCCTCGCGCAGGACGGAGGTGGGGGTGACGTAGGCAATTTCCTGGCCCCGGTGGTGGCCGTCGGGGGGTGCGATCGAGGTGAGCATCCCCACCACCAGACCGGTCGTCTCGTCCAGGACCGGCCCGCCGCTGAACCCCTGGGTGAGGTCGTTGGCGTCGGTCAGCTGCAGCAGCTCACCGACCTTGTCGGCGGGGGGCAGGATTCCGCCCGCGGTGGCGAAGCCGAAGTGCCCGCCCGGCGGCGCCTGCACCGGGAACCCGAAGGAGCGCACCCGGTGCCCCCGGGCGCCCGCCGCCGACCCCAGCGGCAGCGGCGCCGCCCCTATCGGGTGGTCCAGGCGCACCAGGGCGACGTCCTGCTCGTTCGGATCGCGCCACGTGTCCAGCACCCGGCCGGTCACCTCCGGGGCGTCGTGCGCGCGCGGGAAGGCCAGCGTCACCGTCGAACCGGGGCCGTAACGGCCGTCCTGCAGGACGTGCGCGCACGTGATCAGCAGGTCGTCGGCAACCAGGAAACCTGCGCCCACCACCAGATCGTCCTCGCCGCGGACCTGCGCGACGGCCGCCGCCAGGCCGTCCGCCGCACCGGCCGCCGTCCCCCGTCCTACCGCCATCCCCTCAGGCCTCCGGCTCGTCTTCGCCCTCGGGAGCGTCGGCCCTGCGAGCCGCAGCCCCGTCGCCCTGGTCCTTGCGCCACGTCACACGCACTGTCAGATGGCATTTGGCCGCGGTCTTCGTGATCACCACCCCGGCCGCAGCGGAGAGGTCGACCCCGAACTCCACCTCCACCTCCGCCGGCCCCGCCTCCCGCAACCGCGCCAGCACCGTACGCGCCAGGCCGGTCACCGGCTCCAGCGCCGCCCCAAGACTCTCCGGAAGCTCCCGCACCGCGTCGCCAACCCGGCCTGCCTTCACCGGCCCCGCCACGGTCTCCTCTGCCTCAACGAGGACCGAACCCCCGCCGTCCAACGGCACCCGCACCAACTGGTGTCCCACGACAACCCTCCCCAAGCGCCGCCCCACGACGGCCAGGCCCACACCGTAGTACGCGCACCGACACATGGTGAAACCTCGAACTCCCCGACAAGTAGCCATGATTGGAGCAACCTGACCTGCCGCCCGAACGGCAGCACGACCACCAGGTCATGGGGCCACCCGTGAACACCGACCTGGGAAACGATCTCCATGTCACGGGGAAGGGAGCCGCTGAACCCTGCACGAAACCCAACGTCACAGGATTCTGTCGGTTGACCAGGGAGCGCCGCGCCCGGTCGACGGGCCGTACCGCGTGGCTGACCGCTCTCACTCAATCGAGTCGTTTACTCAGCGAACCCAGTCGCTTCGCCTTCTGTCTCAGTGAACCTAGGCGTGTAGGTGATCGCGCTGGGGGTGCTGAGTGGCTGTTCCGGTTGGGGTGGATCTTCCGCGACCGTGTGTCGAGTTGTCGTACGTGGACCCCGTACGCGAGCGGCAACGGCGTCCACTATTGGACTGTGTGACGACCCGATTCGAGGACGTGGAACCGGTGCGGCCCTTTCGGTGGTCTCGCGGTGAGCGTCACTTCGCAGGCTGGTACTGGGCCGCGACAACCGGGCAGCACGTCGGCTTCGAGTCCTGGCTGGAGCGGGATCAACTCCTGCTCCTGGACTTCGACCCGAAGGTGACGGGCATTGCCTCGCAGCCGTTCTGGCTGCACTGGCACGACGGCGAACGAGAACGTCGGCACGCCCCGGACTACTTCGCCCGCCATACGGATGGCTCGGCAGTGGTCATCGACGTCCGCGCGCATGAGCGGATCGAGCCGAAGGACCCGGAAGCGTTCGAGGTGACGAGGCTGGCCTGCGCTCAGGCTGGGTGGGGGTTCGAGCGGGTCGGGACGCCGGAGGCGGTGCTGCTGGCGAACGTACGGTGGCTGTCGCGCTACCGGCACCCGCGGTGCCTGCGCCGCCCGGTTGCCGACCGGCTGCGGGAGGTCTTCGCGGAGCCGGGCCCGTTGTTTCGGGGAGTCGACACCGCGGGTGACCGGCTCGCGACGCTGCCCACTCTCTTTCATCTGCTCTGGCTCCAGGAACTGGCCGTCAAGGGGCTGGCGGTCGAGCTGATGGGACCGCGCACGGTCGTGAGCCTGGCCGCCGGGGGTGTCCAGTGAGCGGGAGGGGGCGGAAGGTCCCGCCCACGGCCCGGATCGCGGAGTTTCCCGAGACGGCGGCCGAACAGGCCCGTTGGTGGGAGGGGCACATTCTCGAAGTGCTGCACGGCCTGCCGTTGGACGCTTCCGAAGGAGCGGTGCCGCGGTCGGAGTTCGATCCGCGACGGAACTCGCTGGCCGAGCGTGAGCGAGCCAAGGCGGCCGAGCTGACGGCGGTCGGGCACCCGGTGACAGCCAGCGGGATCAAGCAGCGGCGCCAGCGCTATCAGCGTGACGGACTGGTCGGGCTGGCCGACGGCCGGTCCGCCAAGCAGATGCCTCCTTTCGGCATGGTCGATGCGGTGGTGGTGGAGGCGATGCGACAGGCGATCGGCGAGACGGCCGAGGACTCGTCGAAGACGATCGGGTTCATCGTCTGGCGGGCCAAGGAGATCCTGGCCGGCCAGGAGGAGGCCGCCGATGTCGAGGTTCCTTCCCGGGCTACCCTCTACCGGCTCTACGGCAAGCTGGCGACCGGCACTCATGCGACGGGCTCGGCCCGCACGCGCCGGTCGGTCAACGCACGGCCACCCGGCCCGTTCGGGGAAGTGCCGGCCAGCGCGCCGGGGGAGCTCATGCAGATCGACTCGACACCGCTGGACGTGCTGGTGCGGCTGGACGACGGCATCGCGGAGAAGGTCGAGCTGACCGCGATGGTCGACATCGCGACCAGGTCGATCACCGCAGCGGTGCTGCGGCCGACGACGAAAGCGGCCGACGCCTCCGCGCTGCTGGCCCGCAGCGTCACCCCGGAGGCTATGCGACCAGGCTGGTCGGAAGCCCTGCTGATGTCCCGTTCGGTGCTGCCGCACCGGCGGCTGCTGAGCTTGGACGAGCGCCTGGAGCACGCCGCGGCACGGCCGGTGATCGTTCCGGAGACGCTCGTCTGCGACCACGGCAAGGTGTTCATCTCGAACAACTTCCGGGCGTCCTGCCGCTATTTGGGGATCAACCTGCAGCCGGCCCACAAGGCAACCCCGACGGACAAGGGCACGATCGAGAAGACCCTGGGCTCGGTGGCCACGCTGTTCGCTCAGTTCGTCGCGGGCTACACCGGTTCGACCGCGGACCGGCGGGGCCGGAAGCTGGAGGACGGGCCGCTGTGGTCGTTATCCGAGTTGCAGAGCCTTCTTGACGAGTGGACTGTCGCGGTCTGGCAAACCAGGCCGCATGACGGGCTGCGTGACCCGCAGGCACCGAAGCGGGCGTTCTCGCCGAACGAGAAGTACGCCACGCTGGTGGAGTCCTGCGGCTACGTCCCGGTCCCGCTGAACGGCGAGGACTACATCGAGCTGCTGCCCGAGCGCTGGCAGGCGATCAACGCCTACGGCATCCGAATCAAGCACCGCACCTACGACGACGTCGAGTTGGGTCCACTGCGTCGCCAGCACTCCGGGGTGGCGGAGAAGAAGGGTCTGTGGGAGATCCACTACGACCCCTACGACATCTCTCGGATCTGGGTACGCGACCGCCAGAGCGACCGGTGGATCACCGTGTTCTGGAAGCATCTTCGCCGCGTCGGCGTCCCGTTCGGAGAGCTGGCCTGGGACCACGCCTGCGATCAGGTCCCAGGCGGCACCGAGGAGCAGATCGCGGACGCCGCCGCTGCCCTGCTGCGGCGGGCCCACCGGGGCCCCGCACTGGAGAAGGGCCCTGCGGCCAAGCGTTCTCGCCGCGTCGCCGCCCAGACCCGGGCCACCACCCCCGACCGACCGATCCCGGACCCACCCGCCGCCGAACCCACGCCGGGCGAAGAGCCGGACACCGAGCTGGCCAAGGTCATCCCGCTGGGTCTGTTCGACCCGCTCGCCAACCCCTGGAGACGTCCGTGACCGTCCCTGAACCGGCAGGCCGCCGAACCGCCCTGCACGAGGCCGATGCTGCGGCCAACCGCCAACTCACCACCCTGGACGGATGGCGGACGTTCGCCGCCGGCCCGCCCGGACCCCCGGTCCTGCTGTCCTCCGACGAACTGCGTCGGCTGTCCCCAGCAGAGCGGGCCCTCTACGACGAGGACCGGCTCGACCATCACGCCCGGATGCTCGTGGTCGCCACCTCGTTCGTCGAGAAGACGGTGGTCTGCGGCCGCCGTCTGGTCCTGCTCAACCGGCACGCGATCAGCGCCCGCCGCGGCCTGATGGTCTCCGGCCTGCCGGGCACGGGCAAGACCAGCGCCATCACCCAACTCGGGCTCGCCCACGAACTCCTCGACCGGGCCCGACACCCGAACGTCGCCGACCGCATCCCGGTGCTCTACATCACCGTCCCGCCTGCCGCGACCGCCCGCATGGTCGCTGCCGAGTTCGCGCGCTTCCTGGGCCTGCCGGTCCGCCCCCGGTCGAACATGACGGACATCATCGAGGCCGTGGTCGGTGTCTGCACGGACTCCCGCACCGGTTTGGTACTGGTGGACGAGATTCACAACGTCTCGCAGGTCACGCGGGCCGGCGGTGAGGTCTCTGACACCCTGAAGTACTTCTCCGAGCGCATCCCCGCGACGTTCGTCTATGCGGGTATCGGCCTGGAGACCAGCGAACTCCTTACCGGCACCCGGGGCGCCCAGATCGCGGGCCGCTTTACCCTCGTCCCCACCCGCCCGTTCCCCTACGGCAACGAGTGGAAGGGCCTGGTCGCGACCATGGAACAGACCCTGCTCCTGCACGACCACCCGCAGGGCAGCCTGGTGAAGCTGGACCGCTACCTCCACAACCGGGCCGACGGCATGATCGGAGCGTTGTCCCACGCCATTCGGGGCGCCGCGATCGACGCGATCCTGGGCGGGACCGAACGCGTGACCAAAGAAGCACTCGACGATATCCCCCTGGACCATGCCGCAGAATCGACATTGCCACCGCTGAAGAAGATGGTCAGACGGTGATCGATATGCCTTCGGGCCGCCCAACTCCGTTGCCCATCCGCGTCCGCCCGAGGTTCGGGGAGACTATCGACGCCTACATCGAACGCCTGGCCCAAGCCAACTACCTCAAGCCGGGGCACCTGAGGGCATTCCTGCGTCCCCCACCCCGCCACACCGGCCGTGTCGACATCGAGCGGCTGGCCGCCGTTGCTCATCGCAAGACTGCAACGCTGCGGCGGATCCTGGGCCCCGGCCGGTGCATCGGCTGCGATGGGCATCTCATCGACACACGGATAGCCGCTCAAGTGGCCAGCAACTCGGCTCGCTGGTGTTCCCATCGCTGTCGGCAAGAAACACTCTTTCGGAACCGTCCTGATCTGGCCCCGCAGCTCTGGAAGCCCATCACCTCCCGCTGCCAGCACTGCGCGGCGGACCTTGGCGAAGGCAAGCAACTCCGCTGGTGCTCACAAGCCTGCCAGGAAGCCGCCTTGAAGGCGTTCCGTCGGACGGACTGCGCATACTGCGGCTCGCCTCTTCCTGCTCTCTCCTCCAGGGGTCGCCCTCCCAAGTGGTGCTCGCTCTACTGCCGACGAACCGAGTACGAACAGCGCCGGATCGCTCAGCGACACAAGGATCAGCAACCCCAAGACGACTCGTGAAGAGGCAGTGTTCCAACCTTTGCGCTATGTGGGTCGGAACAAGCGCACTGCCTATGCCTCGGGTGGGCCTTGAGGATCGTTGGCGGATGGGCTAACGTTCGGAGACCTGCCAGCACCGGCACCTTCAGGAAGTCGACATGCCTCGCCGCACACCGGGCGAGATCAGGTCTCAGCTGCCGTTTCGAGACACAAGGCACGCCAGACGAACCGTCATACGAGGACTGTCTGCGTCAGCGAACCGAGAGATAGCTGTCTTCGAGCGCAAACGAGGCTTGCCGAGAGGTGACGTTGCGCTCGCCTTCCGACGCTGGGCCCTGCGGGCCGGGCGACCTCGTAGTGATGAAGAGTGGCGCTACGGGTACTCCGACGTCCCAACCGGGCACATCCGCACGCTGCTGGAAGTGACGGCATGGAACCTGCGATCCCGGGCACGGCGAGAGCTGCGAGCCGCGTTGGCTCCCGTCGACGCCCGAATCCTCGACAGAACGGTCAATGACCCGTTCGCTTCACAAGATCTTCCCTGGTGGCAACGGCGTATCGAAATTTGAAGCGGTCCGTTGATGTCTGAAGCACTGCGGCCGTCTCACTCAATCCAGTCCGCCCAGGTCACCGGCGCCCCTGCCGACTAACTTCGTTGAGACAGGTCAGTGGCGCCCCGGCGGCCCGGGCCGCCGCCGCTAGGGTCGGCGATGGCGTGCGAGGGCGGGCCCTCCGCCGGGCCGGGGAGGGGGTCGGCGCCGCGACCGGGGGCGTCACCGGCTCCGCTGCGGAGGTTCCATGAACGCTTCGTCCACCGCGCCGCCCCCCCGCGCGGGACCGCACCCGGGTGAGGGTCCGGCAGGGCAGCACGCTGCTGCGCTGGCTGTTCACCACGGACCACAAGGTCATCGGGAACCTCTACCTGGCGACGGCCTTCGGCTTCTTCCTGGTCGGGGGCGTGCTCGCGCTGCTGATGCGGGCCCAGCTGCTGGGGCCGGAGACCGGGCTGCTGTCGAACGAGCGGTACAACCAGCTGTTCACCATGCACGGCACGATCATGCTGCTGCTGTTCGCCACCCCGACCTTCGCCGGGTTCGCCAACGCGATCATGCCCCTGCAGATCGGCTCGCCGGACGTCGCCTTCCCCCGGCTGAACGCCTTCACCTACTGGGCGTTCCTGCTGGGCGGGCTGACGGTGCTGAGCGGCTTCCTCACCACCGGGGGCGCGCCCTCCTTCGGCTGGTTCGCCTACGCGCCGCTGAACGGCCCGCTGTTCTCGCCGGGGGCGGGCGGGGACCTGTGGGCGTTCGGCCTGGTGGTGGCCGGCCTCGGCACCATCCTGGGCGCGGTCAACCTCATCACCACCATCACCTGCCTGCGGGCGCCGGGCATGACGCTGTTCCGGATGCCGGTCTTCACCTGGAACGTGCTGTTCACCTCGGTCATGGTGCTGCTGGCCTTCCCGGTGCTGACCGCCGCGCTACATCGTCGCGCTGCCGTTCTTCGGCGTCATCAGCGAGATCATCCCGGTGTTCAGCCGCAAACCGCTGTTCGGCTACCACGGGATGGTCGGCGCGACCATCGCCATCACCGCGCTGTCCATGTCGGTGTGGGCGCACCACATGTTCGCCACCGGCCAGGTGCTGCTGCCGTTCTTCGCGATGATGTCCTTCCTCATCGCGGTGCCCACCGGGGTGAAGTTCTTCAACTGGGTCGGGACGATGTGGAACGGCTCGCTCTCCTTCGAGACCCCGATGCTCTGGTCGGTCGGCTTCCTGGTGACCTTCCTGTTCGGCGGGCTGAGCGGGGTGCTGCTGGCGGCGCCGCCGATCGACTTCCACGTCACCGACAGCTACTTCGTGGTGGCCCACCTGCACTACGTGCTGTTCGGGACGGTCGTCTTCGCCACCTTCACGGCCCTGAACGTGTGCGCCTCGATCGGCTCGTTCCTGCTCGGGGTCTCCAACCTGCCGTTCTTCTACAACGTCTGGCGGACCACCAGGTACGGCGAGAAGGTCGCCGAGGACGACCCGTGGGGCTGGGGCCGGTCGCTGGAGTGGGCCACCTCCAGCCCGCCGCCGCCGCACAACTTCCACGCGCTGCCCCGGATCCGCTCGGAGTCGCCGGCCTTCGATCTGCACCATCCGGAGGTGTCCGCGGCGGAGTCGCCGACCGGCGCGTCCGGTGTGCCGTACGGCCGTACCGGCGGACGGGGGAGCGGGCGGTGAAGGCGGAGGGGTGGCTGTTCGCGGTGATGACCGCGTTCTTCGCGGTGACCGGGCTGGTCTACGGCCTCTGGGCCCGGGAGCCGGCCGGCAAGGCGATCCTGACGGTGGCGTTCCTGATGTCCGGTCTGGTCGCGCTGTTCTGGTTCGTCCAGTACCGGCGGTCGGGCGGCGGCCGGGCGCAGGACCGCGAGGAGGCCGAGATCGCGGAGGCCGCCGGGCCGGTGGGGTTCTTCCCGGCCCGCAGCGGCTACCCGGTCCTCGCGGCGGTCGGCGTGACGGTCTTCGCCCTCGGGCTGGTGTTCGCGCGGTGGCTGATCGTCGTCGGCGCCCTGGTGCTCGCGCTCGCCGTCGCCGGCTTCATCTTCCAGTACCGCGACCACGGCGCGGGCTGAGCCGGCGCAGCAGCCGCCGGAGCGGGCCGCCCGGGCCCGCCCCGGGCGCCGGGACGGCCGGGGGAGCGGGGTGGGCCGGGGAGGTGAGGACGGCCGCCATCCGCTCCGACTCCCTTGCGGTGGCTGGCAGTTCGACCCGGTCGCGGTGGAACCAGGAGCTCGCGGCGGCGCGCACCCGCTCGTGCCGTGGCGCCCCCTGCGGGGCGGTGACCGGCTCGGCCGCGGCGCGCGCCAGCAGCACGTACCGCTCGGCCTCGGGCAGCGGGCGGTGGTGGCCGGAGAAGCCGCCGTCCTGGGCCTGGTCGATCCGGCCGGTCTCGTCGCCGTCCAGCAGCCGGTCGCGGTCCCGGGCCTGGAGGGCCAGGCAGAGGCGCCGGGTGAGCAGGAAGACCACCGGCGGCAGCACGACCAGCGCCGTCCGCAGCACCACGGTGAGCGCGTTGACGTCGAGCCCGAAGGTGTACGCGATCACGTCGTTGCCGCCGGCGACCAGCAGCACCGCGTAGACGGTGATCCCGGCGGTGCCCAGCGCGGTGCGGGTGGGCTTGTTGCGCGGGCGGTCGCACAGGTGGTGCTCGCCGGTGCCGGGGTCGAGCCACCGTTCGACGAAGGGGTAGGCGTACAGCGCCGCGAACAGCAGGCCGGGCACCACCAGGGCGGGCAGCAGCACGTTCCAGGACAGGGTGTGCCCGAGCACCCTGGTCTCCGCGGCCGGCATCAGCCGCAGCGCCCCCTCGATGAAGCCGATGTACCAGTCCGGCTGCGCGCCCGTGCCGACCACGTCGGGGCGGTAGGAGCCGTACCGCCAGACCGGGTTGACCTCGGCGAGGAACGCCGAGAGCGCCATCACGCCGCCCACCGCGAACAGCAGGCCCGTCGTGCGGGTCAGGAACTGGGGGAAGAACGGCATCCCCACCACGTTGCGGTTGGTACGGCCGGGGGCGGCCCAGTGGGTGTGCTTCAGCACCACCACCAGCGTCAGGTGCGCCCCGACCAGGGCCAGCAGCAGGCCGGGCACCAGCAGGACGTGCACGGTGAACAGCCGGGGGATGACGTCGTGCCCGGGGAACTCGCCGCCGAAGGCGAACAGGGTGAGGTACGTGCCGACCAGCGGCACCGAGAGCAGCACGCCCTCGGCGATCCGCAGGCCGGTGCCGGAGAGGGTGTCGTCGGGCAGCGAGTAGCCGGAGAACCCCTCCAGCAGCGCCAGGTTGAACAGCGTCACCCCGATCACCCAGTTGAGCTCGCGCGGGCGGCGGAACGCCCCGGTGAAGAACACCCGCAGCAGGTGCGCGCCGATCGCCGAGGCGAACAACAGGGCCGACCAGTGGTGGATCTGACGGATCAGCAGTCCGCCCCGCACCTCGAAGCTGATCCGCAGGGTCGACGCGTACGCCTCGGACACCCGGACGCCGTCGAGCGGCAGGTAGGCGCCCTGGTAGACGACCTCGTTCATGCTCGGCCGGAAGAAGAAGGTCAGGTAGACGCCGGTCAGCAGCAGCACCACGAAGCTGTACAGCGCGAGTTCGCCGAGCAGGAACGACCAGTGGTCCGGGAAGACCTTGCGCAGCAGCTCCCGGCCCGCCTCCGTGACCGGCAGCCGCCCGTCCAGGCGGGCCGTGACGCGCTCGCCGGCGGACGGCTGGTGCCCGTTCGAAGCCCTGGTTTCGTCCACGGCAGGAACCTAGTGGGCCGTACGGCACGCGGGGCGGCCGAGCGCGGTCGGCGGCGGCAGAGCACTCCAACGGCGGAACGGGCGGCCGTTGCGGTGAGCCGCCCGGGACAGCAGCACGGCCGGCACGGTGCGACCAGGGAACGTCACCGACCGGAGGGACCTCGTGGAGATCGACCGGGGGACCTCGTGGACCGCCCAGCGGGATAGCCCAAGCGGGACGCCCGCCGCAATGACGACCCCCGACAACCGCGGGCCGCAACTTCCGTGACGGCATGGCAAGGGCGGCGCCCGCCGGCGCGGATAGGCTCCGGACGACCGACACCTTGATCACGATCTCCGGATCGGAGAGGGCGCCACCGCGTGAGCATCCAGCAGATCACCCCCAAGCAGCGGGGCTACCTGATCGTCAACTCCCACCCGGCCGGCAGCGAGGCCACCGTCGACCGCCAGTGGCGGCGCATCGAGCCCGCGGCCGCGACCGGCCGGGCCCCGGTCGTCCTGGTCCTCGGCGCCAGCGCCGGGTACGGCCAGGCGATCCTGCTCGCCGGGCTGCGCCGCCACGGCGTCCGCGGGATCGGCGTCGCCTACGAGGGCGCCGCCACCGAGCGGCGCACCGCCACCGCCGGCTGGTACCGCACCGCCGCGACCTCCGCCCTGGCCGAGGGCAGCGGGGGCGACGTCACCTTCCTCAACGCCGACGCCTACGCCGACGCCACCCGCGCCGAGGTGCTCAAGCTGCTCGCCGAGCGGTACGGCCCGGTCGACCACCTCGTCTACTCGCTGGCCTCGCCCCGGCGCACCGACCCGGCCACCGGCGAGGTCCACCACTCGGTGATCAAGCCGATCGGCTCCCCGTACACCTCGCCGTCCCTGCTCTTCGACGACGGGGCCCCGCAGGTCGGCACCGTCGACCTCGCCCCGGCCGACGAGGCCGAGCGGGCGGCGACCGTCAAGGTGATGGGCGGCGAGGACTGGGGGCTGTGGGTGCGGGCGCTGGCCGAGGCGGACCTGCTCGCCCCCGGCTTCACCACCGTGGCCCTGTCCTACGTCGGCTCCGAGATCACCGCGCCGGTCTACCGGCAGGGCACGATCGGCGCCGCCAAGGAGCACCTGGAGGCCACCGCCCGGGAGCTGCAGACCGGGGTGCTCGCCGACCGCGGCCGGGCGTTCACCGTGGTCGCCGGCGCGGCCGTCACCCAGGCGTCCACCGCCATCCCCTCCATCGCCCTCTACACCTCGCTGCTGCGCAACGTCCTCGGCGAGGACGGCTGGCGCACGACCGACGACCAGGCCGTGGACCTGTGGGAGCAGCTGACCGGCGTGAGGGAACCCGCCCTGGACGACCGGGGCCGCATCCGCCTGGACGGCTGGGAGCTCGACCCCGCCGCGCAGGACCGGGTGCGGGAGCTGTGGGCCGACCCGGCGGCCGCGCTGGCCGCCGACCCGGCCGGGGCCGCCTGGTTCTACAACCAGTTCCGGCAGCTGTACGGCTGGGACGTCCCCGGCGTCGACTACACCGTCGGGGTGGAGACCTCGGTGCCCTGGCCGGGGCAGCGGTAGCGGTCCGGCCGTCGGCGGACCGGGGCCGTCACGGACCCGGGTCAGGGGGCGCCGGGTTCGTCGAGCAGCAGTTCCAGGAGGGGCAGGGCCGCCTCCAGGGCGCGGCACTGCTCGGGGCTGAGCCGGGCGCTGCGGCGGGCCAGCAGGGCGGTGCGCTCGCGGCGGATCCGGGCCAGCGTCTCCAGCCCGAGGGGGGTGGGGGCGAGCAGCTGGGAGCGTCCGTCCTGCGGGTCGGGGGTCTTGGCGACCAGTCCGTCGGCGACCAGCGGGGTGACCGTACGGACCATGGACGGCACCGCTACGCCCTCGCGTGCGGCGAGTTCGCCGAGCCGCAGCGGCCCGTGCTGCTCCACCCGGGCCAGGGCGGAGAGCTGGGCGGCGGTGAGGTCCTGGTCGCCGGAGGCGCGGACCAGCTGGCGGTTGAGCCGGCCGATCGCCAGTCGGAGCCGGACGACGGCCTCGGCGGACAGGCCGCCGCCGTCCGCGCTCACGGCCCGGGCTCCTTCGTCGGCGGGGCGGCGGGCCGTGCGGGGGCGGGCGCGGTGGTGGCCGGTGAGGCACCGGAGGGTGAGGCACCGGAGGGTGAGGCGCCGGACGGTACGGAGCCGGACGGTGCGGAGGCCGGACGCGCGGCGGCGGGCCGGGTCCGCTCGCGCACCAGCGAGGCGGCCGCGGCGACCAGCGACATCGCGATCGCCAGCCAGAACACCACCACCAGCCCGTCATGGAAGGGCCCCGAGATCAGCTGGGGGAAGAACTCCCGGCCGGTCAGCGTCCGGACGTTGTCCGCCGGCAGCTGCCCGAGCACCTGCGGGCCCAGCAGCTGCTGGATCGGGTTGTACCCGAGGAAGGCCGCGAACAGGGTGCCCACCGGCGGCAGCGAGGCGATGGCGTGCGCGTCGGCGGCGGGCACGCCCTGGGCGGTCAGTCCGGCGGTGAGCGTGTGCGGCAGCGAGCCCGCCAGGCCGGCCACCATCAGGGAGAAGAAGACGCCGATCGACAGCACCATGCCGGCGTTCTGGAAGGTGGCCCGCATGCCGGAGGCCGCGCCGCGGGCGGCGGCCGGCACGCTGGACATGATCAGCGAGGTGTTGGGGGCGGCGAACAGGCCGCCGCCCAGGCCGTTGACGAACACCAGCAGGGCGAACCACGGGTAGCCGAAGTCGGTGGGCAGCAGGAGCAGCCCGGCGAAGGACAGCGCCATCACCACCAGTCCGCCGGCGGCGAAGAGCCGGGCCCCGGCGCGGTCGGACAGGTAGCCGGCGACCGGTCCGGCGGCCAGGAAGCCGACGGTCAGCGGGACGAGGTAGATCCCGGCCCACAGCGGGGTGTCGGCGTAGTCGTAGCCGTGCAGCGGCAGCCAGATGCCCTGCAGCCAGATGATCAGCATGAACTGCAGCCCGCCGCGGGCGATCGAGCCCAGCAGGGTGGCCGCGTTGCCGCCCGCGAAGACCGGGTCGCGGAAGAGCGAGAGCGGGAACATCGGCTCGGCGGTGCGGGACTCGACCAGGCAGAAGACGGCGAGCAGGGCCACCCCGCCGAACAGTCCGGCCAGCACCCAGGGGTTGGTCCAGCCCATGGTGTGGCCGCCGTACGGCTGGATGCCGTAGGTGATCGCGGCTAGCAGGGCGGTCAGGCCGACGCCGAAGGTGATGTTGCCCCACCAGTCGATCCGGGCGGGCTTGCGCACCCCGGTCTCGCGCAGCGACCGGTAGGCCCAGACCGTGCCGAGGATGCCGATCGGCACATTGACCCAGAAGATCGACCGCCAGTTCCACTCGGCCAGCAGCCCGCCCAGGACCAGGCCGATGAAGGACCCGGCGATGCCCGCGACGATGTTCACCCCCAGGGCTGTGCCGCGTTGGCGGGCCGGGAAGGCGTCGGTGATGATCGCCGCCGAGTTGGCCATCAGCATCGCCCCGCCGACCGCCTGCACGACCCGCCAGCCGATCAGCCACAGGGCCCCGGGCCCGCCGTGCAGCGGGTCGAGGGAGAGTGCCACCGAGGTGAGGGTGAAGATCAGGAAGCCCGCGTTGTAGATCCGCACCCGGCCGTGGATGTCGCCCAGTCTGCCGAGGGTGACCACCAGCACGGCGGTGACCAGCATGTAGCCCATCAGCATCCACAGCAGGTAGCTGACGTTGCCGGGGCGGAGCGGGTCCAGGCCGATGCCGTTGAAGATCGCGGGCAGCGAGATCAGCACGATCGAGGCGTTGACGGTGGCGATCAGGGTGCCGAGCGTGGTGTTGGACAGCGCCACCCACTTGTACCGGGGGTGCTCCGGTGCCACACCGTGGCCGGCCGGGTGCGGCCGCCCCGTCCTGCCGCCGTCGGAGAGTCGTGTCGCCACCGCTGCCTCCTGCGGGCCGGCCGGCGGGTCGGCGTGGGGAATTCGATAGCTTCCGCCAACTAACGATAGTCCGGCGGATGTTCGACCGGTAGACCCGGCCGGGGCACGGGGAGCGCGGGGGAGTGCCCGGGGCGCGCCGCCCGTCCGCCCTCCGTCGCCCCTCAGCCCTCGACGGACCGGGAGGGTCCCCGGCGGCCGCCCCGGTCCAGCAGTCGGACGGCGAGCGCGGCCAGCAGTGCGGCGGCCAGCGCGTACACGGGCAGCCAGAGCGTGGTGGTCGCGGACAGGCAGTCGGCGACGGCGTGCCCGGCCTGTTCGCCCTGGGCGGCGGCGAGCGCGGCGCCGTCCCGGGCGGCCAGGTCGCCGAGGGAGGCCTGGGCCTGCAGCCGGGCGTAGTCGCCCAGGCGGGGGCAGTCGCGGCGGGTGCCCGGCATCGGGAACAGCCAGGACCAGCGCTGCATCGCCGGGGCCAGGGCGAGGGCCACGCACAGTCCGATGACGAGCGTGTAGGCGGCCAGGCTCCGGGCGTAGCCGGACCCGGCGTCGGTCGCGCGGGCCGGCGGGCGGGTGGAGGAGAGGACCACCGCGAGGAGGGTCAGCCCGAGGTAGGTGGAGAACCACTGCCAGGAGCCGGAGGAGAGCGAGAAGGCGAGGACGGCGGCCAGCGCGGTGCCCAGGACCCCGGCCCGCGAGGTCACCCCCGGGGCGGGGGCGGGCCCCCGGGCGGCTCGGTGGCTGCGGTCGTCCATGCGCTCTCTCCCCTGGCCGGCGGCGGGCCACCAGTCTCCGGGCGGGGCCGTGCCGGGGCCCTCGCACCATGCCGGTCCGCCCGCCGCCTCGCCCGGTTGGCGGGCGGGGACGGCGGGCGGCACCGGCAGGGCTGCGGTGGCGGGGCGGCAGCGGCGGGGCGGCTCAGGCCTGCTCGGCCTGCTCGGGCGGCCACGGGCCGTGCGCCGCGACCTGGGCGCGCAGCCCGCGCAGCGCCCGGGCGGAGGCGATCCCGACCGCGCCGGTGACCAGGCCGTCCCGGACGCAGACGGCGGCGAAGCGGTGCTCCGCCAGGCTGCCGTCGACCACCTCGAACCGCTCGGCGCCGCCGGGCCGGCCGAACACCTGGACCCGCAGCCCGTACTGGTCGGTCCACAGGTACGGGACCGGCCGGTAGGCCTGCCGTTCGCCGTCCGGGCCGGCCAGCAGGTTCCGGGCCGCGTGCATGGCCTGCTCGGTGGCGTTGGTGCGCTGTTCGAGGCGGTGGTGGCGGCCGGTGCGCGGGTCGGGCCAGGAGGCGGCGTCCCCGGCCGCCCAGACGCCGGGGCCGGCGGCGCAGTAGGCGTCGCAGACCACGCCGTCGTCCAGCGGGACGCCGCTGCCGGCCAGCCACTCGGTGGCCGGTTCGGAGCCGACGGCCATCAGCACGGCGTCGGCGGCCAGTTCGGAGCCGTCGGCGAGCCGGACGCCGACGGCCCGGCCGCGCCGTTCGAGCAGTCCGGTGGCCACGCCCCGGTGCAGCCGCACCCCGTGCTCGCGGTGCAGGCCGGCCAGCAGCGCGGCCGTCTCGCTGCCGAGGACGGCGGCCAGCGGCGTGGCGGTGGAGGTCAGCCAGGTCACCTCGGCGCCGAGCCCGACGGCGGTGGCCGCCGCCTCGGCGCCGAGCAGCCCGCCGCCGACCACCAACAGCCTTACGCCCGCGCGCAGTTCCTCGCGCAGGGCGAGGGCGTCGGCGAGGGTGCGCAGCACGTGCGCCCCGGGCCGGGGAGCGTCGGCGCCCGGGAGCCGGCGCGGGCGGACCCCGGTGGCCACGATGACGGCCTCGCAGCGCACCCGTCCGCCGTCGAAGAGCCGGACGGTCCGCTCCCGGCGGTCCAGCCGCTCGGCCCGGACCCCGAGGCGCAGGTCGAGCCGGAGCTCCTCCAGCGCCTCGGGGCCGCGCAGGGCCAGGCGGTCGGGCTGCCACTCCCCGCCGAGCAGGTGCTTGGACAGCGGCGGCCGGTCGTACGGCGGTTCGGGCTCGGCCCCGATCAGGGTGAGGCGGCCGTCGTAGCCGGCCCGGCGCAGCGCCTCGGCGGCGTGCAGGCCGGCCGCGCCGGCGCCGACCACGGCCACGTCCCGCAGTGCGGTCACGCCTGGTCCAGGGTGATGGCCGAGGCCGGGCAGACCGCGGCGGCGTCCCGGACGGCCTGGTGGAGTTCGGCGGGCGGTCGGGCGTCGAGCAGGACGACGATGCCGTCCTCGTCGCGCTGGTCGAAGACGTCGGGGGCGGCGAGCACGCAGTGCCCGGCGCCGCAGCACTTCTCCTGGTCGATCCGGACGAGCATGGTCTTCCTTTCGGAACGGGCGCCCCGGCGGTGTGGACTCCGGTGCGGGGCAGGTGGGTTGGTGTGGTTCCGGGGGCTCCCGGGGGAGCCCGGGTCACCAGGCGATCGGCAGCTCGTGGACGCCGTAGATGAGCATCTCGCCGCGGAAGCGGACCTCCTCGAACGGTACGGTCAGGCGCAGTCCGGGCAGTCTGCGCAGGATGGTGGCCAGCGCGATCTGCAACTCCAGCCGGGCGAGCGGCTGTCCCAGGCACTGGTGGGCGCCGAAGCCGAAGGCCAGGTGGCGGCGGGCGTCGCGGGTCAGGTCGAGCTCGTCGCCGTCGGGGAACTCCCGCTCGTCCCGGTTGGCGGTGTTGACCATGCAGATGACGCCTTCGCCCGCCGCGATCCGCACGTCGCCCAGGTCGACGTCCTCGGTGGCGACCCGGGTCACGCCGGAGTGCACGATGGTCAGGTAGCGCAGCAGCTCCTCGACCGCGCCGGGCACGGACTCGGGGTGCTCGCGCAGGTGGGCGAGCTGGTCGGGGTTGCGCAGCAGGGCGAGCACGGAGAGCGCGGTCATGTTCGCCGTGGTCTCGTGTCCGGCGATCAGCAGCAGCCGGCCCATGTCGCCGATCTGCTGGGTGCTCAGCTCGCCGCGCTCCACCAGGCGGCTGAGGATGCCGTCGTCGGGGTGGGTACGCTTGGTCTCGGTGAGCCCGATCAGGTAGTCGACCAGCTTGGCCTGGGCGTCGGCGACGTCCTCGGCGGCGGAGTCGCGGCGCAGCAGGACGCGGCTGCACTCCTGGAAGAAGTCGTGGTCCTGGTAGGGGACGCCGAGCAGCAGGCAGATGACCAGGGACGGCAGCGGCAGGGCGAACTCGTGGACGAGGTCGGCGCCGGAGCGTCCGTCGGTCATCCGGTCCAGCAGGTCGTCGGCGATCCGCTGGATCTCCGGGCGCAGCGCCTCGACCTTCTTGATCATGAACTCGCCGGTCAGCATCCGGCGGAAGTGGGTGTGCTCCGGGGCGTCCATCCGGATGATGGTCGGCCGCCCGGTGTTCAGCTGCCGGGCGCCCGCGCTGATGAACGGGTAGCCGGGCCGGGTGGAGTCGGAGCTGAACCGGGCGTCGGAGAGGACGGCCTTGACGTCCTCGTGGCGGGTGACCAGCCAGCTGGTGGAGCCGTCCCACAGGGTGACGCGGCTGACCGGCTCCTCCTGCCGGGCCTGGTCGTACGCGGGCGGCGGGGCGAACGGGCAGGTGCCGCGGGCGGCGGGGTGGGTGAATCGGGGGGTCTTCTCGGCGGTGGCCATCGGTGGATCCCCTTCCGGGAGTCGAGCCGTGGGCACCTAGTTACGTGCCCAAAGCAACTAACTGAAAGTCACGCTAACTCGCGTTCCGTGGTGGCGAAAGGGCGGATCGGGTGACGGCCGAAACTGTCCGAAACCCGGCGCCGCCTCCCCGTCCCGGCCGCCGCCCGGACCGGATCGCTACAGTTCCCCCATGTCGGACGAAGAAGACGCCGAAGACGACCGGACCACCGCCTGCGGGCCGCAGGGCCCGAACGGCCTGGACGGCCTGGAGGACGTCCTGGCCACCCTGGCCTACCTGCTGACACGGTCACAGGAGCACGAGCGCCGCACCGCCAAGGCCGGCATCACCGCCGCCCGCTCGGACGTCTACCTGCTGCGCGCGCTCGCCGAGCGCGCGGAGGCCAGCCGGGTGAGCGACCTGGCCGACCGCCTGATGGTCAAGCCCTCCCACGTCACCCGCCAGATCGACCGCCTCCAGGGCCAGCAGCTGGTGGAACGCAGCCAGGACACGCAGGACCGGCGGGCCCGCCAGGTGGCCATCACCCGCGGCGGACGGGAAGTGCTGGACCGCCTGAAACAGGCCAACATCATCGGGCTCGCCGACGCGCTGGACGGCATCCCCGAGGCGGACGTCGTCACCACCGCCACCGTGCTGCGCCACCTCATCGACCGGTACGTGCACCGGGTGCGTGCCACGGGGGCCGACGACGACCCGCTCCCGGACCGGACGGACGGCGCCGCCGGCGCACCCGGTCCGGCGACGGGGCCCAGAACGGCCGCGTACCAAGGCGGTTGAGCCGGGGCAGCGCCCGGGTACGTCCTGCGGCATGTCGGACGAGAAGAACCGCGCCGTGGCCGAGGCGATCCTCCCGCTGGTCGGCGGCGCCGCCAACATCCGCTCGGTCGCCCACTGCATGACCCGGCTGCGGCTGGGCCTGGCGGACCGCTCCCTGGTCGACACCGAGGCGCTCCGGGCGCTGCCGGAGGTCCTGGGCACGGTCGAGGACGACACCTACCAGATCGTGCTCGGGCCCGCCGCCGTCGCCGGGGTCACCGAGCGGCTGCGCCGGCTCCTGGAACCCCCCGGCCCGGCGGCCGCCCCCACCGCCGAGGACCTCGCCGGGCGCGGCGAGCGCATCCGAGCCCAGGGCCGGGCGCGCAACGCGACCCCGGTGAAGCTGGCGCTGCGCCGGATCGCGAACATCTTCGTCCCGCTGATCCCCGCCCTGATCGGCTGCGGGATCGTCGCCGGCCTCTCCGGGGCGCTCGCCAACCTCGGCTGGGCACCGGCGCTGGTCACCGCCCTGGGCCCGGTCTCCTCCGGGTTCATGTCGCTGATCGCGGTCTTCGTCGGCTACAACACCGCGAAGGAGTTCGGCGGCACGCCCGTGCTCGGCGGCGCGGTGGCCAGCGTGATCGTCTACGCCGGGGTCGCCAAGGTGGAGGCCTTCGGCCACCACCTCACGCCCGGCCAGGGCGGCGTGGTCGGCGCGCTCGGCGCCGCACTGCTGGCCGTCCACCTGGAGCGCTGGACCCGCCGTCTGGTGCCCGCCGCCCTCGACGTCCTGGTCACCCCCACCGTCACCGTCCTGCTCGGCGGGCTGGCCGCGCTGTTCGGCCTGATGTACGTCGCCGGGGAGGTCTCCACCGCCATCGGCCACGCCGCCACCTGGCTGCTCGCCCACGGCGGCCTGCTCGCCGGACTCGTGCTCGGCGGCCTCTTCCTGCCGCTGGTGATGCTCGGCCTGCACCAGGCGCTGATCCCGATCCACACCACCCTGATCCAGCAGCAGGGCTCCACCGTCCTGCTGCCGATCCTCGCCATGGCCGGCGCCGGGCAGGTCGGCTGCGCGGTGGCGGTCTACCTGCGGCTGCGCCACAACGCCTCGATCCGGGCCACCATCAGGTCCGCGCTGCCGGCCGGTCTGCTCGGCGTCGGCGAGCCCCTGGTCTACGGCGTCACCCTGCCGCTGGGGCGCCCCTTCGTCACCGCCTGCGTCGGCGGCGCGGCCGGCGGCGCCTTCATCGGGGTGGCCGGACAGCTCGGCGACGCCGTCGGCTCCACCGCCATCGGCCCCTCCGGCTGGGCCCTCTTCCCGCTCCTGGCCGGCCCGCACGGACTCCTCGCGAGCGCCGCCGTCTACGGCGGCGGGCTGCTGACCGGCTACCTCGCGGGCTTCCTCGCCACCTGGTTCTTCGGCTTCACCCGCGAGACCCTCGCCGAGTACAACGCCGTTGCCCCGGAGAAGGGTTCGGAGTAGCCGCCGGGCCGCCGCCGAAGGGGATCGGCGGCGGCCCGGCGGTCAGGTGGCCAGGAAGCGCTCCCGGTGGACCTGTTCGGGCGGCACCCCTGCGGAAGCGGCGGTGCGCAGCACGGCGTCGACCAGGGGCGGCGGGCCGCAGACGTACAGGTCCGGTGCGGCGCCGCCGAGTTCGGGCAGGGCGGCGGCGAGCAGGTCGGCCGGGGTGCCGGTCGGGCCGGACCAGCCGGGGCCGGGCCCGCGGACACAGACCTCGTACCGGAAGCCGGGCAACTCGGCGGCTACGGCGGCGAGTTGGTCCAGTCCGAAGACGTCCCGCGGCTCGTTGACGCCGAGGAACAGCCGGGCGGGTTGCGGATCCTGCCACTCGGCCATCCGGCGGACCATCGCCAGCAGCGGGGCCAGGCCGGTGCCGCCGGCCAGGAACCAGCGCGGCCGCAGGCCGGTCTCGTGCAGGCCGAAGGCGCCCTGCGGGCCGTGCACGGTGAGCCGGTCGCCCGGGCGGGCCCGGTCGGCGAGGTAGCAGGAGAAGTGCCCGCCCTCCCGCAGCCGGACGTAGAACTCCAGCCGGCCCTCCCAGTTGCCGGTGTTGGCGGGGGAGTAGGCGCGCTTCACCTCGCTGCCGGGTGCCTGGAGCTCCATGAACTGCCCCGGGTCGAACTGGCAGTCCGGGTCGTCGAGGCGCAGCTCCAGCCGCACGGTGTCCGGGGTGGCCTGGTCCACCGCCGTGACGGTGGCCGCGCGGACCGGGACGGCGCCGTACAGGACGCGGGCCTGCTCGTACGGCAGGGCGGCGGTCAGCGGACCGCGCGGGAAGGTGCGGCAGAGCAGCACCTCGCCGCGCTCGCGCCCGTCCGGCGGGAGGGCCTGGTCGCTGTGCGGCCCGAGGTCGTACGGGCCGTCGGTGACGGAGGCGTGGCAGGAGCCGCAGGTGCCCCGGCGGCAGGAGGCGGGCAGGGCGGCGCCGGCTTCCGCCGCGGCCTCCAGGACGCTGAGGCCGGGGGCGCAGTCGAACTCCAGCCGGCCGCCGTCGCTGGTGGTGAGGGTGACCGGGTGGGCGTGCCCCGCGCTCACGACGCCGTCCGTTCGAGCGCGGCGGCCAGGTCGGCCGCCGGGTCGCCGGCCACCCGCAGGCCGAACCGCTTCACCAGCTCGCCGACCAGGGCGGGGGTCAGGAAGCCGGGCAGCGAGGGGCCGAGGTGGATGTCGCGGATGCCCAGCGCGAGCAGGGTGAGCAGCACCGCGACGGCCTTCTGCTCGGTCCAGGACAGCGCCAGGGTGAGCGGCAGGTCGTTGATGTCGCACTCGAAGGCGTCGGCGAGCGCGGTGGCGATCCGGATGGCGGAGTAGGCGTCGTTGCACTGGCCGAGGTCGAGCAGCCGGGGCAGGCCCGCGATCTCGCCGAAGTCGTGCCGGTTGAAGCGGTACTTGGCGCAGCCGAGGGTGAGCACCACGCTGTCGCGGGGCGCGCCGAGGGCGAGGTCGGTGTAGTAGTCGCGGCCGGGGGTGGGGCCGTCGCAGCCGCCGATCAGGAAGAAGTGCCGGATGTCGCCCTGCCGCACCGCGTGGACGACCTGGTCGGCGACCGCGAGCACGGCGTCCCGGCCGAAGCCGACGGTGACGGCATCCTCCTCGGCGGCGGTCTCCGGGAAGCCGGGCAGGGCGTGGGCGGCCTGGATCAGCGGGCGGAAGTCGTGGTCGGCGAGGTGCCGGACGCCGGGCCAGCCGACCGGTCCGGCGGTGAAGATCCGGCGGCGGTAGGCGGCGTGCGGCTCGATGACGCAGTTGGAGGTCATCAGGACCGGGCCGGGGAAGGCGGCGAAGTCCCGCTGCTGGTCCTGCCAGGCGCCGCCGTAGTTGCCGGCCAGGTGCGGGTGGGCCTTGAGCAGCGGGTAGGCGTGGGCGGGGAGCATCTCGCCGTGGGTGTAGACGTTGATGCCCTGGCCCCTGGTCTGCACCAGGAGGGCCTCCAGGTCCCGCAGGTCGTGGCCGCTGACCAGGACGGCCTTTCCGGCGACCGGGGTGGTGCGGACGGCGGTGGGCCGCTGGGGCCCGTAGGTGCCGGTGTTGGCGGCGTCGAGCAGTTCGATCGCCGCGAGGTTGAGCCGGCCGAGGCCGACGGCGCGCTCCAGCAGTTCGGCGGGGTCGGTCGGCTCGCCGGCCAGGTAGGCGAGGGCGTCCTCGACGCCGCCGAGCACCTCGGCGCTGCGGCGGCCGAGCACGTCGGCGTGGTGGGCGTAGGCGCAGATGCCCTTGAGCGCGTAGAGGTGGAGTGCGCGGAGCCCGACCACCTCGGGCCCGACCAGGGGGAGCCCGATGTCCACCCGGACGCCCGACGCCTGGCCGACCAGGGCGCCGGGGTCCGCGGCCGGGGCCCAGGCGGCCGGGCCGGTGAGCGTCTCCGGCTGCTGCCCGGCGGCGCGCGCGGCCCGCTCGTACCGGTCCCTGGTCCGGTTCCGGACGCCGACGGCCAGCTGGATCAGGGCGGCGAAGCGGGTGGGGTTGAAGTTGACGTTGGTGAGCGTGGTGAAGAGCGCGTACAGGACGAAGGCCGCCGCCTCGTCGTCCGGGTCGCCGAGGGCGCGCGTCTTGGCGGCGTACTGGGAGATGCCCTTGACCGCGTGGATCAGCAGGTCCTGGAGGTCCGAGGTGGGGGAGTCCTTGCCGCAGTTGCCGATCGGACCGGCGCAGCCGGGGGTGGAGCCGGTGCGGTCGGTCTGTTCGCACTGGTAGCAGAACATGCGGGTCCTCCGGGGACTGGTGGTGTCGTTCGGTGGCGGTGGGCGGACGGGGCCTCGACGAGTCCAGGATGGGGCCGCCGTTGACGGCGCGTCAGGGCCGGAGGGCCCCAATCCGGGGTCGGGAGACCCAGTCGCCCCGGCGTCCGCCGCGTCCGATCGGGTGTACGTGTGCGGCGTTCAGACGAAACGGCTGGCGGGTCGCCGCTGCTCGGGGCTCCGACGAGAACACTCCGAGGGCTGTTGTTCGGTTCATATGAGGAAAGGACTGTGGTGAAGCCCAGTCAGAATCAGGCGACCGCCGTCGGCTGGAGACGAAGGCTCGGCAGGGTGATGGGATCCGCCCTGGCCCTGACGCTCGTCCCCTTCGGCATGTCGCTCATCGCACCGTCGGCCGCCCAGGCGGCCGGCCTGCCGGGCGGCCTGGGGCCCTGCCTGGGCGCGGACTGTCCGGCGACGTTCCCCCCGGTCAACAACGGCCCCTTCGCGGGCCGCGACGCCGGGGTGAACGTCTTCGTCGGCGGCGACTTCAACGTCCGGGGCTCGGCCGCCGAGGCCGAGGGGCACGTGGTGACCCTCGGCAACTTCGACATGAGCAAGGCCGCCGGGGTCAGCTCCGTGTACAACATCGGCATCGTCGGCGTCGGCTCGCGCGTCCCCCCGCCGAACGGCGCGGACTTCCTCACCGCCGGCGGCAACGTCACCGTGGCCCCGGGGCAGTCGCTCCTGGCCGAGGGCGGCGTCGTCCGCTACGCGGGAGCCACCACGGGAACCGTCACCGGCACGAAGGTCCACGACCCGCAGGCCGTGGCCGCGTACGCGCCGCTGCGCGGCGAGCTGCAGACGGCCAGCGCGTGCTACGCCGGGACCGGCACCCCCCGCCCGGCCACCGGAACCGCCGTCAACCAGGGGTACCAGACCCTGTTCACCGGCGACGGCACCTCCGCCCTCCAGGTCTTCAACGTCGACTTCGACATCGTCGGCCGCGGCGGCGGGACCCAGGGGGTCACCTTCGCCGGCATCCCCGCGAACGCGACCGTCCTGGTCAACCTCGTCGGCGACGCCCGCACCATCAACACGTACAGCGGCAGCCTCGCGGACACCGACCCGTGGAACCAGCTGCGCGAGCGCCTGCTGTGGAACTTCCCCACCGCGACGACCGTCACCCTGACCGGCTCGGGGCAGTTCCAGGGCAGCGTGCTGGTCGGCAACCCGGCCAGCACCGCCACGATGAACCTGCCCGGTCTGAACGGACGGTTCTTCACCACCGGCTCGCTGCTGCACAACTCCGGTCTGGGCATGACCGGGACCGAGTTCCACGCCTACCCCTTCAACGGCGACCTCCCGGAGTGCGGCAACCCGCCGGCCCCCACCGGCTCGACCAGCGTGACCAAGGTCGACTCGGCCACCGGGCAGACCCTGGCGGGCGCCACCTTCCAGCTGTGGAAGGAGAGCAACGGCGTCGCCGGCCTGCAGACCACGGGAACCACCCCGGACACCAAGGTCGGCGCCCCCTGCACCACCGGGCGCAACGGTGTCTGCTCCACGGCCGACCTCCCGCTGGGCACCTACTACTGGGAGGAGACGGCGGCGCCGCCCGGGTACGACCTGCCCCAGCCGCCGGTGACGACCGTGGTCCTCGGCACGAACGGGCAGACCGTCCCGGTCACCGTCCAGGACACCACGAGCCCGGTCGTCGAGACCGGGGCCACCAGTGTGACCAAGGTCGACTCCGCCACCTCGCGGCCGCTGGCGGGGGCGACCTTCCAGCTGTGGCACGAGACCAACGGCGTTCCGGGGCTGCAGACCACGGGGGCCAATCCCGACACGGCGGTCGGCTCCCCGTGCGTCACGCCCGCGTCGGGCGTCTGCTCGGCGTCCGGCCTCCCGCTGGGCACGTACTACTGGCAGGAGACGGCGGCGCCGCCCGGGTACGACCTGCCCGGGCTCAACGTGACCACGGTCGTGCTGAACACCAACGGGCAGAGCGCCCCGGTCACCGTCGCCGACACCCCGGCCGCCGCTCCGACGGCCTCGACCAGCGTGACCAAGACCGACTCCGACAGCGGGCAGCCCCTGGCGGGGGCGACCTTCCAGTTGTGGCGTGAGACCAACGGCGTCGCCGGTCTGCAGACGTCCGGGGCGACCCCGGACACGGCGGTCGGCTCCCCGTGCGTGACCCCGGCGTCCGGTGTCTGCTCGGCGTCCGGCCTCCCACTGGACACGTACTACTGGCAGGAGGTCTCGGCGCCCGACGGGTACGACCTGCCCGACCTCAACGTGAACACCGTCGTGCTGGACGCGAACGGGAAGAACGTCATGGTCACCGTCGCCGACGCCAAGACCATCGCTCCCACCGGGTCCACCTCCGTCACCAAGACCGACGCGGCCACCGGACAGCCGCTGGCGGGGGCGACCTTCCAGCTGTGGCACGAGACCAACGGCGTGGCCGGTCTGCAGACCACGGGGGCCAATCCCGACACGGCGGTCGGCTCCCCGTGCGTCACGCCCGCGTCGGGCGTCTGCTCGGCGTCCGGGCTCCCGCTGGGTACGTACTACTGGCAGGAGACGGCGCCGCCGCCCGGGTACGACCTGCCGCAGTCCGCGGTGACGACCGTCGTCCTCGACACCAACGGGCAGGACATCCAGCTCCCCGTCCAGGACACCCACTCGACCGCCCCCACCGGGTCCACCTCCGTCAAGAAGACCGACGCCGCCACCGGACAGCCCCTGGCGGGCGCCACCTTCCAGCTCTGGCACGAGACCAACGGCGTTCCGGGGCTGCAGGCCACCGGCCCGAATCCGGACACGGCCGTGGGCTCCCCGTGCGTCACGCCCGCGTCGGGGGTCTGCTCGGCGTCCGGGCTCCCGCTGGGTACGTACTACTGGCAGGAGACGGCGCCGCCGCCCGGGTACGACCTGCCGCAGTCCCCGGTGACGACCGTCGTCATCGACCTGGGCCGGCCGAACGTCCAGGTCCCCGTCCAGGACACGCAGACGCCGACCGCCCCGAGCGGGTCCACCTCCGTCAGGAAGGTCGACGCCGACAGCGGGCAGCCGCTGGCGGGTGCCGTCTTCCAGCTGTGGCGGGAGAGCAACGGCGTGGCCGGTCTGCAGACCACGGGCGACAACCCCGACACCGCCGTCGGCCCGCCGTGCACGACCCCCGCGTCGGGCGTCTGCTCGGCGGACCAGCTTCCGCTGGGCACCTACTACTGGCAGGAGGTCTCCCCGCCCGAGGGCTACAACCTGTCGCGGCCCTCGGTGACCAGGGTCGAGCTGACCGGGGACCACGCGTGCGTGACGGTCACGGTCGAGGACAGCAAGTGTCCGCCGCCGCCGTGCCCGCCCACCCCCTGCCCGCCGGGCGACGAGTGGAGCCCGTACGTGCGCTTCACGCCCGTGCCGGGCTTCCTCTGGGGCGCGGACGCCTGACCGCATGACCGGCCCGTGCCCGCCGAAGCCTCCGCGCTTCGGCGGGCACGGGCCCGCCCGGACGGCGCCCCGGACGGCCCTGGGCCCTACGATGGCGCCATGAGCGGGAGCCTTCAGGTGTCAGGTGCGCACCATGCGCAGGAGCGACGGGACGACGAGCGGCTGGAGGCCGCGGCCGGCATCCTGGCGCTGCTCGCGGACCGCACCCGGCTCGCGCTGCTCCAGCGGCTGAGCGCCGGCGAGGCCGACGTGACCACGCTCACCGAGGCGGCCGGAGCCCCCCGGACGTCGGTCAGCCAGCACCTCGGCAAGCTCCGGCTGGCGGGCCTGGTCACCACCCGCAAGGACGGCCGGCGCGTCGTGTACGCGCTGCGCCACGGCCATCTGCGCCGGCTGGTCGACGAGGCGCTGAGCGTCGCCGACCACCAGATCGGCGAGCTCCCGCCGCACGACTGAGCGGATCCGTAGCGGCCCGTGCCCTCCGGGGTGCGGGCCGCTCTTCCGGCGCCGCCTTCCCCTCGCTGCCTTCCCGGCCGCTTTTCCGGTCAACATGTGCACATGCGTGCACATGTTGACCTATCCTGGACGTGTCGTCCTACCGCGTCCAGTCCGAGCGGGGTCCTCATGCTCTCCGTGCTGCGCAACCGCACCTATCTGCACCTGTTCGCCGCCCAGATCGTCGCCCTGGTGGGCACCGGCCTCGCCACCGTCGCGCTCGGCCTCCTCGCCTACGACCTCGCCGGGGCGGGCGCCGGATCGGTGCTCGGCACCGCGCTGGCGATCAAGATGCTCGCGTACGTCGGCATCGCCCCGGTGGTCACCGCGCTGGCCCACCGCATCCCGCGCCGGCGGCTGATGGCCGCCTCCGACCTCACCCGGGCCGCCGTCGCCCTCACCCTGCCCTTCGTCACCGAGGTGTGGCAGGTCTACGTCCTGATCTTCGTCCTGCAGTCCGCCTCGGCGGCCTTCACCCCGGCCTTCCAGTCGGTGATCCCCGAGGTGCTGCCCGAGGAGCGCGAGTACACCCGCGCCCTGTCGCTGTCCCGGCTCGCGTACGACACCGAGAGCCTGGTCAGCCCGGTACTGGCGGGCGCCCTGCTCGCGCTGATCAGCTACAACTGGCTGTTCTGGGGCACCGCCGCCGGGTTCCTCGCCTCCGCCGCCCTGGTGCTCTCGGCCGTGCTGCCCAAGCCGCTGCGGCCGGAGCCGCTTCGGTCGGTGCGGGAGGGGGCCGGCGACGGCGTCCTCGCCAGGTCCGTCCGCGGCACCCGGCTGTTCCTCGCCGTGCCCCGGCTGCGCGCGATGCTCGCCCTGGACCTCGCGGCGGCCGCCGCCAGCGCCATGGTGATCGTCAACACCGTCGTCTACGTCCGCGGCCAGCTCGGCCGCCCCGCCACCGACGTCCCGATCGCGCTCGGCGCCTACGGGGCCGGGTCGATGGCCGTGGCGCTGCTGCTGCCCCGGGTGCTGGACCGGGTGCCGGACCGGATCGTCATGCTCCCGGCGGCCTTCGGCATCGTCGGGCTCTTCGCCCTGCTGGCCGTGCTCACGGCCGCCGGGCCGGGCGCCTGGCGCTGGCCCGTCCTGCTCGCCGTCTGGGCCGTCCTCGGCGCGGCCGGCTCGCTGATCCTCACCCCCACCGGCCGCGTCCTGCGCGACTCGGTGGCCGCCGAGGAGCTGCCCGCCGTCTTCTCCGCCCAGTTCTCCCTCTCGCACGGCTGCTGGCTGCTCACCTACCCCCTGGCCGGCTGGCTCGGCGCCACCCTGGGCCTCACCGCGGCCGCCGTCGCGCTCGGTGCCGTCGCCCTGGCCTCCGGCCTGCTGGCCGCCCGCGCCTGGCGCGGGGTGCCGGGGGCGGCGGCCGCGGCCACGGTCGCGGCGAGCGGGAAGCGGGGCGTCGCCGTCACCCGCTGACCGGACGGGTGGCCAAGGGCCGGGGTTCGCCGGGGACGGTCGAGCCCCCGCGCGCTTTTGTCATGCGCAAGTTTGACGGGGTGTTACCAACAGGTAGTCTCTGGGTGTCTCGTAGGCGAACAGCACGACGCCTGCCACGTTCTGAAGGATCCTCACGTGTACCGACCCGGCTCCCGCCGACCCCGCCGCGCCCTGCGCGGCGCCCTCGCCGCCGTCGCGGCCAGCACCCTGATCACCGTCCTGTCGGCCGCGCCGTCCCACGCCGCCCCCGCCCCCGCACAGGGCGCGGACACCACCCACATCGACGCCGTCGAGCAGGTGCTGCGCCAGGTGTCGCCCGGACTGGAGGGCACCGTCTGGCAGCGCACCGACGGCAACGCCCTGGCCGGCGCCGACCAGGCCGGCGGCCCCGCGAACTGGCTGTTCCAGACGCCCGGTTGCTGGGGCGACGCCACCTGCGCCGACCGGCCCGGCACCCGCGCGCTGCTCGCGAAGATGACCGCCGATGTCTCCGCCGCCACCCGGACCGTCGACGTCTCCAGCCTCGCGCCGTTCCCCGACGGCGGGTTCGAGGACGCCCTGGTCGCCGGGCTCAAGGCCTCGGTCGCCGCCGGGCACCGCCCGGTGGTGCGCATCCTGGTCGGCGCGGCGCCGCTGTACAACGCCAACGTGCTGCCGTCGCGGTACCGGGACGACCTGGTCGCGAAGCTCGGACCGGCCGCCCCGTCGGTCAGCCTCAACATCGCCTCGATGACCTCCTCGCGCACCGCCTTCTCCTGGAACCACTCCAAGCTCCTGGTGGTCGACGGACGCACCGTCCTCACCGGCGGCATCAACGGCTGGAGCAAGGACTACCTCGACACCTCGCACCCCGTCTCGGACGTCGACCTCGCGCTCACCGGCCCCGCCGCGACCTCCGCCGGCCGCTACCTGGACACCCTCTGGGAGTGGACCTGCGGCCGGACCGGCCTCCTCGACAACGCGTGGTTCGCCTCCTCGGACGGCGGCGCCTGCCGCCCGTCGATCGAACGCGAGCTCAACCCGTCCGCCCCCGCCGCCGGGAACGTCCCGGTGATAGCCGTCGGCGGCCTCGGCGTCGGCATCAAGGACGCGGACCCCTCCTCCGGGTACCGGCCCGGTCCCGTCCCCGGGGCGGCGGACGCCAAGTGCGGCCCGCTGACCCTGCACGACAACACCAACGCCGACCGCGACTACGAGACCGTCAACCCCGAGGAGAACGCCCTACGCGCCCTGGTCGGCAGCGCCCAGCGGCACATCGAGATCTCCCAGCAGGACCTGAACGGCACCTGCCCGCCGATCTCGCACTACGACTCCCGGCTCTACGACACGCTGGCCGCCAAGCTGGCCGCCGGGGTCAAGGTGCGGATCGTGGTCAGCGACCCGGCCAACCGGGGCACCGTGGGCAGCGGGGGCTACTCGCAGATGAAGTCCCTCGCCGAGATCAGCGACGTCCTGAAGGCCCGGCTCACCGCGCTCACCGGCGACCGGGGCAAGGCCGACGCGGCCCTCTGCGGCAACCTCCAGCTCGCCTCCTTCCGTGCGGCCCCCACCGCCGCCTGGGCCGACGGGCACCCGTACGCGCTGCACCACAAGCTGGTCGCGGTCGACGACTCGGCCTTCTACATCGGCTCGAAGAACCTGTACCCGGCCTGGCTGCAGGACTTCGGCTACATCGTCGAGAACCGCAACGCGGCCGCGCAGCTCGACCGCGACCTGCTCGGCCCCGAGTGGAAGTACTCGCAGGCCGCCGCGACCGTCGACTGGTCCACCGGGACCTGCCGCGCCTGAGGTCGAGGCCTGAGGCCCGACGCCTGATGGCCGGCCGGCGGGTTCCCTGCTCGGGCCGCCCGGGGCGGGCGCTGCTCACTGCGGCGCCCGCCCCGCTCTGCTCTCACCCGGGAGCTACGCCCGCACGAACCCGTGGCTGCGCTCCACCTTCGCCACGTGCAGTGTGTAGCTCTCGTACCAGTCGGCCCGCCCGCGCTTCTGCGCGGCGCGGTGCTCGGCGTTGGTCCGCCACTCCGTGAGGGCCTCGGCGTCGCGGAAGTACCCGACGGTGATGCCCAGTCCGCCGGGCGTCTGCGCGTGGTCCATCCCCAGGTACCCGGGGATGTCGTTCACCAGCTCTTCCATGCGGGCGTTGGTCTCGCTGTAGTCGCTCTGGTCCTGCGTCCGGAGCGCGGTGAAGACGGCGACGTAGTACGGGGGTTCAAAGGCCTGGACGGGTGCGACGGGTGCTTCGGAGTGATCACTCATGCCGCCACCGTAGGGCGGCACGCGTCCGGTGATCCAGTGTCTTTGCCGAACGGTGGAACAAGGGTTCGGGATCTTGACCGAAGCCGTCCGGGCCCTCCCGCGGCGGCCCGGACGGCGCGGTACGCGGCTGCTCAGAGGCCGAAGCGGGCCCGGTGGGTGGCGGGGACCAGGTCGGCGTACTCGGGGTGCTTGGTGATCCAGCCGCGGATGAAGGGGCAGTAGGGGAGGACGGCGAGGTGCTGGTCGCGTGCCGTGTCCAGGGCGGCGCGGGCCAGTCGGCCGGCGAGGCCTCGGCCCTCGAAGCGGGGGTCGATCTCGGTGTGGATGAAGGCGATCTCGTCGCCGGAGCGGTGGTACTCGGCGAAGCCGGCGAGTTCGCCGCCGTCGTGGATCTCGAAGCGGGACTTCTCGGTGTTGTCGGTGACGGTCTGCTCCACGGTTCCTCCTCGGGTGCGGCGGGTCGCCTCGGCGGACGACCGCTGGTGGCCGGCGCCGCTGGGAGCAGCATAGTTGAATCCTCAACATTTGTCTGCCGCGACGCGCGGGGCGGGTGGGTGTGGACGGTCTCAGCCCGAGACGGTCCGCCCGGTGCGGTACGGCGCCAGGAACGTCGTCAGGGCGGAGAGCATCGCCTCCGGGGCCTCCTCGGCGGGGTAGTGGCCGCAGTCGGGGAGGACCAGGGTCTCCACGTCGTCGGCGGCCAGCCGCATCGTCGCGCCGACCGAGGCGCCGAGGTTCGCCGCTCCGCCGATCGCCAGGACGGGGAGGGAGAGCCGTCGGGCCGCGCGCTGCCGGTTCTGGGCGATGGTGGTGTCCAGTGCCCGGTAGAACTCGAAGCTGCAGCGCAGCGCCTGCGGATCGGCGGCGAGGATGTCGACGTAGTGCCGGACGGCGTGGTCGGGCAGGGCCTTCGCGGCCTTCGTGGCGAACTGGTGGCCGAAGTAGAGGTGCTCCCGCCCGGCGACCAGCTGCTCGTTGACGCCGGCGAGGCGGTTGAAGGCGAAGTGCCAGAGCCGGTCGTTGGCCTCCTGGCTGCCGAAGAGCGGCGGCGTGGGGGAGAGTCCGGGGATCGCGGCCTCGGCGACGGCCAGGCGTTCGAGCCGGTCGGGGTGGTCCGCGGCCAGGGCGTAGCCGGTCCACATGCCGACGTCGTGTCCGACCATGGCGAACCGGTGGTGCCCGAGCGCGTCCATGAGCGCCACCAGGTCGCGGGCGAGCGTGCCGGTGTCGTACCCGTCCAGGGGCTTGTCGGACAGTCCGACGCCGCGCGGATCGACGGCGACGACCTGGAAGTCCCGTGCCAGCGCGGGCATCAGGAGGCGCCAGGCGTACCAGGTCTGCGGCCAGCCGGCGAGCAGCAGCAGCGGCGGGCCCTCGCCGCCGGTGACGGCGTGCAGGCGCAGGTGCCCGGTGTCGACGTACCGGCTGGTGAAGGTCTGCGCGAATCCGGCCGGGAGGTTCGGCGCCCCGGCGACGGAGCCGGGGCCTTCGGGCGTGGGTGACTGGCTCATGATCTTTCCTTTCGCGGTGCCGGCTGATCTGGCCACTGGCCGTCACGGTAGCCATCTTGGACTGATCGGTCAAAGATTGTTTGACCGATCGGTCCAAGACGCGGGTAGGCTCATGGCAGACGGGTGAAACGGGAGGTTTGTGCGGTGTCCGGCCGGAAGCAGTTCGACGTCGGGGAGGCCCTCGACCGGGCCACGCGGGTGTTCTGGCAGCGCGGGTACGCGGACGCCTCGCTGGACGCCCTCGGCTCCGCCACCGGCCTCGGCCGGGGCTCCCTCTACGGCACCTTCGGCAGCAAGGACGCCCTGTTCCACCAGTGCCTCGACCGCTACGCGGCGGTCTACGGCGCCCGGTACGAGCAGGCGTTCGCCGCTCACCCCGGTGACCCGGTGCGCGCCGTCGAGGCGTTCTTCGACGTCGTCCTGGAGCGCATCGCCGACCCGTCGGTCCCCGCCGGGTGCCTCGTCGCCCAGTCCGCCGCGCAGTCGCCGACGCTGACGGAGGAGAGCAGTGCGAGGGTGCGCGGCCTCCTCGACCTGCAGCACCGACGGGTCCGCGCCGCCCTGGCGGACTCCCCGGCCGACGCCCGGACGCTCGACGAGCTCGCCACCTTCGTCGTCGCCGTCAACCAGTCGCTGGCCGTCCTGAGCCGGGCCGGCACCCCGGACGCCGAGCTGCGCTCCGTGGCCCGGCTGGCCTGCGCGACGGTGGCGGACTCCCTCGCCCGGGCTGCCGCCGAGGGCGACGCCGCGAGCTGACGGGTATCCGGGCCACCGGGCGGGCGACGGTGCCCGACCGGTGGCCCGGCGGCGCGGTCGCCGGCGCGGCGGGGCTCAGCCCTTGACCGCGCCGACGGCGAGGCCGGAGGCGATCCTGCGCTGGACGAGGAGGAAGAAGACCACGACGGGCAGGGCGGTCAGGGTGGCACCGGCCATGAGACCGCCGTAGTCGGTCCCGAAGCTGGTCTGGAAGGAGACCAGCCAGATGCTGACGGTCTGCTTCTCCGGAGTCGACAGCAGGATGTAGACGAGGACGTACTCGTTCCAGGCCTGGACGAGGGCGAAGACGGAGGTGGCGACGATGCCGGGTGCGAGCAGCGGGAGCACCACCCGGCGGAACGCGCCGAGCCGGCCGCAGCCGTCGACCATGGCCGCCTCCTCGAGTTCCACGGGGACCCCGGCGATGAAGCCGCGCAGCATCCAGACCGTGAACGGCAGCGTGAACACCAGGTAGGTGAGGACCACGCCGGTGAGGCTGTCCGTCATCCCGACGTCGTTCAGCAGCAGGTAGACCGGGATGATCAGGGCCGTCAGCGGGACCATCTGGACGATGAGGATCACCACGACGAAGGCCTTGCGGCCCGCGAAGCGGAAGCGGGCGAGGGCGAAGGCGGCGAGCGCGCCGACGACCAGCGACACCAGGACGGTGCCGATGCCGATGACGACGCTGGAGCGGACGTTGGCCCAGAAGGTCTCGGTGCCCAGCGCCCGGGCGAAGTTGTCGAGCGTGGGGCGGCCCGGCCAGAACTTCGGTGGCAGGCTCAGGATCTCGGTGGCCGGCCGGAACGCGGTGAGCACCATCCAGTAGACGGGGAAGCCGATCACCGCGGCGACGAGCAGACCGAGCAGGTCGTGGCCCAGCGACCGCCGTCGCCTCATTCGATCTCTCCCGTCCTGAGCATCTGACGCAGGTGGACGACCGATCCGGCGAGCAGCAGGACGACGGTCACGAGCGCGATCGCGGCCCCGGTGCTGTACCGGTTCACGGCGAAGGACTCGATGAAGGAGTAGACGCCCAGCAGGTAGTACTCCCGCTCGGGCTGGCCGCCGCGCATGAGCCAGATCTGGTTGAAGACGCCGAAGTCCCAGATGGCCGACAGCGTGGTCACCATGACGAGGACCGGTCTGATCACCGGCAGGGTGACGTGCCGGAAGACCTGGAGGGACCGGGCCCCGTCGAGGACCGCGGACTCCTCCAGCTCGGGCGGGACCTGGGCCAGCGCGGCCCGCAGGGTGATCGCGGCGAACGGCAGCGAGCCCCACACCACGACGGCGACGATGACGGTGAACCCCTGCCAGGGGTTGGTGAACCAGTTGTGGCGGGCCAGGTCGACCCCGGGCAGGTTCGAGAGCAGCCAGTTCACCACGCCGTAGTCGGCGTCGAAGAGCCAGCGGAAGACCGACGAGGCGACCATGACGGGCATGGCCCACACGGTGACCAGCACCCCGGCGATGACGGCGCGCACCCACGGGGAGACCCGGTGCATCAGCCGGGCGGTGAACAGCCCGCAGAGCACGGTGAGGGCGACGCACACCGCGGTGAAGAGCACCGTGCGGGCGACCACCGTCCAGAAGAACCCGTCCCCGAGGATCCGGCGGAACTGGTCCAGCCCGGCCCACGGCGGCGAGGTGCCGCCGAACAGCTGCTCGCGGGTCATGTCCTGGAAGGAGAGGACGACCATGTCCACGAGCGGGTAGCCGAGCACCAGGACGAGCGCGAGGACGGTCGGGCCGATCAGCAGGTACGGCAGCAGCGGACGCCGCCGCCGGCCCCGGTCAGCGCTCATTGATCACTTCGTCGATCCGCCGGTCCGCCTCCCGCGCGGCGTCCTGCACCGACGCCTTGCCGTTGGCGATCCGCTCCAGCATCTCGGGCAGGACGTTGGACTTCTCCACCGACGTCCAGCCGGGCGCGAACGGGGTCATCCAGCCCCCGGTCGCCGCGGCCTGGGCGGCGGGGCCGTTGATGCCGCCGGCGGCGACCTCGGTCAGCTGGGTGGTGTTGTTGGGCAGGGTGTTCGCGGCGATCAGCGTCTTCTGCGACTCCCGGTCGGTGAACAGCCTGATCCAGTCGCCGGCCAGGTCCTTGCGCGTCGACTTGGCCGGCACGGCCAGGGTGGAGCCGCCGAGGAAGGGCGGCAGGAGCTTCCCGGACGGGCCGGGGAAGGGGAAGGTGGCGAACTTGTCCTTCAGCTTCGGGTCCCCGCCGGAGCGCTCGTCGGCGGCGGCGCCGGCCTCCCAGGTGTTGCCGTAGAAGACGCCCACGCGGCCCTGGCCGACGACGGCCGGCTGGTCGCCGTTGTCCTTGGCGCGGTCGCCGACGTAGTAGGCGTCGATCAGCCGCTTCCACTCGGTGAGCCCGGCGACGGAGTTGGGCGAGGACAGCGAGGCCTTCCAGCGGTTGCCGTCCTTCACCGCGATCTCGCCGCCCGCGTCCTTCAGGAAGGCCATGGCCGCGTACCAGTAGCGGCCGGGCATGTAGAGGGCGGAGAAGCTCGGGTCCTGGGTGCCGAAGGTGCTCTTCAGCCGGTCGAACGCGGAGAGGAGTTCGGGGTACGTCTTCGGGGCGCCCGGCACACCGGCCTGGGTGAAGTAGTCGGTGCGGTAGACACCGACCCGGGCCCCGACGTAGTAGGGCACGCAGTAGGCCTTGCCGTTGTCGCGGCAGGCGTCGGCGAGCGCCGGCAGCCAGGCGTCCGACTGGTCGAAGCGGGCCGGGTCGAGGGTGGCGAAGGCGCCGTTGACGATGTAGTTGGTGGTCTCGCTGTTGCCCATCTCCACCACGTCGGGCACGTTCTTCCCGGCGAGGACGGCGTCCAGCTTCTGGTTCTTCGTCGTCCACTGCTGGTACTGGACGTCGACCCGGACCCCGGGGTGGGCCTTGGCGAAGCGGTCGTTGGTGGACTGGACCAGTTGTGGCCAGTTCTCCTGGGCGTCCACGGCCAGCCACACCGTCAGCTTGCCGCCGGCCCCGGAACCGCTGCCCGAGCCGGAGCCGCCGCATCCGGCCGCGGCCAGGGACAGGAGCAGGGTGAGGACCAGGGGGCGGCAGGACGCGCGAATGGCCATGGGGTCTCCAAGTTCACTGTGGGGGTGACCTTTTGACTACCCCTCAGATCAGCTTGCGTCGCGGGGGAGCGGACATTCGGCCGGAAGACGTCCGACTCCGGGCCCGGCGGAGACCCCAACTTTCGGATGGGGCGAGGCCCTTCGCATTCGCACCTCCCAGGTCGACGGGTCGTGCGGCAGCGAGCCCGGCCGCCCGGGAGGAACAGTGAACGGCAGGCCGGCGCCTGCTGTGACGACGTATTCAGGACAGATTGGAGTAGACCAATGGCGCGGCTCACCCGCCGGGCGTGCGGCGGGCCTCCGGGAGCAGGGCGCGGAAGGCCGCGGCGACGGCGTCGGGGTGTTCCTGCATGGCGACGTGGCCGACGCCGGGCAGGGTGAGGAGCCGGGCGTCCCGGAAGGCCGTGTAGGACCGGGCCGCCGTACGGAAGGGGACGAGGCGGTCCTCGCGGCCGAAGACGAGCAGGGTGGGGGCGGTGACCCGGCGGGCCTGGTGCCAGGGCGAGGGCTCGCCCGGCAGTCGGAGGTGGGCCCGGACGACGGCGCGCACGCCCTCCACCAACATCTGCTGGTTGTACGGGAGTTCGGCGCGGCGCAGGCGTTCGCGCACTTCGGTCGCCCGCTGTTCGGCGTTGACGCGGGACGGGTCGGCGTAGATCAGGCGGTAGAGGTCGTCGAGCTGCCGGTCGGGGCCCCGGGTGGACAGCAGCCGGGCGTACAGGCGGGCGGCGCCCGGCAGGCCCAGCAGGGAGATCCGCAGGGCCTGCGGCGGCGGGAGGGCGGGCAGGACCGGGGAGACGAGGGTCAGGGTGGCGACCAGCTCCGGGCGGTGGGCGGCGAGGTGGAGGGCGGTCAGGCCGCCGAGTGAGTTGCCGACCAGGTGGACGCGGCGGTGCCCGGTGCGGACGAGGTGGCGGGCGACGGCCGCGGCCTGGCGCCCGACGGTGACGAGGCCGTCGGGCGGGGGAGCGGAGCGGCCGAAGCCGGGGAGGTCGAGGGCCAGGCAGTGCACCGACGACCGGAGGCGCTCGATCAGGGCGGACCAGTTGTGGGTCCAGCCGCCGAGCCCGTGCAGGAACACGGCGGTGTCGGCGTCCGGGCGGGCGCCGGGTACGTACGCGGTGGCGAGCGGCTGGTGCATGACGGGTCCGTTCCTCGGTCTCACCCGCGCCCCGCGGCGGAGGACTCCGCCAGCGCGAGCCGGTAGTGGTCGACGAGCCGGTCGCCGACCGCCTCCCAGCTGCGTTCCACGACCGCGGCCCGGCCCGACCGGCCGAACGCCCGGCGGAGTTCCGCGTCCCGGGCGAGCCGTTCCACCGCCTCCCGGAAGCCGCTGACCCCGGCGGGCGGGACGAGGAAGCCGGTGCGTCCGGGCTGGACCAGGTCGAGCGGTCCGCCGACGGCGGGGGCGATCACGGGCAGGCCGCTGGCCATCGCCTCCTGGAGGGTCTGGCCGAAGGTCTCGAACGGTCCGGTGTGCGCGAAGACGTCGAACGAGGCGTAGAGCCGGGCGAGTTCGTGCCCGGTGCGGCGGCCCAGGAAGAGCGCGTCCGGCAGCGCGGCGGCCAGTCGGGCGCGGCTGGGGCCGTCGCCGACCACCACCAGCCGTACGCCCGGGAGCCGGGACACCTCGGCCAGCCGCTCGACCTGCTTCTCCGGCGCCAGCCGCCCGACGTAGCCGACCAGCACCTCGCCGGGCCGGCCGAGGCGCCGGCGCAGGGCCTCGTCCCGGTGGCCGGGGTGGAAGCGCACGCAGTCGACGCCGCGCGGCCACAGGTGGACCCGGGGGACCCCGTGGGCCGTCAGGGCGTCGAGCGAGGCCCGGGACGGCGCCAGGGTCCGCGCGGCCGCCGTGTGGATGAGCCGCAGCCGGTGCCAGGCCAGCCGGGCCCCGGCGGCTCCGGCGAACGGCAGGTAGGTCCGGGCGTACGCGGCGAGGTCGGTCTGGTAGACGGCGACGACGGGGACGCCCGCGCGCCCGGCCGCCGCCGCTCCGGCCGCCCCGAGGGCGAACGGGCCCGCCAGGTGCACCACATGGGGGCGGTGCTGCTCGACGGCGTCGGCCACCCGGCGCCCGGGGAGGGCGACCCGCACCTCCGGGTAGCCGGGCAGCGGGACGGACGGGACGCGGACCACCCGGTAGCCGTACGCCGACTCGTACGGCTCGCTCGCACTGGCGTTCCCGCTGGTGCGGCGCTGGGCCGCCGGGGCCACCACCAGCGGGACGTGCCCCCGGGCCAGGAGGTGCTCGGCGGTCCGGAGCACGCTGTGGGCCACGCCGTTGACCTGCGGGGCGAAGGACTCGGCGACGATCACCACCCGCAGCCGCTCGCCGCCGGGGGCCGGACCGGCCGCGGCGGGCGCCGCCGGCCCGGGCAGGACCCCGCTCACCGGGCGGCCTCCGCAGGTGCCGTGCTCTTCGCCGCGGCCGCGGCCTCCGGGCGGGCCGGGACGGACCGGCCGACCGCGCGCAGGTCCCGCAGGATCTCCCGGAAACAGGCGGTCGGACCCGCCTCGGCGTACGGCACGCCGATCTCCGCGCAGTAGGCGCGCACGATGCGCGAGGCCGGGCGCAGCGCCACCACCGGCATGGCCGGGAAGAGGTGGTGCTCGATCTGGAGGCCGAGGCCGCCGAAGAGGAAGTGGACGAACCGGCCGGCCCGCAGGTTGCGGGAGGGCAGCACCTGCCGCCGGAGGTAGTCGGTGCGCTCGGCGCCGGGGCCGGTCATCGGCATGCCCTTGTGGTTGGGGGCGAAGATGCAGCCCAGGTAGACGCCGAACAGTGCCCCGAACAGCGCGGTGAAGGCGAGCGCCTGGAGCGGGGAGAGCACGAGGACGGTCAGGGCCGCCGCGACGGCGTAGTGCAGTACGGCGAGGGTGCGTTCCAGCGCCGGGTACCTGACGGTGCCGCGGGTGAGGGTCAGGCCGGTGGCGACGAGCAGGCCGAGTGCCTGGAGGGACAGCAGCGGGAAGAACAGTGCCGCCTGGTGCCGTGCCACGAACCGCCGCAACCCCCGTGTCCGATCGGCCTGTTGGGCGGTCCGGGCGAAGAGGAGGGAGTCGGCGGCCGGGTCCTGGCCCTCGCGGTTCGGGTGGGCGTGGTGCCGGTTGTGGTCGTCGACCCACCAGCCGTAGCTCATGCCGACCACCAGGTTCCCCAGCACGATGCCCACCAGGTCGGTCGTCCGGCGGTCGGCGAACACCGCGCGGTGCGCGACGTCGTGGCCGAGCAGCGCCAACTGGCCCAGTACGAGGGCGAACAGCGGCGCCAGGCCGAGCTGCCACCAGCTCGCGCCGAGCGCCGTGAACCCGGCCAGCAGCCCCGCCAGCGCGGCCAGCAGTGCCGCGCTCCGGCACGCGTAGTACAGCGGGCGCCGACGCAGCAGGCCGGCCTGCGCCACGCGCCGGTACAGTTCGGCGAACTCGCCGCGCCGGGCGGTCCCGGTGCTCGGGGGGTCCGGGATGTCCTGAACGGTCATGCCACCAATCCGGTCTCGGGCCGCCCCGGCCGGCCGTGTCCGTGCTGCGTGCCTGGGGCTCGAAGGCCCTGAGCCTTCCGTACCCGACCCGTCGGTGTCCCGCGCTGCCGGTGAATGCGACCCGATCGGGCGGGTGGCGGCCACGGGCTGACGGCCCGCCGTTCGGAGGTCGGGAATCCGTACGGTCCGCCGCCGGGGGAGTGGGTTGTGGGGAGGCCGTCGACGCGATCGGGCTCCTGGGGCCGTCCGTCCGGCAGGCGAGGGGGCGCGACCGTATGTTGATCCGACCGGATGGCGGCCCTTCGCCGCGCGGCGCGCCGGGTCGTCGCCGAACCGGGCGTGTCCCGGTACGCGGGCTAGGTTCGGGTCCGTGACCGGCAACGACGCGGTCCTGGCGCTGATGGTCGTCACGGCGCTGGGCTTCGACTTCACCAACGGCTTCCACGACACCGGCAACGCGATGGCGACCTCGATCGTGACCGGCGCCCTCCCGCCGCGGGTCGCGGTCGCCGTCTCGGCGGTGCTGAACCTGGTCGGCGCGTTCCTGTCGACCGCCGTGGCGGCGACCATCGCCAACGGCCTGGTCGCCAGTGGGGAGGTGACCCTGACGGTGGTGTGCGCCGGCCTGACCGGCAGCATCCTGTGGAACCTGGCCACCTGGTTCCTCGGGATCCCCTCCAGCTCCTCGCACGCGCTGATCGGCGGGGTGGTCGGGGCGACGGTGGCGGCGGCCGGGACCTCGGCCGTCAAGTGGCAGGGGCTGGTCTCCAAGGTGATCGTGCCCGCGGCGCTGTCGCCGTTCATCGCCGGCGGGGTGGCGGTGGTCGGCACCCTCTTGGTCTACCGCCTCACCCGGGACGTGCCCGAGGGCCCGCGCGGGCGCGGGTTCCGGCTCGGCCAGATCGGCTCGGCCTCCATGGTGTCGCTCGCCCACGGCACCAACGACGCGCAGAAGACCATGGGCGCCATCACCCTGGCCCTGATCGCCAACGGCACCCTGCAGGCCGGGGCGAAGGCGCCGGACTGGGTGATCGTCTCCTGCGCGCTGGCGATCGCCCTGGGCACCTACATCGGCGGCTGGCGGGTGATCCGCGCGCTGGGCAAGGGGCTGGTGGAGATCGAGCCGCCGCAGGGGATGGCCGCCGAGTCGGCCTCGGCCGCGGTGATCCTCTGCTCCACCGACTTCGGCTACTCGCTCTCCACCACCCACGTGGCCACCGGGTCGATCCTGGGCTCGGGGATCGGGCGGAGCGGTGCCGTGGTGCGCTGGCAGCTCGCCCGCCGGATGGTGGCGGCCTGGCTGCTCACCCTGCCGGCCGCGGCGGGGGTCGGCGCGGTGGCCTACTGGACCGCGAACGGGATCGGCGGGACGACCGGGGTGGCGGTGATCTTCACCGTGCTGGTGCTGGCGTCGGTCGCCTTCTTCGCCGCCTCCCGCTACCCGGCCGTGACGCCGGAGAACGTCAACGCCGCCTGGACCGGTTCGGTGGCTCCGGAGCCCGTCAAGGACGAGGTGAGGCAGTGAACTCCTGGGTCAACCTGGACGCGGTGTGGAAGATCGTCGTGGTGGGCCTGGTCACCGGTGCCGGCCTGCCCGCGCTGTTCGCCCTCGGCCTGCGCCTGCTCAACCCGTCCGGCCCGTCCAGTCCGTCGGACCCGTCCGCCCCGTCCGGCCCGGCCGACGAGGCGGCGGCCGTCCGGCCCACCGCCGGCCCGGTCGGCTCCACCCTGGCCGGACTCCTCTTCGCGCTGGTGCTCGCGGCGATCGGCTGGGGCATCTACGTCATCGTCAACCACCGCTGACCGTCCGCCGCCCCGGCCCGGCCCGAACGGGCCCCGCCGAATTCCGCTCCGGCAACCGGGTGAAATGGTACGGAGTCGCCTGGCGCGAATGGAAGCCGGGCCCGACGCTGCCAGAATGCAATTTCTCCGAGGGCCACCTGAACGGACGGGGCCACTGGACGGCAGGAGCGGAACATGCGACTCGTTCGACCACGCAATAGTTCGGAAAGCGCGCCCGACCTGGATGCGGCGCGTCTCCCGTGGACGTTGATGTACCACTCGGTGACGTCGGCGACCGAGGATCCCTATCTGATCACCGTCGACCCCGCACGATTCCGCCGCCAGCTGCGCTGGCTGTCCGCGCGCGGACTGCGCGGGGTGTCGGTGGGCGAGCTGATGCGTTCCCACCGGAACGGAACCGCCGCGGGAAAGGTGGGGCTCAGCTTCGACGACGGATACCGCGACTTCGTGGAGGAGGCCCTGCCCGCACTGGCGGAGTACGACTTCACGGCGACGGTCTACGTGGTGGCCGGCCGGCTCGGCGGGTACAACGACTGGGACGAGCAGGGCCCGCGCAAGCCGCTGATGACGGCGGCCCAGGTCCGCGAGGCCGCCGCCGAGGGGGTGGAGATCGGCTCGCACGGGCTGACGCACCGGCGGCTGGCGGGCCTGGGGGCGCGGGATCTGGCGGCCCAGGTCGCCGACAGCCGCCACGTGCTGGAGGACCTCACGGGCCGGTCGGTCGAGGGGTTCTGCTACCCGTACGGTTCGCTCGACGACGCCGCCGTGGAGGCGGTGGCGCACACCGGGTACGGGTACGGGTGCGCGGTCAGCCCCGGTGTCCACGGCGGGGAGTTCGCGCTTCCCCGATGTTACGTCGGCGACCGGGACGGGCCGCTGCACCTGACCGCGAAGCTGGTGCGCGACCGCTGGCTGCGCTGACGGTCGCTCAGGGGGCGGTGGCGGCCGGCTCCAGGTGCAGCCAGGACTCGTGCCAGAGCAGGGCGCACCGCCGGTCGCAGCCGGTGGCGAGCGGCTCGCCACCGCAGCGCAGGCCGTCGAGGATGAACCAGCGCCCCCCGGTGGGGTGTTGCCACCAGGCGAGGGACCGGTGGCGCAGTTCGAGGGCGCTGTGACGGGTGCCGGTGTGGTGTTCCATCCCCGGCTGGAAGGGGACGCCGTGCAGGCGCCCGTCGGGGTCGAGGGTCGCGCGGATCTCCGCGAGGCCGCGCACGGTCGCCCACAGGGCGACGGGACGGGGGGCGGGGACCGGCGCGGGCGCGGGCTCCAGCCATTCGTCGCGGAACAGCAGGGCGCAGTCCAGCCCGCAGCCCTGGGCGCCGTCGGCGCCGTGGCAGGTGGCGCCGGCCAGGGCGACGGTGCCCGACAGGCGCCGTACCCGGTAGTGGTCGTCGATCATGCGGCGCACGATGCGCTCGACCTGGTAGACACCGCCGCAGAACGACCACTGGCTGCCGGTGAACCACAGGCCGCGGTGGCGGTCCTTGTCGTCGAGGGTGGCGCGCACCGCGGCCTCGTCCTTCACCCGGACCCAGTCCCCCTCGGCGAACCGGGAGGGCCGGCCGGGCGCCGGAACGTCGGCGCGGCGCTCGCGCAGGCCCTCGCGGGCGATCCTGGCGCGGCGCACGACGCCGAGTGGGGGAAGGTCGCGCAGGGGCAGGTTCTTGTACTGGCACCGGTTCGCGGCGGTTCCGCAGAGCGGCTCCGCGGTATGGGTGAACCGTGATTCCTCAACGGCCATCAGTGAAATCCCATCGGGTCGGAGATATCGGCACAGGCTAGCGCACCCGGTCTTTTACGCGCTGGCTCGTCGGACCCTACCGGCGCCATGTCGAAAGAAATAACACTAGACGCACTAAGAGCCCCATGGGGTGAAACATCGCCCTTCCCGGGGAATTCTGGTCAGGGTCCGTGTTCATGTGCGTGTAATGTTTCCATCGTTGTCGGGGTGGAGTGGCCGAGTGGCTAGGCGGCGGCTTGCAGGGCCGTTCAGATGGGTTCGATTCCTATCTCCACCTTTTTCTTCCGAGTTCTTTCGAGACATTTCGATCCGTCTCGAAAGGCGCGCCCGGAACAGGACGAGCGGTGCGGTCACCTGGGGCTCCGGGGCACATCACCCGGCGAAGGGATCGCTCATGACCACCTCCCCCAGCGGCTCGGCCGCCGCGCTGCGCGCCGTCCAGGTCGCGGGGCCGGGTGCGGCCCCCGAGCTGGTCGAGGTCCCCTCGCGGGAACCCGGTCCGGGAGCCGTGCGGATCACCGTGGAGGCGTGCGGGGTCTGCCACTCCGACCTGCTCATCGCCGGCGGCCTGCTGCCCGGCAGCACCTTCCCGATCACCCCGGGGCACGAGATCGCCGGCCGCGTCGACGCCCTCGGCGAGGGCGTGGAGGGCTGGCGGGTCGGCGACCGGGTCGCGGTCGGCTGGTACGGCGGCAGCTGCGGGCACTGCGACGCGTGCCGGGCGGGCGACGGCCTGCACTGCGCACGGGTCGAGATCCCCGGCGTCGCCTATCCGGGCGGGTTCGCCGACTCCGTCGTCGTCCCGGCCGTGGCCCTGGCGGCGGTCCCGGACGAGCTCACCGCGGTCGAGGCGGCGCCGCTGGCCTGCGCGGGGGTGACGGTCTTCAACGCCCTGCGCCGCTCCGCCGCACGGCCCGGGGACACCGTCGCCATCCTGGGGATCGGCGGACTCGGCCACCTGGGCGTCCAGTTCGCCGAGAAGATGGGCTTCCGTACCGTCGCCATCGCCCGCGGCCAGGAGAAGGGGCCGCTCGCGCTCCGGCTCGGCGCCGCCCACTACATCGACAGCACCGCGGGCGATGTCGCCGAGGCCCTGCGGCAGTTGGGGGGCGCGAAGGTGGTCCTGTCCACCGTCACCAACGCGCCCGCCGTGGTGGCGACGATCGACGGGATCACCCGTCGGGGCGAGCTCGTCATGGTCGGACTCCCGGCGGAGCCGCTGGAGCTGAGCGCCCTGCAGCTGATCCAGGGCGACCGGAAGGTCTACGCGCACTCCTCGGGCATCGCGGTCGACACCCAGGACACGCTGCGCTTCGCGGCGCAGACGGGGGTGCGGGCCTGGGTCGAGGAGGTGCCGCTGGAGCGGACCGCGGCGGCGGTGGAGAAGATGGCCGCCAATCGGGCCCGCTTCCGCATGGTCGTCACCACCGGCCGCTGAGCGGCGGCCCTCGGAGTCGGCCCTCGGAGTCGGCCCTCGGAGCCGGTCCCTCGGGGCCGGCTCCCGGCGTGTCCGGGCAGGTGGACGGGGGTGAGCGGCCCTCCGGCGGCGCGGCGCGGGCGCGTACCCCTGGACTTACTAGGACGTCCAACTATATGGTCGACGGCAGGTCCGCGGTGTCAGGGAAGCCGGTGTGAGTCCGGCACGGTCCCGCCACTGTGACCGGGGAGTCCGTCCTCGCAGATGACGGCCACTGGCAGCCAGCCGGGAAGGCCTGAGGGCGTGCGGTGATCCGGGAGTCAGGATACCGGCCGCGGGTGGTTCGTGTTTTCCACGAGGATGGAGACGACACACATGACTCCGGGCTGTTTCCGTTCCACCGCGCCCGGCTGTCCCGTGCCGACGACCGCCGGGGCGCCCGCGTCCTGACGTACCGTCACACCGCCGTACGCCCGTGCCGAGGGGCGCGCCACCGTGCGCCCGCCGACCGGCGGCGGCCTCCATTCCTCCTCTCCCCACCCCTGTCGAGAGTAGGAACCGATGGTCCGAGAGCTGACCCACTTCATCGCCGGCAAGCCCACCGCCGGCACCTCCGGCCGCTTCGGCGACGTGTACGACCCCAACACCGGCCGGGTGCAGGCCCGGGTGCCCCTGGCGAGCCGCGCCGAGGTCGAGGCGGTGATCGCCGACGCCGCGCAGGCCCAGCCCGCGTGGGCCGCCTGGAACCCGCAGCGGCGGGCCCGCGTCCTGCTGCGGTTCCTCCAGCTCGTCGAGCAGGAGAAGGACGAGCTGGCCCGGCTGCTCTCCGCCGAGCACGGCAAGACCGTGGCCGACGCCCACGGCGACATCCAACGCGGCCTGGAGGTCGTGGAGTTCGCCGCCGGCATCCCGCACCTGCTGAAGGGCGAGTTCAGCGACAACGCCGGGACGGGCATCGACGTGTACTCGATGCGCCAGCCGCTCGGCGTGGTCGCGGGCATCACGCCGTTCAACTTCCCGGCGATGATCCCGCTCTGGAAGGCCGCGCCCGCGCTGGCCTGCGGAAACGCCTTCGTGCTCAAGCCCTCGGAGCGCGACCCCTCGGTGCCGCTGCGGCTGGCCGAGCTGTTCCTGGAGGCCGGGCTGCCGCCGGGCGTGCTCAACGTCGTCAACGGCGACAAGGAGGCCGTGGACACCCTGCTGGAGGACCCGCGCGTCCAGGCGCTCGGCTTCGTCGGCTCCACGCCGGTCGCCCAGTACGTGTACGCCACCGCCGCCGCGCACGGGAAGCGGGCGCAGTGCTTCGGCGGGGCCAAGAACCACCTGATCGTGATGCCGGACGCCGACCTCGACCAGGCGGCGGACGCGCTGATCGGCGCCGGGTACGGCTCGGCCGGGGAGCGCTGCATGGCCATCTCGGTGGCCGTCCCGGTGGGGGAGGCGACGGCGGACGCCCTGGTGGCGAAGCTGGTCGAGCGGATCGGCGCGCTCAAGGTCGGGCGCTCGGACGACCCGGCGGCGGACTTCGGCCCGCTGGTCGGCGCCGACGCGCTGGCGCGGGTGCGCGGCTACCTGGACCTCGGGATCGAGGAGGGCGCCGAACTCGTCGTCGACGGACGGGCCTTCCGGCTGGCGGGGCACGAGGACGGCTACTTCCTCGGTGCCTCGCTGTTCGACCGGGTCACGCCCGGCATGCGGATCTACCGGGAGGAGATCTTCGGGCCGGTGCTCACCGTGGTGCGTGCCGCCGACTACGAGGAGGCGCTGCGGCTGCCCAGCGAGCACGAGTTCGGCAACGGGGTGGCCATCTACACCCGGGACGGCGACACCGCCCGGGACTTCGCCCGGCGGGTGAACACCGGCATGGTCGGGGTCAACGTGCCCATCCCGGTGCCGATCGCCTACCACACCTTCGGCGGCTGGAAGCGCTCCGCGTTCGGCGACCTCAACCAGCACGGGCCGGACTCGATCCGCTTCTACACCCGCACCCGCACCGTCACCTCGCGCTGGCCCTCCGGGGCCAAGGAGGGCGCGAGCTTCACCATCCCGACGATGGGCTGAGGCGCGCCGTGCACACCCATCTGACCGACGACCAGCTCGCCATCGTCGCGACCACCCGGGACTTCGCCCGCGAGCACCTCGCCCCGCACGCCGTCGCGTGGGACCAGGCCAAGCACTTCCCGGTCGACGTCCTGCGCAAGGCCGCCGACCTGGGCCTCGGCGGCGTCTACGTGCGGGAGGAGGCGGGCGGCTCGGAGCTCGGCCGCCAGGACGGCGTGCTCGTCTTCGAGGCACTGGCGACCGGCTGCCCGTCCATCGCCGGCTACCTGTCGATCCACAACATGGTCGCCTGGATGATCGACCGCTACGGGAGCCCCGCCCAGCGCGCCCGGCTGCTGCCCGGGCTCTGCTCGACGGAGCTGCTCGGCAGCTACTGCCTCACCGAGCCGGGCGCGGGCTCGGACGCCGCCGCGCTGGCCACCCGGGCCCGCCGGCACGGGGACCACTGGGTCCTGGACGGCGTCAAGCAGTTCGTCTCGGGCGCCGGCACCTCGCAGGTGTACGTGGTGATGGCCCGCACCGGCGGCCCGGGGGCCCGGGGAGTCTCCGCGTTCCTGGTGGAGCGGGACGACCCCGGCGTCTCCTTCGGACCGAACGAGAAGAAGATGGGCTGGAACGCCCAGCCGACCCGGCAGGTGCTGCTGGACGGCGTCCGGCTCCCGGCCGACCGCCTGCTCGGCGGGGAGGGCGAGGGCTTCCGGATCGCCATGAACGGGCTGAACGGCGGCCGGCTCGGCTCGCCGCCTGCTCCGTCGGCGGCGCGCAGGACGCCCTGGAGCGGGCCACCCGGCACCTGGCCGACCGGGAGGCGTTCGGGGCCGCGCTGCTGCACGCCCAGGCGCTGCGGTTCCGGCTCGCCGACATGGCCACGGAGCTGGAGGCCGCCCGCTCGCTGCTCTGGCGGGCCGCCGCCGCGCTGGACCGGGGCGACCCCCGGGCGCCGGAGCTGTGCGCGATGGCCAAGCGCCACGCCACCGACACCGGCTTCGAGGTGGCCAACCAGGCGCTCCAACTCCACGGCGGCTACGGCTACCTGGCCGAGTACGGCATCGAGAAGATCGTCCGCGACCTGCGGGTGCACCAGATCCTGGAAGGGACCAACGAGATCATGCGCGTCATCGTCGCCCGCGGCCTGACCGGGGCCGCGTGATGAGTACGGATGAGGTCCTCGTCCAGCGTGAGGGCCGGGCGGGTCTGATCGTCCTCAACCGCCCGGCGGCCCTGAACGCCCTCACCCACGGCATGGTGCGGAGGATCTCCGCCGCACTGGACGCGTGGGAGCGGGACGGCGACGTGGAGAGCGTCGTGATCACCGGCGCCGGTGAGCGCGCCTTCTGCGCCGGCGGCGACATCGTCGCCATCCACCGCGCCGCCACCGGCGGCGACCCGGGTGCCGTCGAGGAGTTCTGGCGCGACGAGTACCGCCTCAACGCCCGGATCGCCCGCTACCCGAAGCCCTACGTCGCCGTGATGAACGGCATCGTGATGGGCGGCGGGGTCGGCGTCTCCGCCCACGGCAGCGTCCGGATCGTCACGGAGAGCACCCGGGTCGCCCTGCCGGAGGCCGGCATCGGCTTCGTCCCCGACGTCGGCGGCACCTACCTGCTCGCCCTCGCGCCGGGGGAGTCGGGCACCCACCTCGCCCTGACCGCGGGATCCGTCGGCGCCGGGGACGCGCTGCTGTGCGGGCTCGCCGACCACTTCGTGCCCGCCGAGCGGCTGCCCGTACTGCTGGACGACCTGGCCGAACTGCCCGTCCACGACGCCCTGGAACGGAACGTCGGGCCCGCGCCGGCCGGCGTGCTGGACGCGCAGCGCGGATGGATCGACCACTGCTACGCGGCCGGCAGCGTGGAGGAGATCCTCGACCGGCTGCGGGAGAGCGGCGAACCCGAGGCCAAGAAGGCCGCCGACCGGATCGCCGCCAACTCCCCGACCGCCGTGAAGGCGACGCTCGCGGCCCTGCGCCGGGCCCGGGCACTCGGCCCGCTGGAGGCCGTCCTCGACCAGGAGTACCGGACCTCCTGCGCGGCGCTCGCCACGCCGGACCTCGCCGAGGGCATCCGGGCCCAGGTGATCGACAAGGACCGCACCCCGCGGTGGAGCCCGGCGACGCTGAGCGCCGTCGAACCCGCCGTCGTGGACCGCTACTTCGCCCCGCTCGGCGACCGTGAACTCGGCCTCGCCGCCACCACACCCCTGGAGCGCTGGTGACCCAGACGATCGGATTCATCGGACTCGGCAACATGGGCGGCCCGATGGCCGCCAACCTCGTCAAGGCCGGACACCGGGTGACCGGCTACGACCTGGCCCCGGACGCCCGGGAGCGCGCCGCCGGGAACGGCGTCGCCGTGGCCGCCTCGGCGGCGCAGGCGGTGGCGGCGGCCGGGACGGTCGTCACCATACTCCCGGCCGGACGCCATGTCCTGGACGCCTACGGTGAGTTGACGGAAGCGGCGCCGAGCGGCGCGCTGTTCGTGGACTGCTCCACCATCGCGGTCGGGGACGCCCGGGTGGCCGCCGACCTCGCCCGGGTCGCCGGGCACCGGGCCGTCGACGCACCGGTCTCCGGCGGCGTGGCCGGCGCCGAGGCGGCCGGCCTGACCTTCATGGTCGGCGCGGACGCCGCCGACTTCGCCGATGCCGAGCCGCTGCTGGCGGCGATGGGCCGGCGGGTCGTCCACTGCGGAGGGTCCGGCGCCGGGCAGGCGGCGAAGATCTGCAACAACATGATCCTCGGCGTCTCCATGATCGCGGTCAGCGAGGCCTTCGTCCTCGGGGAGAGCCTCGGGCTCAGCCACCAGGCCCTGTTCGACGTGGCCTCCACCGCCTCCGGCCAGTGCTGGGCGCTCACCGCCAACTGTCCCGTCCCCGGCCCCGTCCCGGCCAGCCCCGCCAACCGCGACTACGCGGCCGGATTCGCGGCCACCCTGATGGCCAAGGACCTCGGACTGGCCGCCGACGCCGCCACCGCCTCCGCCGTTCCGGCCGAACTGGGCCGACGGGCCGCCGAGTTGTACGCCGCCTTCGCCCAGGACGAGGGCGCCGGGCTGGACTTCTCCGCCATCATCACCACCCTCCGGGAGGGCGCCGCATGACGTACGGGACGATCCTGGTCGAGCGCAAGGGCCGGGTGGGGCTGATCACACTCGACCGGCCCAAGGCGCTCAACGCGCTCAACACCCGGCTGATGAACGAAGTCGTCGCGGCGGCAACGGAGTTCGACCGGGACCAGGAGATCGGCTGCCTGGTGGTCACCGGCTCGGAGAAGGCCTTCGCGGCCGGCGCCGACATCAAGGAGATGCAGTCGCTCGACTTCGTCGACGCCTACCTCGGCGACTGGTTCGCCGCCTGGGACCGCTTCGGCGCCCTGCGCAAGCCCGTCGTCGCGGCCGTCGCGGGCTACGCGCTGGGCGGCGGCTGCGAGTTGGCGATGCTGTGCGACGTCCTGCTGGCGGCGGACACCGCGAAGTTCGGGCAGCCGGAGATCAAGCTCGGTGTCATCCCGGGCATCGGCGGCTCGCAGCGGCTGACCCGGGCGGTCGGCAAGGCGAAGGCCATGGAGCTGTGCCTGACCGGTCGGATGATGGGCGCCGAGGAGGCCGAGCGGGCCGGGCTGGTCTCCCGGATCGTCCCCGCCGACCAGCTGCTGTCCGAGGCGCTGGCCACCGCTGAGACGATCGCGGCGATGTCCGCCCCGGCCGCGATCATGATGAAGGAGAGCGTCAACCGCGCCTTCGAGACGACGCTCGCCGAGGGCGTCCGCTTCGAACGGCGGCTCTTCCACGCGACGTTCGCGACGGCGGACCAGAAGGAGGGCATGACGGCCTTCGCCGAGAAGCGCCCGCCGGAGTTCCGCCACCGCTGACAGCCCGGCCGGTGCGCCGCCCCTCACCGGGGGCGGCGCACCACGGCCTGCGGGGGTGACCGCCAGGCGTACGCGTCTGGCCCCGGGTCATGAGTGTCGGCAGAACTCCGCGTCGGCGAGGTCCCGGGCCGCCGCGCCCTGGAGCGCGAGGCTGTCGGTGTTGAAGTAGACGGTCATCCGGTGGCGGGTGTCGCGGGTGGAGACCGCGAGGGCCTCGAAGCCGTAGCCGCCGCCGCGGTACCCCCAGAGCTCGACCCCGCAGGAGGTGGTCATGCGGGCGATGCCGAGGCCCTGGTCGTCGATGCCGGCGGGCACGGTGGTGGTCATCTCCCGCAGCTGCGCCTGGGGCAGCAGCCGGCCGGTGAGCAGGGCGCGGTAGAAGCGGTCGAGGTCGTCGGCCGTGCTGATGATCTCGCCACTGGCGCGGATCGCCGAGGGGTTGAACTCCGTGACGTCGACGCCCGGTGGGGGCAACTGGACCTGGGCGGTGGAGTAGTCCCGGCCGGACGGCCGGGGCAGCGACTCGCGGGTTCCGGGCGAGTCGGTGCCCCGCAGGTGGAGCGGGTCGATGATGCGACGGCGCAGCTCGTGCTCGTAGGAGCTGCCGGTGATCCGCTCCACGATCATCGCGGCCAGGAGGTAGTTGGTGTTGGAGTACACGAACCTCTCGCCGGGCTGGGCCGTGGGCGGCTTCGACATCGCGACGGCCAGGAGTTCCTCGGGAGTCCAGGTGTCGTGCAGGTGCTCGAGCCAGATCGGCCCGATCTGGTGCAGGGCGGGGTCGTTGAGGTAGTTGTACACACCGCTGGTGTGGTTCAGCAGCTGCCGGACGGTGATGCGGCGGCCGTCGTGGCCGTGGCCCCGGACCAGGCCCGGCAGCCACTTCTCCACGATGTCGTCGATGCCGAGCCGCCCCTCCGCCTCCAGCTGGAGCACGAGCACGGCCGTGAACGTCTTGGTGATGCTGCCCACCCGGAAGTGGTCCGCAGGACGGGGCGGGCGTCCCGTCCTGCGGTCCGCCACCCCTGCCGTTCCCACCCATCGGCCTTCGCCCTCGGCCACGGTGACGAGGACCCCGGGCGCACCGTCCCGTACCGCCCGCTCCATCGCGGCCCGGGTCCGTGCGTGCTCCGGCCGGCCGGCCCCGTCGGCCGGTGCGGCGGCGGCCGCTGGGGACGCCGGGACCGGCAGGAGTGCGGTCAGGAGTGCGGCGGCCACGGCGACGAGGGTGGCCGGGCCTCTTCCGGTGGCCACGGGCATGGGCGTGCTCCCTCTCGGGGCGGGGATCATCCGTCCTCAGTCAAACAGAGGTGCCACCGCCCCGCATGCGGGGTGACCCGCCGGCGCTTGCCCCGTTCCGGTGAGGAAACCGCAGGTCACCGGGCTGCTGGGGGCGGACGGTGCGACCAGGCGGCGGGAGCGGACGACCGTGGCGCCGTCGCCGCGGAGGTTCGGCCCGGCGTCGGCGTCGGCGTCGGCGACCTTTGCGGGGGTGGGTGCAGGAGCACCGCGTCGCGTCGGACAGTTGGGTTCGGGGTACGGGCCAGGCCCGTCGATTCTCGCCGGCCGGGCTTCCAACGTCGGTGCGCGGAAGGCGAGTCGACGTGAGGATCAGGGTTTCGTCTGGCGTGTTCCTGGCAAGCTATCCCAACCATGGGCTTGTCGCCGGTCGCCGGTCATCCTCCTGTCGCTGTCTTCCGTGAGCCCCGGGGTGGGCGGCCCGACCCGGTGCTGGGGCCGCGGGTCGCGGCCGAGGCGGGACGGGCCGCGCGCGTGCTGGCCGGGGTGGCCACCCATGCCGGGCCGGTCGAGCGGACCGCCGCGCTGCGGCAGGCCGCCGCGGCAGCGGGCAGGGTGGTGGCCGCGCTGTCGGCACTGGCACCGGCCCTGGCGGGTGAGGACGTGCCGGCGGAGTCGACCAGTCAGTCGTACTTCCGGGTCCGCGAGGTGGAGCTGTCGGACCAGCAGGCCGCCCTGCACGGCCTGTTGGTGATCCACCGCGGCCTGGAGGACCTCTGCGAGGCTCCGCTGTCGGGTGCCGACCTGGCGCTGGAGCTGGCCGGGATGCGGCGGTCGGTGCTCGACCTCACCGGAGTCGCGCCGGGCACCGAATCCGGGCCCGTTCCGGCGCCGGCCGTCCCGGAGCCCGGTGCGGGGCCGTCGTTGGAGCGCGCGTGGAGCGCACGCTGGCTCATCGGGCACCAGGTCCACGTGCTGTTCAACGTCTGCGCCGCGGTCGCCGTGGCCGACGCCACCCGCCACCTGCGCGACGATGACGGCGACGCCGCACTGGGGCGGCTGGCGGACGCGACGGAGTACGTGCGCGGCTTCCCCGCGGCCATGAACCACGCCAGTACGATCCCGGCCGACTACTACATGGCGGCGATCCGCCGGACCATGGCGCCGCCGTCGACGGACATCCCGCTCAGCGGGCGCCAGCACCGCGGGTACAAGCTCTTCCGGGCGGCGATGAAGGACCTGCTGACGCTGGTTCCCGACTCGTACGGGCAACTGGTGGGCCGCGAGCCCGAGTTGGCCGAGACGCGGGACGCCCTCCTGGAAGCCGACATCGTGGACGCCGAACGGCACGTCACCCTCGCGTACGCGATGGTCCGGCTGCGCCGTTCCATCGCCCAGCGGCCCGAGGGCCCCGACAACGCCGTCGCCGAACTACGACAGATGCGCCACTGCCGCGCGGCCCAGTACGCCCCGCTGATCCGATTCGGGGACCACTACGTCGCCGACGCCGTGGCCGGCCTGCGCCACTCGTGAGTCCGCGCGTCCGCCCGTCCACACCCCCGGCAGGAGACCCGATGCCCGGCACCACCGACAACACCGCCGTCGCCGCCGCGGACTGGAACCTGGGCCCCGGCCGACGCCGACACGTGCGAGCGCCTGGCCCGGACCCTGCCCGCCGACGGGGGCGACCAGGTCGACAGCCCCGCATGGGTGGCACGGGCCCGGGACGCCTGGGACGAACTCCCGCTGCCGCTGCGCCGGGCGGTGCGCCGGTTCCGACGGCACTCCGGCCCGCGCGGCACCCTGGTGATCGGCGGCCTGCCCGTCGACCGGGCGGCCCTGCCCCCGACCCCGGCCGTGCCCGGCTCGGTCCAGCGGCAGGCGACCGTCCCGGCCGCGCTGCTCACCATGGTGGCCTGCGGGCTCGGCGAGCCGCTCGCCTACCTGGCCGAGAAGTCGGGGGCCCTGGTGCAGGACGTCGTGCCCGTGCCCGGGCAGGAGGCCTTCCACGGCAACGCCGGATCGGTGCCGCTGTCCTTCCACACCGAGAACGGCTTCCACCCCCACCCGCCGGACTACGTGGTCTTCCTGTGCCTGCGCGCCGACCACGACCGGACCGCCGGGATGCGCGTCGCCGGCATCCGCCAGGCACTGCCCCTCCTCACCCCGGCCGAGCGGGAGGCCCTGTCCGCACCGGAGTTCCGCACCACGCCGCCGCCCTCCTTCGGCCCCGACGCCGCGAGCGGGGCCGGAGCCGAACCCCGGCCGGTGCTGTCGGGCGCGGCCGAGGACCCCGACATCCGCATGGCCCAACTCGTCACCACCCCGCTCACCCCTCGGGCCGCCGCCGCGCTGGCCGCGTTCGGCCGGGCCTGCGAGGCGACCGCCCGCACCCTGCGCCTGGCCCCCGGCGACCTGGTCGTCATCGACAACCGCGTCACCGTCCACGGCCGTACCGCCTTCCGGCCCCGCTACGACGGGGCGGACCGCTGGCTGCAACGCACCTATGCCAGCGCCGACCTGCGCCGCTCCCGCGACCACCGACCCGACGACGGCCACGTCCTCGCCCGCTGACCGGGCCCGCCCGCCGCGAACGGCACGTACGGTGCGCCTCGTCCCTCCGGCATCCGTTGCCTGCCGACCTCCTCGCCAGCTGATCCATTGCCCTGTCGCCGGTGGTTACCTAGCCTTGGGGGTGCGCGCTTGGGAGGGCGGATGAGCAACGATCAGGGGCAGGGCTACAGCGCTTCCGAGGCGCTGAACCGCAGTGGTCCGAAGAGCCGCGCCAAGCGGCTGTTCAGTGGTGTGGTGCTCACGCTGCTCCTGCTGGCCATGGGGCTGGTCGTGCTGGCTGCGATGCTCCTCGTCACCTGGCTCGCGTTCCGGATCGCTCCGTGGCTCGGCATGCTGCTGCTCGCGATCACGGGGCTCGCGGGCTGGATCTCGCGCGGCCGGATCCTCGCCGAGGACCGGGCCGAGAAGGAGCAACGCCGCCGGGAGCGTCGCCAGTCCCGGAGCGGCACCCCGGGCCGCTAGCCAAGGGGCGTCCCGTAGTTGGTCTCCGGTCCGGAGCGGGGGAGTACCCCGCCCCGGGCCGGAGGCCGGAGCCGCGGAACCATCGGTGCGTACGCCGGTGTTGTCCGGGCGCAGCGGCCTGAGCGGCCTCAGCGGCAGAGGGCTGCTTCGACGACGTTCTCGACGTGCCTCAGGGCGGCTTTGTCGGTCGGGCGGGAGGTCACGGCGATGTTGGCCGCGGTGCTGCCGTCCTCGGTGACGCCGCCGCGGGTCTCGTAGCCGGGGAAGCTGCCGCCGTGGCCCCAGTAGAGGCCGCCGCAGGGCAGGGGCCTGCTCACGAGGCCGAGTCCGTAGGCGGCGCCGGGGCCGACGGCCTCGGCGGGGACGGTCTTCTTCATTTCGGCGAGCTGGGCGGGTGGGAGGAGGCCGCCGTGGAGGAGTGCGGAGAAGAAGTGGTTGAGGTCGGAGTTGGTGGAGATCATCTGACCGGCGGCCCAGCCGAAGGAGGGGTCGGTCTCGGTGACGTCCTGCTGGGGTGCGTCGGGGGCTTCGCGGTAGTAGCCCTTGGGGTGGGGCTCGCGGATGGCCGTGTCGCCGGGGGTGGGGAAGTAGGTGTGGCGCAGGCCGACGGGCTTGACGATGCGGCGGTCGATCTCCGCCGCGAGCGGGCGGCCGGTGACCCGTTGGACGATCAGGCCGGCCACGAGGTAGTTCGTGTTGCTGTAGTTGAACCGGTCGCCAGGGGCGAAGTCGGCCTTGAACCGCAGTGCGTTGTCGAGGAGGTCGCGCGGCTCGTAGTAGTGGAACGAGGCATCACCCCTCAGGTACTCCGGGAGCCCGCTGGTGTGCTGGAGGAGCTGACGGACGGTGATGTTCCGCCCGTCGATGCCGTCCCCGCGGACGAGGCCCGGCAGGTAGGTCTCGACGGGTGCGTCGAGGCCGATCTTCCCCTCTCCGACCAGCTGGAGCACGACCACCGCCGTGAACGTCTTGGTGTTGCTGCCCATCCGCACCTGACCGTCGACCGGGACCTTCGCCCCGGTGGCCAGGTCACCCACCCCGGCGGTGTAGTTGCGGGCTCGGCCGTGCCCCTTCTCGACGTTCGCCAGCGTGCCGACGATGCCGTCGTCCCGCACCAGTGCGTCGAGGCCCTGCTGGACGGTGTCCGGCTTCGGTGCCGCGAAGGCCGTGGTGGGGGCCAGCACCCCCGTCGTCAGGGCACCGACGGCCATCGCGGCCACCAGGACCTTCCGGTGCCGGGACGGGTGGACGGTCTGCTGCGCCTGATTGCGCATGCATCAACTCCGGTTGCTTGTCGAGGAAGCCGGCGGGTCACGCCGCTGCCCCAACCCTCTCCGGAGCGGACCACCTGCGACGATGCCGCTACCCGCCCGGTCGTGGGTGGGGTTATCCCCCGGTATCCGCAGGAATGACGGGTTCACGGCAGTACGGCCACCGCCGCCACGTCCGCCGGCCGGTCGTCGTACCCGGGCACCGGGGCCTGCCCCTGCGCGCACGCGCCGGCCGCCGGCAGATCACCGGGGTTCGGCGACGAGCAGCGGGCCGCGTGGGCGGACGGTGGCGGCGGTGGCGCTCTCCCGGAGGGGGGTGGCCGTGGCCGGGCTGAGGCGCAGGCGGGCGAGGACGGCCGCGGTGACGACGAGCATCTCGGTCCAGGCGAAGGACTCGCCGACGCACTTGTGCCGGCCCGCGCCGAAGGGGATGAACAGCCTGGGTGGGGCGTGGCCGGCGGACCGGCGCCAGCGGTCGGGGTCGAACCGCGACGGGTCGGGGTGGAGCCGCGGGGAGCGGTGCAGCGCGGTCGGGCTGAAGAGGATCTCCGCCCCCGGGGGCAGGACGACGCCGCCGTACCGGAGGGGCTCCGTCGCCCGGCGCATCAGGATCCAGTTGGGGGTGTGGAGCCGGAGGGTCTCGCTGATGGCGTGGCCCGTGCGCTCCAGGAGCGGCAGGTCGTCCGGGGACACGGAGCCGTCGGGGGCGACGGCGCGCACCTCCTCGCTCAGCTCGTCCTGGAGGTCCTGGTGCCGGGCGAGTTCGTGGAAGAGCCAGGCGAGCGTGGTGGCGGTCGTCTCGGTGCCTGCCAGGAGCAGCGAGACGGTCTCGTCCCTGACCTGGGCCGGTGGCATGGCGAGGCCGGTCTCCTCGTCGCGGGTGGTCAGCAGCAGGGAGAGCAGGGTGCCGTCCGGGCCCTGCTGCGGGGCGGCGGCCCGGGCGACGATCTCGTCCACGACGGTGCGCAGGTCCCGGACCGCCGCGTCGAAGTGCCGGTTGGCCGGTACGGGCAGTTTCTCCAGCAGCGGCGACGGGTAGAGCGCCCGCTGGACGAAGCCGGTGAGGACGACGGGCACGGCCCGGTCGATCCGGGCCTTCTGGGCGGGGGTCAGGCGGGTGGCGAACAGTGCCTCGACCACGATGTCCCGGGCGAGTCCGTGCATCCGCGGCTCGATCGGCGCGGGCCGCCCGGTCTCCCAGCGGGACACCGCGGCCGCTGCCAGCCGCGCGGCCAGGGCGGCGTACCGGCGGATGCCGTCGCGGTGGAAGGCCGGTTGCACCAGGCGCCGCTGGCGGAGGTGGAACGCGCCCTCGGAGATGAACAGGCCGTTGCCCAGCAGGCCGCGGGCCTGGTCGAAGACGAAGCCCTTCTCGGTCCTCGCGGCGTCCTGGACGAGCAGCCGGTGGACCAGCCCGGGGTCGGTGAGGACGTGAACGGGCCTGCGCCACAGGTGGATCCGCACCACCGGGCCGTGGTCGGCGAGCGACTGGAGGAACGGCACGGGGCGGGTCAGCAGCGGGAGCAGGTGGCCGAGCAGGGGCAGGTGGCCGGGTGCGCGCGGCGCGCTGCCGGGCGGGGCGGCGTCCTCGCGCATCAGTGCCTCGCCGCGGGGGACGGCACGTCGAACCGGGAGCTGCCGCGCGACCAGTCGATGTGCCCGCGCAGCCACAGCCCGAGGCTGCGGGCGTACGCGGAGGCCGCGTCGCTGCCGTCCGTGCGGACGGTCCGGCTCAGCTCGACGAACGCGCGCATCTCGGCGTCGCGCATGGCGACGGCCGACCGTCGGGCCTCGGCCGGGGAGCAGCGGTGGTGGCGGGCGAGGACCTCGACCAGGTTGTGGCGGCTCTGGCCGCCGGCGGCTTCCTTGGCGTGGGAGTACAGGTCGTTGTCCCAGCTCACCAGGTTCGCCGTGAGGTCCCTGAGCCTGCGTAGCGACGGTCCGTCCGCCTCCGCGGCCGGCACTTCGTCGCCGGCCGCGAGGTCGACCAGGGCGAGGCAGGTGTACGTCGCCCCGGCGTGCCGGCGCATGGCCACGTACTCGGCCAGGCCCGGTACGGTGCCCGCCTCCCGGTTGGCGGCCTCCCAGACCTGGGCGGAGAGGTAGTCGCGGACCGTGCACTCCCACCGGATCAGCTGGGACGGCGAGGCCTGCGCGGCGACCCGGTCCCGGATCTCCCGCAGGGCCGTCGCGTAGGCGCCGGCCGGTCCGGGCAGCTCGTCGCCGGGCGGCTCGGGGTCGACCACCCGGGAGAGGAGCGCGGTCGTACGGGCCAACGGCCCGGGGGCGGCGCCGCGTTCGCGGTCCTCGCAGTACCCGTCGTCGAAGGCGAAGAGCCAGACGTACCAGTCGGACAGCAGGCGCAGCATCCCGGCGGAGACCTCCGGGTTGGTCCGTGCGGCCAGGTGGCCGCTGCGCTGGCGGCCGATCCGGTCGGACTGCCGGTGGCGCCCGTCCAGCAGCCGGTGGCGCGCCAGCCAGTCCAGGCTCTGCCGGTCGGCCTGCTCGGCGTGGGGGTTCGTCAGGGAGGGGAAGGGGCACCACAGGTCGTCCGGGGCGCTGGGTGGCTGCCCGTCGCGGGGATCGGTCATGGGTGTGTCGGCCTTCGTCTGGTGTGGGGCGGTCAGTTCCGGAAGGACGCGGTGAGGTCGGCGTGGCCGCGGAAGGTGAGGCGGTCGCGGCGGACCGCCGGGCCGGTGCGCCGCATGACGCTACGGCGGCGGGAGGCGGGGCGGTTGCGCGTCCGTGCACGGGGGATGGCCCGGGAGGGAACCGGCGGGCCGGCGGCGAGAGCCGGGGCTGGGCACGCTGCGCGCCCGGAGCGGTACCCGCCGTAGTGCCGGGGCGGGTTGACGGATTGTAGCCTTGGGTGCCTGGGGAGTGGGCGGTGAGAACCCGAGGGGGACGAGAGTGGTGGACGGCGGGCGGGTTCCGGTCCTGGTCGGCCGGCAGCGGGAGACGGAGCTGCTGACGGCGGCGCTGGTCCAGGCCGTGGACGGTGCGAGCGGTTCCACGGTGCTGCTGCGCGGTGAGGCGGGGGTCGGCAAGAGCACACTGCTGGCCTGGGTGGAACGGGCGGCGCGCGAGCGCGGGTTCACCGTCCTGCGCGCGGTCGGCTCCGAGGCGGAGACGGACCTCGCGTTCGGCGCCCTCCACCAGGCCTTCTGGGCGCCGCTCCAGCGCTCCACCGCGCTGTCCGCCCACCAACGGGAGGCCCTGGAGAGCGCGTTCGGCGTCCGCCCCGGCGCACCGAGCGGCCTCGCCGTCGGTGCCGCCGCGCTGGCCCTGCTGGAGGAGGCGGCGCGGGCCGCCCCCACGCTGCTCCTCCTCGACGACCTGCACTGGATCGACTCGTCGAGCGCGACCGTCTACGCCTTCCTCCACCGGCGCTGCGCCGAGCAGCGGGTGGTGATCGTCGGCGCCACCCGCCCGGACGGGCCGGCCGCCCGGCTCTGGTCCGCCGAGGCCGTCGACGTGCGGGCCCTGCCCCGGACGGACGCGGCCCTGCTGCTGGGCTCCCGCTACCCCGAACTCGCCCCGCCCGCCAGGGACCGGGTACTGGCGGAGGCGGCCGGGAACGCGCTGGCGCTGGTGGAGCTGCCGCGCCAGCTCGCGGCCGCCCAGCAGCGCGGGGCCGCGCCACTGCCGGAGCGGCTGCCGCTGGGGCGGAAGCTGGAGCGGATGTTCACCGAACGGCTGGGCGCGGTGCCGCCGGAGGCCGGCCGTCTCCTGCTGCTCGGCGCCCTGGCCGCCAGTCCGGACTTCGGCAGCGGCGAGTGGCTGAGCGCGGTCGCGGACGAGAACGCGCGGGAGATCCTGGAGCGGATCGAGGCCGACGGACTGGCCCGGCTCGACCCGGCCGGGCAACTGGTGTTCCGGCACCCGTTGGTGCGCACCGCCGTCGTCTCCGCGGCCTCCGACACCGCGCGCCGCGAGGCGCACCGCGCGCTGTCCGACGCCCTCGCGCCGGGCGACCCCCGGCGGCTGGTCCACGAGGCCGCCGCCGCGCTGCTGCCCGACGAGGACCTCGCGCACCGCCTCCAGGAGGCCGGCCGCGACCTCGCCCGGCGCGGCGGCGACGCGGAGGGCGCGCTGCTGCTCGAACGCGCCGCCACCCTCAGCCCCAGCTCCTGCGAGCGCGCCCGCCGGCTCACCTGGGCCGCGGTGATGTCCGCCCACGGCGGGCAACTGCGGCACACCGCGGCCCTGGTGGAGGACCTGAAGGCCAGCACCGTGCCCGAGGACGTCGCCCCGCTGTTCGCGTACGCGGTGGTCTACGTCGACCAGAGCCACCACGTCGACTTCGAGTCCTCCTCCGCCCTGCTGCCCGCGGCCCTCGACGCGCTGACCGCGCCGGGCGCCGAATCCTTCGGCGGGCTGGTCGAACAGGCCTACTTCAAACTCCTCCTGGCCGCCAGCTACACGGACGACCCCTGGGCCTGGCAGGCCCTGGAACGGCACCGGGAGAACGTCTCCGAGGCGGGCAGGCTCTGCCTGCGCGCCTGGACCGACCCGGGCCCGGACACGGCCGCCGCGCTCCGGGCGGCGGCCGCGGACCTGAGCGCGGAGCAGGAGGCCGGTGCGGCCTGGCTCCTGCTCTGGACCGCCTCGGCGCTCGACTGCCCCGAGGGCGACCTGTGGCGCCGCTTCACCGGGCTGCACGGCTACGCCACCCAGGGCTCGGTCGCCAAGGCCAGGTGCCACCAGGACTTCCTGCTCGGACAGTGGGACCGGGCGGCCGTCTGCCTGCGCGAGGCCGGGATCGCGGAGGAGCTCGGCTACCGCACCAACGCCCTGGTGTTCCGCCTGTACCACGCCCACTTCCTGGCCGGCCGGGGCGACGAGGACGGCCTGCGGGAGATCGAACAGGCCGTCCGGCCGACCGCCACCCGCGCCCGGATGCGGTACGTCCTCGACCGCCTGAGCCACCTGCGCGGCTTGGCCGCGCTCGCCCACCGGCGCTACGAGGAGGCGTACGCCCACTTCTGCGAACTCACCCCGCCCGGACACCTGCCCGGCGGCCGGCCCTGGCACCACACACTGGTCCTCGACCTGGTGACGGCCGCCGTGCACACCGGCCGGCACGAGGAGGCCCGGCAGCACCTCGCGGCCGGACGCGCGGCGCGCTCGGCGGAGATCTCCGGCCGCCACGCCTTCCTCTTCGCGGCCGCCACGGCCCTGGCCGCCGACGACGACGAGGCCGACGCCGCCTACCGCGCCGCGTACGCCGTGCCGGGGACCGAGCGGTGGGCGTTCGACCTCGCCCGGCTGCGGCTCGCCCACGGCGGGTGGCTGCGCCGGCGCCACCGCCCCGGGGCCCGGGAGCCGCTGCGCGCGGCCCACCACGTGTTCCGCCGCCTCCGGGCGGAGCCCTGGGCCCGGTGGTGCGAGGAGGAACTGCGGGCCGCCGGGGACTCCGCGGCCCTGCCGCCGGCCGGACCGGCCGGGCTGACCGGCCTGACCGGCCATGAACTGCGCATCGCCCGGCTGGCCGCGACCGGCCTGACGAACAAGGAGATCGGCCGGGAGCTCCAGCTGTCGCCCCGCACCGTCGGGGCCCACCTGTACCGGATCTTCCCGAAGCTCGGCATCACCTCGCGGGCCGCGCTCGCCCACGCCCTCGACGGCGGCCGACCGGCCGGGACGGCGCTTCCTCCGACCGCTGTCGAACCAGGCAGTCAGATGACCTAACGGGCCGTCGCCGTCGAAGTCCAGGCTGAGTCGCGCAGGGCTTCGACGGGAGGACGGTCAGATGGGCGTGCGGGGGACGACCGGGTCGGTCACGGACGGCGGGAAGGCCGCGTTCCGGGGCGCTCCGGCGGCGCCGGTTCCGGCGGGGGCCCACCCGTTCACCGGGCGGCCGTCCGACGGGCTCCCGGTGTCGCACCGGCTCGGCTACGTGCGGATCTCCACCCTGGAAGGAGACACCGCCCGGTTCTCCCGTAGCGCCGACCTGATCGCCCCGGCCCCGCGCACCGAGCCGCAGGTCGGGGTCGGGGTGCAGGAGTCCGGCCGGGCCGTACTGGAGCAGGACGGGCGCCGCACGGAGGTGCCGCCGGGCGGGCTCGTCCTGTACGACGCCGGGCGGCCGTTCGCCGTCGAGTACCCGGGGCGCTTCCGCACCCACCTGTTCCAACTGCCGTGCAGGCTGCTGGGCGTGTCGGAGCGCGACCTGCGGCACGCGGCGGGTACGGCCGTCGGCCCGGCGGACGGCTGCGGGCCCGTGCTCGGGCCCTTCCTCGGCACCCTGGCCGCCTCCGCGCACTCCTACCCCGGCCCGGTCGGGGACCAGCTGGCCGGGCGGGTCGCCGACCTGGTGAGCGCGCTGGTCGTCCAGCTGGCGGCGGACGGCCCCGGAAGTGTCGGCCCCGACGGCCCGAACGAGCACCTGGTCCGGCGGGTGCGGGAGTACATCGACCAGCGGCTGGGCGACCCGGAGCTGACGCCCGAGCGGATCGCGCACGCCCACCGGATCTCGGTGCGGTACCTGCACCGGCTGTTCGAGCACGATGGAGTGACGGTGAGCCGGCTCGTCCGGCAGCGCCGCCTGGAGGCCTGCGCCCGCGAACTGGGCCGCCATGGCCGGACCGCCCCGACCGTGTCGGCGGTCGCCCAGCGCTGGGGCTTCGTCAACCCGGCGCACTTCAGCCGGGCCTTCCGCGCCGCGTACGGGGTCTCGCCGCGCGACTGGCGCCCGCTCCGGACCGACGGGGCCTGCTGACGAGCCGTAGAACCAGCACGACTTGGGCCACCGCCGCCGAGGCGCGACCCGGCGCGGTCGGGCCCGCAGACCGAACAGGAGCACAGATGTCCGTCGTCCCGTCCGCCGTCCTCGACACCGCCGGTGTGCCGGCCGCCGACCGCGCCGAGTACTGGCACGAGGCGGTCTCCCGTACCTTCATCCCGCTCGACGTCGTCCTGCGCGAGGACGCGCCCGCGCCCGCGACGATCACCAGCCACCGGCTGGGCGCCGCCCAGGTCTCCCTGGTCCGGGCCGGCCCGCAGCGGGTCGAACGCAGCGCCCGGCTGATCGCCCGCGGTGGCGAGGACCACCTCACCCTGGCGCTCCAGCACCGCGGCACCGCCCGGCTGCTCCAGGACGGACGCCAGGTGGAGCTGCGCCCGGGCACCTTCGCGATCTCCGACGCCGGGCGGCCGTTCAGCAAGGACCTGCCGGAGCCGTTCCTCTTCACGGCCTTCCACTGGCCGCGCTCGGCCGTCGGGGTCACCGAGGAGGACCTGCGGGTGCTCACGGCGACGGCCTTCGACACCCGCGAGGACGACACCGCCCGCCTGGTGGGCGCCTACCTGGACTGCCTCTCCCGCTCGGCCGGGAGCATGGAGCCGCCGGCGGCCGCCTGGCTCGCCACCACGGCGCTCGACCTGCTCGCGGTGCTCGCGCACGAACGCCGCGGCCGGTCCGTACCGGAGGCGCCCGAGGCGGCCCTGGCCACCCTGGCCCGGCTGAAGGACCACATCCTGCGGCACCTGGGGGACCCGGAGCTCTCGCCGGAGCGGATCGCCGAGGCCCACCACGTGTCCGTGCGGTACCTGCACAAGCTGTTCGGCTTCGAGGGGGTGACGGTGACCCGCTGGATCCGGCGCCAGCGGCTGGACGCGTGCCGCCGGGACCTCGCCCGTGCGGCGACCCGTACGGCGGCCCGTCCGGCGACCGGTCCGACGGGTGGCCCGGCGACCGTGGCGGCGGTCGCCGGGCGGTGGGGTTTCGTGAGCGCCAGTCACTTCAGCCGGGCCTTCCGGGCCGCCTACGGGGTCTCGCCGCGCGAGTGGCAGGCGTGCGCCCGGGCGGGCCTCGCCCAGGGAGGCGCGGCCCGGCCGGAGGGGTACGGCATCGCGGTGTGACCGCCCCCGTGCCGGGGCACCGGTCACCGGTCGCCGTGCAGCTCCGCGACGTAGCCGCCGGGGAACCGCACCATCGCGCTGTCCCGGCCGTCCGCCCGGACCGGGCCGGACAGCACCGACGCGCCGGCGGCCTCCGCCCGCTCCAGGGTGGCGCCGAGGTCCGCCACGCCGTAGCCGGTGAGCTCCCGGCCGAACGGGTACGGCAGGTGGCCGTCCGTCACGGCGACCGTCGTGGTGCCGAAGCCGGAGGCGAGGCGCAGCAGCCGGTAGGCGGTGCCGGGCAGTCCGATCGCGGCGCCGTCGGCCCGGCGGTCGTCGGAGACGATCCGGCCGTCGGTGAAGGCGAGGAAGCTGCGCAGGAAGGCGCCCACCGCGTCCGGTGACAGGTAGAGCCGGTTCTCCGGCACGCTGGCGAGCCCGGGGTAGGACGGCGGGGTGGTGTGGACGTACAGCTGGGCGTTGACGCCGCCGGGGAACTGGACGACGGCGTCCCGGCCGATCGGGTCGGCGAACGGGGTCACGGTGACGGCGGCCCCGTCGGCGCGGGCGGCGCGGACCGCCTGGTCGAGGTCGGTGACCAGCCAGCCGGTGCGCTCGGTGCCGAAGGGGTACGGGACGGGCGTGGTGTAGTCGAACACCGAGAGGGTGCCCACCGGGGAGACGACCAGTTCGGAGAGCGTCCGGCTGGGCGTGGGGGTCACCTGGGTGGCGTTCGGCCCGATCGTGCTGCCGCCGAAGGTGGCCACCCAACTGGCCGCGAAGGCCTGCTCGGTGCCGGGCTCAACGTACACGTGGGTGGAGTCGTACTGGGGGCCGACGGCGAACTGCCGGTGCCCGGCGGTCGGTGCGGCTGGGGTGCCTTGGGCGGGCGCGGCGGTGGGGACGGCCGCCAGCGCGGCGACCGCCGCCACCAGCGGGACCAGGCGTCGGGTGAGGCGTCGGGTCAGGGGGCGTTGCACGGGGGTGACCTCCCGGTCGTGGTCGGTGCGGGTGCTCGGAGTGTCGGTGCGGTGGTCAGGCCGTCGGTGCGGCCCAGGGCGCGTCGGGCCCGTGGGCCGCCGAGAGCCGGTGGGCGGCCAGCGCAGTGCCCAGGAGCAGCAGGGCGGCCAGGGCGAGGGCCGTGGCGGTCCGCCCGTGCAGGACCAGGACCGCGCCCGCGAGGCCGCCGAGCAGCATCGCCAGGGCGGAGAGGATCCGGCGCCCAGGCCGCGGCGCGGTGCCCCCGGCCGGGGCCGAGTCGGAGGCGAGGCCGGTCAGGGTGAGGGTGAGGACGGTGGTGGTCAGGTCGGGTACGGCGAGCCGCCGGGCCACCGCGTTCTGCAGGCCCATGCCCAGGCCCAGCAGGACGATCAGGGCGTAGCGGGCGCCGGCGCCGTCCGCGAGCGCGGCGGTGACGGCGGCGCCGGCGGTCAGGGCGGTCTGGACGCGGGCGGTCAGGGCCAGCAGACGCCCGCGGTGGTCGGCGGACCGGCCGGCGAGCCGTCCGCCGCAGAGCGCGCCGGTCAGGAAGGCCGCGAGCGAGACCAGCGACGCCGCGGCCGACAGGCCGGAGGCGCCCGCGAGGGCGAACCCGAGGAAGACCACGTTGCCGGTCATGTTCGCCACGAAGACGTGCCCGAGGCCGAGGTAGCTCACCGCGTCGACCACGCCGGTGGTCACGGTCAGCAGCAGCATCAGCGGCGGCAGCGGTCCGTGCCGGTCGGTGCGCGGCGGGGCGAGCGTCCGCAGGGCGTCAGTCAGCAGGGCGCGCAACGGCGGTGGCTCCTTCGGGCGTGGCCGGGCGGTGCAGGACGGCCCGGGTGAGCAGTCCGCTGGCGGGGCCGAGCACGACGGCCGCGACGGAGATCCAGAGCGGCCAGGCGGTCAGGCCGACGGCGTGGTCGACGGACCACCGGCCCGGGCCGGTGAGGGCGAGCGCCCCGGTGACGACGACCAGGACCAGCGGGTACTCGTAGCCGTCGTCCTGCACCCAGAGCCCGTGCGGCAGTTTGACGGTGATCGCCACTGTCATCACCCCCATGGCGACCATGGCCGCGGGCGGGGTGAGCGCGCCCAGGGCCAGGAACAGGCCCGATCCGACCTGCCCGGCGCCCGCGGCGAGCGCGGTGGGCGTCCCGCCGCGGAAGCCGTCGTGGCGGAACTCCGCCGTCCCGCCGGCGAGGCCGTGGCCCCCGAGGCGGTGGCTCACCTTCTGTACTCCGTGCCCGGCGATGAGCAGGCCCACCACCACGCGGAGGATCAGCAGTCCGGTATCCATCGTGTCCTGTTCCTGGTCCCTGGTCCCTGGTTCCTGTGCTTCTTGTGCGGTGCCGGCTCAGCCCGCGGCGTGCTCGCCGAGGAAGGCCTGGGCGTAGACGATCCCGAGGCCGTACGCGCCGCCGTGCTCCTTGACGATGTCCGTGACCACGCCGTACGTCTCCGTCCGGGCCCAGTCACGCTGGAGTTCGAGCAGGACCTGCACCCAGGTGACGGGCACCGCACCGGCCTGGGTCATCCGCTGGACGGCGTGCTCGTGGGCCTGCGGGGAGACGCCGCCGGAGGCGTCGGTGACGACGTAGACCTCGTAGCCCTGGTCGATCATGGACAGCACGGGAAGGACCAGGCAGACCTCGGTCCACAGCCCGGCTATCACGACCTTGCCGCGGCCGGTGGCCTTGACCGCCTCGACGACCGCCTCGTCCTCCCAGGCGTTCATCGAGGTGCGGTCGAGGACCTCGGCCTTGGGGAAGACCGCCGCCAGCTGCGGCAGCAGCGGGCCGGAGAAGGACTCGGCGGCGACGGTGGTCAGGACGGTCGGCACGTCGAAGGCCCGGGCGGCCTTGGCGAGGCCGACGGTGGCGTTGACGATCGCGGTGCGGTCGCCGCTGCCGGTGCCGAAGAACATCTGCGGCTGGTGGTCCACGAACAGCACCACGGCGTTGTCGGGGGTGAGCAGGTCGGGGCTGGGGGTGGCGCTGACCTGGGTGAGGTCGACCATGACGGGGTTCCCTTCGGTGCGGTGGGACAGGGTCCTTCGCGCGGTGGTCCGCGTGAAGGCGGGGCAGGTGGATCAGAGGAGGAAGCAGGGGTCGAACGGCGCGCCCTGCTCGGCGGCCAGGCCGCGCGCGACCCGCCAGCGGTGGTGCAGCTCGGACTCGGCGACGGCCTCGCCGAGCAGCTCCGCCTGGCGGGCGCCCGTGCCGTGGGCGGGGCGGGCGGGCTGGTAGCCGCCGAAGTGGGCGACCGGGCTCCAGCCGGGGCTGACCGGCGGGAGCTCCTCGTCCATGCCCTCGTACTCGGCCGCGGCGTGGACGATCCGGCCGCCGACGACGGTCAGCACGGACTCGATGGACGGGATCTGCGGCTCCGGCACCGTGAAGTAGTCCTCGGACAGCACCGCCAGGTCCCCGTAACTGCCCGGCCGCAGCACGCCCTTGACGTCCTGCTCGCCGGTGAGGGCGGCGCCGGCCGTGGTGTACATCGCGAGCGCGGTCGCCCGGTCGACCCGGTTCTCCGGGGGCCGGATCGCCAGGCCGCCGACCGTGCGGCCGGAGACCAGCCAGTGCAGGGCGACCCAGGGGTTGTAGGAGGACACCCGGGTGGCGTCCGTGCCGGCGGCCACGGTCAGTCCGCGCGCCAGCATGGCGCGGACCGGCGGCGCCTCGGCGGCGGCAGCGGCGCCGTACCGGCGGGTGAACACCTCGCCCTGGAAGGACAGCCGGTTCTGGACGGAGAGCGAGCCGCCGAGCGCCGCGATCCGGTCCAGGCTGTCCGGGGAGACGGTCTCGGCGTGGTCGAAGAGCCACCGGTTCCCGGCGGGGAAGAGCCCCTCGGCGGCGAGCCCCTCGAACACCGCGAGGTCGCGCCGGATCGTCTCGTCGTACGTCGCGTGCAGCCGGAAGCCCCAGCCGTGCTCGGTGAGCAGGCGCACGGCCTTGGCGAACTCCCCTTCGTAGGCGTTCAGTTCGGGGCGCGGCTCGGCGAAGTTCTCGAAGTCGGCGGCGGCCCAGGTGAGGTTCTCGCCGGCGCCGTTCAGCCGCAGCCACTCGTCGCCGTCCCCGGGCCGGACCGTCTCGACCCAGCGGGTGAGGTCGTCCAGCTCCTGGCCGGGGGTCTGCGGGAACAGGTGGTAGGCGATGCGGAGCGAGAGCAGCCCCTCGCGGGCGAGTTCGGTCACCGTGGCGTAGTTCTCCGGGAAGCTCTGGAACCCGCCGGCGGCGTCGATCGCGGAGGTCAGCCCGAAGCGGTTCAGCTCGCGCAGGAAGTGCCGGGTGGACGTCCTGCGCTCCTCGCCCTCCAGCGCCGGGGCCTTGGCGAGCGTGGAGTAGAGGACCAGGGCGCTCGGGGCGGCCAGCAGCATGCCGTTGGGCTCGCCGCCGCGGCCCCGGACGATCTGGCCGCCCTTCGGGTCCGGGGTGTCGCGGGTGTAGCCGACGGCGCGCAGCGCGGCGCGGTTGAGGACCGCCGACTGGTAGAGGTGGAGGACGAACACCGGGGTGTCCGGCGCCGCCTCGTTCAGCTCGGCGGGGGTCGGCAGCCGCCGCTCGGCGAACTGCTCCGCCGACCAGCCGCCGACCACCCGCACCCACTGCCCCCGGGGCGTCCGGGCGGCCTGCTCCCGCAGCATCGCCAGGCCCTGGCGCAGCGACCGCACACCGTCCCAGCGCAGCTCCAGGACGTAGTTGAGGCCGCCGCGGATCACGTGCAGGTGCGCGTCGTTGAGGCCGGGCACCACGCGGCGGCCGAGCGCGTCGACCACCACCGTGGACGGGCCGACGGCCGGGGCGACGTCCGCGTCGTCCCCGACGGCCGTGATCAGGCCGTCCCGGATGGCGAGGGCGCCGGCCTGCGGGCGGCGGGCGTCCCCGGTGTGGATCCGGGCGTTGCGGACGACGACGTCGGCGGCGTGTTCGGTGACGTTTTCCGTGCGGGGGACCAGCCCGCCGACCGGCATTGCAGGCACCTCGACGGCCTCCAGTCATGGGTTCGGGCCGCCGCCCGGAGCGGGCGGCGGCGCGGCGCGGTCGAGCCGGACGAGCCCAAGGGGCTCTCCTGCTCGCTCTCATGACGGAACGTTAGGCAGTGGCATGGTGTCGGAGTTGGCCCACAGTGCACCGGCACGGGTCCGGGAGCGCACCGGCCGGGTGGAGTGACGGCCGGGCGCGAGGCCGGTGTCCGAGTGTCGGCCGGGGGTCGAACCGGGGCGGCGCCCGCCGGTCAGCTCCCGGAGCGCCGCAGCAGGTAGGTGTCCATGATCCAGCCCTTGCGCTCGCGGGCCGACTCGCGCAACTCGCTGATCCGCGGGGCGGCTTCGGCCAGCGGACCGGCGACGAGGATCTCGTCGGGGGTGCCGAGGTACGCGCCGTAGCGGATCTCCAGCCCCTCCGGGTCGATCCCGGTGAAGGCGGCGCGGCCGTCGAGCATCACCACGACGTCGTCCACGCCCTCGGGGAAGCCCTCGGCCAGCCGGCGGCCGGTGGTGATCTGCACCGGGCGGCCGACCCGGGTCAGCGTGGTGCGGTGGCGGGCCGCGAGCGCGGAGACGCTGCTGATGCCCGGGACCACCTCGTAGTCGAAGCCGACGGCGCCGCGGGCCAGGACGTCGTCCACCACGGCGATGACGCTGTCGTAGAGGCTCGGATCCCCCCAGACCAGGAACGCGCCCGTCTCGCCCTCGCCGAGGTGCTCGGAGAGCAACTGCTCGACCAGGTCGGCCCGGCGGACGCGCCAGTCGTCCACGGCGGCCGCGTACGCGGGGGTGGTCCGGTCCCGCTCCGCGTCCGGCGCCTCGACCACCCGGTGGCCGGGCCGGCCGTGCTCGGCCAGCATCCGGCGGCGCAGCCGGATCAGGTCCTGCCGGTCCTCGTTCTTGTCGAGGATGAAGAAGACGTCCGTGCGGGCGAGCGCCTTGACCGCCTGCAGGGTGAGGTGGTCGGGGTCGCCCGCGCCGATGCCGATGACGAAGATGTGCCGCATGGGAGGCATTCTGCCGTCCGGGACGCCCTGGTCGCGTCGGCGGCCGGGAGGGGCGCGTCGCGATGTCGGGCGGCGGCCACCGTGATGTCACGTTCGAACCCTTGACCGGATCTTTTCCGTATCGCCATGATGGGCCGTCATGTTGTGACTCCGCCGCTGGGGGAAGTCCGGTTCGAATCCGGCGCTGGCCCGCAACGGTAGGCCGCCGGCTCCTGGTCGGCGGCGAGCCCGAGTACCCGTCGGCGGAGGCGTGTCGTCCCTCCTCCCGTCGTGGTCCGCGGGCCGGAGCCCCGAGGGCCGCCCCGGCTGTCGCCGCCGTCCTCCGGGCCCCTGCGCACGGGCCCGGAAAGGCCACCATGCCCACGCTCCGCCGCGCCCTCGGTCTGCTCGCGATACCCGCCGTGGCGCTCGCCACCGCGCTCCCGGCGGCCACCGCCGCCCACGCCGCGCCCGTGAACGCGCCCGCCGCCGCGACCTCGTCCCCGACGGTCCGCCCCGACGCCGCCGCGGGCGGCTGGCTGGCCCGCCAGCTCGTCGACGGCGACCACTTCGAGTCCGTCTTCAACGGGACCGCCTACCCCGACCAGGGCCTCACCATCGACGCCGTACTGGCCTTCGCCGCCTCGCGCGGCTCCGACGAGGCCGCCGCGAAGGCCACCGCCTGGCTGGCGAAGCCCGAGATCATCGGCGGCTACCTCGGCGACGGCACCACCGAGGCCTACGCGGGCGCGACCGCCAAGCTGCTGCTCGCCGTCGAGGTCCGCGGCGGGGACCCGACGGCCTTCGGTGGCGTCGACCTGCCGGCCCGCCTGCGGTCGCTGCAGACCGCCGAGGGCCGGTTCTCCGACCGCTCCCAGTGGGGCGACTACAGCAACGCCTTCGGCCAGTCCCTCGCCGTGATCGCCCTGCACCGCACGCCCGGTGACGTCCCGGCGGCGGCCGTGGACTTCCTGGCGAACAGCCAGTGCGCGGACGGCGGCTTCCCGCTCTCCTTCGGCCAGGCCGCCTGCACCAGCGACGCCGACGCCACCGCCCTCGCCGTCCAGGCCCTCGCCGCCACCGGGCGCGCCGCCAAGGCGAACACGGGCCTGGGCTGGCTCACCGCCCACCAGAACGCCGACGGCGGCTTCGCGGCCGCCGGGGCGACCGCCTCCAACGCCAACAGCACCGGCCTGGCCACCCAGGCGCTGCTCTCCGGCGGACGCCTCGGCCCCGGCCTCAAGGCCTGGGGCCGGCTGGTGAAGCTCCAGCAGGGCTGCTCCGCCGACCCGGCGGTCCGCGGCGCCGTCGCCTACGACGCGACCGGCTTCAACGCGGGCAACGGCGCCCGGGCCACCGCGCAGGCCGTCCTCGGCCTCGCGGGCACCCCGCTGTCCACGCTCTCCGCCTCCGGGGCCGCCCCCGACGCCCCGACCCAGGCCTGCCCGCCGGTTCCGGCCACGCGCTGAACCACGCTGACACCGCGAGGAGTTCACCGATGAGCGACACCCCCACCCTGGCCCGCTGTACGCTCGGGTCGATCGCCGCCGCGGCGGCCCTCACCGCCGGACTGCTCGGCGTCTGCGCCGTCCAGGCCCCGCAGGCGCGGGCGGCCGCCTGCGGCGGCACCACCGGCGTCACCGTCGTGGTCGACTTCACCGCCGTCGGCGGCGGCATCCAGACCGGCTGCGCGCCCGGCGACCCGGCCAGCGGCCTGGCCGCGCTCACCGGCGCCGGATTCTCGTACGCCTTCCACCCGCGCTACCCGGGCTTCGTCTGCACCATCAACGCCCTGCCGACGACCTGCACCAACCCGACCGGCAGCGCCTACTGGTCGTACTGGCACGCCCAGCACGGCGGCCCCTGGTCGTACAGCACCCTGGGCGCGGGCAGCTACGACCCGGCCCCCGGCGACGTCGAGGGCTGGTCCTTCGGCGCCGGCGCGCAGCCGGGCACCACCGCGCCCTGACAGGCGGGGGGCGACCGGCGCCCCGGCCCCTTCTCCGGAAGGGGCCGGGGCGCCGGTGCCAGGGGCTCAGGCGCCGCGGGACGCTCGGCGCCGCCGGTCGAGGTGTCCGACCAGCCGTACGGTTGCCACCGCGGCGGCCGTGAACAACAGGCTGTCGACCACGATGCCCGCGGTGGTCAGCCACGCGGGGTCGTCGCCGTCGGGCACGCGCGTCGCGGTGAACAGCCCGCCGACGCCCGTCGAACGTACTGTCATTCGACGGCCGCGCCCACTCGCGGTCCTCCCTGAGGATCCGGTCCATCGTCATGGGTTTCGGTGTTCTCGTCCCGGCCGGGCCGGCCGTCGGCATCCAGATCACGCCGACGTGGTGGTCCACTTCCGCCGCCGGCCCCGCGGACCGACCTCTCGGCGTGCCGGCCTGGCCCCGCGGGTACGGCTTCGCGCTCGGCCTGCGCGGTTGACCCGACATCACGACGAAGGCCCAGGCGGCCCCGGGGCGGCCTGTCATGACACGGCGTCAGATCGCATACTCGTCGGTATGAGCGATCGGAATGGGGCGGCGTCGGCCTGGAAGGTCGGCGATGTGATCGAGGGGCTGTACCGGGTCGACCAGGTGCACGAGGCCGGCGGGATGGGCCTGGTGTACCGGGTCTGGCACCTGGGGTGGGGGACCGACCTGGCGGTGAAGTCCCCCCGGCCGGAACTGTTCCGGTCCGCGCGGGAGCGGGAGCTGTTCGTCGCCGAGGCGCAGACCTGGGTCGGCCTCGGCCTGCACCCGCACGTCTGCGCCTGCCACTACGTACGGGAGATCGGCGGGACGCCCCGGGTGTTCGCCGAGTACCTGGACGGCGGCAGCCTGAGCGAGTTGATCCACAGTGGCCGGCTGTACGCGGGCGGCCCGGAACAAGCCCTCGCCCGGATCCTGGACCTGGCGGTCCAGGCCGCCCGGGGTCTGGACCACGCCCACCAGCAGGGCGTGGTCCACCAGGACGTGAAACCGGGCAACATCCTGCTGGACCGGGACGGTACCGCCCGGATCACCGACTTCGGCCTGGCCCGGGCCGGGCAGCTCGCCGCGTGGCCCGGCGGCGCAGGCGATCGGCCCGGCGCCGACGCCACCGTCCTGGTCGCCGCCGGAGGGATGACCAGGGTGTACGCCTCGCCCGAGCAGTACGGGCAGCGGCAGCTCGGCCGGCGAAGCGACCTGTACAGCTTCGCCGTCTCGGTGCTGGAGATGTTCACCGGCGGCGTGGCCTGGTACGTCGGACCACTCGCGAGCGAGACCCTCGCGGTCTTCCGCGGGACCCGAGGCCGCGACGGCCGCCCGCCGATCCCGCCCGGCGTCGCCGAGCTGCTGGAGCGCTGCCTGCGCCACGACCCCGCCCAGCGACCCGCCTCGATGGCCGAGGTCGCCGCCGAGCTCGCCGAGCACTACCACCGGGCCACCGGGACCCGGTACGCGCGCCCGGTGCCGAGCGCGGTCGGGCTGCGCGCCGACGAGCTGAACAACCGCGGCCTGTCGCTCTTCGACCTCGAGGACATCCCCGGCGCGCAGCGCGCCTTCGCCGACGCTCTGGAAGCGGACCCGCGCCACCTGGACGCCGCCTACAACGGCGGCCTGCTGCGCTGGCGGCGCGGCGAGACCACTGACGACACCCTGGTCGCCGACCTGGAGCAGCTGCGGCTCGTGCACGGCGACTCCTGGCAGTCCCGCCACCGGCTGACCGAGGTCCACCTGGAACGCGGCGACCTGGAGGCCGCCCGCGAGCTGCTCGCCGGGATCACCGCGGAGTGCGGCGACGACCCCGAGCGGCGCGCCGCCGTGGAACGTCTCGACCTCTCAAGCGCCCCCGACAACCGGGCGGCCCCGGCCTTCACCGCCCGCTGGTACCAGCTGTTCGACGGCCCCGCGCGGCTCGCCGCCCGGATCACCCCCGACGGGCGGTACGCGGTCACCGGCTACGGCGGCCACGGCGACAAGGACCGCGGGCTGAAGCTGTGGGACCTGCGGCGCGGCGAGCTGCTGCGCACCGTCGGCGGCCTGGAGTCCTGGGTGAGCAGCCTCGACGTCTCCGACGGCCGGTACGCGGTCTCGGTCGGCCCGGACAACGAGGTCCGGTTCTGGGACCTGGCGCGCGAGCGCTGCCTGCTGGCCTTCACCCCGCCCGGCCGCCGCGAGCTGTTCCGGGTGCAGGCCCTGCGGATCGACAACCGGGCGCGGACCGCCGTCGCCGTGGTGGAGGGACGGCTGCTGGTCTGGGACTTCCCGAGCGGCCGGCAGCGGTTGCGGCTCGGACCCGTCACGGACCGGGCCGAGGACTCCCACCGGGTCGAACTGAGCCACGACGGCGGTCTCGCCCTGGTCAGCAGCCACGCGCGCGGCACCCTCCAGCTGTGGGACCTGAACACCGGAGAGCTGCGGCAGACGATGACGATGCCGGGCCGCGGTCCCACCGCGATATGGCTGGAGCCCGAGGGCCGCACCGCGGCGACCGCCTCGCCCGGCCTGACGATCCGGCTGTGGGACCTGCGCAGCGGCCGCGCGGTGCGCACCGTGACCTCGCCGATCGGCGAGGTCCGCTCGCTGGTGCTGAGCGGCGACTCCCGGTACGCCGTCACCGGCGGCGAGGACGGCGCGGTGCGGCTCTGGGACCTGGCCCTGTACCGCTGCGTGCGCACCTTCCGCGAACACAGCCAGCCGGTCGCCGCCGTGATGATGGGCGGGGACGCCGACTGGGCGGTGTCCGCCGGGCAGGACAACACCGCGCGCTGGTGGCGGATCACCCCGGAGCGCCGGTTCCGGGCGAGCATGCAGCTCAGTCGGCCCCGCCGCCACCAGGAGATCGAGCGGGCCGGCGGGCAGGTCGGGGCCCTGCTCGCCGAGGCCGAGCAGGCGCTCGGGTCTCGGCAGCACGCCGCCGCGCTCGACCTGCTCACCCGGGCCCGCTCGACGCCCGGCTATGAGCGTGCGCCGGAGGTGCTGGCCGCGTGGCGGCGGCTGGGGAGATCCGTCCGCCGTACCGGGCTGCGCGGGGCGTGGCCGGTGCACACCCTCGGCGGGCAGGGCCACGTGTCCTCGCTCGCCGTGTCGGCGGACGGGCGTACCGCGGCGATCGGCGGTGACCGCCGGGTCGGGCTGTGGAATCCGACCGACGGCACCCCGCTGCGCGCGCTCGACAAGCCCCGGGTCGGATCGGTCGGCCTGAGCGCCGACGGCCTGCGTGCGGTGGCCGGCGGGGACGCGGTGCTGCAGAGCTGGGAGCTGCCCGGCGGCCGACCGCTCGGCCGGGTCGACGCCCGTGGGCCCGACGGCCGTGCCGAGAGCGGTGAGGAGGGCATGCTCGGGAACTCGGTCCTGTTCACCGCCGATGCCCGGCAGGCCCTGGTGATCGGCCGGGACGGCGCGCTGCGGCTGTGGGACCTGGACAGCGGCCGCTGCGTGCGGGTGCTCACCGGCGACGGCGAGCGGCCGACCACCGCCGCCGCGATGAGCGCGGATGGCACCCGGGCGGCGAGCGTGGCGCTGTTCGGCGAGATCCAGCTGCACGCCCGGCTCGGCGCTCCGCCGCTGGCGCTGAGTCATCCGGCGTGCGGCTGGCTCTCGTTCGACGCAGACGGCCGCCGGCTGCTGTCCGGCAGCGCGTACGGCGACCGCTCGCTGCGGCTGTGGGACGCCGGCACCGGGCAATTCCTCCGCGCCTTCGACTTCGAGGTCCTGCCGTGGGACGCCGGTACCGGGCCGGATGAGCTGTCGGTCCTTCACCTCTCCGCCGGCGGCCGGTTCGCCTACACAGGCCACCGGCTCGGCACCGTGCGGATCTGGGACGCCGACACCGGCCGCTGCCTGCGCGAGCTGGAAGGAGGTGGCGGCCAGGTGTGGAGTCTCACCGCCACCGCGGACGACAGCCTGCTGCTCTTCGGCTGTGCGGACGGCTCGGTGCGGGCGTGGGCGCTGGACTGGGAGCTGTCCGCCGGGCAGTGACGATCGGCCGGCCGGGACACCGGCTCAGTTCCGCAGTGGCCGGGCGGGCATTCGGGCTCGGGACGGTACGGTCACCTCCCCACACCGCTGCGCGTCAGCCCCGGGTTCGCACCGGGTTCCCCCGCTCGGCCACCGCGGACGCTACCGCACAGGTCCGTCGCCCGACGAGGTGATGTGATCGACCTGACGCCCCGTTGACTGCCCGTCGGTCAGCGTGGTCTGATGAACCGATTTTTTGCCCTCGGCATTCAGGGGAAGCCGGTCCAACTCCGGCGCTGACCCGCAACCGTGGACCCACCTGAGGGTGGGTGAGCCGGAATGCCTGGACCGGGGGTCTGTTCACAGAGCACTTGCGTCGTCGCGGACTACGACGCGGTTTCGACGGCCCCGTGCCCGCGGGCGGCCGTCGGCTGCGCCGTCGCCTCGCGTGTCGACCGACCAGGGAGTCGTCGTGAGGGTCAGCAGCAATCGCACACGTCACAGGAACCGGGACCTCGCCTCGCTGGTGGTCGCCGGCACCGTCGCGGCCGCCGCCTGCGGCACGGTCCTGCTCGGGTACCCGGGTACCGCCTCGGCCGACCCGATCGAGCAGTGCACGGCGACGACGGGCGCGATCGTCGCCGTCGACTTCACCCACTGGGGCGGCGGCGTCGTCCGGGGCTGCGACGCCCACTCCACGACGGGCATGAACCTGCTGCACAACGCCGGCTTCACCACGACCGGCACCGAGCACGACGGACCGGCCTTCATCTGCCGGCTCGGGACCGGGACCTTCAACGGCGGCGCCCAGTACCCGACACCGGCCGAGGAGCCGTGCGTCAACACCCCGCAGGCCACCGCGTACTGGTCGTACTGGATCGCCGAACCCGGCCAACAGACCTGGTCCTACAGCCGGTTCGGGGCCGGCACGCAGAAGCCCGAGCCCGGCGAGGTCGAGGCCTGGGTCTACGGCGGCACGGACATCGGCGGCACCAGCGGGGCGCCGAACTTCACCCCGGACTCCGTCCGCGCCAGGAACGGCGGCCCCTCGCCCTCCGCCTCCCCGTCGGCGTCGCCCTCGCCCGCGGTGGCCCTGAGCGCGCCCGCGGGGAGGAAACCCGACGCGGCCAGGGGGAGCGCCTACCTCACCGACCCGTCCCGCCTGATCGACGGCCACTACTACGAGGGCTTCCCGGCCTTCGCCGACTTCGGCCTGACCATCGACGGGGCCTACGCCCTCGCCGCGACCGGCACCGACGACGCCGCGCTGCGCCGGATCGTCGACTTCCTCGACCAGCAGGGCAAGGACGCGAGCGAGCGCACCGTCAACGACTGGACCGCGATCGGCACCGAGTACGCCGGCGGCGGGTCCATCGGCAAGGAGGCGCTGCTCGCCGAGGCCGTCGGCCGCAACCCGCGGGACTTCGGCGGCCACGACCTGATCGCCGCCCTCGCCGCACTGGTGTGTGCCAAGGCCGACGCGAACACCGGCTGCGCCGCCCCGGGCAACTACGCCTACGCCACCTCCGTCTTCTCCCAGGCGCTCGCCGTCATGGCCCAGCTCCGGGCCGGGGAGTCCACCAGCGTCGCCCCCGCGATCGCCTACCTGAAGGGCCTCCAGCACCCGGACGGCTCCTGGCCGAGCCTGATCCCCGCCACCGGCGACTCCGACGTGGACAGCACGGCGATGGCCGTCATGGCCCTTGCCCTCGTCCCCGGGGACGAGGCCGCCCAGGCGGTCGACCAGGGGCTCGGCTGGCTCGCCGCGCGGCAGCTGCCCGACGGCGGCTTCCCCGGCGCGTCCGGCGACTCCACCAACTCGGCCGCGCTGGCCGTCCAGGGCCTGACGCTGCGCCAGGCCGCCTACGGTGGACAGATCGCCAAGGCGCTCGACTTCCTCGCCGGGCAGCAGAACGGCGACGGCGGGTTCAACGTCGCGGCGGCCGGGCAGCGGGGGTCGGACGTCCGCGCGTCCACGCAGGTGCTGGGCGGTGCCACCGGCATCTCCTTCGGGACGCTGTCCCGCGACCTCGCGGGCACGCCGACGCCTACTCCCACCGGGACTCCGACAGGTACCCCGACGGGGACGTCCTCCCCGACGGGTTCGCCCACCACGACCGGGCCGGCCCCGGCCACCGACGCCCCGTCGTCCGGCGGTGTCGCCGAGGCCGGGGGCGTACCGGTGCGGACCGGTTCAGGCGGCCTGGCCAGTACCGGAAGCCAGGCACTGGCACTGACGGCGGGAGCCGGCGCGCTGACCGCGCTCGGCGCCGGGGCCGTCCTCGTCGCCCGTCGTCGCACCGCGGCCGCCCCGGGGCGTCACCGGTGAGCCGGGGACTCGGCACGCGCCTCGCCCGGCTGTCCGGGGCGGCGTCGCTGACCTTCGCCCTCGCCTTCGGCGGCGTCGCCGTGGGCACCGTCCCGGCCGCCGCGACCCCGTTGCCGATCGAGCAGTGCACCACCACCTCCGGTGCCGTACTCGCCGTGGACTTCGGCAAGTGGGGCGGCCCGCTGCTGCGTTCCTGCGGAACCACGCCCACCACCGGGTTCACCCTGCTCAACCAGGGCGGCTGGAAGACCACCGGCACCGGCCACGACGGCCCGGCCTTCATCTGCCGGATCGGCTACAGCGGCTTCCAGGGCGGCAAGCAGTACCCGACGCCGGAGCAGGAGAAGTGCGTCCTGACGCCCCCGGCCACCGCGTACTGGTCGTACTGGCACGCCGATCCGGGCCAGAACGAGTGGTCCTACAGCCAGCTCGGCGCGATGCTCTACCAGCCGAAGCCCGGCAGCGTCGACCTGTGGATCTTCGGCGGCACCAACGTCGAGGGCACCGAAGGCCGTCCGACGATCTCGCCGGACAGCGTCCGGGCCCACAACTCCAGCCCGGGCGGGCAGCCGGCCGACCCCGGCCAGGGCACGACGGGTGGTTCCGGCGGAGCGGCGGGCGGTTCCGGTACGACAGGCGGATCCGGTACGACGGGCGGCAGCGGCTCCGGCTCAACCGGCGGCACTGGTTCAACCGGCGGCCGGGCCCCGGCCCCCGCCGCGCCTCAGCCCGGCGGAGCCCGTCCGCCCGGGTCCGCCGCGACCCCGGGGACGGACCCCGCCGCCACCCCCGGGGACGGCAGCACCCCGTCGGGCGTGCCCGACCCCACGCCGGTGCCGGCCGAGCCGTCCACCGCCCCGCCGACCGACGCCCCGAGCGACCAGTCGACACCGCAGACGGCCGCGGCCGAGGCCGGGCCCACGTCCGCGGCAGCCGTGCCCGGCGGGGTGGTGGACGCCAACCCGGTGGCCGACGCCCCGCACGACTCCGGGTCGATGGTCCCCGCCGTGCTCGGCTCGGTCCTCGTCGTGGCGCTGGGCGTGGCCACGGTGGTGGCCGCCCGGCGCCGCCGCCGACGGGCCGAGTGATCCGGTGGGCACGCTCGACACACGCGAGTCCGGCTCCCCGCAGCGCGCCCCCGGGCGGGCCGCGGGGGGCCGGCGCGTCCCGCGCAACCTCCACCCGCTGGCCTGGTGGGCCTGGGCGCTCGCCCTGGCGACGGCGGCCAGCCGCACCACCAACCCGCTGCTGCTCCTGCTCGTCCTCGCCGTGCTCGGCTTCGTGGTCACCGCCCGCCGCAGCGAGGCGCCGTGGGCGCGCGGGTTCGCCTACTACCTGTGGCTGGCCCTGACGGTGGTGGCGATCCGGGTGGTCTTCCGGTGCGTCTTCGCCACCGGTGTCACCCCGCACGACCACCTGCTCTTCTCCCTGCCGCACATCCCGACCCCCGCCTGGTACGCGGGCATCGAGATCGGCGGCCCGGTCTCGCTGGAGGCCACGCTCTCGGCGGCCTTCGACGGGCTGCGGCTGGCCTGTCTGATCTGCTGCATCGGCGCCGCGAACACCCTGGCGAACCCCAAGCGGGCGCTGCGGGTGCTGCCCGGGGCCCTGTACGAGCTGGGCGTCGCGGTGACGGTGTCGCTCAGCGTCGCGCCCCAGCTGGTGCAGAGCGTCCAACGGGTCGCCCGGGCACGGCGGTTGCGCGCCGGCCGGCGCAAGGGCGTCCGCGCCCTGCGCAGCATCGTGGTGCCGGTCCTGGAGGACGCGCTGGAGCGTTCGCTCAGCCTCGCGGCCGCGATGGACTCGCGCGGCTACGGGCGTTCCGGCACCGCCTCGCGCCGCTCCCGTCGGCTGACCGGCGCGCTGATGCTGCTCGGCATGTGCGGCCTGTGCGCCGGGGTGTACGGGCTGCTGGACGGGACGGCCCCGGCCGCGCTCGGCCTGCCCGCCTTCCTCGCGGGCGCCGTGCTCTGCGTGGCGGGCCTGCTGCTCGGCGGGCGGCGGGTGCGGCGCACCACCTACCGGCCGGACCGCTGGCGGGCCGCCGAGTGGGGCGTGGCCGGCTGCGGGGTGACCGCCGCCGTGCTGCTGTTCGCCACCGTCGGTTACGACGCCACCGACCTCAACCCCTCGCTGTACCCGCTGACTTGGCCGACTCTGCCGCTCGTCCCGGTGCTCGCCCTGCTGCTGGCGGGGGCGGCCGGGATCGTCTCGCCGCCGCCCGGCCGGCCGCCCGGACCCGCCGCCGGGCCGGGGCCGCGCCCGGCCGCACGTCCCGACGCCGCCCCCACCGACCGCACCGACCGCACGACCTCCGAGGTGAGCACGTGATCCGATTCGACCGGGTCGGCGTGGTGTACGACGGCGAGAGCACGCCCGTCCTGCGCGACGTCGACCTGCACATCCCGGAGGGCGAGCTCTGCCTGGTGGTCGGCCGCACCGGTGTCGGCAAGTCGACCCTGCTCGGCGCCGTCAACGGCCTGGTGCCGCACTTCACCGGCGGAACCCTGCGCGGCCGGGTCACCGTGGACGGCCGCGACACCGCCCACCACCCGCCGCGCGAACTCGCCGACGTGGTCGGCGTGGTCGGGCAGGACCCGCTGGCCGGCTTCACCACCGACACGGTGGAGGAGGAACTGGCGTACGTCATGGAGCAGTTGGCGATCCCGCCGGAGACCATGCGCAAGCGGGTCGAGGAGACCCTGGACCTGCTCGGCCTGGCCGACCTGCGCCACCGGGCCCTGTACGAGCTCTCCGGCGGCCAGCAGCAGCGCGTCGCCATCGGCTCGGTGCTCACCGCGCACCCGCGCGTCCTGGTGCTGGACGAGCCGACCTCCGCGCTCGACCCGACCGCCGCCGAGGAGGTGCTGGCCGCGATCACCCGGCTGGTCCACGACCTCGGCGTGACCGTCCTGTTGGCCGAGCACCGCCTGGAGCGGGTCGTCCAGTATGCCGACCGGGTCGCCTACCTGCCCGGCGACGGGACGGTCGTGCACGGCCCCCCGGCCGAGGTCTTCCGGGACACCGCGATCGCGCCGCCCGTCGTCGACCTCGGCCGACTGGCCGGCTGGCGGCCGCTGCCGCTGTCCGTCCGGGACGCCCGCCGGGCCGCCGCGCCGCTGCGGGAGAGGCTCACGGACCTGCCGGTTCCCCCGCCGCGCCGGGCAGCGGTGGCGGGGGAACCGGTGCTGGAGGCGACGGGGGTCGTCGTCCGGTACGGGCCGGTGGCCGCCGTCCGGGACGTCCGGCTGGAGCTGCGGGCGGGCGAGGTCACGGCGCTGATGGGCCGCAACGGGTCCGGCAAGTCCTCGCTCCTGTGGGCCCTCCAGGGCTCCGGGCCCCGCCAGGGCGGCAGCGTGAAGGTCACCGGCGCCGGGGGCGGCCCGGCCGCGGACCCCAAGCGGCTGCCTGCGGCCCGGGCCCGGCAGCTGGTCGGGCTCGTCCCGCAGACCCCCACCGACCTGCTGTACCTGGAGACGGTCGCCCAGGAACTCGCCCAGAGCGACCTCGAAGCCGACGGCGCCGGCGGGCCGACCGCCCGGCAGGTCCTCGACCGCCTGGCCCCCGGGATCCCGGACGGCACCCACCCCCGGGACCTCTCCGAGGGGCAGAAGCTGGCCCTCGTCCTGGCGATCCAACTCGCCGCCGCACCAAGGGTCGTGCTGCTGGACGAACCCACCCGCGGGCTCGACTACCAGGCGAAGGAGGCGCTCACCGGCATCGTGGACGCCCTCGCCGCCGAAGGCCGTACGGTCGTCGTCTCCACCCACGACGTCGAGTTCGTCGCCTCCGCCGCCGACCGCGTCGTGGTGATGGCCGAGGGCGAGATCGTCGCCGACGGGCCCACCGCCGAGGTCATCGTCGCCTCGCCCACCTTCGCCCCGCAGACCGCCAAGATCCTCGCCCCGCTCGGCTATCTGACGGTACGTCAGGTCGCGGCGGCCGTGGAAGCGGTGGAGGCCGCCCGGTGACCGCCGTCCGGATCCCCGGCCGGGCCCGCGTCGTCGTCGCCCTGGCCGCCTTCATCGGGCTGGTGGCCTTCACCTGGCCGTTCGTCGTCGCGCCCGGGCGGTTCGGCTCCAACTACGCCCCGCCGCTGATCTTCGGCGCCCTGCTGGTCCTGGTGCTCGCCGTCGTCATCGCGGAGATCTCCGCGGGCGGCATCGACGCCAAGGCCCTCGCCATGCTCGGCGTCCTGTCCGCCGTCAACGCCGGACTCCGCCCGCTCGGCGCCGGGACCGCCGGAGTGGAGACGGTCTTCTTCATCCTGGTGCTGGCCGGCCGGGTCTTCGGCCCCGGCTTCGGCTTCACCCTCGGCTGCACCTCGCTGTTCGCCTCCGCGCTGCTCACCGGCGGGGTCGGCCCCTGGATGCCGTACCAGATGTTCGGCTGCGCCTTCGTCGGCATGCTCGCCGGGCTGCTGCCGGGGGCCGGGCGGCGCTGGGAGGTGCCGCTGCTGGCCGGGTACGGGGCGTTCTCCGGCTACCTCTTCGGCTTCCTGCTGAACCTCTCCTTCTGGCCGTTCTCCACCGACCCGAACAGCTCGATCGCCTACCTGCCGGGCCTGCCCTTCACCGAGCAGTGGCACCGCTACCTGCTGTTCGACCTGGCCACCTCGCTCGGCTGGGACACCGGCCGCGCCGTCACCACCTTCACCGCCGTGCTCGTCGTCGGGCCGGCCGTCCTCACCGTCTTCCGCCGCGCGGCCCGCCGCGCCAACTTCGAGCCCACGGTGCGCTTCGAGGCCCCGCCCGGCCCGGACACCACGGTGGGGCCGCCGACCGCCGCGCGGCCCACCGGCCCGGCGCACCCCTGAACCGAAAGGCCGACCATCGTGCCCAAGCCCGCGAAGCACCGGACGATGACGCTGGACGGGGTCGAGGTCGTCGTCCTGACCCCGGAACAGCATGCCGCACTGGAATCCGCCCGCCGCCAGCTGGGCGGAGCGCAGGCGCAGGTCGCCAGGATGAGGTCAGACCTCCAGCGGGGACGGCAGCTGCTGGGCGAAGCCGAACGGCTACTGGCGGGCATCCCCGCCGACCAGCGTGCGCGACTGGACGCCCGGCTGGGGCCGGGACGCGGCCTGACCGGACTGCTCGCGGACATCCGCGCCGCCCTGCCCGGCACGCCGGACACCCCGACGCGGACCTGACCACCGGCCCCGCGAGCCGTGGTGGCGTCCCACCATCCGGACGGGTTCCGAGATTCCCGCGCCAGGCCCGGCGCTTTGCCCCTAAGCTGACGGTGCAGCTGGTTCGCCCTGTCCGCCAGGCAGGGCGTCGCAAGAGGGAACCCGGTGACGCCTTTCGACTGGCCAGTCCGGGACTGCCCCGCAGCGGTGAGTGGGAACGACCGCCGTCATACGCACTGGACCCGGGACGGGTCTGGGAAGCGACGGCCAGTAGGTGTCCGCCCTTCACGGGACGGACGCGCCCGCGAGTCCGAAGACCTGCCACTGCCCGCCCGCGGACGACCCGCGCGCGGCTATCCGGTGACCTCGTGGGCGGGTCGGCGACCATACCAGGCGGACCAGGCCCGTACGTTCCCGTGACGGCCGCCGCCGGGTACGTCATCCCTTCGCGCCCTCGTGCCGTCTCCGGGTACCTGAGGAGAACAGACTCGCGAAGGAGAGTCCCTTGACCACGAAGTCCGCAGCCGCGGCGAGCGTCGCCACCGCGTACGGCTACCCCCGCCAGGGCCGGGGCCGGGAGCTCAAGAAGGCCATCGAGGGCTACTGGAAGGGCTCGGTCACCGCCGAGGTGCTGCTGGCCACCGCCGCCGACCTGCGCCGGGGGAACTGGCAGCAGCTCGCCGACTCCGGCGTCGAAGAGGTCCCGACCGGTGACTTCTCGTTCTACGACCACGTGCTGGACACCACCGTCGCCGTCGGCGCGATCCCGCCCCGGCACCGGGCCGCCGTCGAAGCCGACCCGCTGGACGGGTACTTCGCCATGGCGCGCGGCAACCAGGACGTCGCCCCGCTGGAGATGACCAAGTGGTTCGACACCAACTACCACTACCTGGTGCCGGAGCTGGGGCCGGACACGGTGTTCACGGCGAACCCGGCCAAGGCCGTCGGCGAGCTGCGCGAGGCGCTGCTGCTCGGCCACGCGGCCCGGCCGGTGCTGGTCGGGCCGGTCACCTACCTGCTGCTCGCCAAGCCGGCGCCCGGGGTGGCCGCCGACTTCCAGCCGATCACCCTGCTGGACCGGCTGCTGCCCGTCTACGCGGAGCTGCTGGCCGGGTTGCGCGCCGCCGGCGCCGAGTGGGTGCAGCTGGACGAGCCCGCGCTGGTCCAGGACCGCACCCCGGCCGAGCTCAACGCCGCCGCCCGCGCCTACCGCGAGCTGGGCGCCCTCACCGACCGGCCCAAGCTGCTGGTCGCCAGCTACTTCGACCGGCTCGGCGACGCCCTGCCGGTCCTGGCGAAGGCCCCGATCGAGGGTCTGGCACTGGACTTCACCGGCCCGGCCGCGGCCAACCTGGAGGACCTCGCCGCCGCCGGAGGCCTGCCCGGCAAGCGGCTGGTGGCGGGGGTGATCGACGGGCGCAACATCTGGATCAACGACCTGGAGAAGTCCCTCACGACCCTGGCGACCCTGCTGGGCCTCGCCGACACCGTCGACGTCGCGCCGTCCTGCTCCCTGCTGCACGTGCCGATCGACGCCACCCTCGAACGCGACATCGACCCGCAGATCGCCCGCTGGCTGGCCTTCGCCAAGCAGAAGGCCGCCGAGGCGGCGCTGCTCGCCCGCGGCCTGCGCGAGGGCACCGGCGCGATCGCCGCCGACCTCGCGGCCAACCGGGCCGACCTGGCCTCCCGCGCGGGCTCGCCGATCACCCGCGACCCGGCGGTGCGCGCCCGGATCGCCGCCGTCACCGACGCGGACGCCCGTCGCGCCCAGGCCTACCCGCAGCGGGCCGAGGCCCAGCGTGCCCGGCTCGGCCTGCCGCTGCTGCCGACCACCACCATCGGCTCCTTCCCGCAGACCACCGAACTGCGCGTCGCCCGGGCCGATCTGACGGCCGGTCGGATCGACGGCGCCACGTACCGGGAGCGGATGGAGGCCGAGGTCCGCGAGGTCATCGCGTACCAGGAGAAGGCCGGCCTGGACGTCCTGGTGCACGGCGAGCCCGAGCGCAACGACATGGTCCAGTACTTCGCCGAGCAGCTCACCGGCTACCTGGCCACCCGGCACGGCTGGGTGCAGTCCTACGGCACCCGGTACGTGCGCCCGCCGGTCCTCGCCGGGGACATCTCCCGGCCGCACCCGATGACCGTCGACTGGTTCCGCTACGCGCAGGGCCTGACCGACCGCCCCGTGAAGGGCATGCTGACCGGCCCGGTCACCATGCTCGCCTGGTCCTTCGTCCGCGACGACCAGCCGCTCGCCGACACCGCCCGCCAGGTCGCCCTCGCCCTGCGCGACGAGGTCGTCGACCTGGAGGCCGGGGGCGCCGCCGTCGTCCAGGTCGACGAGCCGGCCCTGCGCGAGACCCTCCCGCTGCGGGCCGCCGCCCGCCCGGCGTACCTGGACTGGGCCACCGAGGCCTTCCGCCTGGCCACCTCCGGCGTCCGCGCCGACACCCAGATCCACACCCACATGTGCTACGCCGAGTTCGGCGCCATCATGACGGCGATCGACGACCTCGACGCCGACGTCATCTCCCTGGAGGCGACCCGCTCCCACATGGAGGTGGCGGGCGAGCTGGCCGAGGCGGGCTACCCGCGCGAGGTCGGCCCCGGCGTCTGGGACATCCACTCCCCGCGCGTCCCCAGCACCGAGGAGGCCGTCTCCCTGCTGCGCGCGGGCCTGGCCGCGATCCCGGCCGAACGGCTCTGGGTCAACCCGGACTGCGGACTGAAGACCCGCGGTTGGACGGAGACCCGGGCCTCGCTGGAGAGCCTGGTCGGCGCCGCCCGCCTGCTGCGCGAGGAACTCGCCGGCTGACGCGGCCGGGCGGGACTCCTCCGCCGGTTCGGGACGCCCGCCACGGCATGCGGGCCGCGTCGCGGCGCGGCCCGCATGCCCGTTCAGCCGGACCGAGGCAGTCCGAGGTTCTGATAGATCTCGGTGGTGACCGTGGAGAAGTTCATGGTCATGAAATGCAGCCCGGGCACGCCTTCGGAAAGCAACCGCCGGCACATGGCGGTGGCGTGCTCGATCCCGATCGACCGCACGGCGGCGGGATCGTCCTGGTGTTCCAGCATGCGGTCGGAGAGGGCCGTGGGAATGGCAGCGGTGCTCAGGGTCGGAATTCGGCGCAGTGACCGGATACTGGTCACCGGCATGATCTCCGGAATCACTGGAATATCGCATCCGGCCTTCTGGAGACGGTCACGGAAACGGAGGTATCCGTCCACCTCGAAGAACATCTGGGTGATCGCGTAGTCGGCTCCGGAACGGCACTTCGTGACGAAGTGCCGGATTTCCGAGTCCCAGTCCGGTGACCGCGGGTGCATTTCCGGGAAAGCCGCCACCCCGACGCAGAAGTCGCCCGAGTCCTTGACGAGGTGAACCAGGTCGGCGGCGTACTCGACCCCGCCCGGATGCCGGACCCAGGCGCCCAGCGGGTCGCCCGGAGGGTCGCCGCGCAGGGCCAGGATGTTCCGTACTCCCTGGTCGGCGTAGTGCCCGAGGATGTTCCTGAGCTCGCCGACGCTGTGGCCGACGGCGGTCAGATGGGCGGCCGGGGTGAGGGTCGTCTCCTGGGCGATGCGGCCGGTGACGTTCACCGTCCGCTCCCGGGTCGAGCCGCCCGCACCGTAGGTCACCGAGACGAAGGTGGGGGAGAGCGCCTCCAGTCGGCGGATCGCGTTCCACAGGCCGGCTTCCGCCTCGGCGTTCCGCGGTGGCATGAACTCGAACGAATAGGAGTGCTTTCCGGTGGCAAGGAGGTCGCGGACGGTTGCCGCCCGGTCGGTGCGCGTGGAGGGTTTCCCGAGTGTCATGACAGGACGGTATACGCCCGGTCGGAATGGCGTGGTGGAAAGTCCACAGTGTGATACGCGGGTTTTCGCCAATGACGGTCGATGGCCTTCGGGGGTGGTCGCGGAGCGGCCTCCGGAGGCTGCACAATAGGGGCATGGAAAGACATTCGTACGCCCTTCCCGGACTTCCCGACTGGGGTCGCTGCGCGGTCATGGGAATCCTCAACGTCACCCCGGACTCGTTCTCGGACGGGGGATGCTGGCTGGACCCGGGCCGGGCGGTGGAGCACGGACTGGCGCTGGCCGCGCGGGGGGCCGACATGGTGGACGTGGGCGGCGAGTCGACCCGCCCCGGCGCCCGTCGGGTGCCGGTCGAGGAGGAGCTCGCGCGGGTGCTGCCGGTGGTGCGCGGTCTCGCCCGGCAGGGCGTCCTGGTGAGCATCGACACGATGCGCGCCCGGGTCGCCGAGGCCGCGGTGGACGCCGGGGCCCGGATCATCAACGACGTCAGCGGCGGCCGGGCGGACGAGGCCATGGCGAAGACGGCCGCGCGGGCCGGCGTGCCGTTCGTCGTCATGCACTGGCGGGGGCAGTCCCAGGGGATGGACGACCTGGCGGACTACGGGGACGTCGTCGCCGAGGTGGTCGCCGAAGTGGGGCGCCAACTGGACGCCGTGGTGTCGGCCGGCGTCGACCCGGAGCAGGTCGTCCTCGACCCCGGCCTCGGCTTCGCCAAGGGCCGGGGCGACGACTGGGCGCTGCTCGCCGCCCTGGACACCTGGGCCGTGCTGGACCGCCCGCTCCTGGTCGGGCCCTCCCGCAAGCGCTTCCTCGGCGAACTGCTGGCCGACCCGGCCACCGGCGCGCCCCGCCCGGCCCGGGAGCGGGACGACGCGACCTCGGCCGCGGCCGTCCTGGCCGCCGCGCAGGGCGCCTGGGCCGTACGGGTCCACGAGGTGCGGGCGGCCGCCGACGCGGTGCGGGTCGAGGCGGCCGTACGGGCCCACCGGATGACCGCCGGCCAGGTGCCGGTGTAGGCCTTCGCAACCATCCGGGGAAGAGAAGACCGGGGAAGAAAAGAGAAGAGGGGTGCGTCGCACCATGGCACGTCCCGTCGGGCGCAAGATCTTCGCCCACGCCAAGCTGCGCCGGCTGCGCCGCGAGCACGGCATGAACCAGGTCGAGCTGGCCCACGAGCTCGGCATCTCGACCAGCTACCTCAACCAGATCGAGCACAGCCAGCGCCCGCTCACCGCCGCCGTGCTGCTGCGGATCGCCGAGGTGTTCGGCGTGGACCCGGAGTTCTTCTCCGAGGCCGACGAGGAGCGCCTCGCCACCGACCTGCGCGCCGCCCTCGCCGACGAGGCGTGCGGCGCCCCCGTCCCGGCCGAGGACGTCGCGGAGGTGAGCCGGGACCACCCCGACGTGGCCCGGGCGCTCGTCGCGCTGTACCGCCGCTACCGGGAGGCGGCCGCCAGGGTCGCCGATCTCGGCGACGCCGCCGGGACCGCCGCGCTCAGCCCGGCCGAACCCCACGACGAGGTACGGGACTTCTTCTACACGCACCACAACCACATCCCGGCCCTGGAGGAGCAGGCCGAGCGCACCGCGACCGCGCTCGGGGCGACCACGGCCGGCGGCCTCGCCGCCGCGCTGGCGGCCGCACTCGGCGAGCGGCACGGCGTGCGGGTGGTCGACGCGGACCACCGGCAGCAGGCGGAGATGCGCCGGTTCGATCCGGCGAGCGGCATCCTCCGCCTCTCCGCGTGGCTGACCGACGGCCAGCGGGCCTTCCAACTGGCCACCCAGCTCGCGCTGCTGGAGCACCGGCCGCTGCTCGACGCGCTGGTCTCGGCGGCGGGGCCCGACCTCACCTCCCCCCAGGCGGCGGACCTCGCCCGGATCGGTCTCGCCACCTACTTCGCCGGCGCGCTGCTGATGCCCTACTCGGCCTTCCACGCCGCCGCCGAGGAGCTGCGCTACGACATCGACCTGCTCGGCGCCCGCTTCGGGGTCGGCTTCGAGACGGTCTGCCACCGGCTGAGCACCCTGCAGCGCACCGGCCGCCGGGGCGTGCCGTTCTCCTTCCTGCGCGCCGACCGGGCGGGCAACATCTCCAAGCGGCAGTCCGCGACCGACTTCCACTTCTCCCGCCTCGGCGGCACCTGCCCGCTCTGGACGGTCTACGAGGCCTTCTCGGCGCCGGGGCGGATCCTCACCCAGATCGCCGAAATGCCGGACGGCAAGCGGTACTTCTGGATCGCCCGCACCGTCACCCACGGCGGCTTCGGCCACCGCGCGCCGCGCAGCGAGTTCGCCGTCGCGCTCGGCTGCGAGCTGCGCCACGCCCACCGCCTGGTCTACGCCGAGGGCATCGCCCTAGACGGCCGGGAGGCGGCCACGCCGATCGGCCTGGGCTGCCGGATCTGCGAGCGGACCGACTGCGCCCAGCGGGCCCGGCCCCCCGTCGGCGGCCGGCTGGTGGTGGACCCGGACCGGCGCACCAGGGTGCCCTACCCGGTCGTCGCCGAAGGGCGCGACGGAGATCGGGAGGGGCGCCGCTGACCGGTGCCGCCGAGACGTCGCACCGGCGGCGGGCGGCACCCGGGTGCCGCGGTCGGGGCCCTGTGGTCGGGGCGTCCCGGCCGCAGGCCGGGCGACGGCGACGGATCCGGCACCGTGCCGCCGATCGTGTGGCCCTGGGCCCTTCCGGGTGGTGATGTGGGTCCCTCGGGGTGAACGCCGGGAGGGGGCGTCAGGCCCCGGGGGACACCCAGAAAATGTCAGATCATCAGATTGTCTCGCGAAGGCTGATCCTGGCCGCGGCCGGGTTGTCGGTCCTCGGCGCCGCAGGGTGCGGGGGAGCACGGCGGGCCGGGGAACCCGGTACCGCGCCGAGAGGGAACGCCGGGCCGCCGCCCGCGGCCGCGCCCCCGGCGGCCGCACCGGAAGCCGCACCGGTGGCCGCGCCTGAAACCGCCCCGGAAACCGCGCCGGAAGCCGCCCCGGAAGCCCCCAGGGTGCTGACCGAGGCGGAGAGCCGGCCGCTGTTCGAACTCGCCGAGGAGGGGAAGGTGGTGGCCCTCACCATCGACGACGGACCCCATCCGCGCCACACCCCCGACGTCCTGGCGCTGCTGGAGAAGCACGGGATCCGGGCGACGTTCTTCCTGATCGGCGAGAACGCGGCCGCCCGTCCCGACCTGGTCCGGGAGATCGCGGCGCGGGGGCACCGCATCGGCAACCACACCTGGAGCCATCCGGACCTCCGTCACCTTCCCGACGACGCCCAGGTGCGGGAGGAGCTGACGCGCACCTCCGACCTCCTCGCCGGGATCACCGGCAAGTCGCCCGCCTGGTTCCGGGCCCCGGGCGGGGACTGGGCCCCGAGGACGCTCAGGACGAGCAGGGAGCTCGGGATGCGGCCGATGGGCTGGACGGTCGACCCGGAGGACTGGGCCGAGCCGGGGACGGACGTGATCCTCGGTCGGCTCACGAAGGAGATGCGCCCGGGAGCGATCGTGCTCACCCATGACGGCGGGGGCGACCGTTCGCAGACGGTGGCCGCTCTCACGCGCTTCCTCCCCTCACTGATCGACTCCGGCTACCGCTTCACCACCCCGCGGGCCTGACCGGACGGCGGTGCCGGTCTCCTACGCGGAGGCCGGCACCGGCCGCTGTTCCGGGCCGTCGTAGGAGGCGAGCGGGCGGATCAGGGCGTTGTGGGCGAGCTGTTCGGTGATGTGGGCGGTCCAGCCGGTGACCCGGCTCATCACGAAGAGCGGGGTGAAGACCGGGGTGTCGAAGCCCATCAGGTGGTAGGCGAGGCCCGCGGGGTAGTCGAGGTTGGGGTGGATGCCCTTGCGGTCCAGCACCGCCTCGCGCAGCGCCGCGTGCAGGGCGGCCAGCCGGGTCGTCCCGGGGTCGGCCGCCAGGGCCACCAGGTCGTCGAGGGCGGCCTGCATGATCGGGACGCGGGAGTCGCCGTGCTGGTAGACCCGATGGCCGAAGCCCATGATCTTCCGCCGGGAGGCGAGGGCGTCGTCGAGCCAGTCGGCGGCGCGGGCCGGGTCGCCGATCTCCTCCAGCATGTGCATCACGGCCTCGTTGGCGCCGCCGTGCAGCGGGCCCTTGAGCGCGCCGATCGCGGCGGTGACGGCGCTGTAGAGGTCGGAGAGGGTGGAGGTGACGATGCGGGCGGTGAAGGTGGAGGCGTTGAAGCTGTGCTCGGCGTACAGCACCAGCGAGACCTCGAAGCAGCGGACCACCTCGGGGGCGGGCACGGCGCCGAAGCACATGTGGAAGAAGTTCTCCGCGTACCCGAGGTCCGGGTCCGGGGCGATCGGGGCGAGGCCCCGGCGACGGCGCTGGTCGGCGGCGACGACGGTGGGCAGTTTCGCCAGCAGGGTCAGGGACTTGGCGAGGTTGGACGCCGGGCGGCCGTCGTCCTCGGTCGGGTCCTCGGCGCCGAAGAAGCTGACGGCGGTGCGCAGCACGTCCATCGGGTGGCAGGTCTCGGGCAGTTTCGCGAGCAGCTCGGCGGTGGTGCGGTCGAGCGGGCGCAGGGCGCGTTCGCGGGCCCGGAACTCGCGCAGCTGGGCGCCGTCGGGCAGTTCGCCGTGCCAGAGCAGGTAGGCGACCTCCTCGAAGGAGCGGTGGGCGGCGAGGTCCTGGACGGGGTAGCCGCGGTAGGTGAGGGAGTTGGTCTCCGGGATGACGGTGGAGATCCCGGTGGTGTCGACGACGACACCGGCGAGGCCGCGGTGGATCCCGGGTGCGGTGGTGGGCATGGCTGGTCTCCGGTGCGGGTCAGGTGCCGGGCGGGAGGGTGAAGTCGAAGACGGCCGAGTCGAAGGCCGCGTAGTCGGCGTAGCCGAGGAGTTCGTACAGCCGGGAGCGGGTCTGCATGCGCGGCAGGAGGGACTGCTGGGTGCCCTCGGTGGCGATGGTGCGCAGCCCGTCCTCGATCGCGCCCATGGCGAGCCGCAGCAGGGTGACCGGGTAGAGGGCGATGTTGTAGCCGAGGCTCTCCAGGGCGCGGGTGTCCAGCAGCGGGGTCCTGCCGAACTCGGTGAGGTTCGCGAGCAGCGGCACGTCCACGGCCTTGCGGAACGCCTCGTACTCGGCCTCGTCGGCGAGGGCCTCGGGGAAGATCGCGTCGGCTCCGGCGTCGACGTAGGCCTTGGCCCGGTCGATCGCGGCGCCGAGTCCTTCGACGGAGCGGGCGTCGGTGCGGGCCATCAGCAGGAAGTCGGGGTCGCGGCGGGCGTCGACGGCGGCGCGCAGCCGGCGGACCATCTCCTCGCGGGGCGTGATGGTCTTGCCGTCGAGGTGGCCGCAGCGCTTGGGGTTGACCTGGTCCTCCAGGTGCAGCCCGGCCAGGCCCGCGTCCTCCAGGAGCTGGACGGTGCGGGCGGCGTTCATCGGTTCGCCGAAGCCGGTGTCGGCATCGATCAGCACCGGGAGGTCGGTGACCCGGGTGGTCTGCTGGGCGCGGGCGGCGACCTCGGTGGAGGTGGTCAGGCCGATGTCCGGCAGGCCGAGGTCGGCGGCGAGGACGGCGCCGGAGAGGTAGACGGCGTCGAAGCCGAGGTCCTGGATGAGGCGGGCGGAGAGCGGGTTGATCGCGCCGGGGACGCGCAGCAGCCGTCCGGAGGCGAGCTGTTCGCGCAGCGCCCGGCGGCGTTCGGCGGCGGTGGTGCGGGTGTGCAGCATCAGAACAGGCCCTTCGGCAGGGTGCGGTCGAACTCGCGGACGGCCTCGAAGTCGACGGCCGGGAACAGTTCGTCGAGGCCGGCGGTCGTCAGCTCGGCGAGACCGGCCGCGGCCGACAGGAAGCGGTCCTGGTCGGTGGGGGTGACGACGCCCTCGGTGAGGGTGCGGAACTTCCGCTGGTACGCGGGGCGGTCGAAGGGGCGGGCGCCGGCCGGGTGGGCGTCGGCGACGGCCAGCTCGTCCTCGACGACGGAACCGTCGTCCAGGGTGATCACGATCCGGCCGCCGAAGGCCCGGTGCTGCGGGTCGGGGTCGTGGTAGCGGCGGGTCCACTCCGGGTCCTCGACCGTGCTGACCTTCCGCCACAGGGCGACGGTCTCCGGGCGGTTGGCGCGCTCGGGGGCGTAGGAGCGCTCGTGGTGCCAGCCGCCGTCCTCCAGGGCCACGGCGAGGATGTACGGGATCGAGTGGTCGAGGGTCTCCCGGCTGGCGCCGGGGTCGTACTTCTGCGGGTCGTTGGCGCCGGAGCCGATGACGTGGTGGGTGTGGTGGCTGGTGTGCAGCACCACCGAGCGCACCCGCTCCAGCGGCCCGGTCTTCTCGCGCAGCCGCCGGGCCAGGTCGATGACCGCCTGGGCCTGGTACTCGGCGGAGTGCTCCTTGGTGTAGGTGTCCAGGATCGCCCGGCGCGGTTCGCCGGGCTCGGGCAGCGGCACGGTGTAGTCGGCGTCCGGGCCGTCGAGCATCCAGGCGAGGAAGCCGTCCTCGCCCTCGTAGACCGGGGAGGGCGAGGTCTCGCCGCGCATCGCCCGGTCCACCGCCTCGATCGCGGCCTTGCCGGCGAAGGCCGGGGCGAAGGCCTTCCAGCTGGAGATCTCGCCCTTGCGGGACTGCCGGGTCGCCGTCGTGGTGTGCACGGCCTGCTGCACCGCCTGGTACACCGTCTCCGTCGGCAGCCGCAGCAGCGCGCCGAGCCCGCAGGCGGTGGCCGCGCTCAGGTGCGCGACGTGGTCGATCCGGTGGGCGTGCAGACAGATGCCCTTGACCAGGGCGACGTGGACCTCGTAGGCGGCGACGATGCCGCGCAGCAGGTCGGCGCCGGTGCGCCCGGTGTGCTGGGCGACGGCCAGCAGCGGCGGGATGTTGTCCCCGGGGTGGGAGTAGTCGGCGGCGAGGTAGGTGTCGTGGAAGTCCAGCTCGCGCACGGCGGTGCCGTTGGCCCAGGCCGCCCACTCGGGGGAGACCCTGGCCAGGCTGCCGAACACCCGGGCGCCGGGCGCCCCGTGGTGCGCGAGCGCCTGGGACCGGGCCACCGCCACCGGCCGGCGCAGCAGCGACGCGACCGCCACCGAGGCGTTGTCGACGACCCGGTTGACGGCCATGCCCACGGCGGCCGGGTCCAGTTCCTCGGTGGCGGTCGCGACGGCGGCCAGTTTCCAGGCCAACTGCTCCTCTCGCGGCAGCCGGTCGGCGCTGGGATGGACGCGGACGTGGTGCTCGATCACGGGACTCCTCGGGAGTGTCGGGACCGCCCTGACGGGCTCGTACGCTCCAGGCTGCCGCGCCGGCGGGCGGGGATCCAGCAGGCCAATCCGCGGAATCCGGACAGCTCCGGGCTGCGAATCCGCGAATCCTGCGAATCCGCGGATCGTACGAACCTGCGGAGCCCGCGAACCCGCAGAGCCCGCGAATCCTGTGGACCGGTCTCGCGGGCTAGGATCCACAGGGCCTCCTCCGCCGGTGATCACCGCACCACGCCGCCGGACCGGGCCGGCCCCGACCGCCCCCTGCCTCTGAGGTGATCACAGCGAACAGCCTGGTGTCCGAGCTGCGGCGACCCGCCGTCCTCCGGTCCGCGCGGTCGGAGGACGGCTCGTGTCGTCACCTGCTGGTGTGGAAGGCCGGCCCGGGCTGGCGGATGGTCAGCAGCGCCGTGCTGGGCGGCGGGATCGGCGAGCGCGGCTGGGTGGTGAACGCCCAGGTCCGGCCCGGCTACAGCCGGATGGACCCGGAGCGGCACCTGGCGGAGCTGGCGGAGGCCGAGGGCCTGCGCGGGCCGGGTGTCGGGCTGATGACCGCCGCGGAGGTCGACGACTGCACCTGGGGTGAGGACGGCGGCGCCGTCGCCCTGGTGACGACCGGCATCGGCGTCCCGACCTGGGCCGCGGCAGCCGCGGCACCGCCCGGTCCGTACGTCCCGGGGACGATCAACATCCTCGCGGTCGTGCCCGCGCCGGTGGCCGACGCGGGGCTGGTGAACCTGCTGGCGACGGCCACCGAGGCGAAGGTGCAGGCCCTCCTGGACGCCGGCTACTCGTGCTCGGGCACCCCGTCCGACGCCGTCTGCGTGGCCGTCCGCACCCCGGTCGACGGCGAGGCGGCCGACCCCTTCGGCGGCCCGCGGTCGGTCTGGGGCTCCCGGCTGGCCCGCGCCGTCCACCGAGCCGTCCTCGACGGGGCGGAACGCGACCGGGCCCGGCGGCGGGAGGGGCCGGGTGTGCCGCACCAGGGGCCCCGACCGGACTGCCACCGGGCGGACGTCCTTTCAGCCGGAGCGTCCGGACCGGCTGGAGTGCCCCGAGCAACTGGAGCGCCCGGACCGGCTGGAGCGCCCGGAGCGCTCGGACGCGTCACCGTCTGAAACCACGCCGCCCCGCCGGTTCCCGGCCCTCCGCGACGGGAGCCGGGCACCGGCGGGGCGCGCTCGTCACGCCGAGGCGTGCGCGTGGAACCCCCGTCCGCTCTTGCGGCCGAGCAGTCCGGCCTCCACCATGCGGGAGAGCAGCGGCGGGGGCGCGTACAGCGGCTCCTTGTACTCCTCGTACATCGACCGGGCGATCGCCTCGACGGTGTCCAGCCCGATCAGGTCGGCGAGTTGGAGCGGCCCCATGGGGTGGGCGCAGCCGTGGACCATCCCGGCGTCGATGTCCTCGGGGCTGGCGTGGCCGGCCTCGGCCATCCGGATCGCGGCGAGCAGGTACGGCACCAGCAGGGCGTTGACGACGAAGCCGGCCCGGTCGCGGGAGTGGACGACGTGCTTGCCGAGGACGTTCCGGGCGAAGCCCTCCACCCGGTCGAGGACGGTCGGGGCGGTGTGCAGCGAGGCCACCAGCTCGACCAGCGGCATCACCGGGGCCGGGTTGAAGAAATGCAGGCCCAGGACGTGGGAGGCCCGGCCGGTGGCGATGCCGAGGCGGGTGACCGGGATGGCCGAGGTGTTGGTGGCCAGGACGGCGTCCTCGGCGACGAGCACCTTGTCCAGGGTGGTGAGCACCTCGGTCTTGACCCGTTCGTCCTCGACGACGGCCTCGACCACCAACTGGCGGTCGGCGAGCGCCTCCAGGTCGTCGGCGAACAGCAGGTGGGCCCAGGCGTCGGTGCGCTGCTCCTCGCTGATCCGGCCGCGGTCGGCGGCGCGGTGCAGCGAGCGGTCGATCCGGGCCCGGGCGGTCCGCAGGGCGTCCCGGCCGGCCTCGCAGACGACGGTGTCGAGCCCGGCGCGGGCGAAGACCTCGGCGATGCCGGCGCCCATCTGTCCGGCGCCGACGACCGCGACGCGGCGGATGTCGTTCATGGTGCACTGCCTCCGTGGTGGGGCGGCTCAGGCCGCGGTGCGGATCCGCACGAGGTGGCGGGCGTAGGCCTCGGTGGTGAGGAAGGCGGGCAGGTCGGCGCCGAGGGCGGTGTCCTCCAGGATCCGCACCGCGTCGTCCACCAGCGTCGGGTCGGCGCCCTCGGCGAGCAGCGTGGCGCGCTCCCGGTCGATCAGGCGCCGCACCATGTCCGGGGTGACGAGCGAGCCGCCGGTCAGCCGGGTGCAGTGGTGCTGCCACTGCCAGATCTGGCAGCGGGCGATCTCGGCGGTGGCGACGTCCTCCATCAGCCCGAAGACGGCGACGGCTCCGGAACCGCCGAGCCAGGCGGTGAGGTAGCGCAGGGCGACGGCGATGTTGGAGCGCAGCCCCTGGTCGGTCGGCAGGCCGGCGGACAGCCTGTGCACGCCGAGCAGGTCGGCGGCGGTGACCTCGACGTCCTCGCGGGTGCGGTCGAGCTGGTTCGGCCGGTCGCCGAGGACGTCGTCGAAGGCGGTGCGGCAGGTGGCGACCAGGCCGGGGTGGGCGACCCAGGAGCCGTCGAAGCCGTCTCCGGCCTCCCGCTCCTTGTCGGCGCGCACCTTGGTGAGGGCCACCGCGTTGGCCTCCGGGGCGCGCTGGGGGATGGCGGCGGCCATCCCGCCGATGGCGTGGGCGCCGCGCCGGTGGCAGGTGCGCACCAGCAGGTCGGTGTAGGCGCGCAGGAAGGGCTGGGTCATGGTGAGGGTGGCGCGGTCCGGCAGGACGTAGCGCGGGCCGTGCTGGGCGAAGTTCTTGATCAGGCTGAACAGGTAGTCCCAGCGCCCGGCGTTGAGCCCGGCGGCGTGCTCGCGCAGCTCGTAGAGGATCTCGTCCATCTCGAAGGCCGCGGTGATGGTCTCGATCAGCACGGTGGCCCGGATCGTGCCGTGCGGGATGCCCAACTCGGCCTGGGCGAAGGCGAAGACCTCGTTCCAGAGCCGGGCTTCGCGGTGGTCCTCCAGCTTGGGCAGGTAGAAGTACGGGCCGCTGCCGCGCTCGATCTGCCGTTTGCCGCAGTGGAAGAGGTAGAGGCCGAAGTCGACCAGGGCGCCGACGGCGGGGCGGCCGTCGACCAGCAGGTGCTGCTCGTCGAGGTGCCAGCCGCGCGGGCGGACGACGATGGTGGCGGGGGAGTCGCCGATGCGGTAGCGCTTGCCCTCCGGGGTGGTGTCGTCGATCCGGCGTTCGACCGCGTCGAGCAGGTTGAGCTGCCCGGAGACCAGGTTGTGCCAGGTGGGGGTGGTGGCGTCCTCGAAGTCGGCGAGCCACACCCTGGCACCGGAGTTGAGCGCGTTGACGGTCATCCGGCGCTCGGGCGGGCCGGTGATCTCCACCCGGCGGTCGGCCAGGCCCGGCCCGGCGCCGGCCACGCGCCAGGTCGGGTCCTCGCGGACGGCGCGGGTCCCGGGGAGGAAGTCGAGGCTGCCGCCGTCCGCCAACTCGGCGCGGCGCCGGTCGCGTTCGGCGAGCAGCGCGGTGCGACGGGCGGCGAACCGGTCGTGCAGACGGGCGAGGAAGGCGAGCGCCTCGGGGGTGAGGATCTCGTCGAAGCGGTCCTCGTGTTCTCCGAGGACCTCGATGCGGCTGGGCTGGCTCATCCGGTGCTCCAGGGGCGGGTGGAAGGCGCCCGGGGCCTCGTCCCTCAACGAGGCCCCGGGCGGCGGGGTGGGCGGCGGCCGCTCCCCAAAGCGGCCGCCGGGGTGGCTCGGTGGTGCTGTCCTTCCGGCTCGGCGGCCCGCTTCGGGCCCGGCGGCCTCCTTCGGGCTCAGTGGAACTGCTCGGCCTCGGTGGAGCCGGTCAGGGCGAGCGTCTCGGCGTTCGGGTTGAGCGCGGTGGAGACCAGGTCGAAGTACCCGGTGCCGACCTCGCGCTGGTGCTTCACGGCGGTGTAGCCGTCCGGCACGGCCGCGAACTCGGCCTCCTGGAGGTCGACGTAGGCCGTCATCCCGTGCTCGGCGTAGCCGCGGGCGAGCTGGAACATCGAGTGGTTGAGCGCGTGGAAGCCGGCCAGCGTGATGAACTGGAAGCGGTAGCCCATCGCCCCCAACTCCCGCTGGAACTTGGCGATCTGGTCGTCGTCCAGCGCGGCCTTCCAGTTGAAGGAGGGCGAGCAGTTGTAGGCGAGCATCGTGTCCGGGTGCTCGGCCTTGACCGCCTCGGCGAACTCCCGGGCCTGCTCCAGGTCCGGGGTGCCGGTCTCCACCCAGAGCAGGTCCGCGTACGGGGCGAAGGCCAGGCCGCGCGAGATCACCGGGGCCATGCCGGGCTCGACCCGGTAGAAGCCCTCGGCCGTCCGCTCGCCGGTGCAGAACCGGGCGTCGCGCTCGTCCACGTCGCTGGTCAGCAGGTTGGCGGCGAGCGCGTCGGTGCGGGCGACGATCAGGGTCGGCACGTCGGCGATGTCGGCCGCGAGGCGGGCGGCGTTCAGGGTGCGGATGTGCTGGGCGGTGGGGACGAGCACCTTGCCGCCGAGGTGGCCGCACTTCTTCTCGGAGGCCAGCTGGTCCTCGTAGTGGATGCCCGCCGCGCCGGCCGCGATCATGCCCTTGGTGAGCTCGAAGGCGTTCAGCGGGCCGCCGAAGCCGGCCTCCGCGTCGGCGACGATCGGCACCAGCCAGTCCGGGCCGCCGTTGCCCTCCGCCGCGTCGATCCCGTCCGCCCGCAGCAGCGCGTTGTTGATCCGACGCACCACCTGGGGAACGGAGTTGGCGGGGTAGAGGCTCTGGTCCGGGTACGTCTGCCCGGCCTGGTTGGCGTCGGCCGCGACCTGCCAGCCGGACAGGTAGATCGCCTGCAGCCCGGCCTTCACCATCTGCACGGCCTGGCCGCCGGTCAGCGCGCCGAGCGCGTGGACGTAGTCCTGCTCGTGCAGCTGCCGCCACAGCCGCTCGGCGCCGCGCCGGGCCAGGGTGTGCTCCTCGCGCACCGTCCCGGACAGCCGGACCACATCCGCCGCCGTGTACGTGCGCTCGATGCCCGCCCACCGCGGGTCGGAGGCCCACCGGGCGGCGAGCTCCGCCGCCTGCTGCTCCTGCTGCTGCCGGACTGACTGAGTCATGGGTCTGCTCCCCAGGGTGCTCGTTGCGAAGGATGTGACGCACCTCACCGCGAGGGCGAGTGGGCGGCCGGACGGTGCCGGGCTGCGGTGGCGCACCGCGGGACGTGGAGGCCCGGACAGCCCACCGGACCGCGAGCGACCTGGTGTTCTGCGGCTGTCCTGCGCACCTCCCGGCCGCAGCACCGACTCTGGCACCCCCGCCGAGCCGCCGTCACCGGTGGACCGCGGCCAACTTCTGCGAACGCTCCCCGGTGAATCAGCGAAGGTTGCGAAGGCCTGAACGGCTGCCCTGCGGCTAGGCTGCCCGCGCCGGGTCGACCGAAGCGCACAGCGGGGAGAGCGACACCATGGGAAAGGCCTTCGCCGGTGCCCGGCTGCGCCGCCTGCGCGAGGAGCGCGGCCTCAGCCAGGCCGCCCTCGCCCGGCTGCTCGACCTCTCGCCCAGCTACGTCAACCAGTTGGAGCACGACGCCCGGCCCCTCACCGTGCCCGTCCTGCTGCGCCTCACCGAGGCCTTCGGCGTCGAGGCCGGCTACTTCGCCCCGCCCGACAGCGCCCGGCTCACCGCCGAACTGCGCGACGCGCTCGGCGAGGAGTTCATGGCCGGCCGGATCACCGGCGGGGACCTCGACGAGCTCGCCGCCCGACTGCCCTCCGTGGCACGGCTGTTGAGCGACCTGGCCCGCGGCCGCCGGGACGCCGCCGAGCAGCTCGCCGTCCTCGCCGGGGACCGCGGCCTCGGAGTCGACACGCACACCCCGCACGAGCAGGTCCGCGAGTTCTTCTACCGCCGCCGGAACTACCTCCACGAACTCGACACGGCCGCCGAGGAGTTGGCGACATCCATCGGCCTGCGGCGCGGCGAGGTCCGGACGGTGCTGGCCGAACGGCTCGCCACCGGGCACCGGGTCCGGATCGCCACCGGAGGCGGACAACTCCACCAGTACGACGAGCCGACCCGGACCCTCCGACTGTCCGACCGGCTGCGCCCCGGCCAGCAGGCCTTCCGGATGGCCACGCAACTGGCCTACCTGGAACACGACTCCCTGCTGTCCGAACTCGCCTCCCAGGACAGCCCGGAGGGCTCCACCGCCTTCGCGCTCACCCGCATCGGCCTGGCCAACTACTTCGCCGCCGCCCTCGTCCTGCCCTACACCGCCTTCCACGCCCAGGCGGAGGCGGCCCGCTACGACATCGAGCACCTCGCCGACCACTTCGGCGTCGGCTACGAGACGGTCTGCCACCGGCTCAGCACCCTCCAGCGCCCCGGCCTGCGCGGCGTGCCGTTCTCCTTCGTACGCGTCGACCGGGCCGGGAACGTCTCGAAGCGCCAGTCCGCCACGCCCTTCCACTTCTCCCGCACCGGCGGCACCTGCCCGCTGTGGAACGTCTACGACGCCTTCGCCGCCCCCGGGCGCGTCCACGTCCAGGTCGCCGCCATGCCGGACGGCCGCCGCTACCTCTGGACCGCCCGCGCCGTCACCCGCTCGCCCGGCGGCTGGGGCCGCCCCGGCAAGACCTTCGCCATCGGCCTCGGCTGCGAGATCCGGCACGCCGGCCGACTGGTCTACTCCGCCGGCCTGGACCTCGGCGACGAGGCGGCCGCCACCCCGATCGGCCTCGGCTGCAAGGTCTGCGAACGCCCGGCCTGCCCGCAGCGCTCCGCCCCGGCCATCGGTCGACCGCTGGCCGTCGACGAGCACACCAGCACCTTCGTGCCGTACGCCGCGCTGCCCGGCCCCCGGGACCGAGGGCGCCCGGACGGCTGGGGCGGCACGCTCAGTCCGTGATGCCGGAGACCGCCAGCGGCAGGTGGCGGGGCCCGCGCAGGATCGGGCTGCGGCGGTACACGGGTGGGTCCTGGAGCAGGCGGGGGTCGTCGAGGCGGCGGACGAGCGCGGTGAGGGCGATCTGCCCCTCGACCCTGGCGAGCGGCGCGCCGAAGCAGCTGTGCACGCCGCTGCCGAAGCCGAGGTGCTGGTTGTCCTGCCGGGTCGGGTCGAAGCGGTCCGGGTCGCGGAACCGCCGTGGGTCCCGGTTGCCGGCGGCGAGCACCAGGACCAGCGGCGCGCCCTTGGGGATGGTGACGCCGTCGACCTCGACGTCGGTCAGGGCGGTGCGCTGCGGCAGCAGTTGGACCGGGGGCTCGTAGCGCAGCACCTCCTCCACCATGCCCGGCATCAACTCGGGCCGTTCACGCACCAGTCGGAGGGCCTCGGGGTGGCGCAGCAGGGTGAGCACGCTGTTGGTGACCAGGTTGACGGTCGTCTCGTGCCCGGCGATGAGCAGCAGGACGGCGGTGGCCATCAGCTCCGGCCGGGTGAAGCCGCCGTCCGGGCCGGGGTCGTTGACGAAGGCGGAGAGCATGTCGTCGGAGGGCCTGCCGCGGCGGCTCTCGGCGAGTTCGCCGAGGTACAGCCCCATCTCCGTCCGGGCCTGGAGGGCCACCCGCTGCCGCTCGGCCGGGTCGGTGCCGGGGGTGGGGTCGAAGCCCTCGATCAGGGTCTCGGTCCAGGCGTGGAACCGGGGTTCGTCCTTGCGCGGCACCCCGAGCAGCCGGCAGATCACGGTGACGGGGAGCGGGTAGGCGAAGTCCTCGACGAGGTCGATCCGGTCGCGGCCGCGCAGCCCGTCGATCAACTCCCCGGCGATCGCGGTGATCTCGTCGTGCATGGCGTCGACCCGGCCGGGCGCGTGGGGCGGGCCGAAGGGCCGCATGGCCAGGTTGCGCAGCCGTTCGTGCTCGGGGTCGTCCCGGCCGATGAAGGCGACCGGGACGACCGGCACCTCGTCCGGGTCGGTGCGGTTGCGGCGGTCGGAGCTGATCCGCGGGTCGTGGAGCAGCGCGGCGACCTCGTCGTAGGTGCCGACCAGGTAGCCGCCGTCGTCCTGGCGGGCCACGCCGTGCTCGCGCAGTTCGGCGTAGAGGGGGTAGGGGTCGGCGCGGTTGGCGTAGTCGGTGATCCGGCGGTACAGGGTGCCGGCGGAACCGGTGCCGGTGCTGGTGCCGGGGGTGTCGGTGGTGGCCATGGCGGGCTCCTCGGGGGTGGCGGCGGCGGTCCGCGGCGCCGGGACGGTGCTCAGCCGTCCCAGCGCCGAAAGGTCAGCCGCCGGTCGGGCAGGTGACCGGTGAGCGCGACGGTGGGACCGTGCGAGAGCACCTTCGGATCGGGCACGTCGGACGGGACGGGGGCGCGGGAGGGCGGTGGCTCCACGCCGACCCAGTCGGGCGGGAACGGGGCGGCGGTCTCGATCAGCCCCTGGTAGTGCTCCAGCCACTTGGCCCGGTTCACGCTCACGGCGGCCGTGATCCGGCCCCGGTACCCGTAGACCGCGACGAACCGCCGCTCCTCCGGCGAGCCCTGGGCGACCACCACGTGGTCGGAGAAGGTCGGCACGCCGACGGACTTGATGTTGAGGCCGAACTGGCTGGACCAGAAGGCGGGCACGCTCAGGTGCGGCAGCCGGCGCGGCCCCGGGTTGACCATGTTGTGGGCCGCCACCGCGGCCTGGGCAACCGCGTTGCCCCAGTGTTCGAGGGAGAGCAGCTGGTACTCGAAGAGCGGGTGCGGGAAGCGGGCGACATCACCCGCGACGAAGACGTCGTCGGTGACGATCCCGTACATGTCGAAGGCACGGCAGCCGGCGTCGCAGGCGATGCCACGCCGACCGGCGGCGAGCCCGGAGTCGGCCAGCCACTCGGTGTTGCGGACGGCCCCCAGGGCGACCACGGCGACGTCCGCCTCGATCCGGCTGCCGTCGGAAAGCTCGGCGCCGGTGAGCCGACCGTCCCGGCCGTGGAGCGCGGTGACGGTCACCCCGCAGCGCAGGTCGACCCCGTGGGCGCGCTGGACCCTGGCCGCGAAGGCGCCGAAGGCCCCGCCGAGGGCGCCGACCAGCGGGGCGGGGCCGCGCTCCGCGACCGTCACCGCCACGCCGCGCTCCCGGCAGGCGGAGGCGATCTCGGAGCCGGTGAACCCGGCACCGATCACCAGCACCCGCCGCGGGCCGACCGCCAGCCGCTCGGCCAGCCCGGCCGCGTCGTCGGCGGTGCGCAGGGTGAACACCCCGTCGAGGGCGGCCTGCGCGGGGTCCGGCCAGGGCCTGGCCCGGGTGCCCGTCGCGATCAGCAGCCGGTCGTACGGCAGCCGTTCGCCGGTCGCGAGCAGCACCTGCCTGGCCGCCCCGTCCACGCCGGTCGCGCGGACGCCGAGCCGCCACTCCGCGTCCACCTCGCGGCGGCGCGGCAGCCCGGTCTCCTCGGCACGCACCCGCCCGAGCAGCACCTGCTTGGACAGCGGCGGACGGTCGTACGGGGGGCGGCGCTCCTCGCCGACCACGGTCAGCCGCCCGGCGAAGCCCTCGTCGCGCAGCGTCTCCGCGGCGCGCAGCCCGGCCAGCGAGGCACCGACGACGACGATCCGGCCGCTCCGGAGGTCACCGCACACCGGACCGGCACTCCCCGCCCGGGCTGTCTGGACCGGCGGCTTCGGCCCCGGCCCCGGCTTCGGCGCGGTCCTCGACCAGGATGGCCTGCACCGGACACGCCGCCGCGGCCCGCAGGACGCGCTCCCGCTGCCCGTCGGGGGGCTGCGGGGTGTACATCAGGGCCTCCTCGCCGTGCAGCTCGAACACCCGGGGCGCGAGGAACGCGCACTGCGCGTAGCCCTGGCAGCGGTTGAGGTCGACGACGATCTTCACGGACACTCCTCCCGGCCGGTCCGTATCCGTCCTACCGCCGCCGCCCCGGCCGCGCGCCCGGGGGTGCTCCGCGGGAGGGGTCGCGGAGCGTGGCCGCCTACGCGGTGCGGTGGGCGGCGACGACGGGAGCGGCGGTCCGTACCGCGCGGTACGGACCGCCGCTCCCGGGCCGGTGGCCGCGGTCAGTCGTCGTGGCGGTCCGGCTGCTGCTTCCGGTGGCGGGGGAGGCGGTGGGACGCGAGCGGTCGTCCGCCGGCGAGGTGCTCGGTGACGATGAGGGCGGCGGTGGCCGGGTCGACGTTGCCGTACCAGACGTCGTCCGGCTGGACGCTGATGACGGGGGCCTGGTTGCAGGGGAACTGGCAGCCGGTCTGGGTGACGAGCACGTCGTCGTCGCCGAGGCCCTGCTCGGTCAGTCCCTGGACCAGGGCGCGCAGTCGCTCCTCCACGCCCTTGGCCGCGCAGCGCGGGCCGCGGCACACCATGACCTGGTGCCGGTGGCCGGGCACGTCCTCCCAGGCCGCGGAGGTGAGGCCGGGCTCCGTGCCGGTGACGGCCTTCGTCGCCGCGGCCACCGTGGGGACCGCGTCCGGCGAGTCGGCGAGGCGGGTGGCGACGAGGAGTTCGGGACGGTGGCCCGCGCGCTCGCGCCACCAGTACGCGGCGATCCGCCGGAGCCAGGACTGGCCCGGGCCGGAAGCCGTGAGGCGGACGCCGACCAGGACCACGGTCTCGGTGCCCGCGTCGGCCAGCCTGGTCAGCTCGGCCGACAGGGACGGGTCCGCCAGCTGCAGGAACGCGATCGAGGCCCGGTGCGAGGCCGCCGCCCGGAGGAGTTCGTCACGACGGACGGCCTCCCCGGCCGACATGCCGACCAGGACCACGGCACTGCGGCGGGCGGGGGCGTCCGGAGCGGGGGAGGTCATGGCGTCGTCCTTTCGTGGAGCAGTCCGTTCCACCGGATGTGCGGTCTGTCGTGCCGGGGGTGGCGTTCCACGGTGACGTCGACGCCGTAGACCTCCGCGATCGTGCGCGAGGTGAGCACCTCGGAGCCGGGCCCGTGGGCGACCAGTCGGCCGTCGAGCAGGACGGCGACCTCGTCGCAGTAGGCGGCGGCGAGTTCGAGGTCGTGCAGCGCGGCGACCGTGGTGATGCCCAGCCCGCGGACGGTTTCGAGGAAGCCGAGTTGGTGGCGCAGGTCGAGGTGGTTGGTGGGCTCGTCGAGCAGCAGCACGTCGGGTTCCTGTGCCAGCGCCCGGGCGAGCTGGACCCGCTGCCGCTCGCCGCCCGAGAGTGTCGGCCAGGAGCGGTCGAGCAGGTGGCCGACGTCGGCCGCGGCGACGGCGCCGGCGACCACGGACCGCTCGTGGGCGTCGGCGGCGGAGTCCGTCGGCACGGGCCAGCGGCCGCGGTGCGGCGTGCGTCCGAGCTCGATGACCTGACGGACCGTCAGTGACAGCCGGGTGTCCGCCTGCTGCTCCATGAAGGCCACCCGTCGTGCCCGCCGGCGGGCCGTGAGCGCGTGGAGGTCCTCGCCGTCCAGCAGGACCTGGCCCGCGCTCGGCCGGGTCAGTCCGGCGACCGCGCGCAGCAGGGTGGTCTTCCCGGCGCCGTTGGGTCCGAGCAGGCCCGTGATCCGGCCGGGGCGGAAGGCGATCGAGACCGCGTCCAGCAGGGTGGCTCCGCCGACGCGGACACCGAGTCCCTCCGCGCGCAGCCCGACGGGGGGCGTCGTCGTCACTGCGCCCTCCCGTCGGCCCGCCCCTGGCGCCACAGCAGCCAGGCGAAGAACGGCGCTCCGAGCCCGGCCGTGACGACGCCGACGGGGATCTCCCGGTCGGGGAGGACCGAGCGCGCCACGACGTCGCTGCCCACCAGGAGGGACGCGCCCACCAGCGCCGACACGGGCAGCAGGAGGGCGTGGCGCGGGCCGCAGACGAGGCGGACCACGTGCGGGACGACCAGGCCGAGGAACCCGATGACGCCGGTGTTGGCGACCAGGCACGCGGTCACCAGCGCGGCGGTGGCGACGAGGACCCAGCGGGTGCGCTCGACGTGGACGCCGAGGGAGCGGGCGGCGGTCTCGCCGAAGGCGAAGGCGTCCAGGTCGCGGGCCGAGGAGGCCAGGACCGTGACACCCACCAGCGCGACCGCCATCAGGAAGACCGCGGTGGGCCACCGCACGCCGGCGACCGAGCCCAGCGTCCACTCCATGACACCGCGCGCCGCGTCGCGGTCCCCGAGGACCATCACCACGAACGAGGTGTAGGCCCCGCACATCTGGCCGACCGCGATGCCGGCGAGCACGGTCCGGGTGGTGGGCAGCGACCGGGTTCGGGCGCCGGCCAGGGCCAGGACGACGACGGCGGCGAGCAGGGCGCCGGCGAAGGCCGCCGTCGCCACCGCGCCGGTGCCCACGGCGCCGGACACGCCGACGCCGAGGACGATCACGGTGACCGCGCCGGCGGCGGCTCCGTCCGAGATCCCGAGCAGGAAGGGATCGGCCAGGTCGTTCCCGGTCAGCGTCTGCAGCACCGCGCCGCAGACCGCGAGGCCGGCGCCGGTGGCGGCCGCTCCCAGCACCCGGGGCAGCCGCAGCTGCCAGACGATCTGGTCGTCCAGCAGCGTCACGTGCGGGTCGCCCAGCCCGAGACGGCGCGCCACGACCTCGATCACCGTCCGGACCGACTCGTGCTGCGAGCCCACGGCCAGGCCGAGGAGCAGGGTGCTCAGGAGCAGGGCCGCGGCGACGGCCAGGGCCGCCGTCGCGCGGCCCGGACCAGCGGGCCGCACGACGGGGTGGGGCGCGGCGGTCATGAAGCCGGGTGCAGTCGGCCCAGCCCGTCGGACACTCGGGCGGCACCGTCGGCGAGCAGCACGCCGGGCGTCGACTCGGAGAACGGCACCGTCACGAAGGCCTTGCGCTGCACGGCGGTGAGCTTGCTCAGGACCGGGTCGTTCTCCAGGTAGTCGATCTTGGACTGGGCGGTGTCCCAGTCGGCGTCCGCGACCACGATGGCGTCCGGGTCCGCCGCGACGACCTTCTCCCAGCTCACGTTCTGCCAACTGCCGGGCAGGTCCCCGAAGACGTTGCGGGCGCCCACGGCGTCGAGCACGAGTTGGGGCCCGCCCTGGCCGGCGCCGACGAACGGCGTCTTGGTGTCCGAGTCGAACCACAGGACCTTCAGGCCCTTGCCCGCGGCCGTCGCCGTGAACTGCGCCAGCTGCTGCTCCTGCTGCCGCTGGATCGCGGCGGCCCGTTCCGGGACGCCGAAGACCTTGGCGACGTCGTTCAGCTCGCCCCACGCCGCCTGCCAGGTCGTCGGCGGCACCTGGCTCTTGTCCGAGCAGCCGAACGGGGACAGGTACGACGGGACGCCCTGGCCGCGCAGCTCCTCCCGGGTGCCCGCGACCTTGTCGGTGAACGCGCTGGAGTAGGAGGCGTACAGGAAGTCGGGACGGGCCGCGAGGAGGTTCTCCTTCGTCGGGTACTTCTTGGAGAGCACCGGGACGGAGTCGTAGGCGGCCTTCCACTTCTCCGGGACGGAGTCGTCGAGGTAGGCGGTACCGGCCATGCGGGACTCCAGCCCGAGGGCCAGGGCCACCTCGGTGGCACCCTGGTTGAGCGTCACCAGCCGCTCGGGCGGCGCGCCGACCGTCACGGTGGTCCCGCAGTTGTCCACGCTGACCGGCGCGGCACTTCCGGTCGCCCCGCCGGACGCGACGGGCGCGGGGGCGCCCGCGCACCCTCCGAGCACGCCGACGAACAGCAGGGCCGTGACGGCCCGGCCGACACGTGTCGGACCTGTGGGACGTACGGGACGTACGGGACGTACGGGACGTACGGGACGCATGGAGCGCGCGGAGCGCATGGAACGTATGGATCGGACCGGATGCGGGTACGGCTGACCGCTGGGCACGTGTTCTCCAAAACCCTCGTGGAACATGTCGCGCCGTGGCCGGTCTCCTGGCTTCCGCATCAACACGCCGCGACCGACCTTCCCGAGCGGCTCTCCCAGCCCGCCCAGTGGCCCTGACCGCTGGCGAAAGCCGGTCAGCGAGGGCCGCGGAACTCCGCGGCAACAGTGGCGAGGGCCGCACCGGACTCAGACCGGTTTCCCGAACACCACGGCGATGGCACGGTATCAGGCGTGGTCAGGTCGGTGGCGACCGGCCGGTGGGATGATCGTTTGGATCGTTCCCGGGGACGGGGGAGGGAGCGGCCACGGGGGTCGGCCGGCTCCGGAGGGACGGGGGATCACCCCGGAAGGCGGAAGAAGGAGCGGTAGAGCGGCAGCTGCTCGGCGAGCATGTGGATGCCGGGGTGGGTGGCGAGGCCGAGGGCGGCGGCGGTGCGCAGCAGCGGGGTCTCGGCGGGCGTCATGATGATGTCGGCGACCAGCGCGCCGGGCGCCAGCGGTGCCGGGTCGAAGGGGAGCGGGTCGGCCGGGTCCAGGCCCAGCGGGGTGGCGTTGACCGCGAGGTCGACGTCGGCGGGCGGGTGCGGGGCGGCGGCCACGCGGCCGGGCCAGCGGGTGCCGAGCCGCTCCAGCAGGGCGTCCACCCGGCCCCGGTCGGGATCGGTCACGGTGAGTGCGGCGGCCCCTTCGGCGAGCAGGGCGGCGGCGATGGCGAGCCCCGCGCCTCCGGCGCCGGCCAGTGCCACCCGCAGCCCGGCCGGGTGGTACCCGGCGGCGGCCAGGCCCCGGACGAACCCGGCGCCGTCGAAGTTGTCGCCGTACCAGCGGCCGTCCGGCTCGCGGCGCAGCGCGTTGGTGCTGCCCAACAGGGCGGCGGCGTCGCTGAGTTCGTCGGCGTGCCCGCACATCGCCAGCTTGTGCGGGACGGTGACCAGCAGCCCGTCCAGGTTGGCGACGGCCTTCAGCCCGCGGACGACCTCGTCCAGCCGGTCCGCCGGGGCGTGCACGGGGACGAGCACGGCGTCCACGCCGCTCGCCGCGAACAGCGGGTTGAGCAGGGCGGGCGCCTTGGCCTGTGCGACCGGGTCGCCGAGCACCGCGAACAGCCGGGTGCGGCCGGAGATCGGCGGACGGGCGGCCGGCGCGTCGGGTGCGTCGGGGGCCGGTGCGTCGGGGGTCGGCAGGTCAGGGGTCGGCAGGTCGGGGTGAAGGGACATCTCAGGCCTCCCCGGCGGCGGCGCGCGGCATGGCGTCCAGCGTGCGGGCGACTAGCGACTCGGGGACGTCGCTGACGAGTTCGGCGCCGCGCGGGCCGTCCAGGACGAAGGAGAGCCCGTCGACGGCCTTCTTGTCCAGCCGCATGAGGGCGATCAGCGCCCCGGTGCCGACCTCCGGCGGCAGCGCGGTCGGCAGCCCGTAGTGGGCGACCACCTCGTGGTGCTCGGCGACCCGCTCGGGGCCGATCCGGCCGAGCGCGCCCGCCAGCCGGCCGGCGAAGACCGTGCCGACGCCGACCGCCTCGCCGTGGCGCAGCCGGAAGTCGGTGGCGCGTTCCAGCGCGTGGCCCAGGGTGTGGCCGTAGTTGAGGATGTGCCGCAGCCCGGTGTCGCGCTCGTCGGCGGCCACCACGGCGGCCTTGCGGGCGACGCTCGCGGCGATCTGTTCGGGCAGCGGCAGGTGGCGGAGGTCCCCGGCGCCGATGAAGTGGCAGCGGGCGATCTCCCCGTAGCCGTTGACGCGTTCGCGCGGCGGGAGGGTGTCGAGGTAGTCGGTGTCGCAGAGCACGGCGGACGGCTGCCAGTACGCGCCCACCAGGTTCTTGCCCTCCGGGAGGTTCACCGCCGTCTTGCCGCCGACGCTCGCGTCGACCTGGGCCAGCAGCGAGGTGGGCAGGTGCACCACGGGCACGCCCCGGTGGTACAGCGCGGCGGCGAGCCCGACCGCGTCGGTGGTGGTGCCGCCGCCGCAGGAGACCACGGCGTCGGCCCGGCCCAGGCCGAACGCGGTGAAGCGGCTGCACAGTTCGGCCACCCAGGCGAGGGACTTGCCCTCCTCTCCGTCCTTCGCCTCCACCACCAGGGTGTCGAGGCCGGTGTCGGGCAGCCACTCGGCGGGCCGGGCGCTGACCACCGCGACCCGCCGGGCGCCGATCCCCGCGAGCACCCCGGCCAGCCGGTGGCGGGCGCCGGGGCCGATCAGCACCGGGTAGCCGCGCTCACCCAGCTCCACGTCGATGCGCCGCAGCCCTCCGTCCGTACGGACGAGGGTTTCTGTCGTGGTCAACTCGGCTCCCAGGGCTGGTCGGTGAGGTGGTGTGCGGTGCGGTGTCGCTCGATGGGGGTGTGGCCGGGTGCGCTTCAGGCCGCGGGCTGCAGCCGCGCCAGCGCGAGGGCGCCGTGCAGCGAGGACAGCCCGCCGAGCACGGCCGGCCGGATCGCGGGGGTCGGGCCGCCGGGGCGGGCCAGCGCGGCGGCGTGCGCCTCCACCCGCGCCGTGAAGCCGGGCAGCCCGTCGGCGAACCCGCCGCCCAGCACGGTCAGTTCGGGGTGGAACAGCTCGCCGAGCGAGACGGCCGCGGCCGCCAGCGCGGCGCAGGTCTCCTCGACGGCCTCCACCGCCCACGGCGCGCCCTCGGCCAGCCCGGACCGCAGCTCCGGGTACTCGACCGGCGCGCCGCGCAGCAGTTCCGCGCGCCGCAGGGTCGCGGGACCGGAGGCGGTGGCCTGGAGGCAGCCGCGCCGCCCGCAGTCGCAGACCGGGCCCCGGCGGTCGACGATCAGGTGGCCCGCCTCGCAGGAGCCGCGCCCCTGGCCCGGCAGCGGCGCGCCCCCGTGCACGACGCCGCCGCCGACGCCCGTCCCGACACCCAGGTAGACCACGTGCCCGGACCCGGCGTGCACCGCCTCGGCGAGCGCGGCGAGGTCACCGTCGTCCGCCCAGGCCAGGGCGGCGGCGGGGAAGAGCCGCCGCAGCGCCGGGACGAGGTCGAAGCCGCGCCAGTCGGGGCGGCCGGGCCAGGCGAGCACCCGGCCGTCCGGGCCGAGGGTCGCGGGCACGGCCACCCCGACCGCCGCGAAGTCGCCCTCCCAGCGCTCGCGCAGGTCGGCGACCGTGCCGGCCAGCGCCGTCCAGTCGGCGTAGGCGCCGGCCACCCGGGCGCCGGGCCAGCGCAGCACGGCCTCCTCGGTGCGGACCGGCCCGCTGGGCGGACCGTCCTCGGCGCGCAGCGCGACCTTGGTGCCGCCGATGTCGATGCCGAGCACGCCCCGGGCGGCCGTCGGGGCCTGAGCCGTCGGGGCCTGCGGCATTGGGCCCTGAGCCGCGGGGCCCTGAGCCGTCGGAGCCTGAACCGCGGGGCCCGGCGCCGCCGCGGCCTGCGTCGTCGTCGTGGTGCCCCCAGCCGGGGCGCCCGTCGCGAAGCCCATCAGGACGCCGGGACCTTCGCCAGCAGCGCCTGCGCGGCGAGCCGGTAGCCGAGCGCGCCGAGCCCGACGATCACGCCCGAGGCGATCGGCGCCAGTACCGACTCGTGCCGGAAGGACTCGCGCGCCCAGACGTTGGACAGGTGCACCTCGACGAACGGCCGCGGGTAGGCGGCGAGCGCGTCGCGCAGGCCCCAGCCGGCGATCATCAGCGCGCCCGGGTTCACGATCGCCCCGACGGAGCCGTCCCAGGCGTCCTGCACCGCCTCGATCAGCTGGCCCTCGGACTCGCGCTGGACGGAGACCACCTTCCAGCCCCGGCCGGCCACCTCGGCGGCGACCGCGGCCTCGATGTCGGCCAGGGTGTCGGTGCCGTAGACCTCCGGCTCGCGGCGGCCGAGAATCCCGAGATTGGGGCCGTTCAGCAATAGCAGTTCGCTCATATTCCGGTTATAGCAGCGAATTCCCCGGACGAAACCGGAGCGGGTTGCCGAACTGCAGGACAAGGGCTTTGTAGGGGGGTGCGTAGGGGAGGTGACGGGCCGGATTTCCTGGGTTAGCGTCCCGTTCCACGGTCCCCCCGACAGGAAAGGCTGCGCGGAATCATGAGTGCCCAAGGACGTCCGGCCCCGGAGTTCCCGGTCTGGCCCCAGTACGACGATGCCGAGCGCGAAGGACTGCTCAGGGCCCTGGAGCAGGGCCAGTGGTGGCGGATGGGCGGCAAGGAGGTCGACACCTTCGAGCAGGAGTTCGCCGACTACCACGGCGCCGCCAAGGCGCTCGCCGTCACCAACGGCACCCACGCGCTGGAGATCGCCCTCCAGCTGCTCGGTGTCGGCCCGGGCACCGAGGTCATCGTGCCCGCGTTCACGTTCATCTCCTCCTCCCAGGCCGCCCAGCGGCTCGGCGCCACCGCGGTGCCGGTCGACATCGACCTCGACACCTACAACCTGAGCCCCGAGGCGGCCGCCGCCGCCATCACCCCGCGGACCCGGGCGATCATGCCCGTCCACATCGCCGGCCAGATCGCCGACCTGGACGCCCTCGACAAGCTCGCCGCCGACTCGGGCGTCTCGATCGTGCAGGACGCCGCGCACGCCCACGGCGCCCGCTGGCGCGGCCGCCGGGTCGGCGAGCTGGGCTCGATCGCCGCGTTCAGCTTCCAGAACGGCAAGCTGATGACGGCCGGCGAGGGCGGCGCCGTCACCTTCCCGGAGACCGCCCAGTACGACGAGGCGTTCCTGCGGCACAGCTGCGGCCGCCCGCCGACGGACCGGAAGTACTACCACCAGACCTCCGGCTCCAACTTCCGGCTCAACGAGTTCTCCGCGAGCGTGCTGCGCGCCCAACTCGCCCGCCTGGACGGCCAGATCAGCGTCCGAGAGGAGCGCGCCAAGCTGCTCAAGAGCCTGCTGACGGAGATCCCCGGCGTGGTGCCGCAGGGCCACGACGAGCGGGCCGACCGCGTGCCGCACTACATGGCGATGTTCCGGGTGCCCGGCCTCGGCGAGGACCGGCGCAACGCCCTGGTCGACGACCTGATCGCGCGCGGCCTGCCCGCCTTCGTGGTCTTCCGCGCCATCTACCGCTCGGACGGCTTCTGGGAGTCGGCCGCGCCCGACACCACCGTCGACGCGCTGGCCAAGGCCTGCCCCAACAGCGAGGCGCTCACCGCCGACGGCATCTGGCTGCACCACCGCACCCTCCTCGCGAGCGAGCGGGCGATCGAGGACACCGCGCAGATCATCGCCGACGCCCTGGCCGCGGTGTGAACGCGCGGGTGAGCACCGCCGGACGGGGGCCGGACGCCCCGGTGCGGGTGGCCGTCGTCGGCCTAGGGTGGGCGGGCCGCACCATCTGGCTGCCCCGCCTGACGGCCCACCCGGCCTACCGGGTCACCGCCGTCGTCGAGCCCGGCCCCGGCGGCGCGGAGCACGTGCCGGCCGGCGCCGCACTCCTCGCCGACGCCGACCTGCTCGGCCCCGACGTCGACCTCGCGGTCGTCGCGGTGCCCAACCACCTGCACACCCCCGTGGCCGAACGCCTGCTCGCCCGCGGCATCCCGGTGTTCCTGGAGAAGCCGGTCTGCCTCAGCTCCGCCGAGGCGGACCGGCTGGCCGCCGCCGAACGCGCCGGCGGGACCGTCCTGCTGGCGGGCAGCGCCGCCCGCTACCGGCCGGACGTCGCCGCCCTCACCGAACTGGCGGCGGACCTCGGCCCGATCCGCCACGTCGACCTCGCCTGGGTCCGCGCCAGCGGTGTCCCCGACGCCGGCGGGTGGTTCACCAGCCGGCGGCTCTCCGGCGGCGGCGCCCTGGTCGACCTCGGCTGGCACCTGCTGGACACGGCCCAGGCCGTGCTCGGCGGCGACGTCCGGTTCCCGTCGGTGCTCGGCTCGCTCTCCGCCGACTTCGTCAACGACGGCAGGCGCGGCGCCGGCTGGCGCGGCACCGAGGGGCCGGACGGCGCGGGAGACGTCGAGGACACCGCCCGCGGCTTCCTGCTCACCGACACCGGCGTCTCGGTGGCGGTGCGGGCGAGCTGGGCCTCCCACGAGTCCGTCGACACCACCCGGATCACCGTGGAGGGCGCCACCGGTTCCGCGACCCTGGAGTGCACCTTCGGCTTCAGCCCGAACCGCCGGGTCCCGCGCCTCACCCGGACCCGCGACGGCGTCACCACCGAGGTCCCGCTGCCCGGGGAGAACGTCGGCACCGAGTACGTGCGCCAGCTCGACGAGCTGCCCGCCGTTCTCGCCGACCCGGCCTCGCGCGGCGCGGCCGTGAAGCGCGCCCACCACACCATCTCGGTCATCGAGCGGCTCTACGCGGCGGCCCGCGCCCCGCGGCCGCGGCTCGCCGACGAGGCCGCGGCGCTCGCCGTCTGACCGTCGTCGGGGTCCGACTGCCGTCCCCGCCGTTCCCCGCCGAGCCGCGGCTCCACCCGAGCAGCCCCGTGCCCCGGCCCCGGAGGCCGTGCCCATCCCGTCGGCCCCGGGGCGCCAGGCCCGGTCACCCGTCCGGGCAGCCCCTCGTCCCATGGAGATCCCATGCCGATCGACCAGCTCGCAGCCACCGCCCCGACCACCGGGCCCGACGGCCACGCGCTCGCCGCCCGCTCCCCGCTGCGCGCCGTGGTCTTCGACCTCGACGGCGTCATCGTCGACAGCTTCGACGTGATGCGCCGGGCGTTCCTCACCGCCTACGAGGAGGTGGTCGGCGACGGCAACCCGCCGTTCGAGGAGTACTGCCGCCACCTCGGCCGCTACTTCCCGGACATCATGCGGATCATGGGGCTGCCGCTCGCCCTGGAGGAGCCCTTCGTCCGGGAGAGCTACCGGCTCGCCCCCCAGGTCACCGTGCACGCCGGGGTGCGGGAGCTGCTCGTCGACCTCAACCGGCGCGGCATCCGGCTGGCCGTGGCCACCGGCAAGAGCGGCCCCCGGGCCCGCTCGCTGCTCGACCAGCTCGGCCTGCTGCACCACTTCGACCACGTGCTCGGCTCCGACGAGGTCCCCCGGGCCAAGCCCGCGCCCGACATCGTGCTGCGCGCCCTGGAACTGCTCGACGTGCCGGCCGAACGGACCGTCATGGTCGGCGACGCCGTCACCGACCTGGCGAGCGCCCGGGGCGCCGGGGTCGGCGCGATCGCCGTGCTGTGGGGCGAGAGCGACGAGGCGGCGCTGCTCGCCGAACGGCCCGACGCGGTGCTGCGCCGGCCCGACGACCTGCTCGCCCTGCTGCCCGAACCCGTCCCGGCCCACTGACCGGCCGCGAGCCCGCCCCACCCGGCCGCCCCACCGGCCGGTCCGGGCCGGTCCGCCCTCCCCGCCCCGCCGCGCCCACGCCCGGCGGGGCGGCGCCGTTCCCACCCACCGCTCAGCCGCCGGCCGCGCCCGCTACCCCTGCCCCGTCCACCGTGATTAGGGCCCGTATAGGGGGTCGGATAGGGGCGGCCCGGAGCCCCCGCCGCACGAGACTGTGACCGGCGGGAATTCGCGTACGGCCGCCCCGGAAAGGCCGCCCGGCAATTGCGCCGGCCCCGTACCGCGACATTCCGGCCCGGAAATGCAAGCCCCATTCCGCCGCCGCCCACCCCCGGTGCCGGGCGGAAATCGAATGCCCCGCCCGAGGCCCGAACCGGGCCGACCGGAACAGACCCCGAACAGACCCTGAACCGACCCAAGGAAGTGACGGCATGTTGCGCACCGAGCTGATCCGGCCGCTGCCCGAACTGCTGGCCGAGCACGCCCGCGACAGCTCGGACAAGACCGCGTTCCGCGACGCCGTCCGCGGCGTGACCTACGGCGAGCTCCACGCCCGCACCGGCCGGATCGCCGGCCACCTCGCCGACCTGCGCCTCCAGCCCGGCGACCGGGCCGCGATCCTGCTCGGCAACAGCGTCGAGGTGGTGGAGGCCTACTTCGGCATCCTGCGCGCCGGCGCCATCGGCGTGCCGCTCAACCCGCACGCCACCGAGGCCGAGCTCACCCACCTGCTGGACGACAGCGGCGCCCGCGTCGTCATCACCGACGCCGCCCGCGCCGCCGGCCTGGACGCCCTCGCCCGCGGCCGGGCCGACCTGCGGGTGATCGTCACCGGCGAGGGCCCCGTCCCGGCCGGCACCCTCTCCTTCGAGACCCTGGCCGGCACCGACCCCGCCACCCCCGCGCGCGACGACCTCGGCCTCGACGACCCCGCCTGGATGCTCTACACCTCCGGCACCACCGGCCGGCCCAAGGGCGTGCTGTCCACCCAGCGCAACTGCCTCTGGTCGGTCGCCGCCTGCTACGTGCCGGTGCCCGGCCTGAGCGCCGAGGACCGGGTGGTCTGGCCGCTGCCGCTGTTCCACAGCCTCTCCCACATCGCCTGCGTGCTGAGCGTCACCGCCGTCGGCGCCACCGCCCGCATCCTCGACGGCTTCGCCGCGCGGGACGTCCTGGAGGCCGTCCGCGAGGAGTCCGCGACCTTCCTGGCCGGCGTGCCCACCATGTACCAGCAGCTGGTGCGCGCCGCCCGGGAGGACGGCTTCACCGCGCCGGCCCTGCGGATGTGCCTGGTCGGCGGCGCCATGACCACCGCCGCGCTGCGGCGCTCCTTCGAGGAGGCGTTCGGCGCGCCGCTCATCGACGCCTACGGCTCCACTGAGACCTGCGGCTCGATCACCGTCAACTGGCCCACCGGCGCCCGCGTCGAGGGCTCCTGCGGCCTGCCCGTCCCCGGCCTGGGCGTGCGCCTGGTCGACGTGGAGACCGGCCTGGACGCCGCCGACGGCGAGGAGGGCGAGGTCTGGGTGCGCGGCCCGAGCGTGATGCTCGGCTACCACAACCAGCCCGAGGCCACCGAGCAGGCGCTGCGCGGCGGTTGGTACCACACCGGCGACCTCGCCCGGCGGGACGGCTCCGGCTACTTCACCATCACCGGCCGGATCAAGGAACTCATCATCCGCGGCGGCGAGAACATCCACCCGGCCGAGGTCGAGGAGGTGCTGCGCGGCGTGCCCGGCGTCGCGGACGTCGCCGTCGTCGGCAAGCCCCACGAGGTGCTCGGCGAGGTGCCGGTGGCCTTCCTGGTGCCCGGCCCCGGCGGCCTCGACCCGGAGGCCCTGCTGGCCGCCTGCCGGGAACGGCTCTCCTACTTCAAGGTCCCCGAGGAGCTGTACGAGACGGAGCGCATCCCGCGCACCGCCTCCGGCAAGATCACCCGGCACGTGCTGCTGGACGCGCCCGCCCGGCTGCGGGCCGCCGGCGGCAGCCACTACGAGCACCTGTTCCGCGTCGACTGGCTGCCGCTCTCCTCCGTCCCCGGCGCCCGCTCCGCCGCCGGCACCTGGGCGGTGCTCGGCGCGGACGCCTTCGGCCTCGCCGACGCCCTCGGCGTAGCCGCCCACCCCGACCCGGCCGCGCTGGCCGCGGCCGGCCCGCTGCCCGATGCCGCCGTGCTCGGCGTCGGCGCCGGCCTGCGCACCCCCGGGCCGCTCGCCGCCGACGTCGAGGAGGCCGTGCGCGCCCTCGACGGGCAGCTCACCGCCTGGCTCGCCGAGGAACGGCTCGCCGACACCGCGCTGGTCGTCGTCACCCGGGGCGCCGCCGGCCCCGGCGGCGCCACCGACCTCGTCCAGGCCGCGCTGCGCGGCGTGGTCCGCGCCGCCCGGGTGGCGAACCCCGGCCGGTTCCTGCTGGTCGACCTCGACGCGGAGGAGAACGCCGCCGACGCCCTGGCCACCGCCGTCGCCTCCGGCGAACCCGAACTCGTCGTCCGCTCCGGCGTGGCGCTGCGCCCGCGCGCCGCCCGGGTGTCCGCCGCGCTCGCCCACGGCGAGCCCGGCGCCCGCTTCGACCCGTGCCGCACCGTCCTGGTCACCGGCGCCGACGGGCCGGCCGCCGCCGCCGTCGCCCACCACCTGGTGGCCGGCCGCGGCGTGCGCCGGATCCTGCTCACCAGCCCCCACGGCCCCGCCGACCGGGCCGCCGCCGAACTCGCCGGGCGGCTCACCGCCGCCGGCGCCGAGACCACCCTCAGCGCCCTCGACCTCGCCGACCGCGACGCCCTCGCCGACTGGCTGGCCGGCCCGGGCACGCGCCTCAACGCCGTCGTCCACACCCCCGGCGCGGCCTTCCCCGGCCTCGGCGCCGCCCTCGCCGCCGCCGTCAACCTGCACGAACTGACCGCCGGCACCGAGCTGTCCGCCTTCGTCGTGCACACCCCCACCGTCGGACCGCTCGGCACCCCCGGCGCCCCCGGGGAGGCCGCCGCCGCGGCGTTCCTCGACGCCCTCGCCCACCACCGCAGCCGCCACGGCCTGCCCGGCCTCGCCCTCATCGCCGGCCCCGCCGACGGGGACGGACGCCCCGTGCCGCCCGGCCTCGGCCGGCTCACCGCCCAGGAGAGCGCCGCCGCCTTCGACGCCGCCCACCTGGCCGACCACACCTCCCTGCTGCTGCTCCGGCTCGACCCCGAAGGGCTGGACGCCCTCGCCCCGCAGGACGTCCCGGCCCTGCTGCGCGACCTCATCGACACCCCGGCCGGCCCGAGCGCCCCGGACACCGCGACCGCCGCCGCGCTGCGCCGCCGCCTGGCCGGCCGCCCGGCCGCCGACCGGCAGCGCGAGCTGCTCGACCTCGTCCTCGCGGAGACCGCCGGGCTGGCCGGCGACGGCCCCGACCCGATCCGCCCCGACGGCCCGTTCAAGGACCTCGGCTTCACCTCCGCCACCGCCGTCGAGCTGCGCGGCCGCCTCACCGCCGCCACCGGCCTGCGGCTGCCCGCCACCCTCGCCTTCGACCACCCCAACCCGACCGCCGTCGCGGCCTTCCTGGTGAACGCGCTGACCGGCCGTCCGGCCACCGCCGCCCGGCCCGCGCCCGTACCGCGCACCGTGCCGCCCGCCGAGGACCCCGTCGTCATCGTCGGCGCCGCCTGCCGCCTGCCCGGCGGCGTCGCCTCCCCGGCCGACCTGTGGCGGCTGGTCGCCGAGGGCACCGACGCGATCACCCCCTTCCCCGCCGACCGCGGCTGGGACCTCGACGCCCTCTACGACCCGGACCCGGCCGTCCCCGGCACCTCCTACGCCCGCCACGGCGGATTCCTGCACGACGCGGGCGAGTTCGACGCCGCCTTCTTCGGGATCTCCCCGCGCGAGGCGCTCGCGACGGACCCGCAGCAGCGGCTGCTGCTGGAGACCTCCTGGGAACTGCTGGAGCGCGCGGGCATCGACCCGACCTCGCTCAAGGGGCAGCCGGTCGGCGTCTACGCGGGCCTGATGTACCACGACTACGCCACCGACCTCGCCGAGGTCCCGGACGGCCTGGAGGGCTACCTGGGCACCGGCAACGCCGGCTCGGTCGCCTCCGGCCGCATCTCCTACACCCTCGGTCTCGAAGGCCCGTCGGTGACGGTGGACACCGCCTGCTCCTCCTCCCTGGTGGCCCTGCACCTGGCCGCCCAGGCGCTGCGCGACGGCGAGTGCACGCTCGCCCTGGCCGGCGGCGCCGCGATCATGGCCCGGCCCACCTCCTTCGTCGAGTTCTCCCGCCAGCGCGCGCTCTCCGCCGACGGCCGGGCCCGGGCCTACGCGGCCGGCGCCGACGGCACCGCCTGGGCCGAGGGCGTGGGCCTGGTGCTGCTGGAGCGGCTGTCGGACGCCCGGCGGTTGGGGCACGAGGTGCTGGCGGTCGTCCGGGGTTCGGCCGTCAACCAGGACGGCGCGTCCAACGGTCTGACCGCCCCGAACGGCCCCTCGCAGGAGCGGGTGATCCTCGCCGCCCTCGCCAACGCCGGGCTGACGCCCGCGGACGTCGACGCCGTCGAGGGGCACGGGACGGGGACCTCGCTGGGCGACCCGATCGAGGCGCAGGCGGTGCTGGCCACCTACGGGCAGGGCCGTCCGGCCGAACAGCCGCTCTGGCTGGGGTCGTTGAAGTCCAACATCGGCCACGCCCAGGCCGCCGCCGGTGTCGCCGGCGTGATCAAGATGGTGGAGGCGCTGCGCCACGGCGTGCTGCCGAAGAGCCTGCACATCGACGAGCCCAGCACCAAGGTGGACTGGGAGTCCGGCGCGGTCGCCCTGCTCACCGAGGAACGGGCCTGGCCCGAGGTCGACCGGCCGCGCCGGGCCGCCGTCTCCTCCTTCGGCGTCAGCGGCACCAACGCCCACGTCGTCCTGGAGCAGGCCCCCGCCCAGGAGCCGGCGCACCGGGCGGTGCCCGCCGGACTCGACGGCGAACCCGACGCCGGCTCCGGCACCCCGGTGCCCTGGCTGCTCTCCGCCCGTTCCCCCGAGGCCCTGCGCGAACAGGCCGAACGGATCGCCGGGTTCACCGAGGCCAGGCCCCTCGCCGAGGCGCCGGCCGTGGCCCGCGCGCTCGCCGGCTCCCGGGCCGCGCTGGAACGGCGGGCCGTCGTGGTCGCCGCCGACCGGGCGCGGGCGCTGAGCGGGCTGCGGGCCCTGGCCGAGGGGGAGGCCACGGCCGGGCTGGTGTCCGGTCGGGCGGAGGTGAGCGGTCGGTCGGTGTTCGTCTTCCCGGGCCAGGGTTCCCAGTGGGCCGGGATGGGTCGTCGGCTGCTCGCCGAGTCGGCGGTGTTCGCGCGGGCTCTGGAGGAGGCCGCAGAGGCGCTGAAGCCCCATGTCGACTGGTCGTTGCTGGATGTGGTGAACCAGGTGCCGGGTGCCGCTTCGCTGGAGCGGGTGGACGTGGTGCAGCCGGTGTCGTTCGCGGTGAACGTCGCGCTGGCCCGTCTCTGGGCGTCGCTGGGTGTGGTGCCGGACGCGGTGGTCGGTCACTCCCAGGGGGAGATCGCGGCGGCGCATGTCGCGGGCATCCTCTCGCTGGACGACGCGGCGGCTGTGGTGGCGTTGCGGTCGCAGGCCATCGCGCGGGGTCTGGCCGGACGCGGCGGGATGGTGTCGGTCGGGCTGCCGCTCGCCGAGGTGACCGACCGGCTCCCCGCCGGGGTCGAGGTCGCGGCGGTGAACGGTCCGTCCTCGGTGGTCGTCGCCGGTGACCCGGCGGGTCTGGACACGCTCGTCGTCTCGTACGAGGAGCAGGGCGTGCGGGTGCGCCGGATTCCGGTGGACTACGCCTCGCACACCTCGCATGTGGAGTCGATCGAGGTCGAACTCGCCGAGCTGCTGGGTTCGGTGAAGCCGCAGGCGGCCGTCGTCCCGTTCCTGTCGACGGTCGAGGGCCGCTGGCTGGAGGGCCCGGAGCTGAACGCCGGGTACTGGTACCGCAACCTGCGGCAGACCGTCCGCTTCGCCGACGCCGTCGACACCCTGGCCGGCGACGGCTTCCGGGCGTTCGTCGAGGTCAGCGCCCACCCCGTACTCGCCCACGCTGTCGTCGAGGCCCTGGAGGAGGCCGTCCAGGCGCCGACCGTCGTCACCGGGACCCTGCGCCGCGAGGACGGCGGCTGGGACCGCGTCCTGCTCGCCGCCGCCGAACTCCATGTCCGCGGCCTGCCCGTGGACTGGTCCACGACCCACGCCGAGGCCGACACCGTCCGCCCGTCCGAACTGCCCACCTACCCCTTCCAGCACCAGCGCTACTGGCTCCGGCCGGGCCGCTCCGCCGGCGACCTCGCCGCCGTCGGCCTGGACAAGGCTGGCCACCCACTGCTGGAGACCGAACTGCTGCTCGGCACCGAGGAAGGCGCCGTCTTCACCGGCCGGATCACCGAACGCACCCTGCCCTGGCTGGCCGACCACCGGGTCGGCGGCGCGACGCTGCTGCCCGGCACCGCGCTGCTCGACGCCCTCGCCCACGTCGGCCACCGGCTCGGCGCGCCCACGGTCGAGGAACTGACCGTCTCCGCCCCGCTCGTCGTCCCGGACGGCGGCGGCCTCGACCTCCAGGTCCACGTCGGCGAGGCCGAGGACGGCCGCCGCGCCGTCCGGCTGCTCACCCGCACCGGCCCCGGCCTGCCGTGGCACGCCAACGCCACCGGAACGCTCGCCCCCGAGGGCCCGGAGCCCGCCACCGCCGACGACCTGACGGTCTGGCCGCCCGCCGGAGCCCGCCCGCTCGACACCGACGGCCTCTACGACCGGCTCACCGTCGCCTACGGCCCCGCGTTCCACGCCGTCGAGGCCGCCTGGCTCGCCGACGGCCGCCTCTACGCCCAGCTCCGCCTCCCCGACACCACCACCGACGCCGCCGCCTACGGCCTGCACCCCGCCCTGCTGGACGCCGCCCTCCACCCGCTCGGCGAGGCCGGCCTCCTCCCCGGCGCCGACGTGCCCAGGCTCGCCTTCTCCTGGGCCGGCGTGCGCCTGCACGCCACCGGCGCCGAGGCACTGCGCGTGGTCGTCACCCCCGCCGGCCCCGACACCCTCACCATCCGGGCCGCCGACGACACCGGCGCCCCCGTCGTGGACGTCGAGGCCCTCACCGTGCGGCCGGTGGACCCGAGCGGCCTCACCGCCGGTCCGGCGGACGACGCGGCCCTGTTCGAGGTCGACTGGGTCCCCGCACCCGAGGCCGCCGACGCGCCCGCCGACGGGCCCGCGGACTGGACCCTCCACAGTGACCTGCCCGAGGACGGCGCCCTGCCGCCCCTCGTGGTCCTGCCCGCCGGTGTGGGCGCGCCCTCCGACACCGTGCCCGAGCGCGCCCACGCCGTCGGCCACGACGTCCTGCGGGCGCTCCAGGCCTGGCTGGCCGACGACCGGACGGCCGACTCCCGGCTCGTCGTCGTCACCCGGCGCGGCGAACTCGTCCAGGAACCCGTCCGGGGCCTGGTGCGCACCGCCCAGTCGGAGAACCCCGGCCGCTTCGTCCTCGTCGAGGCCGACGACCCGGCCGACGCCGCCCGGGCGGTGGCCGCCGCACCGGACGACGAACCGCAGCTGGCGCTGCGCGACGGGCGACGGCTGGTCGCCCGCCTGCGCCGCCCGGCCGCCCCGCCCGCCCCCGCGCCGGACGCGCCGTCCCCGCTGGCCGGCGGCACCGTCCTGGTCACCGGCGCCAACGGCGGCCTGGGCCGCCTGGTGGCCCGTCACCTCGCGGCGGTCCACCGCGTCGCGGAACTCGTGCTCCTCTCCCGCTCCGCCGTACCCGCCGACCTGCTCGAAGAACTCGCCGCGCACGGCACCCTGGTCCGCGCCGAGGCCGTCGACACCGCCGACCGCACCGCGCTGGCCGCCGTCGTCGACACCCTCGCCGACCGGCTGACCGGCGTCGTCCACGTCGCCGGGATCGTCGACGACGGCGTCATCGAAGCGCTGGACGCCGCCAAGTGGCACAGCGTGCTGCGCCCGAAGGTCGACGCCGCCTGGCACCTGCACGAGCTCACCGCCGGCCTCGACCTGGCCGCCTTCGCGCTCTACTCCTCCGCCTCCGGCGTCCTCGGCGGCTCCGGCCAGGGCAACTACGCGGCCGGCAACGCCTTCCTCGACGGCCTGGCCGCCCACCGGCGCTCGCTCGGACTGCCCGCCGTGTCGCTCGCCTGGGGCCTGTGGGCCGAGGCCGCCGGCATGGGCGGCCGGCTCAGCGACACCGACCTCGCCCGGATGGCCCGGGTCGGCACCCGCCCCCTCTCCGCCGACCAGGGCCTCGCCCTCCTGGACGCCGCGCTCACCGGCGAGCCCGCGGCCGTGGTGCCGATCAGGCTCGACGTCACCGGCGTCCGCACCGAGGACCTCCCGCCACTGCTGCGCGACCTGGCACCCGCCGCCCGCGCACCCCGCGCCCTGCGCCGGGCCGGCGCCCGCACCGCCGCGGACGGCGCCGGCACCCTCGCCCGGCGGCTCGCCGGACTCTCCGCCGCCGACCGCGACGGACTGCTGACCGCCCTCGTCCGCGACACCGCCGCCGCCGTCCTCGGCCACGGCTCGGCCACGGCACTGGACGTCGACAAGGCGTTCAAGGAACTCGGCATTGACTCGCTCACCGCCGTCGAACTCCGCAACGCCCTCGGCACCGCCACCGGCCTGCGCCTGCCCGCCACCCTGGTGTTCAACTACCCGACGCCCAAGGCCCTCGCCGCCCACCTCGCGACCGAACTCGTCGGCGAGGAGCCGGCCCCCGCCGCCCCCGCCACCCCCGCGGCACAGGCCGCCGGGACCGAGGACGACCCGATCGCGATCGTCGCCGTCGGCTGCCGCTTCCCCGGCGGCCTCGACTCCGGCGAGGACCTCTGGCGCTTCGTCGCCGCCGGCGGCGACGCCGTCACCGGCCTGCCCGCCGACCGGGGCTGGGACCTCGACGGCAGCTACGACCCCGACCCCGACGCCCCCGGCCGCACCTACGTGCGCGGCGGCGGATTCCTGCCCGGCATCGCCGACTTCGACGCCGCCTTCTTCGGCATCAACCCGCGCGAGGCCCTGGCGATGGACCCGCAGCAGCGCCTGCTGCTCGAAGTCGCCTGGGAGACCCTGGAGCGCGCCGGACTCGACCCCACCGCCCTGCGCGCCACCCCGACCGGCGTCTTCATCGGCACCCACGGCCAGGACTACGGCACCCAGGGCACCGGCGGCGCCGCCGACGAGGGCTACCTGGTCACCGGCAACGCGGGCAGCGTGCTCTCCGGCCGCCTCTCCTACGCCCTCGGCCTGGAGGGACCCGCGATCACCGTCGACACCGCCTGCTCCTCCTCGCTGGTCGCCCTGCACCTCGCCGCCCAGGCGCTCCGCGCCGGGGAGTGCACGCTGGCCCTGGCCGGCGGCGCCTCGGTGATGTCCACGCTCGAAGGCCTGGTCGGCTTCTCCCGGCAGCGCGGCCTCGCCGCCGACGGCCGGAGCAAGGCCTTCGCCGACGCCGCCGACGGGTTCGGGATGTCCGAGGGCGTGGGCCTGCTGCTGCTCGAACGGCTCTCCGACGCCCGGCGGTTGGGGCACGAGGTGCTGGCCGTGGTCCGGGGTTCGGCCGTCAACCAGGACGGTGCGTCCAATGGCCTCACCGCCCCGAACGGTCCCTCGCAGGAGCGGGTCATCCGGGCAGCCCTCGCCAACGCCAGGCTGACGGCCGCCGACGTCGACGCCGTCGAGGCGCACGGCACCGGCACCCCGCTCGGCGACCCGATCGAGGCACACGCCCTGCTCGCCACCTACGGCAAGGACCGCCCGGCCGAACAGCCGCTCTGGCTCGGGTCGGTGAAGTCCAACATCGGCCACACCCAGGCCGCCGCCGGTGCGGCGGGCGTGATCAAGATGGTCGAGGCGCTGCGCCACGGCGTACTGCCGCAGACCCTCCACATCGACGCGCCCTCCTCGCACATCGACTGGTCCTCGGGCGGCATCGCCCTGCTCACCGAGCAGCGGGCCTGGCCGGCGGCCGACCGCCCGCGCCGGGCCGGCGTCTCGGCGTTCGGTGTGAGCGGGACGAACGCGCACGTGATCCTGGAGCAGGCGGAGCCGGCCGGTGCCGCCGAGCCCATCGACGGAGCCGCAACGCCCGCTGACGCCGGGGAGAACGTGGTTCCCTGGGTGGTCTCGGCCGCCTCGGAGGCGGCGCTGCGTCAGCAGGCCGCGCGGCTGGCGGCCTTCGCGGAGGGACAGCCGGCGCCGGACCTCGCCGCCACCGCCCGGGCTCTCGTCACCGCGCGCACCCGGTTCACCGAGCGTGCCGTGGCCGTCGGCGCCGACCGGGCCGCGCTCGTCGCCGCCCTGAAGGCCCTGGCCGAGGGGGAGGCCGCGGCCGGGCTGGTGTCCGGTCGGGCGGAGGTGAGTGGTCGGTCGGTGTTCGTCTTCCCGGGGCAGGGTTCCCAGTGGGTGGGGATGGGTCGTCGGCTGCTCGCCGAGTCCGCGGTGTTCGCGGAGGCGCTCGGTGAGGTCGACAGGGCCTTGAAGCCTTATGTCGACTGGTCGTTGCTGGATGTGGTGAACCAGGTGCCGGGTGCCGCTTCGTTGGAGCGGGTGGACGTGGTGCAGCCGGTGTCGTTCGCGGTGAACGTCGGCCTGGCGCGCCTCTGGGCGTCGCTGGGTGTGGTGCCGGACGCGGTGGTGGGTCACTCGCAGGGGGAGATCGCGGCGGCGCATGTCGCGGGCATTCTCTCGCTGGAGGACGCGGCGGCCGTGGTGGCGTTGCGGTCGCAGGCCATCGCCCGGGGTCTGGCCGGACGCGGCGGCATGGTGTCGGTCGGGATGCCGCTCGCCGAGGTGGCCGACCGGCTCCCCGCCGGGGTCGAGGTCGCGGCCGTCAATGGCCCCTCCTCGGTGGTCGTCGCCGGTGACCCGGCCGGCCTGGACACGCTCGTCGTCGCGTACGAGGAGCAGGGCGTGCGCGTGCGGCGGATCGCCGTCGACTACGCCTCGCACACCTCGCACGTGGAGTCGATCGAGGCCGAACTCGCCGAGCTGCTGGGCTCCGTGAAGCCCCAGACCGCTACGATCCCCTTCCTCTCCACCGTCGAGGGCCGCTGGCTGGAGGGCCCGGAGCTGGATGCCGGGTACTGGTACCGCAACCTGCGGCAGACCGTCCGCTTCGCCGACGCCGTCGACACCCTGGCCGGTGACGGTTTCCGGGCCTTCGTCGAGGTCAGCGCGCACCCCGTGCTCGCCCACGGCATCGTCGAGGCCCTGGAGGAGGCCGTCCAGGCGCCGACCGTCGTCACCGGGACCCTGCGCCGCGAGGACGGCGGCTGGGACCGCGTCCTGCTCGCCGCCGCCGAACTCCACGTCCGCGGCCTGCCCGTGGACTGGTCCACGGCCCACGCCGGAGCCGGCACCGTCCGTCCCTCCGAACTGCCCACCTACGCCTTCCAGCACCAGCGCTTCTGGCTGGAGCCCGTGGCCGCCACCGGTGACGTGACCGCGTTCGGGGTCGCCGCCGCCGAGCACCCGCTGCTCGGCACCCTGGTCGAACTGCCCGACGGGGGCGAGGTGTTCACCGGACGGCTGTCGATCCGATCGCACCCGTGGCTGGCCGGCCACGCCGTCTCCGGGACGGTCCTGCTGCCCGGCGCGGCCTTCCTCGAACTCGCCCTACGGGCGGGGGAACGGACCGGTCTCGGCCGACTCGACGAACTGGTCGTCGAGGCGCCCGGGATCCTGCCCGAGCGCGGTGGCCTCCAGGTCCGTGTCACGGTCGACCCGGCCACCGCCGACGACGACCGCCGGGCCGTCCACGTGCACTCGCGGCCCGAGGACGCGGAGGGCGGCGTGTGGACCCGGCACGCCACCGGCTTCCTGGCGGCCGAGACCGCACCGGAGTTCGGCTACGAGGCGTGGCCGCCGGCCGGCGCGGAGCCGGTCGCCCTGGACGGATTCTACGAGCGGCTGGCCGAGGCGGGCTACGAGTACGGCGACGCGTTCCGGGGCCTGCGGGCCGCCTGGCGGTCGGGCGAGGAGGTGTTCGCCGAGGTCGCGCTGCCGGAGGAACTGACGGACTCCGCCGGGCGGTTCGGACTGCACCCGGCCCTGCTGGACGCGGCCCTGCAGTCCGCCAACCTGGGCGCGGCGCCGGTGGCCGGACCGGGGGAGGTACTGCTGCCGTTCGCCTGGAACGACGTGGCCCTGTACGCGTCCGGGGCCACCGCGCTGCGGGTGCACTCCCGCCGGGAGGGCCCGGACAGCGTCTCCTTCGCGCTGACCGACCCGGTCGGCCGGCCCGTCGGTGCCGTCGGGGCGCTGGTCCTGCGGCCGGTGGCGCCCGAGCGGCTGTCCGCCGCCCGGGACACCGCCGCCGAGCACCTGTACCGCGTCGACTGGGCGCCCGCCGACCTGCCGCGGGCGGCGGACCGCCCGTCCGGGGACGATGTGCTCGACCTGACCCGCGTCCCCGAGGGGCTGTCGGTGCCGCAGGCGGCCCGGGCGCTCGTCGGCGCCGCGCTCGGCGGGATCCAGGAGCACCTGGCCGGTGACTCCGCCGGCCCGCTCGCGGTCCTGACCGCGAACGGCGCCGGGGACCCGGCGGCAGCCGCCGTCCGGGGCCTGGTCCGCACCGCGCAGCTCGAACACCCGGGCCGGATCGTCCTGGTGGACACCGACGGCTCGGCGGTGCCCGCCTCACTCGTGGCCGACGCGCTCGCGTCCGGCGAACCCCACGTCGCCTGGCACGACGGGACCGCGGTCGTGCCGCGCCTGGCGCGTGCCGAGGCGCCCACCGGCACCGGCCCGGTCCTGGATCCGGCGGGGACGGTGCTGGTGACGGGTGGTACGGGGACGTTGGGCGGGTTGGTGGCCCGGCATCTGGTGGAGTCGCACGGGGTGCGGCGGCTGCTGTTGGTGAGTCGTCGCGGCGTGGCGGCGCCGGGTGCGGCGGAGTTGGTGGCCGGACTCGAGGCGCTGGGTGCCGAGGTGGAGGTGGTGGCCGCCGATGTGTCGGACCGTTCGGTGGTCGACGACCTGGTCCGTCGGGTCCCGGCGGAGCGTCCGCTGACGGCGGTGGTGCACACCGCCGGCGCGCTGGCCGACGGCGTCTTCGAGACGCGGTCGGCGGAGGAGTTGGGGGAGGTGTTCGCCCCGAAGGCGGACGCGGCCTGGCACCTGCACGAGGCGACCGAGGGCCTGGGTCTCGCGGCCTTCGTCCTCTTCTCCTCCGGCGCGGGCGTGTTCGGCAGCGCCGGGCAGAGCCTGTACGGGTCGGCGAACGGCTTCCTGGACGGCCTGGCCGGGTGGCGCCGTGAGCGGGGCCTGCCGGCGGTCTCGCTGGCCTGGGGCCTGTGGGCTCAGGCCAGCGGCCTGACCGGGCACCTGGACGAGGCGGACCGGGCCCGGCTGGCCCGGGGCGGCCTGGCGGCCATGGCGACGGAGGAGGCGCTGGCGCTGTTCGATGCCGCGCTGCGGTCCCCGGAGGCGCTGCTGGTCCCGACCCGGCTGGACCGCGACGCGCTGCGCGGGCAGGCGGCGGGCGGCGAACTGAACCCGCTGCTGCGCGGCCTGGTCCGCACCCCCCGCCGCACCGCCGCCACCGCCGGGGCACCGGCCGGCGACGGCCGTGAGGTCCTGTTCCGCAGGCTCTCCGCGGTGGGCGAGACCGAACAGCTCCGGCTGCTCCTGGACCTGGTCCGGGCCAGCGCGGCCAAGGTGCTCGGCCAGAGCATCGACGAGACGGTGAAGCCCGCTCAGGCGTTCAAGGACGTCGGCTTCGACTCGCTGACCTCGCTGCGGATCCGCACCAGCCTCACCGAGGCCACCGGTGTCCGGCTCCCGGCGACCCTGGTCTTCGACCACCCGACCCCGGCCGCCGTCGCCGAGCACCTGCGGGACCGGCTAGGTCTGGCGGGCTCGGTGGCCGTGCCGCCCGTCCTGCTCGAACTCGACCGGCTGGAGCAGGCGTTGGCGGCCACGGCGGGGACGGCCGGCGCGTCCGGGGCGCCCGACGGGCTGCGCGCCCAGGTGGCCGCCCGGCTGGAGGCCCTCACCGCCCGCTGGGCGGAGTCGGGCGAGGAGCCCGAGGCCGAGGGCGTCGACCTGGGCGCCGCCTCGGACGACGAGCTCTTCGACCTGATCGACAACGAACTCGGCCTTTCCTGATGACGGATACGAGGAAGAACCCCATGTCGAACGACGACAAGCTGCGCGACTACCTCAAGCGCGTCACGGCCGACCTCCAGCAGACCAGGCGCCGCCTGCGCGACGTCGAGGCCCGGCGCACCGAGCCGATCGCCATCGTCGGGATGGCCTGCCGGCTGCCCGGCGGCGTCGCCTCCCCGGCCGACCTGTGGCGCCTGGTCCACGACGGTACCGACGCCATGGCCCCGTTCCCCCGCGACCGGGGGTGGGACGTGGACGGCCTGTACGACCCCGACCCGGACGCCGCCGGGAAGACCTACGCCGAGCAGGGCGGCTTCCTCGCCGACCCGGGCGGCTTCGACGCCGCGCTCTTCGGGATCTCCCCGCGCGAGGCGCTGGCGACGGACCCGCAGCAGCGGCTGCTGCTGGAGGCCTCCTGGGAGGCCCTGGAGCGGGCCGGCATCGACCCGGCCTCGCTCAAGGGGCAGCCGGTCGGCGTCTACGCGGGGCTGATGTACCACGACTACGCGCACCACGTGCTCAACCTCCCGGAGGGCCTGGAGGGGTACTTCGGGATCGGCAACTCGGGCTCCGTCGCCTCCGGCCGGGTCTCCTACACCCTCGGCCTCGAAGGCCCGTCGGTGACGGTGGACACCGCCTGCTCCTCCTCGCTGGTCGCCGTCCACCTGGCCGCGCAGGCGCTGCGCGACGGCGAGTGCACGCTGGCCCTGGCCGGCGGGGTCGCCGTGATGGCCACGCCGGAGGTGTTCGTCGACTTCGCCACCCAGCGCGGCCTGGCGCGCGACAGCCGCTGCAAGGCGTACGCGGACGGCGCCGACGGGACCGGGCTCGCCGAGGGCGTCGCCGTCCTCCTGCTGGAGCGGCTGTCGGACGCCCGGCGGCTGGGGCACGAGGTGCTGGCCGTGGTCCGGGGTTCGGCCGTCAACCAGGACGGCGCGTCCAACGGCCTCACCGCCCCGAACGGCCCCTCGCAGGAGCGGGTGATCCGGGCGGCCCTGGCCAACGCCCGGCTGACGGCGGCGGACGTCGACGCCGTCGAGGGGCACGGGACGGGGACCTCGTTGGGCGACCCGATCGAGGCGCAGGCGGTGCTGGCCACGTACGGGCAGGGCCGTCCGGCCGAACAGCCGCTCTGGCTCGGGTCGTTGAAGTCCAACATCGGCCACACCCAGGCGGCGGCCGGTGCGGCCGGGGTCATCAAGATGGTGGAGGCGCTGCGGCACGGCGTGCTGCCGAAGAGTCTGCACATCGACACACCCACCTCGAAGGTCGACTGGGACTCGGGCGCGGTCGCGCTCCTCACCGAACGCCGCGACTGGCCGGAGGTCGACCGGCCGCGCCGGGCCGCCGTCTCCTCCTTCGGCGTCAGCGGCACCAACGCCCACGTGATCCTGGAGCAGGCCCCGGCCGGGGACGCCCCGCAGCCGGACGCCGAACCAACCGGCGCCGCACTGCCGTTGGTGCTGTCGGCCGCCTCCGAGAACGCCCTGCGGGCCCAGGCCGGCGCCTGGGGCCGGCTCCTGGCCGAGCAGCCGGACACCGGCCTGGCCCGTACCGCCCGCACCCTCGTCACCGCGCGGGCCGCGCTGGAGCAGCGCGCCGTGGTGGTGGCCGCCGACCGCGCGGACACGGTGGCGGCGCTGGACGCGGTGGCACGGGGGGAGGAGGCGGCGGGTGTCGTCTCCGGCCGGGCGGAGGTGAGCGGCCGGTCGGTGTTCGTCTTCCCGGGTCAGGGTTCCCAGTGGGCGGGGATGGGGCGTCGGCTGCTCGCGGAGTCGGCGGTGTTCGCGGAGGCGCTCGGTGAGGTCGACAAGGCTCTGAGGGCTTATGTCGACTGGTCGTTGCTGGATGTGGTGAACCAGGTGCCGGGTGCCGCTTCGTTGGAGCGGGTGGATGTGGTGCAGCCGGTGTCGTTCGCGGTGAACGTCGCGCTGGCGCGGCTGTGGTCCTCGCTGGGTGTGGTGCCGGACGCGGTGGTCGGTCACTCCCAGGGGGAGATCGCGGCGGCGCACGTCGCGGGCATTCTCTCGCTGGAGGACGCGGCGGCGGTGGTGGCGCTGCGGTCGCAGGCCATCGCGCGGGGCCTGGCCGGACGCGGCGGCATGGTGTCGGTCGGGCTGCCGCTCGCCGAGGTGGCCGACCGGCTCCCCGCCGGGGTCGAGGTCGCCGCCGTCAACGGCCCCTCCTCGGTGGTCGTCGCCGGTGACCCGGCCGGCCTCGACACCGTGGTGGCCGCCTTCGAGGAGCTCGGCGCCCGGGTGCGCCGGATCCCCGTCGACTACGCCTCCCACACCGCCCACGTCGAGTCCATCGAGGCCGAACTCGCCGAGCTGCTCGGCGCGGTGAAGCCTCAGCCGGCCGTCGTCCCGTTCCTGTCGACGGTCGAGGGCCGCTGGCTGGAGGGCCCCGAGCTGGACGCCGGGTACTGGTACCGCAACCTGCGGCAGACCGTCCGCTTCGCCGAGGCCGTCGAGACCCTGGCCGGTGACGGTTTCCGGGCGTTCGTCGAGGTCAGCGCGCACCCCGTGCTCGCCCACGCCGTCGTCGAGGCCCTGGAGGAGGCCGTCCAGGCGCCGACCGTCGTCACCGGCACGCTGCGCCGTGAGGACGGCGGCTGGGACCGCGTCCTGCTCGCCGCCGCCGAACTCCATGTGCACGGCCTGCCCGTGGACTGGTCCACGGCCTTCCCGGACGCCGCCCTCCTCCCCGCCTCCGAACTGCCCACCTACCCCTTCCAGCACCAGCGCTTCTGGCTGGAGACCCGCCCCGCCACCGACGTGGGCGCCGCCGGGCTGGCGCCCGTCGGGCACCCGCTGCTGGGCGCGGCGGTGCAGCTGCCCGAGGGCGGGGCGCTCCTCACCGGGCGGCTCGACCCGAAGGACCACCCGTGGCTCGCGGACCACGCCGTCGCCGGCACCGTCCTCGCCCCGGGGGCCGCGCTGCTGGAGCTGGCCTCGCGGGCCGGCGACGAGGCGGGCACGCCCACCGTCGAGGAGCTGGTGATCGAGGCCCCGCTGCTCGTCCCCGGGCGCGGCGCCCGGCAGCTGCACCTGCGGGTGGACGCGCCGGAGGACGACGCCCCCGGCGGCCGGCGGCCGTTCGCCCTGTACTCGCGGCCCGAGGACGGCGAGGGCGGTGCCTGGACCAGGCACGCCACCGGTTTCCTGGGCGGCGAGCAGGCGCCGGACACCGTCGCCCCCGGCGCGTGGCCGCCGGCCGGCGCGGAGCCGGTCGCCCTGGACGGCTTCTACGAGCGGCTGGTGGACCGCGGCTTCGGCTACGGACCGGCGTTCCAGGGGCTGCGGGCCGTCTGGCGGCTCGACGGTGAGGTGCACGCCGAGGTGTCCCTGCCCGCCGGCCGGGCCGCCGAGGACTTCGGCATCCACCCGGTGCTGCTGGACGCCGCCCTGCAGGCCACCAACTTCCTGGGCATCGCCGAGCCGGAGCCGGGCCACGTCCTGCTGCCGTTCGCCTGGAACGACGTGGCCCTGTTCGCCACGCGTCCCACTGCTCTGCGGGTGCACGCCCGGCAGACCGGCCCGCACGCGTTCTCGCTCGTCCTCACCGACCCGACCGGCGGACCGGTGGCCTCGGTCGGCTCCCTGTCGCTGCGGCAGGTGCCGGTCGACCGGCTGGCCGGCCTCGGCGGGGCCGGTACCGACCACCTCTACCAGGTGGGCTGGACGCCTCTCGTCCTGCCCGCCGGCGCGGCTGGTGTCTCCGCCCCGGCGGTGCTGGACCTGACCACCGGGACGGCCGAGGGGCCCGAGGGCGCCCGGGCGCTGGTCGGCCGGGTCTCGGAGTTCCTGCACCAGGGGCTCACCGATCCCGCCCGGAGAGGGGCGCCGCTGGCGGTCGTGACCGGGCCCCCGGACGCGGACCCGGCGGTCAACGCGGTGTGGGGGCTGGTCCGTTCGGTCCAGCAGGAGCAGCCCGGCCGGATCGTGCTCCTCGGCGGCGAGGGGACGGGCTTCCCCGCCGCGGCGGTGGACCCGTCGGTGGTGGGCGGCCTGCTGGCGTCCGGCGAGACCCAGGCGCTCTGGCGCGACGGCGGTGTGGTGGTGCCGCGTCTGGCGCGTGCCTCCGCTCCGGCCTCCGCCGACGGGCACGGCGTCCTGGATCCGGCGGGGACGGTGCTGGTGACCGGTGGTACGGGGACGTTGGGCGGGTTGGTGGCCCGGCATCTGGTGGAGTCGCACGGGGTGCGGCGGCTGGTGCTGGTGAGTCGCCGCGGTGCGGCGGCGCCGGGTGCGGCGGAGTTGGTGGCCGGGCTTGAGGCGCTCGGTGCCGAGGTGGAGGTGGTGGCCGCGGACGTGTCGGACCGTTCGGTGGTCGACGACCTGGTCCGTCGGGTCCCGGAGGGGCGTCCGCTGACGGCGGTGGTGCACACGGCCGGTGCACTGGCCGACGGTGTGTTCGAGGGCCAGCCCGCAGGGCGGCTGGGGGAGGTGTTCGCGCCGAAGGCGGACGCGGCCTGGCACCTGCACGAGGCGACCGAGGGCCTGGGTCTGGCGGCCTTCGTGCTCTTCTCCTCCGGCGCCAGTGTGTTCGGGAACGCCGGGCAGAGCCTGTACGGGTCGGCGAACGGGTTCCTGGACGGTCTGGCCGGGTGGCGTCGTGAGCGCGGTCTGCCGGCGGTGTCGCTGGCCTGGGGCCTGTGGGCTCAGGCCAGTGGGCTGACCGGGCACCTGGACGAGGCGGACCGGGCCCGGCTGGCCCGGGGTGGTCTCAAGGCCCTGGCGACGGAGGAGGCGCTGGCGCTGTTCGATGCCGCGCTGCGTTCTCCGGAGGCGCTGCTGGTCCCGACCCGGCTGGACCGCGACGCGCTGCGCGGGCAGGCGGCGGGCGGCGAGCTGAACCCGCTGCTGCGCGGTCTGGTCCGCACCCCCCGGCGCACCGCCGCCACCGGAGCGCCCGCCGACGACGCGGCGGACTTCGCCGCCCGGCTGGCCGCGCTGCCGGAGCGCGAGCAGCACCGCGAGGTCCTCGACCTGGTGCGCTCCGCCGCCGCCGCCGTCCTCGGGCACCCGTCCAAGAACGCCGTCGCCGCCGCCCAGGCCTTCAAGGAGGCCGGGTTCGACTCGCTCGGCGCGGTGCAGCTGCGTAACCGGCTGGCCCGGGCGACGGGCGTCCGGCTCCCGGCGACCCTGGTCTTCGACCACCCGACCCCGCTCGCGCTCGCCCGCCACCTGCGGTCCGAGCTGCTGCCGGAGCCGGTGGCGGGCCCGGCGGCCGTGACCCCCGAGCCGCGCGCGGCGGGCCCGGACGCGGGACCGGTGCCCGTGGACGGGCCCGCCATCGCGGACCTGGACATCGACGGCCTGGTCGCCCGCGCCCTGCGCGGCCGCGGCTGAACCTCCCACCTACCGCGCCCACCCGACCGCGCGGACCCGACCGCGCGGACCCACCGCGCAGACCCACCGAGCAGACCCACCGAGCCGACGCACCGCGCTCACCGACCCGCGCCCGTTCGTCCGCGCTCGGCGCCCGGCGCACCATCCGAAAGGCTGACATGACCACCACCACCAACGACGGCGCGGCCGCCCTCGACCAGACGGCGAGGCTGGTCGAGGCACTGCGGGCCGCGCTCCAGGATAACGAACAACTCGCCTCCGAGAAGGCCGCGTTGGAGGCGGCGGCCGGTGAGCCGATCGCCATCGTCGGGATGGCCTGCCGGCTGCCGGGCGACGTCGCCTCCCCGGCCGACCTGTGGCAGCTGGTCGCCGACGGACGCGACGGAGTGGCCGAGTTCCCCGAGGACCGCGGCTGGGACCTCGACGGACTCTTCGACCCCGACCCGGACCGGGCCGGCCGCTCCTACGTCCGCGAGGGCGGATTCCTGCACGGCGCCGCCGACTTCGACGCCGCCTTCTTCGGGATCTCGCCGCGCGAGGCGCTCGCCATGGACCCGCAGCAGCGGCTGCTGCTGGAGACCTCCTGGGAGGCCCTGGAGCGGGCCGGCCTGGACCCGGCGGGCCTGCGCGGCACGGCCGTCGGCGTGTTCTCCGGCGTCATGTACCACGACTACGCCACCGGACTGCGAAGCGTGCCCGCCGGGCTCGAAGGCTTCCTCGCCACCGGCACCTCCGGCTCCGTGGCCTCGGGCCGGGTCGCCTACACGCTCGGCCTGGAGGGGCCCGCGATCACCGTCGACACCGCCTGCTCCTCCTCGCTGGTCGCCGTCCACCTGGCCGCCCAGTCGCTGCGCAGCGGCGAGTCGACGCTGGCGCTGGCCGGCGGTGTCGCGGTGATGTCCCAGCCCTCGCCGTTCGTGGAGTTCTCCCGGCAGCGCGGCCTGGCGACCGACGGGCGCTGCAAGGCCTTCGCGGACGCCGCCGACGGCACCGGCTGGGCGGAGGGCGTGGCGGTCCTCGTCCTGGAGCGGCTGTCGGACGCCCGGCGCCTGGGGCACGAGGTGCTGGCCGTGGTCCGGGGTTCGGCCGTCAACCAGGACGGCGCGTCCAACGGCCTCACCGCGCCCAACGGGCCCGCTCAGCAGCGGGTGATCCGGGCGGCCCTCGCCAACGCCCGGCTGACGGCCGCCGACGTCGACGCTGTCGAGGGCCACGGCACCGGCACCCCGCTGGGCGACCCGATCGAGGCGCAGGCGGTGCTGGCCACCTACGGGCAGGGCCGACCGGCCGAACAGCCGCTCTGGCTGGGGTCGTTGAAGTCCAACATCGGCCACACCCAGGCCGCCGCCGGCGTCGCCGGCGTGATCAAGATGGTCGAGGCGCTGCGCCACGGCGTGCTGCCGCGGACCCTCCACGTGGACGCGCCGACGACCCAGGTCGACTGGTCGGTCGGGGAGGTGCGGCTGCTGACGGAGGCCCGGCCGTGGCCGGCGGCCGACCGCCCGCGCCGGGCCGCCGTGTCGGCCTTCGGGGTGAGCGGCACCAACGCCCACGTCATCCTGGAGGAGGCGCCCACCGCAAAGCCCGCCGCCGAGCCCACCGCCCCCGAGGCCGCCGCCGTCCCCTGGCTGCTGTCCGCCGCTTCCGCCGGCGCCCTGCGTGCCCAGGCGGAGCGGCTGCTCGACTACACCGAGGCACGCGGCCCGGCACCCGCCGACGCGGCCCGGACGCTGGCCGAGGCCCGGACCCTGCTGGCGCACCGCGCCGTCGTGGTGGCCGACGCGCTCGACGGCCACCGCACCGGCCTGGCCGCGCTCGCGGGCGACGCCGCCTCGCCCGCCCTGGTCACCGGCACGGCGGACGTCGCCGGGCAGACCGTCTTCGTCTTCCCGGGCCAGGGTTCCCAGTGGGCGGGGATGGGTCGTCGGCTGCTCGCCGAGTCCGCGGTCTTCGCGGAGGCGCTCGGTGAGGTCGACAAGGCCCTGACGTCCTATGTCGACTGGTCGTTGCTCGATGTGGTGAACCAGGTGCCGGGTGCCGCTTCGTTGGAGCGGGTGGACGTGGTGCAGCCGGTGTCGTTCGCGGTGAACGTCGGCCTGGCGCGCCTCTGGGCGTCGCTGGGCGTGGTGCCGGACGCGGTGGTCGGCCACTCCCAGGGCGAGATCGCGGCGGCGCACGTCGCCGGCATCCTCTCCCTGGACGACGCGGCGGCCGTGGTGGCGCTGCGGTCGCAGGCCATCGCCCGGGGTCTGGCGGGCCGGGGCGGCATGGTCTCGGTCGGCCTTCCCCGGGAGCGGGTGGCGGGCGCGCTGCCGGACGGCGTCGAGCTCGCGGCCGTGAACGGTCCGTCCTCGGTGGTCGTCGCCGGTGACCCGGCCGCGCTCGACACCCTGGTGACCGCGTACGAGGAGCAGGGTGTGCGGGTGCGGCGGATCCCGGTGGACTACGCCTCGCACACCTCGCACGTGGAGTCCATCGAGGCCGAACTCGCCGAGCTGCTGGGCTCCGTGAAGCCCCAGCCCGCCGCGATCCCCTTCCTCTCCACCGTCGAGAGCCGCTGGCTGGAGGGCCCGGAGCTGGACGCGGAGTACTGGTACCGCAACCTGCGGCAGACCGTCCGCTTCGCCGAGGCCGTCGAGACCCTCGCCGCCGCCGAGTACCGGGCGTTCGTCGAGGTCAGCGCCCACCCCGTACTCGCGCACGGCATCGTCGAGGCCCTGGAGGCGGCCTCCGTGCGCGACGCGGCCGTCACCGGGACCCTGCGGCGCGACGAGGGCGGCTGGGACCGCGTCCTGCTCTCGGCCGCCGCGCTGCACGTCCGCGGCGTCGAGGTCGACTGGTCGGCCTCCTACGCGGGCGCCGGCACCCTCCCCGCCTCCGAGCTTCCGACCTACCCCTTCCAACACCGGCACTACTGGCTGGAGTCGGTGCCCGTGACGACCACCCCCGCAGGAGATTCCCCGATGGCCACCGAGACCGAGCCCGACACCACCACCGAGGAGGCGCCCGGCGCCGTCCTCGCCCGCCGGCTGGCGGACGCCGACCCGGGGGAGCGCCTGGCCGTGCTGGTCGACGTGGTCCGCACGGAGGTCGCGGCCGTCCTCGGCCACGAGGGCACCGACGAGATCGGGGCGGACGCCGTCTTCTTCGACATCGGCTTCGTCTCGCTGACCGCCGTCGAGCTGCGCAACCGCCTCCAGAACGTCACCGGGCTCGAACTGCCCGCCCTGCTCGCCTTCGACCAGCCGACCCCGGAGCGGATCGCCGGCCACCTCCTCTCCCTGCTCGACGAGACCGGCTCCGGCGAGACCGCGCCCGACGAGACCGAAGCCGCCGAGACCGTGCCCGCCGAGCAGCGGACCGAAGGGAAGTGACCGCCGTGTTCGACACCACCGCCTACCTCAAGGCCCTCGACTACGACGGCCCGCTCGACCCCACCGCCGACACCCTGCGCGAGCTGCACCGGCGCCACCTGATCGCCATCCCGTACGACTCCTCGCTCAACACCGCCCGCGGCGAGGCCCTGTGGGCGGGCGTCGACATCGACGTCGACGCCGTGTTCGACGCCGTCGTGCTCGGCGGCCGGGGCGGCGTCTGCTACGAACTGAACGGGCTCTTCCTCGCGCTGCTGCGCGAACTCGGCTACGAGACCGGGCTGTTCTCGGCCGGGATCCGCCAGGTGGACGACAGCTTCGGGCCGGACCTGGAGCACGTCCTCGGCTTCGTCCGGCTGGACGGCGACCTCTGGCTGGTCGACGTCGGCTTCGTCGGCCCGTCCTACCTGGAGCCGCTGCGGGTGGTGCCCGACGAGGTGCAGCCGCAGTTCGGCACCGACTTCCGCGTCGTGCGCGCGGACACCGGCCACCACGTGGTGCAGCGCCGGGGCCGGGTCGGCGACTGGCGCGCCGTCTACCGGTTCCACGCGCGGCCGCGCGCCTTCGCGGACTGGCTGGTCCCCTCGCCGGAGCTGGACCGGTTCGCCCGGGCCCTGGCCGGCTCCGGCATCGTGGTGCGCGGCCGGGCCTTCGAGGGCGGCCAGCGGATCCTGATCGGCACCCGCCTGGTCGTCGTCGAGGACGGCACCGAGCGGCTGCGCGGCCTCGCCGACCCGGAGGAGCACGCCCGGGTGCTCGCCGAGATCCTGCGGAAGGACGCGGCCACCGCATGAGCACCCCCGTCCACACCGAGACCGCCGCCGCTGTGGGAGACGGCGACGGCTTCGACACCGACGTCGCGATCGTCGGCTACGGGCCGGTCGGCCAGACCGCCGCCCTGCTGCTGGCCGCCCGCGGCCACCGGGTCACCGTCCTGGAGCGCTTCCCCCGGCCGTACCCGATGCCGCGGGCGGTCTCCTTCGACGGTGAGTCCGCCCGCATCCTCGCCGCCACCGGCGTGGGCGCGGCCCTGGACGAGCACGTCGAGTCCTCCCGGGACTACGTCTGGCACAACGCCGACGGGCAGACCCTCTTCCGGGTGGACGTCGAGGACGCCGGCCGCTCCGGCTGGCCCGACTCCAGCGCCGTCTACCAGCCGGGCCTGGAGGCCGCGTTGGCCGCCCACGGCGAGCGGTACCCCACGCTGCGCGTCCTGCGCGGCCACCGGGTGACGGCGCTCGCCGACCGCGGCGACGCGGTCACGCTCACGGTCGAAGGACCGCGGACCGGCCCGTCGGGCGGCCCGCTCACCGCCCGCTGGGTGATCGGCTGCGACGGCGCCAACAGCGTGGTGCGCGAGGAGGCCGGGCTGACCGCCACCGACTTCGCGTTCTTCAACGACTGGCTGACCTGCGACGTCGTCCCGCACGACGGCCGGGAGTTCGTCCCCAACAACCTCCAGGTCTGCGACCCGGCCCGGCCGCGCACCGCCGTCTCCGCCGGGCCGGGCCACCGGCGCTGGGAGTTCATGCGGCTCGACCACGAGTCGCCCGAGGAGTTCGGCGGCGAGGCCAACGTCTGGAAGCTGCTCTCGCTGTTCGACATCGACCCCGGCAACGCCACCCTGCTGCGGCACGCCGTCTACACCTTCCAGGCGCGCTACGCGGACCAGTGGCGGCGCGGCCGGGTGCTGATCGCCGGGGACGCCGCCCACCTGATGCCGCCGTTCGCCGGGCAGGGCATGTGCTCGGGCCTCCGGGACGCCGCCAACCTCGCCTGGAAGCTGGACCTGGTGCTCACCGGCCGGGCCGGCGAAGGGCTGCTCGACAGCTACACCGCCGAGCGGCGCGAGCACGTGCGGCACGCGCTCACCATGTCGATGGACCTGGGCCGGGTCATCTGCCAGACCGACCCGGCCGCGGCCCGCGACCGCGACACCGTCATGCTGGCCGCCCAGGAGCGCGCCCGGCGCGGCGCGGAGGTCGGCGCGGCCCGGCCGCGCACCCCGGTCCAGCCGCTCACGGCGGGCCTGCGGCACGGTGGCGGGCCGGCCGGCGACCTGGTCGTCCAGGGACGGGTGACGGCGGCCGGCCGGCCCGCCGGGCTCTTCGACGACGTGGTGGGGCGCGGCTTCGTGCTGCTCACCACCGAGCCGCCGGAGAGCCTGCTCACCGCCGGGGACCGCGCCTGGCTGGCCGACCTCGGCGGCCACGCGGTGAGGGTGCTCGCGGCCGCCGACAAGGAGCCCCCGGCGGGCGCGGTGGGCGACACCGACGGGGTGTACCTGCCGTACCTGGCCGAGGCCGGGGCGGTCGCGGTGCTGGTCCGGCCGGACTTCTACGTCTACGGCGCGGCGGCGGACCGGACGGAGCTGGCCGCGCTCCTCGAAGCGCTCCGCACCGACCTCGCCGCCTGACGGCCCGCCCGTCTGAACCCGCCTGAACCCGTGGGGAGTTGCTCGCCCCCTCCCGCGCACGTGCTGACGGCCCGCTCCCCCTCCGCGTGGAGGAGCGGGCCGTCGGTCCGGGTGGGCGGTCCTCAGACCGCCACGGGCGCCCGCCGGGCGGAGTGCTCCAGCAGGATCTCCGCCACCACGCGCGCCAGGTCGAGGGTCTGGCGCCCGTTCAGCCGCGGGTCGCAGCCGGTCAGGTAGCGCTCGGGGAGCTGCTCCTCGCGCAGGTCCTCGCGACCGCCGAGGCACTCGGTCACGTCGTCGCCGGTCAGCTCCAGGTGCAGGCCGCCGGGGTGGCTGCCTATCGCCCGGTGCACGGCGAAGTAGCCGCTCACCTCGGCGGCGATCCGGTCGAAGCGGCGGGTCTTCAGCCCGCCGGCCGCCGTCTCGGTGTTGCCGTGCATCGGGTCGCAGAGCCAGACCACCGGGTGCCCGGCGTCCGACACCGCCTCCACCAGCGGCGGCAGCACGTCGGACACCCGGTCCGCGCCCATCCTGCTGATCAGCGTCAGCCGGCCGGGGACGCGGTCCGGGTCCAGCGCCTCGGCGTAGGCGACGGCCTGCTCCGGGGTGGTGGACGGGCCCAGCTTGAGGCCCAGCGGGTTGGCGATCCGGCGGGCCAGGGCGACGTGCGCGCCGTCGAGCTCGCGGGTCCGCTCGCCGATCCACAGGAAGTGGCCGGACAGCGCGTACCCGTCGCGCACCAGCGGCACCTCGTAGTCGAGCAGCAGGGCCTCGTGACCGGCGAACAGTTCGGTGCGGGTCGCGTCGGCCACCGAGTCCAGCACGTCGAGCGCCGCGCCGGCGCCGTCGTACGCGGTGAGCATCCGCCGCGGGTCCGGTGTGCGGGCCTCGGCCGTCGCCGCGAGGCCGTTGACGATGTCGCCCCGGTAGGAGGGCAGCCCGTCCGGGCCCGTCGGGCTGGAGCGCGGCTTGGCGTACTGCCCGGCGACGCGTCCGACCGGCACCACCGGCAGGCCGGAGGCGACCTCGAACAGGGTCGCGCAGTGCAGCAGGGCGTGCAGGTTGGCGCGCACGTGCTCGGGGGTGTTGCCGGCGAAGGTCTCGGCGCAGTCCCCGCCCTGGACGACCAGGGCCCGGCCGAGCGCGGCCTCGGCCAGGCGCTCCCGGAGCCGGTCCACGGCGGCGGGCTCCACCAGGGGCGGCAGGGCGCCGAGCGCGGCGCGCACCTCGCGCACCCGTTCCTGATCGGGCCACCGCGGTTGCTGGCCGGCGGTCAGGCCCGCCAGGGCCCGGGCGAGGTCGGGCCCGGTGCCGTCGTGCACCGTCAGGCTGGTGGCGGTCGGCGTGGTCATCGGCGTCGTCATCCCGTCTTCCTCAGGTTGGCCCACAGATCGGCGGGCAGGTCCTTGCGTCGGCGTACCCCGAGCTTGCGGTAGACCCGGGTGAGGTGCTGTTCCACGGTGCTCGCCGTGACGTACAGGCGTCCGGCGATCTCGCGGTTGGTGTAGCCGAGTACGGCGAGCGAGGCGACCCGCCGCTCGGACTCGGTGAGCGCGTCGACCCCGCCCGGCTCCCGTGCGTCGGCGGCGGGGCCGCTCTCGCCGAGGTCCGCCGAGACCGACAGCAGCTCCTGGACGAGCGGTTGCAGGGCGCACATGTTCGCCACGTGCAGGGCCTGGCGCAGCAGCAGCCGGGCCCGGCGCCTGTTGCCGGAGCCCTGGTGCACCCGGCTCAGGTCGGTGAGCACCCGCACCTGCTCGTAGCGGTCGCCGGAAGCCTCGGTGAGGTCGACGGCCTCGGTGAGCAGGGGGCCGCGCCGCCCGGCCGGCCCGGCCGCGGCGAGCAGCCGCAGCGCCGGGCCGCGGTTGTGCGGCAGGTCGGCGTCGGCCCGGCTGAGCTGTTCGTGGATCAGCCGCCAGGCGCGGTCCCGGTTGTCCAGCCGCAGCCAGGCGTCGGCGGCCTGGGTGCGCCAGGGCACCACCCCGGCGCCGTCCAGGCCCCAGGTGCGCAGCAGTTCGCCGCAGGACAGGAAGTCGGCGAGTGCCGCGTGGCCGTGCCGGGTCGCCTGGTAGTGCTCGCCGCGGGCGAACAGGTAGTGCAGCCCGTACAGGCTCTGGAACATCGCCTCACCGACGGCGTGGGTGAGGTGCTTGGCGGCCGAGCGGTGCTCGCCGGTGCGGCTCTCGGCGATGACCAGCGTGCCCAGCGGCAGGCCCACCGCGATGCCCCAGGAGGTGGGGCTGAGGTGGGTCAGCGCGGCCCGGCTGTGCTCGGCCGCCGTGGTCGGCTCGCCGAGCCGCAGGGCCGCCTCGGCGTGCGCCGCCGAGTACAGGGCCGTCGCGGTCGGGGCCTCGCGGCGCGCGGCGGTGCCGAGCAGCCGTTGGCTCCAGACCGCCGCGGTGTCGGCGCGCCCGGCCTGGAGCAGCACCCGCAGCGCGAGCAGCGCGGCCTCCTCGGCCCACGCGGTGCGGCCGTGCAGGTGGGCGTCGTGCAGCACCTGCTGGGCGTGGTCGACGGTCTCCGTGGCCCGTCCCCGGGTGAGCGCCCCGGCGAGCGCGGCGGCGGCCCGCAGCTGCGGGTCGACGTCCGGGGCGACCGTGTGCCGCAGGTCGGCGGGCAGCACCGGGACGCGGCGGCCCCGGGCCAGGCCCGGGTGGGTGTAGGCGAGCCAGGTCTCGATGTCGCGCAGCGCGCCCGTCTCGGCGGGGGAGGCCGGTCCGGCCGGTCCGGTCCGGGCGCGCAGCAGGTCCAGGACGGCCAGCGCCTCCTCGCCGCGGCCGTGCCACAGCAGGTACCGGACGAGGACGAGCGCCTCGGCGAGCCCGAGGTGCCCGGCCCGGACCGCGGCGGTGAGCGGCACCAGGTGCCGGGCCGCCGCCGAGGGGTTGAGCTGCCACTCGGCCTGCGCCAGCCGGTGCCGGAGCACCGCCCGGTCGTTCTCCTCGGCGGCCTCCTTGTGGGCCAGGCTCAGGCAGGCGACGGCGGTGCGGTGACGGTGGTCGAGCAGGGCGTGCTCGGCCGCCTCGGTCAGCGCGGCGACCGCCCACGGCGCGGGCGCCCGCCCGGCCTCGACCAGGTGCCGGGCCACCTCGGCGGCGGGGCTGCCCGTCTCGTGGGCCAACTGGGCGGCCCGCAGGCGCAGTTCGGTGCGCTCGTGCGGCGCGAGGTCCTCCAGGACGGCGGCGCGGGCGGCCGCGGTGCGCAGCCGTCCCTCGCCGTCCAGCAGTCCGGCGGCGGTGAGCGTGGCGCGGGTCCGGGCGACCGCGTCGGCGCTCTCCCGCTCGCCGAGCAGCCGGGCCACGTCCTCGGCCGGGGCCTCCTCGCCGAGCACGGCCTGGGCCTGGACGACCCGCAGCACGCCGGGGCCGGCCCGGTGGAGGCAGCTCAGCAGGGCCGGGCCGTAGCGCGGTTCGGGCTCGTCGGCGCGGTCGAGGTGCTCCTCGACGAGGGCGTGCAGCAGCAGCGGGTTGCCGCCGGCCACGTCCACCAGGCCGGGGCCGCGGTGCCGGGCGTCCTCCTCGCCCAGGCCCTCGGTGACCAGGCGCAGCGCGCCGGCCCGGGACAGCGGGGCCAGTGCGAGGCGGTGCGCGTGCGGGTGGCGCAGCAGTTCGGCGTGCAGCCGGCGCCGCGCGGGCCACGGGGTGCTGCCGTCGGTGAGGACCAGCAGCACCCGGCTCTGCGGCAGGTGGCGGACGAGGTGGCGCAGGAAGTGCAGGGACGCCTCGTCGGCGTGGCCGATGTCCTCGACGCAGAGCAGCACCGGGGTGTCGGCGGCGGCCGCGAGCAGGGCGGTGGTCAGGTCGCGGCAGGCGCGCAGCAGCGCCGGCGACGGCGGGCCGGCCGGGTCGCCGGCCGCGCCGCTGCCGTTGAGGGTGCTGCCGTTGAGGGCGCTGCCGCCAGCACTCCCGGCCGGGTCGGCGAGGACGGCCGGGTCGGCCAGCGCGGCCAGCCGCTCGGCGTGCCCGGCGGGCCAGCCGGGGGAGTGGGCGATCCGGTCGGCGATCCCGAAGGGCAGGTCCCGCTCCTGGGCGGAACAGCCCGCGCCCACGACCAGGACTCCGCGCTCGGCGGCCCGGGCGGTGAACACCCGCAGCAGCTCGCTCTTGCCGCTGCCGAGGGGTCCGTCGACCAGTGCCACCCGGCCCGCGCGGCCGAGACATTCGGCGAGCAGGTGGTCGAGTCTGTCGATGTGCGCGTCACGTTCCAGCAGGGAAGGCACCGGGTACCCCCGACCTCGTCTCTTGTAGGCGTCCGGCCGCCGGTCCCCGGCGGCTCTCCCGGGGCGGTGGCGACGGCCGCCCGCTCCCGGTCGAACCCATCATGGGGACACCCCGCCCATCGCCCGGGAACTGATCGCTCATGGGCGGGCCACTGCCGCCGGGGCGGCCGGGTGGGCAGGGCTGGTCCAGGGTCCTGACGATCTTTCATCGTCCCTGCTCAGGGGCGTGGAGGAGGCCGAGTGGGTGGCTGGAGGCATGGCGGAGGCCGGCCTCGATGCCGGTGCGGCGGTGGTCGCGGAGGGCGTTGATCGCGAGGTCGCGCGGGGTCGCCGTGTTCCCGGGCCCGTGGCCGGTGCTGATCTCGGGGGCGTCCTCGCGGAAGGCGGTGTCGCGGACGGAGCGGAGCCGGGGTCTCGACCACGGGGATCCACCGGTGACGCCGTTGCGACGCCCCCTCGGCCTGCACGCCTGCCCGATCACCGCGATGTCGAATCAGCCCGGCCGGTCGGCGGCGGCGAATTTGCCTCAGGGAATACCGGCAGGGGGGTCGCCATCGATAGCGTAGATCGAAGTCGACGTGCGGTCAACGGAAGGCCCCGGATCGATCTGATGTACCATCGGGCACATTCTCCGGAATGGCTTTCTCCGGAATCGCAGGGAATCAAGGGGGTAGGGGTGCGATTCAACGTTCTGGGGCCGCTTGAAGTGCTCTCCGACGGCACCGACGTGCCCATTCGCGGCCTGCAGCAGAGGGCCCTGCTCGGTGTTCTGCTGCTCCGCGCGAATAGCGTGGTGGGTATCAACGAGATAGTCGCCGCACTCTGGGGCGATGACCGTCCGTCCACGGCGCGGAAAATGGTGCAGAACTCGGTGGCCGGGCTGCGCCGCGCATTCCAGGCGGTCGGGGAGCCGGCGGACGGGAAACCCGCGCTGAATACCACTGTGCCCGGATACGTGCTCAGAATCGAGCCTGAACAGCTCGATCTCACGGAATTTCATGAGCTTGTCACATTGGGCCGGGCCCGACTGGCGGCCGGCGACTGGACGCGGGCCTCGGAACTGCTGCGCCGCGCCCTCGGCCTGTGGCGCGGTCCGGTGCTCGCCGACGTGAGCGACGCCGGGCTCACCTGGCCCGAGCTGGCCGCCCTCCAGGGCACCCGGCTCGCCGTCCACGAGGACTGCATCCAGGCCGAGTTGGCGATGGGGCGGGACCGCGAGCTGATCGGCGAACTGGAGTCCATGCTGGAGGCCGAGCCGACCCGGGAACGCCTGGTCGCCCAGCTGATGGTCGTCCTCTACAACTGCGGGCGCCAGTCCGAGGCGCTGGACCGCTACCGGCGCACCCGGGACCTGCTCGCCGACCGCTTCGGCCTGGAGCCCGGCCGCGACCTGCGACGCCTCCAGCGCGCGATCCTCAGCCACGACCCGGCCCTGGCGCTGCGGCTCACCACCGCCCCGGGCGGCGCGGCGGACTTCCCGCCCCCTGCCGGACCCCGGCCCGCGGCCGCCGCCCCGCAGCCGCCGCGCCCCCGGCCGGCCCCCGCCCCGCCCGCGCGCGCCGACGACCGCGCCGACGACAGCCGCGCCGACGACAGCCGCGCCGACGACAGTGGCGCCGGCCGCGCCGGGACCGCCGCCGCCCCGGCCGCCGAGCACGCCTTCCGCGCGTCCTGGGAACGGGTCGAGCGGCGCGCGGCCAGCGTCGTCATGATCCGCGCCCAGTGGACGGCCGACGGCGGCGCCCTCGCCCCCGAGCGCGTCGACCACGCCGTCAAGGAGCTGACCGCCGACATCCGGCGCGAGATGGCGCCCTTCGGCGGACACGTGCGCCGCGCCTTCGGCTCGGTGTGGCTGGTCGTCTTCGGCGTCCCCCGGGCCCACGAGGACGACGCCGAGCGGGCCCTGCGCGCCGCCCTCGCCCTGCACCGCCACTTCGAGGCGCCCGGACCGGCCGCCCCCGGGGCCACCGCGGCCGGACCGGTGCCCGGCAGCGGGGCCGCCGCCACCCGGCCGGTCACCCACCTCGTGGTCGGCACCGGCGAGGTGGTGGTCACCTACGACGACAGCGCGCCCGAGCCCGTGGAGGTCACCGGAGAGGTCCTGGACGCCTGCCACCACCTGCTGCTGCAGGTCCCCCGCGGGGAACTGTGGGCCGCCGACGCCACCGTCGAGGCCGGCGGCGCCGGCCTCGGCTTCGCCCCGGTCCCCGGCGTCCCCGGCGTCCACCGCCCCGCGCCCGCCCGCCCCGAGGGCCGCGGGCCGTCCGGGCACCCCGCCGAACCGCCGTTCCTGGAGCGCACCCACGAGCTGAACCTGCTGCGCGGCGCCTACCAGGACAGCGTCCGCCGCCAACTGCCGTACCTGGTCACGGTGCTGGGCGAGCCCGGCATCGGCAAGACCCGGCTGATCGGGGAGTTCGCCGCCGCGCTGCGCGACGGCGCCGGACCGCCGGCGCCCCGGGTGCTCCACGCGGGCACCCCGGCCTTCGACGCCCACACCCCCTACGAGCCGCTGGCCGGCCTGGTCCGCGCCTACACGGGCATCCGCGCCGGCGCGCCGGCGGCCGTCGTCCTGCCCGCACTGACCAACGTCGTGCGCGGGCTCCTCCCGCACGCCGACACCGGACCGATCGTCACCGCGCTCGCCGCCTGCCTCGGCCTGCCCGCCCCGGCCGCCTCCGCCGAGGGGCCGGACGGCGGCGCCGTCCCACGGGAGGAAGTCCTCGGCGCGCTGCGGCAGTTCCTGGAGGAGGCGGCCGCCGAGCGCCCGCTGGTGGTCGTCCTGGACGACCTCCACCGCGCCGCCGACTTCGTCCGCTCCTTCGTCGAGGACCTCACCGTCCGGCTCGGCCCGGTCGCCCTGCTGCTGATCGTCGGCGCCCGTTCCGAACTGCTCCACACCAGGCCCTCCTGGGGGTGCGCCAAGCGCCGCTCGGTCCTGCTGCACGTGGCACCGCTGTCCACCGCGGCCACCGCCACCGTGATCGGTGCCGCCTCCGGCCGCCGCCACCCGACGCCCGCCGACGACCGCCGCGCGGCCCTCGCCGACGGCAACCCGCTGTTCGCCCAGGCCTACGCGCGGGCGGCGGACGCCGGCGCCGACCACCCGCCGGCCGTCCTCGCCGTCGCCGCCGCCCAGCTCGACGGCCTCGACCGCACCACCCGCTCGGTGCTGCGCGACGCCGCCGTCGTCGGCGGCACGCTGTGGCGCGGCGCGGTCGAGGCCGTCAGCCAGCGCGACCCCGAGGAGGTCGGCCGCAGCCTGGAGCTCCTGGAGTCGCGCGAACTGCTGCGCCGGGTGCGCCGCAGCGGCGTCCCCGGAGACGTCGAGTACGCCTTCCGGTACGCCGTCAGCCGCGATGTCGCGCTCGCCCAGCTGCCCGGCCGCGTCCTGGTCGAACGCCACCTGCGGGCGGCCGACTGGGCCGCCCTGCTGGACGTGCCCCGCCCCGGGCTGCTGGCCTTCCACCACGACCGCGCCATCGCGCTCGCCGAGGCGGACGGCACCCCGGTGGAGGCGATGGAGCGCCGTGCCTGGGAGGCCCTGGTCGGGGCGTCCGCCCGGGCCGCCGCCGCGGGCGACGACGCGCTCGCGGTCAGCTGTCTCGACCACGCCCTGGACCGCTGCCCGCCCGGGGAGCCCGAGCGGGTCTGGCTGGTCACCCACCACCGCCGCATCCGCGACAGCCTCGGCGCCCGCGCCCATCGCCGCCGCCCGGCCGTTACCGGCTGACCCCGGCGGGGACGGGCAGCGCCGGGGCGAGGTCCCGCACGCGTTCCAGCGAGCGGATCTTCTCCTCGACGTCGGTGACGTTGTTGGTCACCATCAGCTCGTCCGCGCCGGTGCGCTCCAGCAGGTCCGTCAGCGCCCGGCGGACCTCCTCGGCGTCGCCGACCGCCTGGGTGCTGAGCAGCGCGTCGGCGGAGGCCAGCTCGGCCTCCGTCCACGGGTACGCCGCCGCCTCCTCGACGGTGGGCAGCGGCGCGATCGGCGAGGCGCCGTTCAGCCGCAGCACCGGGAACAGCGCCGGCGCCGTCAGCCGGCGCGCGTGCTCCGTGGTCTCCCCGCACACCGTGTAGGCGGTGACGATCGCGTGCGGCCGCTCGGCCCGGGCCGAGGGCCGGAAGCTCTGCCGGTACGCCCGCAGCGCCTCCTCGGTGCCGCGGGAGTTGAAGAAGTGGTGGGCGAACGCGTACGGCAGCCCGCGCCGGCCCGCGTCCACGGCGCTGCGCACACTGGCGCCCAGCAGCCACGGCCGGGGCGGCCGCGGCGGCTCCGGCAGGGCCTCCAGCCGCTGGTAGACGTGCCCGTCCGGGAAGCCGCCGTCGACGAAGGCGAGCAGCTCCTCCAGCGCCGCCGGGAAGTCCTCGTCGGGCGCCCGGCGCAGCGCGTGGGAGAGCAGCGGGTCCGCGCCCGAGCGGCCGATGCCCAGGTCCACCCGGCCGGGGAACAGCGCGGCCAGCGTCCGGAAGGACTCCGCGACGGCGTACGGCGGGTGGTTGGGCAGGATCACCCCGCCCGCGCCGATCCGGATCCGGCTGGTCCGCTCGCCGAGCGCGGCCAGCAGGACGGCCGGGACGGAGCCGGCGATCCCGCGCGAGTTGTGGTGCTCGGCCACCCAGAACCGGGTGTAGCCCAGCTCGTCGGCGGCCGCCACCAGCCGGCGGGTGCCGACCAGGGTCTCGGCGGGGCTGCCGGCGGAGTCGATGGACGATATGTCGAGGACGGACAGCGGGACGGTCGGGGAACTGCTGGTCATGCGGGGGTGCTCCTTACTCGGGGTGTCACGCGTACCAGGTGGGGCGGGGGACTTCGCCGTGCAGGAGGTGGCGCCCCACCACGCGGGCGCGCCCCGGGTCGTCCTCGTGCACCCGCCGTGCCCGGGTGTCCCGCCAGTAGCGGTCCAGCCCGGCCGCGGCCTCGGCGCCGCCGGGGCAGGCCGCCCCGAGCACGCCGGCGGTGACCGCGTCGGCGGCCGCGCCGGCCTGCGCGGCCAGCGCCGCGACCCGGACGGCGTGCCGGCCGCGCTCCTCCTCGGTCACCGTGCGGCGCCGGGCGTGCAGGGCGTCCGCCTCGGCGCCGACGGCGTCGGCGAACGCCTCCACCGCCCACAGCGCGGAGGCCAGGGCGCCGTAGTGCCGGGCCGCGTCCGCGGCGGCGGCCTCGGTCAGCGGCGCCTGCGACCACTGCTCGCGGGCGTGCCGGGCGGCGGCGTCCAGCGCGCCCCGGGCCGCGCCGATCAGCGCGTTGGCCTGGGCGAGCTGGAAGGCCGGGGTGAGGAAGGTGTTGTAGACCCGGGGAACGAAGGTCTTGTCGACGTGGCCGAGCGCCCCGGTCCACGGGATGTTCGCGCCGTCGGCGACCACCGTCCCGGCGGCCAGCGACCGCAGCCCGAACTCCTCGGCGCCGGGCTCGAAGGACAGCCCCAGGTGGTCGCTCATCGCGAGCGCGCTGATCGGGGTGTCGCCGTCCTCCAGGAAGCCCTCCAGGATGGTGATGTCCGACACCGGGTGGCCCAGGACGCGCTCCAGCCGCCCGTGGAACAGCATCTCGCGGCCGGTGTCCTGGATCACCAGGGGCGCCGAGCGGGGCTTCGAGGACCCGCTGTAGAACCACCGGGCCCGGGCCGACACCTCGGCGATGTGCTGGATCTTCTCGTCGGTGCCGATGAACTCGGCGATCGACACCCACACGTAGTGGTGGGCCAGCAGCTCGCCGACCGAGGCGTCGGCCGCCGCGACGGTGCGCACCACGCGGAACGCGGTGGACCAGTCCTGGCCGGCCCCGCCGTACTCGACCGGCCCCAGCAGGGTCACCAGGCCGGACTCCTTCAGCAGCCGGATCTCCCGCACCGGCGGGGTGCCCTCGCGGTCGCGCCGGGCGGCGCCGGGTGCCAGCAGCGCCGCGACCTCCTCGGCCCGCCGCAGCCACGCCTCGGCGGCCTCGGGGACGGCGTCCGTCGTCGTGTCAGTCATGTCTCCCACTTCGTGACGTGCTCGCCGTCCTGCCCGGCGACGTGTTCGGTGTCCTGCCCGGTGTTCCGCTCCGGGGCCTGCTGCGGGTCGTCGCGGCCGGTGACGTCGGCGCCGTGCGCCCCGCCCGAGCCGTCCGTACTGCCCGTACTGCCCGTACCGTCCGTACTGCCCGTACCGTCCGCGCCGGGCAGCCGCAGGACGGCGTCCAGCAGGGCCCGGGTGTACGGGTGGGCGGGGGCCTCGAAGATCCGCTCGGTCTCGCCCTCCTCGACGACCGACCCGCCGCGCATGATCAGCACCCGGTCGGCGACCTGCCGCACCACGGCCAGGTCGTGGGTGATGAACAGCAGGGCGATGCCCCGCTCGCGCCGCAGCCGGTCCAGCAGCTCCAGCACCTGCGCCTGCACCGAGACGTCCAGCGCCGAGACCGGCTCGTCGCAGACCAGCACCTGCGGACGGCCCGCCAGCGCCCGGGCGATGGCCACCCGCTGGCGCTGACCGCCGGACAGCTGGTGCGGCCGGCGGGAGAGCAGCTCGGCCGGCAGGCCGACCTGGTCGAGGAGTTCCGCGCACCGCCGGGCCCGCTCGGCGCGACGCAGTCCCGGCAGCGCCTCGCCGATGATCCGCGCCACGGTGAACCGGGGGTCCGCCGAGGCGTACGGGTCCTGCTGGACGAACTGGATCGCCGAGCGCGAGGCCCGGCGCCGCCGCTCCGGCAGCGCCGACCAGGGCCGCCCGTGCAGCAGCACCTCCCCGGCGTCGGGACGGGACAGACCCATCGCGACCCGCGCCAGCGTGGTCTTGCCCGAGCCGGACTCGCCGACCACGCCCAGCGCCTCGCCCGCCCGCAGGGTGAACCCGACCTCGTCGAGGGCCCTCGGCCCGCCCGGTGCGAAGGACTTGACCAGCCCGCGCCCGGTCAGCACCGGGGCCGCCTCCTCGGCGTCCGGTGCCTCGGCCTCGGCCGGGGCCGGGGCCTGGGCGGGACGGGCCGGCGGGCGGCCCGAGGGCACCGCGTCCAGCAGCATCCGGGTGTACGGGTGCTCCGGGGCGGACAGCACCCGGCCGGTCGGCCCGCTCTCCACCACCTCGCCCCGCCGCAGCACCAGCACCCGGTCCGCCAACTGCGCCACCACCGCCAGGTCGTGACTGACCAGCAGCAGTCCCCGGCCCTCGTCCTTGAGCCGGCCGAGCAGCGCCAGGATCTGCGCCTGGACGATCGCGTCCAGCGCCGTGGTCGGCTCGTCGGCGATCAGCAGCGGCGCGTCGGCGGCCAGCGCGGAGGCGATCAGCGCGCGCTGGCGCAGCCCGCCGGAGAGCTGGTGCGGGTACTGGGTGCGCCGGGCCTCCGGCTCCGGCACGCCCACCGCCGTGAGCAGTTCCACCACCCGGGCGCCGACGTCCGGGCCGGCGGTGCCGCCGAGGCGGGCCGCCTCGGCGATCTCGGCGCCGACGGTGCGCAGCGGGTCCAGCGCGGTCAGCGCGTCCTGGAAGACCACGGCGACCCGCCGGCCGCGCACCGCGCGCCACTGCCGTTCGCCGAAGCCGGCGGTGTCCGTCCCTGCCACCTCCAGGGTCCGGGCGGAGACCCGGGCCCTGGCGCCCGCCAGCCCGATGAGGGAACGCGAGGTGACGGACTTGCCCGAGCCGGACTCGCCGACCAGCGCCACGCACTCCCCGGGGCCGATGGCCAGTGACACCCCGTCCACGGCGGGCCGCGGCGCGCCGGGGAACGACACCCGCAGCCCCTCCACCCGCACGAGCGGGCCCGGCACCGGCGCACCGGTGTCCCCGGCCGTCGCCTCCGCACCGGTCGCTTCCGTTGTCGTCGTCGTCATCGCACCGCCCTCAGCTGCAGCGAACGGCCGATCAGCGTGGTGCAGACCACCACGACCGAGACGGCCAGGCCGGGTGAGATCGAGATCCACCAGGCCGTCTGGAGGAAGTCCTTGCCGTCGGCGACCATCGAGCCCCAGTCCGCCTCCGGCGGGACGGGGCCCAGGCCGAGCAGGCTGAGCCCGGAGCCCGAGATGATGGCCGAGCCCAGCCCGATGGAGGCCAGCACCACCAGCGGGCCGCCGACGTTCGGCAGCACGTGCCGCAGCACCGACCGCCAGGCCGGCACCCCCAGCACCCGCGCCGCCTCCACGTACTCCGAGCGCAGCACCAGCCGTGCCTGGCCGCGCACCAGCCGGGCGTAGTGGGGCACCCCGGCGATGCCGATGGCGATCGCCACGTTGACCGTGCCGCCGCCCAGAACCGCCACCACCACCAGCGCGAGCAGCAGTTCGGGGAAGCCCAGCAGCACGTCCACCAGCCGCATCAGGACGAAGTCGACGCGCCGTCCGCCGCAGCCGGCGACCAGGCCGAGCAGCGCGCCGCCGCCCACCCCGATCAGCGTCGCGCCGACCGCGATCAGCAGCGACAGCCGGGTGCCGTGCACCAGCCGCGACCAGACGTCCCGGCCGAGCTGGTCGGTGCCCAGCCAGTGCTCCGCACCGGGCGGGCGCAGCGCCGCCGCGACGTCCGTCGCCGCGGGGGAGTGGGTGGCGAACACCCCGGGGAAGGCCAGGACGAGCGCCACCACGGCCAGCAGGACCAGCGGCGCCAGGCGGGCCGGGGAGCGCAGCAGCGCGCCCCGGCGGGCGGCGGCCCCGGCCGGCCGGTCGAGGAGGGCGGTCACGGTGCTCATGCCGCTCCTCCCTCGCGCAGCCGGGGGTCGATCAGCGGGTGGAGCACGTCCACCAGGGTGTTGATGACCACGAACGCCGCGCTGGAGATGACCACCAGGGCGCTGACCACCGGGAGGTCGCGCGAGCCGACCGCGTTGGCCAGCACCCGGCCCAGGCCGGGCCGGGTGAAGATGTTCTCCACCAGCACCGCGCCGCCGAACAGGCTGCCCAGCACGAAGCCGGCCAGCGTGGTCAGCGGCAGCAGCGCGTGCCGCAGGGTGTGCCGCAGCAGCACCGCCGTCGCGCCCAGGCCGCGCGAGCGCGCGGTCAGCACGAACGGGCGGCCGTCGGCGCTCTCCAGCTCCTGGCGGATCACCTGGGCGAGCACCCCGGCCAGCGGCAGCGCCAGCGCCAGTGTCGGCAGCACCAGCGCCGCCGGCCCGTCCGCCCCGATCGAGGGCAGCGCGTGCAGCCGGTAGGAGAACACCGTCAGCAGGATGATGCCCAGCCAGAACGAGGGCATCGACACCATCAGCAGCTCGGCGACACCGGCGGCGGCGCGCACCGCCCGGCCCCGGCCGGCCGTCAGGGTGGCCGCCAGCACCGCCAGCACCAGCGCGGTGACCAGCGCGGACACCGCCAGCTCGACGGTCGGGCCGAGCTGGCTGCCGAGCAGCCGCTCGATCGGCTCGTTGAGCTGGTACGACCAGCCGAGGCCGCCGCTCGCCAACCGGGCGAGCTGGCGGCCGTACTGGACGAGCAGCGGGTCGTTCAGGCCGTTCTCGGCGATCACCTGGTCACGCAGGGCCGGGGTGCCGGCGGCGCCCGGCCCGATCAGTCCGTCCACGATGTCGCCGGGGGCGAGGTGGAGGGCGAAGAACGTCACCGTGAGCGTCCCCCACACCACCACCAGCCCCGCCGCGAGCCGCCGGGCGACGAACCTGGCCCAGGGCGGCACGTGCCGGGCACTGTTCGACACCTCAGGCCACCCCGATGCCGTAGAAGTCGGTGTTGGCGTCGACGTCCAGGACCAGCCCGTTCACCTTGCCGTGCCGGGCGACGTCCATGGTGGCGATGTAGGCCGGGAAGGAGTACGCCTGCTCGACGATCTTCCGCTGGACCTTGCGGTACAGCTCGGCGCGCCGCTCGGCGTCCACGGTCGCCTCGGCCTCGTCCAGCCAGCCGTCGATCTCGGCGTCCTTGACCCGGCTGCCGTTCGCCCCGCCGCCCCCGAACTGGGACTTGGAGTGGTAGAGGCTGCCCAGCAGGACCGGGTCGGAGCCCTGCCAGGCGAAGGCGAACACGTCGTAGTCGCCCTTGCCGGTGCGCCCGATGGAGCCCGCGGAGTCCAGCGGCACCAGCTTCAGCTCGATGCCGACCTGCTTCAGCGCGTCCTGCACGCCCACGTCGAAGGTGTGGTTCTGGGCCGAGACGAAGGTCTGCACGTACGGCTGCTCGGCGCTGAGGCGCTTGCCGTCCCTGGTGCGGTAGCCGTCGGCGTCCCGCCCGGTCCAGCCGGCCTCGTCCAGCAGCTTCTCCGCCTTCTCCTTGCTGTACTCCCAGGCCGGCTTGGCGAACGACGGCTCGGCGCCGGGGGTGGAGGGCGCCAGCGGCCCCCAGGCCTGCTCGTACTCGCCCTGGAAGACGCCCTTGACGATCCCGGCGAAGTCGATGGCGTGCCGGACGGCCTGCCGGGTGCGCGGGTCGTCGAACGGCGCGCGGGCGGTGTTGAGGTAGTAGGTGTAGGGGACGCCGGGGACCGCCTTGCGGACCACCTCGACGCCGTTGCGGCCGCGCAGGCCGGCCAGCCGGTTGGCGGGGATCAGCTCGGCGGCGTCGACCTGACCGGACGTCAGGGCGCCGACCCGGGAGGCGTCCTCCTTCAGCAGCAGCACGACGATGCTCTCCAGCTTCGCCGGCCCCTGGTGGGCGGCGGTCGGCGGGGCCCAGTCGTAGTCGGAGCGGCGCTTGAACACCGCCTGCTGACCCGGCGTCACCGACTCGAAGGTGAACGGGCCGGTGCCGACGACGAACGCGCCGCCGGAGGAGAGGTCGCCCGCGTGGTCGCGCAGCGCGACGGGGGAGTGGAAGCCGAGGAAGGTGCTCCCCGCCGAGTTGAGGAACGAGGCGTGGGGGGCCGTCAGGTGCACGGCCACCGTGCGCGGGTCGACCACCTCGGTCTCCTTGTACGGGCCGAGCAGGCCGGCCGCCCGCTTGGACGCCGTCTTCGCCGCCGTGACGTGCTCGAAGTTCGCCTTCACCGCCGCCGCGTCGAACGGGGTGCCGTCGCTGAAGGTCACGCCGCTGCGCAGGGTGAAGGTGTAGGTGAGGCCGTCGGGCGAGACCGTCCACGACTCGGCCAGCCACGGCTTGACGGTCCCGTCCGGAGCGATCGCGACCAGCGACTCCAGCACCGGGCGCAGCAGCCGCCCGGTGACGGCGGTGGACGCGGCGTGCGGGTCCCAGCTGTCGGGTTCGACGGCGGCGCCGTAGCGCAGGGTGCCGCCGCCGGCGCTCTTCGCGGAGGGCGGGGCGGAGGAGTCGGAGCAGGCCGTGAGGACGGCGGGGCCGATGACGGCGGCGGCGGTCAGGGTGACCGGGAGACGGAGGAAACGGCGTCTGGTGTACATGGGTTCTTTCTCGATCCTGCGCGAGGCGGGGAACGGTGGGCGGCGTGAGGCCCGCCCACCCCGCGGGGGAGACGCTGATGGACCCGGCCGCGGACGATGCGACGAGTCTGCTGGCTCCGTCCGGATCCGACCCCCCTGACCGTCCCCCTAAGCGGGCCCTTTCCCGGGGCCCGCGGGTTTCGCGGCGGGATCCTCGTGGGTGTGCTCGGCCGGTGTCTCGGCCGGCGTGTTCCGACGCGGTGTTCCGACGTGGTGCTCCGACGTGGTGCCGAGTGCGGTGCGGCCCCGGCGGCGGTACGCGCCGTCGGGGTGGTGCGGCCGTTCCGGGAGGCCCTCCGGAACGGCCGCACGGGGACCGTCAAACGTGCGGTACGGGGGTGTCCGCAGACTTGAGGTCCGACTCGGGGGCGCTCTCGGCGCCGTCCGCGGGGCTGCGCAGGACGAAGGCGGCCACCAGGACGCCGACCGCCACGAACAGGGCGCTGAGCCCGTAGGAGAGGTGGAAGCCGCCGGTGAGCGCCGCCACCTTGCTGTCGCCCTCGCCGAGCAGAGTCGCGGTGCGGGAGGCGGCCACCGTGGCGAGCACGGCGGTGCCGATCGAGGCGCCGACCTGCTGGGTGGTGTTCACCAGGCCGGAGGCGATGCCGGCGTCGTTGGGCGAGGTGACCGACATGGCCTGGCCGATCAGCGCTGGCATGGCCGCGCCGAAGCCGAGGCCGAGCAGCACGAACGGCGGCACGATGTCGGCGAGGAAGCTGCCGTCGCTCGGCACCCGGGCCAGCAGCGCGAGCGCCGCGGCCACCAGCAGCAGGCCGACGACCAGCACCCGGCGGGGCCCGAACTTCTGGTTCAGCTTGACCGCGAAGCCCAGCGAGACGATCGCGATGGTGACCGGCGCGGGCAGGAAGGCGAGCCCGGTCTTCAGCGCGTCGTAGCCCAGGACGTTCTGGAAGTAGAGCGCGGTGCAGAACTGGTAGCCGAACAGGCCGGCGACCATCAGGACCATGATGCCGTTGGCGCCGGAGACCGCCCGGGAGCGGAAGATGTGCAGCGGCAGCAGGGGCTTGGCCGCGTACGCCTGGCGGACCACGAAACCGACCAGCAGTACCAGCGAGCCGGCCAGCAGGCCCAGCGTGCGGGCGTCGCCCCAGGTGTACTCCTCGGCCTTGATGATCGTGTAGACCAGCAGCATCAGACCGCCGGTGGCGAGCACCGAACCGATCAGGTCGGCGCCCTCGCGCAGCCCCGCTCCCTTCCCGCCCGGCACCACGCTCTGCGTCAGCACGAGCGCCACCAGGCCGATCGGCACGTTGACGTAGAACACCCATGGCCAGCTGAAGCTCTGCGTCAGCACGCCGCCCAGGATCAGGCCCAGCGAGGCGCCGGCCGCGGAGACGAACGCGTACGCCGCCAGTGCCTTGGCGCGCTCGCCGGCGTCGGGGAACAGGGTGATGATCATGCCCAGGACGACGGCCGAGGCGAGCGCCCCGCCGACCCCCTGGACGAACCGGAACACCACCAGCGCCGTCGAGGAGGAGGACAGGCCGCAGGCCAGCGAGGCCACCGTGAACAGGCCCAGGCCCGCGCTGAAGACGCGCTTGCCGCCCAGCAGGTCGCCCAGCCGGCCGGAGAGCAGCAGCAGCCCGGCGAAGGCGATGAGGTAGGCGTTGACCACCCAGGCCAGGCCGGACTGGGTGAAGCCGAGGTCGGTCTGGATGGTCGGGAGGGCGACGGTCACGATCGAACCGTCGAGGATGATCATCAGGTTGCCGGTGCAGAGGAGCCCCAGTGCCAACCAGCGTGACCTGGAAGGCTGGAGGGACGGCGGGGCTTGCGTGGTCATCGGAGCAGTCCTTCGGGGGAATGGCCCGGGAGGGGCGCCCGGTGGCGCCCGCGCTCCCTGAGGGCACTTCTTGTTACAGCGACCATCATGTGTGACCATCAAGTCCACCGTAAGGAGGCACTTTCATGTTCCTGGGGAACAACGATGTGATCGAGGACATCGACGAGACCGGCGGCCTCGACGACCCGGCCCCCGCCCGCGAGGCGTGCACCGTCCTGGAGGCGCTCAACCGGATCAGCGGCAAGTGGGCGATCGGGATCCTGCTCAACCTCAGCCACGGCCCGGTCCGCTTCACCGAACTCGAACGGTCCGTACCCGGAATCAGCCGCCGCATGCTCACCCTGACACTGCGGAACCTCGAACGCGACGGACTGATCGAACGCACCGTCTACGCGACCGTGCCGCCCAAGGTGGAGTACCGCGGCACCGAGATGGCCGCCGAACTCTACGCCTCCCTCAAGGGCCTCACCGCCTGGGCGGAACGCCACCGCGACGCCATCGCCCTCTCACGCGACTCCTACGACCGGGAGCAGCTGGCGGCGGGCACCGGAGACCTCTGAGGCCAGACCCTCCGCTATGCGAAGGGCGAGCCCGTCATCATGCTCGACGGGCTCGCCCGGGTACTGCACGTCGACCGGCAGGAGGCGGCCCGCCGGGTCCTGACCCCAGTCGTTCGGCGCGGCGGCGTCCGAAGAACTGCCGGATGGAGCAAGGACGTTGGTGGCGAATCAGGGTTCGGCCTGACCGCCACGATCCCGGGCTACGTCAGCTTGTAGGCCATCTCGGCGAGTTCGAGTGCCTGGCGGAGCGTGTCCTCGTCCGTGATCTGTACGCTCACCCGGTAGGCCCGGTGGCCTTTGGGGACGAGATAGGCGTCCGGTGCGATGCCGTGAAGGGTCGCGGCGTCGCTGTCGTAGTTGAGCCGCAGGTTGACCACGCCGGTGTCGGCGTAGACGTACGCGAACCCGCCGAGCTGGCTTCCCTGCCGTCGCAGGCGCAGGTAGTCGCTGTAGTCGAGGGGTTCTCCCTCCTGGTGGGTCTTCCGCTTGACCCCGTGCAGCGCGGCGTTGGGCCACGACGTCGTCTCCTCGAGGAACGCGACGAACTGCTCCGCGGCGGGGTTCCGGGTCAGCATCTTCCTCACCTCCGCCTGGCCCTCGGCCGCGAGGCCGGGAATCGGCAGCGACTGCCGGCTGCCCCCGACCGCCGCGTCCTTCCCTGCGGTGGGACGGCTGGCGGGCGTCGGGCCCACTCCCATCGCGGCGATGAGCTGCCTTCCCACGTCGGACGCGTCCAGCTCTTCTGCCGTGCCCTCCATCTGGATGAACGTGACCTTCACTTCAACCCCTCCCTGAGTTGCATCGGTACATGGAAAGTAGCATCAACTCCCAATGTATGAAATGTACTTAGGAGGCCCCGAAGCAGGAGGTGCCGGGTGCCGGAATGGGTCTTCGTCGCGCGCCCGAGGCTCCGGACCAAACACCGTCCGTTCCATGAGGGCCTCCAGCCACGCGACGACCGAGGCCGGTTCGCGTACGGGAGGGCGTCGCCGAGTACGTCTCCTACACCTACCGCGGCGGGGCCGGCCCCGCGGATCCGGCCGGTCGGGTGCCGTCCGGGGCGCGGCGGATCAGCCCTTCCCGGTCCTCAACCGTCGCGTCATGAAGCCCACATGCCTTCTGCTGGGCCTGTCGGTTGTGCATCCTCGCTTCGATTGTCACGCCGGAGAGGAGCTTCAGGTGAGCCGACCCGGCCAGGGCCGCCTTGCGCTGACACACCACGCCTGATCATCCCTTCTGGAGGGACGATCAGGCGCCAGCGGGGATCGACTCGGCAGCATGCCTGGTCAGACCGTCGATGTGTAGTAGCTCGTGAGAGCCTCGCGCCCGTCCCGTGAGTTGCTGTCCTGTGACTCTCGCCCGTTTGAGGCAACTCCGAAGGCTGCTTCAGCTGTGTGCTGTTCTGGGGGTGTGCTTCCCGAACGGGTTTCCTGCGGGTGGGACCGGGTCCGGCGGGGAGGCTTCGAGTACCGCCCGGGCATCGGCGAGGGCGGCCTCCAGCTGGTCGCGGAGGGGCTTGGGGAGGGTGGCGGAGCCGAGTGCGCAGGCGGCGAGGGCCTGTGCGAGTTCGGCTGTCCGGCCGGGTCCGAGGCGGTCACGGACACCGGGGTGGGTGAGGAGGTCGCGCAGTGCGTAGCCGTCGCCCGTTTCACCCGCTCGGCGGGAGAGCTGCTCGATCAGGTCTCGGGAGGCGGGGGTGTCCGGGCCGGCGGCGTCGATGGCGGTCAGGGCGAGGCGGGTGGTGAAGACGGCCAGGCCCTCATCGGGTTCGAGGGCGAGGCAGTGGTCGATCGCGGTTTCGGCGGCGGGCCGGTCGCCGGGGCGGCACAGGGCGGTGAGGACGGTGGTGACGGCGTTCTCCCAGGGCGCGCCCGGCTCGGTGTCGGCCAGCAGGGCGAGGGCGCCGGGAAGGTTGTCGGCGGTGATGCGGGCGAGGACGGCGACCTGGCGGCCGTCGAGGATGCGTCGGCCGATGCCGCAGTGCTGCTCGATGTGGCGCAGGGCGGCCGTCCAGCGGCCGGCGGTGGTGAGGGCGCGGGTGCCGTCGGCGATGAGGACGCGCCACAGCCACCGGCGGACTTCGTGGCGCTGTTGGTCGGTCTCGGTGAGGCGAGCGGGGATGGTGATGCCGTCGAGGGTGGTCTCGGTGGCGGTGGTGACGGCGTGGTAGAGGTCAAGGAGGAGCTGGTGGCCGTGCTGGTGGTGGCCGGCGCGGATGTGGAGGCGGGCGAGGTTGACGACGGGTTCGAGGCCGTGGATGGCGCTGGTCGTGGGGAGCGGGCCGCGGATGAGGTGGAGGGCGGCGTGGCGGTGGCAGAGTTCGCGGGCGTAGCCGGGCAGGGCGAGGTCGGAGGCGAGGAGGGCCGCCTGGTTGAAGACGGCGGAGGCGAGGCTGGGATCGTCCTGCCGGGAGGCTGTGTCGGCCAGCTCGGTGAGCCGGCCGACACGGGTGTCGAGGGGCAGGCACGCGGGCCGGTGGCGGGCGACCAGCGGGAAGCGCCGGGCGATCGGTCCGGTCGGGTGCATGCGGGCTACTCCCAGATGACGGTGATCGGGTGGTGGGGGCGGTCCAGGACGAAGCGGCCGGCGTCCGGGGCAGTGGTGGCGGGGGAGTCAGGGAGTTCGAAGCGCGGTTTCCGGCTGCGGTAGCCGGTGTTCCAGGTGCGGATCTGGTCGGTGACGAGGTCGGCGAGGGCGGCGCCCGTCGGGCCGTGGCCGATGACGCCGGTCTCGTAGGTCTTGCGGCCGTCGGTGTCGGGTGGGCCGGGGCGCAGAGTGAGGTAGGCGAGGGAACCGGCGTCCATCGTGGCCATGGCGCCCCAGCCGAACATCGGGTTCACGCCGCGTTCGCGGGCGTTGCCGGTGACGCTCATCCGCATCAGGGAGTTGGGGAGGGTGAGGGCCAGCCACAGGTCCTGGTACTCGTAGGTGGTGCCGGCCGGGATGGTGACGCCGGTCCAGACGTCGTGGCGCTCGGTGTCGAGGACGCCGAGCAGCAGGTCGGCGTGGACCGCGTCGCTCTGGTCCTTGTGGACCTGGAGGGTGACGTCGCCCTGGTGGGTCAGGGCGACGGTGCGGCGGGCGTCGTCCATGCTGCCGCGCAGCGGCATGAAGACGGCGAGCTGGTCGTCGACGGACACCCAGCCGTTCTCTCCGCGCTCGAAGGCGATGGTGCGCGAGGCGGTGCCGCGCAGACGCAGCGGCAGGACGATCCGCCCGCTGGGCTTGACCTGCTGGAGCCAGGCGGTGGGCACCTCGCTGGTGCTCACGGTGGCGATCAGTCGGTCGAACGGGGCGGCGTCGGGGTGGCCGAGGGCGCCGTCGCCGAGGACCACGTCGGCGTTGGTGATCCCGGCGTCCGCGAGGTGCTTGCGGGCGCCGTCGACGAGGTCGTCGTCCACGTCGACGGCGACCACGTGTCCGTCCGGGCCGACGATGGTGGCCAGGTAGGCGGCGTTGACGCCGGTCCCGGCCCCGGCCTCGAAGACGCGCTGGCCGGGCCGGGCGTCGAGCTGCTCCAGCATCAGGGCGACGATGGCGGGCTGGGAAGCGGCGCTGATCTGGGTGCCGGACCCGTCGGTCTTGGTGTAGGTGGGGTTGTCGGCGTAGGCGGCCTCCAGAGGGAAGCCGGGCAGGAAGTGCTCGCGGGGAACGGTGCAGAAGGCACGCTCCACCGAGGTGCTGGTGATGTGCTTCTGGGCGAGCAGACGGTCGGTAAGGCTGTTGCGCAGCTGCTCCGCGGAGGTGGCGGCGCTATTGCTGAGAGTAGTCACGTCGGCGACCCTAGTGGTTGTGCGGATGGTGGGCTGCGAGGACGTGGGGCCCTCGCCGGAATGGAAGACGGTTTCCAACGCGCGTGCAGCAGTGGCGGATTGGTGCTCGACGGGCACGCCGGCGCGGTTGGCGTGGAAGATCATCAGGTGGGTGAGGACGGCGCGTAGCCCGCGGGTGAGGCGGCCGTCGCGCGCCAGGCGGACGAGGTCCTGTCCGGCCTTCTCGAAGGCGTCGACCCAGTCGGATTGGCCGGCGAACGGTTCACCAGGGTGGGTGAGTCGGCGGGTGTCGAGGGTCATCAGGCGGCGCATCGCGGTGGCCAGGGGGCTGCCCGTACGGGTGCGAGGGCGGGCGGCTCGGGTCGCAGTTCGGCGAACTTGGCCCAGACATCGCCCTGTTCGTACCAGTCGAGGCCGGCGGAGCGGAGCATGGCGGAGACGAGGACGACGAGGGTCTCGGTCCGGCCGAGTGCGGGCGGGTCAGGCTCGGCGGTACGGGCCATCAGGTGCCGGCTGTCGGTGTGGAAGAGCCGGTGGGCGATCTCCATGGCGTCGGGGCCGCCGAACGCCTCGGTTTCCGGTTCGTAGATCACGGTGGCCCAGCCCGTGAGGAGACCCTCCTTGGCGAGCACGTCGAGGAGCGCGGTGATGACGAGGGCGGGGTCGGCGGCGCGGTAGCGCAGTCGCAGCCCCTTTTTGCGCATGTACCACCAGCCGTTCAGCGCGCCGGAGTTCTGGCCGTAGGCGAGGACGGGGGCCAGGCGGTGGGCGGTGATCTGTTCGACGGTGGCAGGGTCGGCGAAGGTGAGGTCGTGCTGGATCCAGCCGGTGGTCATCGAAACGGTCCTTGGTCAAGCGGTCAGGCGGTCAGGAGGCAGACGCCCGGAGCGAGAGCGCGAGGCGGCGGGGGTGGGGTGCCGTTCAGTGTGCGGAGCGGCACCCCACCGGGATCACTGGCCGGAAGCCGCCCAGATCGGGAGGCTCTCAGCGACGGAGGCGGTCCGGATCAGCCAACCCATAGAGGTGTTGGAGGCAGGGTGACGAGGCCGGTGACGAGGGCGAGGGCGGCGGCGTGGGTGCGGCTGCCGCGCCACGAGAGCGCACGGACGACCCTGGCCTCGACGGTGCGGGCCTCGCGCAGGCTCAGTCCGGCGGCGTTCGCCCCGGCCTCGCTCATCGTCCCGGTGCAGATCAGCGTGAGCACGGCTCGCCCCGCCTGATCCAGCTCGGGCACGCGGTCGGGCAGCCCGGCGCGCAGCCGCTCGGTGCCGATCAGCTCCGTCGTGATCAGGCGGACGGCCAGGTGCGCGTCGTCCACGGCGCCGGCGCGTCGGCGCAGGTCGGCCAGGCGGTGACGGACCAGGTACTCCCCGGCATGGACCCGGCCGCCGATCTCGGCGATGGTCAGCCCCTCGGCGGCGAGTTCGGCGATCCGCCGCTCCAGCGCGTTGAGCTCGGGCACAGGGGCACGTCGTGGCTCCGTCCTCGGAACGAAGCTCGTGGTCGCCAGGACCCGGCGGAAGCCGGCTTCCCCGGCCACGGGTACTTGATCGGCGGTGCACGCGAGCAGGAGGTCGTCGGCCGGTGCACCGAGGCGGTGGGCGGCGGCCACGTAGGCGGCGGTGCCGTTGTGCGCGCCCTGGCGTACGGCGCAGGACCAGGCCGCTCTCAGCCCGACCACTCCGACGGCACGGTCCGGATCGACCGCCACTGAAGGAAGCACCAGAGCGCACGGGACACCGAGGGCCAGCGCCTGGTGCACCAGCCGGACGACGGTCGGCGCGACCCCGCGAGGCGCGGCCCCGGCCAGAACCTCCGCCAGCGACGGCACTTCCGGAAGGGCGGCAAGTGCGCCGAGGTGTACGACCAGACCGCGCGTGGACCGGAGCATCGCGACGGCGCGCTCCACCGGATCGGAACGGTGGCAGAGCTCTGCCGGGGTCGTCGCTACGGGTCCGGACGCACCGGCCGCTCCCTTCGTCCGGTGGTGCCTGGTGCGGCCCTGGCCCGAATCGGCCGCCATGGGTGTGGTGAGCCCGGCCAGGGTGTCCCCGGCCGGGTCGATCAGCTGGTGTTCCAGTGCTCGGCGGACGGCGACAACGCGCTTGCGCGTGCCGAAGACGTCCAGCACGGCGTCCTCGTAGAGCTCCGCCGCGCGCTCCCGGACCTCCAGCGCGCGGGCGACGTCGAGGCGGTTCCCACCCGCCGCCCAGATCCGCAGGATCAGCGTCTGCTCGTCCGTGAGAGCCGGCGGAGCACCCGTCGGGGCCGAACGCGTGAGCAGACCGGACTGCCACGCCCAGGCGAAGGCCTGGACCCGGTTCGCCGTCCCCAACCGGTCGTACGCCTGGCGCAGGTGGTACTTGACGGTGTCGACACTCAGATCCATGGCCGTGCCGATCGCCGCGTTCGTCATCCCGAGACCGACCCTGTCCAACACCGCGACGAACTGCGCGGCCGGCGCCGTGGACGCCACTTCCGTACGCATCAGCACGCCTTCGCCCGCTGCCGAAGCCTGCTGAGCTTCACGGCCGGCCAACCGACGCCGAGTGCCCGCAGCGGCACCAGGTCGCCGAGAACGGCCGCGGCGCTCGCCTGCTCCCGCGACCGGGCCCCGAGCGTCCTCAGGACGGTCTGGGTGTAGGTCTTCACCGTGTTCACGGCCAGGCCCAGGTGCTCGGCGGTGACGGTCGGGTTCTCGCCGCCCACCAGCCCGGCGAGGACGGCGATGTGCTGCGCCGACAGCGGGTTGCCGATGGGGTTCATCAGGTGCACCTCCTGCACCAGGCCCCATCCCGCGCCCAGGGCGGTGGCGTGGAAGCGCGACTTCGCTCCGATCTTCGGCAGTAGCGTGAGGATGGCAGCGCCGACCCTGGACTGCTCGATTCCGGTGGCCCGGCTGATCGCCCCGTACAGCGCGCCGCGGGCCAGCTGTTGCAGGAGGAGGACGTCGGCCTCGGACAGGTCGGGCTTGACGGGGCGGGAAGCGGGCATGGCGGATCTCCAGCAGAAGCGGGGGAGGATGGGAGGCTACGACCGGTCGAGGGCGGCCAGCAGGGAGGGCCCGATCCGGCGGGCGGCGTGGGGGCCGATGGTCAGGACCAGGTCTCCCCGTCGGACGAGGGAGGCGACCAGCGATTCGGGGCCCGGCTGGTCCAGGCCAGGCTCGTAGCGGATCACCGTGCCCGTGGGACTGGCGGTGAGGATGCTCTCGCCGCCGTCGACGCGGTTGTGGTGACGGGGGAACGTCGAGTGGACGGGCAGCAGCACCGTCCGGTCGGCGGCCGTCAGGGCGTCGGCGATCAGGCCGGCGAGGGTGTTCGACCGCAGATGCCCGGAGGGCTCGTACACGGCCACCACCGCGCCCTCGGTGAGCATCCGGGCACCCAGGAGGTCGGCCTCGATCTCCCTCGGGTGCACGGCGATGGATTCCACGACGTCGATTCCACCGCTCGTGCCGAGCCGGGTCAGCGACCTCTCGACGCCGGCGAACGCGCCGAGCCCGTCGACGAGTTCGTGGCCGGGGACACCGAGCGCCCAGCCCGCGGCCCAGGCCGTCGCCACGGCCATGGCGGAGTTCGTCCCCGCGACCGGCACGGTGAAGGTGTGACGCTCGCCGCCGGCCTGGACGGTGACGCGGTGCTCCTCACCGGTCCAGAAGCTCCCGAGGACCTGCACGTCCATGTCGGCGCCGCGGCCGACGGTCACCACGCTCGGGCCCCGGCGTCGGCGCAGCCGGTCCGCGAGCTCCAGGCAGCCGGGCTGGGCGGCCCACAGCACCACCGTGCCGCTCCGTCGGGCGAGGGCCTCCATCTGGTCCAGCGCCTCCTGCTGGTTCCACCAGCTCGGCGGTGCGGCCTCCGCGGCGGTGACCAGTGTCACGGCAGGGGCGAGGCCTTCACCCAGGGAGCGGAAGCGCCAGCCGGGCGGCGAGGCGTCGTGGCCGGAGCTGTCCGGGCACAGGTCCACCACCAGGAGCTCTCCGCCGCCGCCGTAGCCGGCGGAGTCCCCTTTGGGCGCCTCGGCGAGGATCCACCCGGGGTCGCGGCTGACGAGCGCGCAGGTGAGCGCGGCGGCGGCCATGGTGGTCGAGTGGCTGCCGGCGACGGCGACCGTGGTCGGCGCCGTGGCGGCCAGCAGCTCGACGGCCCGCCCGTAGCCCAGTATCGGAAGGCCTCGCCCGACGGCGTGGTCCAGGACCTCGTGCACCACGGTGTTGTCCCCGCCCCAGATCAGCGAGGCCGTCCCGGGAGTGGCCGCCCGAAGGCCGACACCGCACCGTTCGAGCCTTTGGAGCAGGTCGGGGCGGGAATCGGGGCGCGGCGGCGAGACCGTCACCCGAGCGTGCCTCCGGGCCAGATAGGAGGCCAGGCCCGCGATGCCGGGGGTGTGGGGGTCGAGGATGTGGACGGCCGAGAGGAGGCCGGGCAGCGGCAGGGGCCGTCGAGGCGCTCCGGCGCTGTTCGCGGCAGTGGTCGTGTTCACGCCGGCTCCGTCAGAGCGGGTCCGTTGTCGGCCGGTTGGGCGAGGTGGAAGGCGACCTTGCCCAGGTGCTCGGTGCTCGCGCACACCACGGCAAGCATCGAGCCGACGTCGGTAGCGGCCGGCACACCGGCGTCGCCGGTGACCGGGTCCTTCAGGAACAGCGGATGGCGCAACACGTGAGCCTCCATGGCCGGAGTGGAACGTGGGGGGCGGGTCGAAGCACGTGGATCGGCTGGGACCCGACGGGAGCGCCGGTGGCGGCGTCTCCGACACGTCAAGAGTGGCCAGGGAGGCGGTACGAGCGGGAGGGGGTTGAAGGGGACAACCCCGAGTGTCCCCTTCATGTTCATGGGGACAGGGCAAGCTGTCCCCATGAACGGAGGCTGGCAGCCTGCGAAGGCATGCACAGTCAGGGAAGCGGTGAGGGACAGACCCACCTACGCCTATGAAGGAGGGGGGTCAGGAATCGTCGTTCGACCGAATCCCAGAGGGTGTCGGCGAGTTCAGATGACCGTCCAGCCCCACGGACGGGCCCCTTCCCGGCCTTGGATGCAAGCGAGGCGGTAGTGGGCCTGCTCGCGATGCCGTGTGGGATCGGCCGCAGCGAGCTGGAGTGCGAAGCAGGTGACGCGCAGTTCGCGGATGTTGCGCAGGACCGGAAAGCTCGGCTGGTCCGTGACATCGGCACCGTAGGCGGTGCAGATCGCCTCGTACTGCTGGGCGGTGATGCTGCCGAAGCTCGTGAAGCCCGCTGCCATCGTTGCCAGGTCGTACTCGCGCCGGCCCAGGGAGGAACGTTCGAAGTCGAGCAGGTAGGTGGTGTTCCGGGTGACCGCGGTGTTGCCGCCCCAGGCGTCTCCGTGGACCACGCAGAGCGGCTCTCCGAGCGGAAGGTCGTCCCAGGCAGCCTGGAGGTCCGCGAGGTGCCCTCGTAGCCAACTGCGCTGGTGGTCATCAAGGGTGACCGCTTCGGCGATCCGCTCGGCGATCCGGACGAGCGGGTCGAGGAGGCCGAGATCGATGTGCTCGGGTACGGGCAACTCGTGCAATCTGCGGAGGAGCGGAGCCATGTCCGCGCCGGTGCCCGGTCGATGGGGCGGCAGCTCGTGCCAGAAGGTGACGGGCCGGTCGCCGACGAGGACGGGGACGGAGAAGGCGTCCAACGGACGGACGACGGGCAGGCCGCTCTCGTGAAGCCACCGGGCTATCGCGATCTCCTGTACCGCCGCGGGCCGTTGGCCGGTGCGGGCGATCCGGGCCACCACACCTTCGGGGAGTCGCCACAACGCGTTCTCGCCCAGCCTGATCAGCTCGGCACCGTCGGCGGACAGACCGGCTTCGGCACATGCCCTGAGCAGGACGGCATGGGAACCGCTGGCAGTAGTCACCCACCTACCGTAGCGGCGATCTGGAGGTGCAGGCCTTGGAGCCCGCTGTGCCGTTCGTACCGGCGTGCGATGCTCGCCAGCTCCTGGAGGTCCCGCACGGCCCGGTGCGAACGGAGCCGGGCGACCTCGGCCATGGCCAGCTCGGTTTCCGGCAGCACGTCGTCGGGGTCTCCGACGACCAGCAGGAGGCCGGTCAGCTTGGTCCGGCTGAAGGTCCTGGATCGGGCGAACGATTGAGAGTGTCCGTCGACGGCGTTCCTGAGCCGGTAGAGCGCGTCGTCGACCGCGTGACCGGTGAGTGCGAGGTCGTAGACGGCATGGCCGGTGTCGCCCTGGTGCTGCGCGTCGTCGTAGTAGCTCATCCAGGGGGACTCCTGGGCTGCCCGGACCTGGCCGTACGCCTCGTCGGACCGTCCGATGGCCGCGAGAGCTGCCTGGCGATTGCCCAACCGGGCGTGCCCTCGTGCTGCCGCGTTGTTCAGCATGGCGCGTTCGGCGGGGGAGAGCCGGTCGGACCGGACGAGGCCCAGCTCGGCCAGGGTCACGCTGTCCTCGTACTGCTCACACCAAGTGGCGAGCCGGGAGCGCAGGTTGAAGGAGACAGCACGTGCCGACCAGTCACTTGCCTCCTCCGCGAGCTCTGTCGCCCACCGAAGGTGTCGGCCGGCCTCGGCGAACTCGCCCGTGTCGAGCAGAACGGCGCCGGCGGCGGAGGCGAGACGGCTCGCCGCGGTGAGCAACTTCGGGCGTAGCGGACTGCTGCACGGCGCCTCGGTCAGACCCCTGACCCACCGAAGCTGTGCGACGGCGGTCTCCCGAACGAGACCACCTCCACCGTGCAAGTTGTCCCAGCTGCGCAGGACGGCGGCGGCGGACTCGACGTGGGCGATATCCCCTGGAAGCACCGACGAGCCAGGTCCTGAGCCGGGCTGGATGAGCGGAACCGCGATCGGGCTCAGGCTGTCCACGAATGCTGCTGAGGGATGGGCTGCCTGCGCGGTCGCGACGGCGGAGTCGTCCTCGCCGCGAAGGCCCACTTGCATGTTCACCAGCACGAGGCTGCGGGCGAGTGCTCCGCCGGTGTCCAGCGCGATGTCGAGCGCCTCGGCGTGATGCGGCAGGCACCTGCGCTCACCGCGTTCCATCTTGCCGATCAGATCGCCGCTGAGGTGCACCAAGGCGCCGAGTTCGTCCTGCCCGTAACCCCTCAGCATGCGCCACTGCCGGATCTCGTTGCCCAGCCACTCCTCGGGCGAACGCTCCGGGTGCAGCATGTTGGGCCGTGCCGCCATCTCGCCCCCTTCGACCGGCCGTGGGGACCGATCTCGTTGTCCCCACGGCCGGGAGGATTCCTCACCTGTACCGGGAATCGGTGCTTCCACACATCTGCCGTCGTGGGCCAGGCGCCCTCGTCAAGGCCGGACGGCCTTGACGAGGATCGCCTGGCACTCGGCCGTGTCGATGTCCTGCTCGAACTCGCCGTCCTGGCAGCCCCGAACGAAGGCGGTCCACTCTGCCGCGGTGAAGAAGAGCACCCTCCCCGTGGCCGAGTGCCGAAGTGCGGTGGCGCCGTTCGGGAGGATGGCCACCTCCAGGCGATCCGCAGGATCGCTCTCCGGGGCCACCATCCATCGAGCTACGCGGAGGTCGAGCGTGTAGAGGTCCGACTTGGCGGCCGGCACGTACGTTGTCACGCTTCGACCAGGGTGTCGGCCGCGAGGGCGAGGATGAACGCACGAACCTGACCGGCACCGGACCTGAGCGCGGGGATCTCCGGGTTCTTCGAGTCCCGGATGGCGACAGCCGGAAGCCCTGGCACGGTCGCAAGCTCGACGCAGTTGCCGTTGTTCGCGGTGTAACTGCTCTTGTGCCAGAGCACATTGTCGAGCGGAACGGAGTAGAGGCGGTTTGTCTCGATCATGATGCGGTCAGTCTTCTCTCGGTCTTCGCGATCAGTGCCAGCGACTCCTGGGGACCGAGGGCGGCTCGCAGGAGGTAGGAATGGAGACGGGCGAGACGCCGCAGCCCGAGCGCGTCGTCCACGACGATCGTGCCCGTGACGGCCTCGGCGAAAGCGGTGCCCGGCGATTCCTGGCCGTCGCCCTGGAACAGGGTGAACGCGCCGGTCAACGTGCCTTCGGCCCCCTTGTCGAAGGGGACGACCCGAAGGTCTACGGACTCCAGGTCGGCGGTTTCCCGGAGATGGCGGAGCTGAGCCGCCTGGACGGACGGTCCTCCCACCTCGAATTCCAGCGCGGCCTGGGTGATGACGGCCGTCAGGCGAAGCGGGACCTCGTCGCGCAGACGGCGTTGCCTCATCCTCTTGACCTCGACCAGGCTGTCAACCTGGTCCGGGCCGAGCGCCGCGAAGCCGACCTCGGTGACTGCACGGGCGTAGGCCTCGGTTTGCAGGAGGGCCGGTATGTACGCGACCTGGTACTCGGCCGCGGCGACAGCCTCGTGCTCGTAGGAGATGAACTCCGTGTACCTGCTGCTGAGGACGTCAGCGTAGGCGTCCCACCACATGGCCGTGCGCGCTCGTCCCCGGCGGAAGAGGGCCTCCAGGTGGCCTCGATCCGACTCGGAGACGTCGAAGAGGTCCATGAGGGCCTCGAAGTCGGCCGGAGTGGCGCTGCGCTTGCCGGTCTCGACTCTCGTGACCTTGGAAGTGCTGCATCCGATCCGAGCGCCGACCTCTTCGGCGGTCCAGCCGAAGGCTTCGCGCCGGTGTCGCAGGTCGGCGCCGAACCTGCTGCGTGCGGCGAGCGGTTGCTGCGGGACGGCGGGCGTCATCGATTCCTCCGTGAAGCCGTGGTCCGAGGATTCTGTCGCTCCGTCAGCTTAGCGGGTCGGACCATGTACGGCATGTGTATGGCAACAGAATTGGCAATTTGCCAATCATGCGTAGGGCCGTATCAGCGCGGCATCCTCCCATGGATCCAGGCGCCGGCAGGCGTGCTGCGGTATGCCGGTGACCTGGCGACCCGGGTCCTGCCGGGATCCGGTGAGCCGGGTGCTGCCCGCGAGGAGTTCTACGGTCCCGATGCCGCGGAGTTCCCGGAGCCTGGCGGGCGGCCTAGGCTGCCGGGATGACGACATCTCCGGCGACCGGGTTCGGCGCGGTGGTATTCGACTTCTTCGGTGTCTTGACTTTCAACATGGTCGAGGTGATCCAGGCGTTCGAGGATCGGGAGAAGATCGTCCGCGGGACGTTCCTTCGCGGGTGGGCTTCACCGGAGGGACAGGAGCTGTTCCGTCGGCTCGAGCTCGGCCAGATCACCCAGGAGGAGTGGAACTCGAGGTTCGGCGGCCTGATCGGCGTCGAGCCTGCCGGCTTGATGGCGCGGTACCTCCACGACGCCTTCCCCGCCTACCCGGTGCTCCGCGTTGCTCGCCAGGCGCGTGCAGCCGGGATCAGGACGGCGGTGCTGTCGAACTCGCTCGGCCGCCAGCCGTTCGACCCGTACTCCGGATTCGACCTCGCCGGTACGTTCGATGCGGTGGTGCTCTCCGCCGACGTCGGCGTACGCAAGCCGGATCCGGCGATCTTCCGGATCGTGTTGGACCAGCTCGGTGTGGGCGCGGATGAGTGCCTGTTCGTTGACGACAGTGAGTCGAACCTTGAGGCCGCCGCCGGACTCGGGTTCACGCCGTTGCTCGGGTTGGACGAGGACGTGGTGGCCCGGCGTCTGCGCGAGCTGCTGCACCTACCCGGCAGCGGCCTGTAGGAAGTCCGCGATGGGCCGGTAGGCGGCGTGCGGGGCGAGTTTGACCCGCAGTCCCTTGAGCTGGGAGGAGGAGCGGGCGGAGTCGACGGAACCGAGGCAAGCGGCCGCCTGCCAGGCGGCGGCGACGGCCGCATCGAGGTCGTTCAGGACGAGGTGGGCCTCGGCGGCGCGGGCCAGGTAGATGGCATGGCTGCGGGGAAACTCCTCGTCGACGCTGGGGTGTGCCCGCATGCCGGCCTCGAAGCGGCGCAACGCCTCGGCCGGGTCGCCGAGGTCGAGCGCGCACGAACCGGCGATCATCTCCACCTCCGACCTGGTCACCCAGTAGAGGAACTCGGGTTCGTCGTCCTGTGGGCCTCTGTCCAGCATGTCGTGTGCCAGGCGGAGTTGGCGGCCGGTTGCCGCCTTGGCAGTGGTCTTCGACATCGCACGGGCGGTGCGGGCGGCCAGCATCGCCTCCATGCGGGGGGTGCTGTGTCGCCGCAGCTGCGAGCGGGCGGTCTCCAGGAGGGCCACCGCGCGGTCGGCCTGGCCGGTGGAGTAGAGCTGGACGGCTGCGAACGAGATGGTGTAGATGCCCCCGGTTGCGTCGCCTGCTTCGGCGGAGGCGCGGAGGGACGCGTCGAAGTACCGCTGGGCAACACCGGGGCGGCCTTGGTCGAAGGTGCACCAGGCGACCTGCCGTGCGGCTTCACCCGCGAGCCGGAGGAGACGGTTCGCGGCAGTGCCCCGGTAGCGGCCGGCCTTGAGGAGGGTCACCGCGAGCGACAGTTCCCCGGAGGCCTGCCTGCGGACCTCCCCGCTGCCGAGCTCGTCGTCCAACCTGCGCAGGAGCTCGAGTCGGCCGGCCATGTTGACCAACAGAGCCGTGCCCCCGGCGCTCTGCGCGCTCTCGACGGGTGCGCTGGGGCGGGCGATGCCCAGAGCGCCGGCCCATCCTCCCGCTGATGCCGACATTGCGGCACCGGCCTTGACGAACCCCCGGCGATCCACTCGGCCTGCTCTCCCGTCCACGAGGTCGGCGAGGACCGTCAGTGCCGCTCCGTCCTGACCCCACGGAACGGCGGACGGCGCAGCCTTGGCGTTGGCCAGCTCCTTCTCGAACTTGCCGTCGGTTCGCAGCGCGCGGTCGTAGGCCGCGGCCACGTCGATGGTCAATGATCTGTTCCCGTTCTCCACGTTACGCAGATACGCCGGTGTGAAGCTCGTTGCCTGGGAGAACTGCGCCCAGGACATCCCGGAGTCCCGGCGCGCCTGCCGTAGGTCGTTCCGTAGTCGCTCGGACATCGCGACGCTCCTCGGGATTTGGGATCGCTCGTGGATCGGCCCCAGCCATTGTTCCCGGGACGCTGGCGGTGTGTGCTCGGTTCAGCACAGATTGCCACTTCCGCCTGGTCGGAGCTGGGCCCCGGCCCCGCGGCGCCATGCTCTGCCTCGTACCCCTGATCTCGAGAGGTGCACGATGAACTCCCCCTTCGAAGCCGACCCGGCGGCCGGCCCTCTGCCCAACGGATGGCTCCCGGGCCTCCCGGCGGGTGGCACCTACACCATCGGCAAGCGGGCGAACTGCGACATCGCCCGCACGGTCGACGGAATCGACGGCAGCGACCTGGTCACCGTGGAACTCGTCCTGACGGCCACTGAGCTGACAAAGCCCGGCTTCGTCTGCGACTTCGGTGACCTCTCCGGGCTCCAGCAGCACGTCGACCAGGTCCTGGACCACCAGGACCTGGACACGATCCTGGCCGACCCCACCGACGCCGGAATCGTCGCCCATGTCCGGGCGTGGGCGCAGGAGAACCTGCCCGACGACGTGCGTCAACTGCTCGACGACGTCCGGGTCTTCACCGGCCGCCTCCCCGACCCCGCCGCTGATGAGGCCGTCCGCTTCCGGGCCCGGCACTGGCTGTGCGATCTGCCCGACGGCCACAAGTGCGGTCGCCACCACGGCCACGCCTACCTGGTGACCCTCCCGGACCCGGACCAGCCGGACAACCTGCTGCCGGTGCCCGGGAAGCTGCGCGAGGTCGTGCTCTCGCGCTTCCACGGGCAGGTCCTCAACACGGTCTTCGACTTCAACCCGACCAGCGAGCACCTGGCAGCGGTGCTGACCGCGTGGCTCGTTGAGCAGGAGCTGACGGCCGTGGGCGGGCGCCCCTTCACGGTCCGCGTGTCCGAGACGGCGAGCACCTGGTCGCAGTTCACCCTGGAGGCGGCGTGAGCACCCGGGCCACGGCGGCCGCCTCCCCCGATGGAGCCGCTGCGCCGGGAAGCAGCATCAGACACCTGGACTGGGACGACGTCCAGGCGCAGGCCGCCCGGATCGCCGCCGCCATCCGGACGGACGGGGTGCCGCAGACCGTGGTGGCCGTCGTGCGCGGCGGCATGGTCCCGGCGGTGCTGCTCACCCATCAGCTCGGTGTCCGCGACGTGCGGGCGCTGGAGGTGACCCACACCGTCGATGACAGCGCCAACGCGGCCAAGACCACCGAGCCCATGGTCCGCAACCCCGCCTCGCTGGGCGGGCTCGACGGCTTGGACGTGCTCGTGGTGGACGACGTGGTAGGCACGGGCCAGGCCCTGGCCAGCGCGGTGCGGATCGTGGAGCAGGCCGGTGCCGCCCGGGTGCGCAGCGCCGTGCTGGTGGTCAACGAGGCGAACTGGACCGGCGACAGGCCGCCTGGCGAGACGGTGACCTGGATCGGGGAGACGGTCCGCGGTTGGGTCGTCTTCCCCTGGGAGGCGTCCGCGTCGGCGGGAGCGGAGGAAGCGTCGTGAGCAGGGTCGCGCTGGTGCTGTTGTCCTACCGGCCCGACCAGCCGTCGGGTATCGACCGGTCGATCGGCGCCTTGGTCAAGGGGCTGCGGGAGCTCGGGCACACGCCGCTGGTGCTGACGGCGGGCCCGGCCGGTCCGCTGGACCACCTGGAGACCGGCCTGATCCGGCTGTCCGGCGTCACCCTGCCGCACCCGGCGACGAACGCGGACGTGCTGGCCGCCCTCGCCGACCCCGCACCGGTGGCGGCGGAGGTCCGGTCCGTCCTGGCCGAGCACGGCGCGGACGCGGTCTGCTGGGGAGACACCCTGTGGGGCCTGGGCTACCTGAGCCCCGCCCCGGCCGGAGTCACCACCGCGCTGATGGTCCACAAGATCCGCCCCAGCGCGGAGCAGCGCTGGCAGAACGCGCTGGCGGCCGCCGACGTCGTCTGCCCTGCCAGCGACTACCTCGCCGACGGCGGGTCCGCAGCCGGTCTGGACACCAGCCGCTGGCGGCCGGTCCTCAACGCCCTGCACACCCTCATCGAGCCTCCCACCGCCGGGGAGCGGGCCAAGTTGCGGGAGACGGGGCCGGTGCGGATCGTCTCGCGCGCGGACCCGGCCAAGGGCCTGGCCGAACTGCTCTGGGCACTGCCCCCGGACTGGGACCGGCCCGTGGAGCTGGTCCTGGCCGAAGCCGGGTTCGAGCTCCAGAGAGGAGGGCAGGCCCGGACCCTGGCCGCCTGCCGGGAGGTCGAAGCCCGGCGTCCCGGCCTGGTAAGCATCCTGCCGGCGCTCGGCTGGGCCGACGTACCGGACTTCTTCGCCGGCGCCGCCGCCACCGTCATCTCCACCCAGGTGCCGGAGACGTTCTGCTTCACCGCCGCCGAGGCCCTGTCCGTCGGAACCCCGGTGGTCGGTGTCGACCTGGGCAACGTGCCGCTGCTGGCCGGCGAGGCCGGGCGCTATGTGCCGCTGGAAGCCGGTCCCGGGGGACTGTGGTCGGCCGTGGCCGAGCTGCTGGCCGACCCCGGCCCGTACGAACGGGCCAGTGCGGCCGCCCCCGGCCGCATCACCCGCTTCACGCCCCAGAAGTCCGCCCGAGCCCTCCTGGACGCCCTCGGGCTCTGAGCCCACCGCACGACGCTTCGTCGCACGGGCGACCCGTGCGACCCCGTCACCCTTCCCACGGACAAGTGGAGGACACCTTCGTGGAGACCACCCTGCCAGCCCCCGCCGAACCGCACCCGGGGCCGGACTCCGGCACCCGCGCCCCGATCGACGCCACGGCCGTCGAGACCCTGCTGCGCGACCTGCTCATCGCGCTCGGCGAGGACCCCACCCGGCCCGGCCTCGCCGACACCCCGGCCCGCGTCACCCGGTTCTTCACCGAGTTCCTCGGGCACGAGGCCGGCACCACCGACACCACCTTCGAGTACCAGGCCGAGGGCGAGGGGTGCGTCGCCGTCGGCGGCATCCGCACCGCCTCCCTGTGCGAGCACCACCTGCTGCCGTTCACCGTCGAGGCAGTCGTCGCCTACGCTCCCGTCGACCGGGTGCTGGGCCTGTCGAAACTGGTGCGGATCGCCCACCAGCACGCTCACAAGCTCCAGCTGCAGGAGCGGCTCGGCGCCGAGATCGCCGAGGACGTCGCCCGCCTGACCGGCAGCAAGCAGGTGGCGGTGTGGATGGTGGGCGACCACTCGTGCATGGTGGCGCGCGGGGTACGCGCCCACGGGACCCGCACCGCCACCGAGTACCTGCTCAAGCCGCTGGCCGCCGACATGGCGGCGGTGGAGCGGCTGCGCCGCGTCGCCGCACTGGCCGGCGGTGCGCGATGAGCGCCGTGGTTACGCTCGAAGGCGTCAACGGGGTCGGCAAGAGCCACCTCGGCCGCCTGGCCGCCGCCGCCCTGGGCCCGGTGTGCGTGCCGCTGGTCGAACTGCCCGACTCCGCGCCGACCGGCCTGCCCGGCCAGGTCATCGCCGCGCTGCACAGCGAGGGCGACCGGTTCCTGCGAACCGGCCACCCGGGTACCGAGACGCTGCTGCTGGCCGCGCTCCAGGTCCACCGGCACGAGGCGCTCGCCCCTGTCGGCCCCGGCCGGATGGTGCTGGAGGACCGCGGTCCGGCGTCGGTGGCCGTCTACCAGGCCGCCGTCCTCGCCGAGGCGGCCGGCGCCACGGACGCCTGGGCACTGGAGCGGTCCCTGGCCATCGAGCAGATGATCCGGGGGTGGCGGCCCGCTCCCACGACCACCGTGCTGCTCACCGACGACCCCGACGCGTGCCGGGCCCGGTTCGAGCGACGCACTGGCCAGGCGGCGAGCCGGGACGAGCGGGCCCTGATGTCCCGTGCCGGACGGATCTACCACCAGCTGGCCGCCGTGTCGGACGGCTACGTGGTGCTGGACCGGCAGCTGATCGGCGAAGCCGACGCCGTCGACCTCATCACCGGGCTGTGCCGCGACGCGGCCGCCACGACCGCGGACGGGGTGGCCGAGTGAAGCCGGGGAAGACGGTCAGCCTGCTGTGGGGCCTGCGCTCGTTCTGCGCGTCCCACGGCTGCCGGTACTGCTACTTCGGGACCGTCGCCGAACACAGCATGCAGATGCCCACCCAGCTCGGGGTGCTCTCCCACCTGTCGCCGAACGACCTGACCACCGAACAGGTCCTGGCCTTCGCGGGCACGCTGGCCGACTCGCCGGTCGGCCGGGTGTTCCTGGCCGGCGGGGAGCCGCTGCTGTGGAGGCCGATCATCAAGCTGATCGAGATCCTCAAGACAGGCGGCCTGGAGGTGGTGGTGTGCACCAGCGGTGTTGCCCTGAACCGGGCGGACCTGTGCGATCAGCTGATCGAGCTGGGGGTCGACGCGGTGTCGGTGTCGCTGGACTCCGCCGACCCGGTCCACAACGACCGGTGGAGGCCGCCGCGCCGCGAGGGCGACGGCTGGAAGGCCGTTGTCTCCGGGATCAGCGCGCTGCTGGAGTCCCGCGGGCCCGCGCCCCGTCCCAAGGTCGGCATCTACAGCGTCATCACCGCCCGCAACCTGACGGACATCATCGCTGTGCCCGAACTCGCGGTGGCGCTGGGCTGCGACTACGCCGTCCCGCAGCCGATCGCCCTCGACCCCGGCCACAAGCTCGCCAAGGCGCTGTCCCTCACCCCCGAGCGCGCGCCCGAACTGCGCCAGCACTTCGACGAGTTGTACGCCGCCGAGCTGCCGCTGGTGCTGCCCGAGCGCGCCTACGCCCGCCAGGTCGCCTCCGCGGTCACCAAGCCCACCGACCTGGTCCCCGGCTGCTTCGGCGGCGACACCCTCTTCTTCGTCCAGCCGGACGGCACGGTGTGGGACTGCCCCTCCGGGCTGAAGATCGCCGCCACGGCGCCGGAGCGCCACCGCACCATCAAGGACACGGCCGCCCGGGACGTGTTCCCCGCTCCGACCGGCTGCGGCGCCGACTGCTCCCTGTTCTCCGTGGACTGCGTCAACATGTGGCCGCTCACCGGCTTCCCCGTGCTCTCCCCGACCGGAGCGGAGGCTCACCGTGCCTGAACCCGCGCACCACCAGGCGATGGCCGCCGCCGTCGCCCGCATGCCCAACCCGTCCGGCTACCAGGAGGTCACGGCGCTGGAGGAGGAGCTGGCGGCCGCGTTCGGCACCCGCCGGGCCGTCGCCGTCTCCTCCGGCACCGCCGCGATCACCACCGCGCTGGCCGCCTGCGGCATCGGAGCCGGCGACGAGGTCCTGCTGCCGGCCGTCACCGTCGTCATGACGGTCGCCGCCGTCGTCGCCGCCGGGGCCCGCCCGGTGTTCGTCGAAGCCGGCGCCGACGGCCGGGGCCTGGACCTGGCCGACCTCACCGCGAAGACCGGCCCGGGGACCAAGGCCGTCATCGCCGTGCACCTGGCCGGGCGCACCGACGGCATCCACGACGTGGCCGCGTACACCCGCACCACGGGCCTGCGGCTGATCGAGGATGCCTGCCAGGCCCAGGGCACCACCACCCGGGGCCGCCCGGCCGGCACCGTCGGCGACACCGGCTGCTTCTCCCTCAAGGACGGCAAGATCATCGCGTGCGGGGAAGGCGGCTACCTCCTCACCGACGACGACGCCCTCGGCGACCGGGCCGCCGCCTACCGCACCCACTGGCAGAGCCCCGCCCCCGACGCCCCGGCCGGAAGCCGCCTGGGCGTCAACTACCGCCTCGCCGAGCCGCTCGCAGCCCTCGCCCGCCACAACCTCCAACGCTTCCCCGAGGCGCTGGCGCACCGCCGTAGGCAGGCAGCCGCTCTCCACCGCGCGGTCGACGGCACCGCGGGCCTGGAGCCGATCGCCGCGGGCGACGGCGACATCCCCAACGGCTACAGCGCCCTTTGGCGCCTGACGCTGCCCGCGCCGCGCGCCTTCGCCGCCCACCTCGCCGGCCTCGGCGTGCCCAACAGCGTCGGCACCCACCGCCTCACCGCAGCCCACCTGCACCCGGCCTGCTCCGGCTACGCCACCGGCGGTCTTCCCCGCGCGCACGCTACGGTGGACACCCTGCTGGCCGTCCCGTTTACCGAGCACGACACCGAACTGGCCATCGAGCAATGGGCGTTGACGATCAGGCAGGAGGCCGCCGCGTGGAAGAGCTGATGCGCGATCCCCGCTTCGCCGACACGACCCTGGTGGTGATCGACTTCGAGGGGCTCACCCCCGCCGGACGGCCCGCCGAGCCGATCGAGGTCGCCGCCCTCGCGCTGCGCGCCAGCGGCCGCCGACTGGTGGAGGTCGGCCGGTTCGAGTCACTGATCCGCCCGCCCGCCGACGTCCCCGTCACCGCGATGGACACGGCCCAGACCGGCCTCACCGCCGCCCTGCTCGCCACCGCGCCCTCGTCCGCCCAGGTGATGGCCGACTTGGACGCTCGCCTGAGCGCACCGCCGTACCGGCTGGTGGCCCACCACGCGCACACCGAAGCCGGTCTGATCGCCCATCAGGCCGAGCACTGCCCCGTCCTGGCCGCCACGCCGCTGCTCGACACGATCGGCCTGGCCAAGGCGGTCCTGCCGGGGCTCGGCTCCTACCGGCTGGACAACCTGCTCGGCCACTACGGCATCCCCAGACCCGCGGACCGGCACCGGGCGATGCCGGACGTCCAGGTCACCGCCCAGGTCCTGGAACTGCTGCTGGCCGCAGGGTGCGCCACCGGCCGGTGGCGCACCCTGCTGGAGCTGGACATGGCCGCCGGGCTGCAGCCCAAGCGCCTGACCCCGGCCGTCCCGGACGCGGAGCAGAGCGCCCTGTTCTGACCGTCCGCCCTCACGCCGCCAGGCGCAGCGACCCGTCGGCGATCATCGCGAAGAGCTGCTTCACCTGAAGGCGCGAGTCCTCGGACAGGCCCTCGACCTCGGCCGCCTCCTGCTCGGTGAACCAGCGCACCTCGTGCACCGCGCTGCCAGGCGCCCCGTCGTCACCCGCCCGGGCGACGTACACGTGGTCGATGTGCCGGTGCGGCTCGCGGGTGTGGTTGTCGGCGCAGGCGTCCATCTCCACCACCCACCACGGCGCGACAGGCGCGCTGTGCGGGAAGCCGGAGGGCAGCGGAAGTGACGGACCGGGGAGCAGCTCGGCCCGCAGCCCCGTCTCCTCCTCGATCTCGCGCAGCGCGGCCTCGGCCGCCCCCTCGTCGACCTCGACGTGCCCGCCGGCCGGGAGCCACAGCTCCAGCCGCGGATGCCACACCAGAGCTGTCCTGCACTCCCCGTCCCCGCCGACGCGGAAGACGAACGCACTCGCTGTCGATTCCTTGATCACTTCGCTGCTCCTCGGCACTCGGCCACCTACGGTGCCGCACCGGCCCACCAGGCGGCAGGCGCCGAGCCTTTCACACCACGCACCACCCAGATGACCAAACGTCACCGATCCGGCCACCGCGCCGCCGGCCCCGGCAAGGAGAAATCCGTGGAGCCCGTCTGGAACGGCCAGCTCTCCTGCGACTACGAGCACACCAGGCCCGGCAGCACCCCGCTGGAGCTCGACCTGTACACCACGTCCCTCACCCGGTGGCCCGGCGTGTTCATGAACGACCCCCGCCCGTACGGGCGACTGCGGCGGCCGGGGATCGTCGACATCCCGGAAGGCGACCATCTCGCTCTCACCGGGCGCTGGCACCAGCTGCTCGCCGATCCCGCCTACGCCAGCTCGATGGTCACCGCCGCCGAGCAGCGCCACCGCCTCGCCGACACCACCATGCTCGCGCTGGAGCACCAGCTCAAGGCCGGTGCAGCTGCTGAGCAGCAGCTCGCGGCGGCGACCTCGGCGTTCCTCGGCGTGATGAGCGCCCACATCGTCAACTGGCTGCTGCCCGACGACGACTGGCAGCACCTGCTCGCCGAACTGCTCGGCGGTGACGCCGAGGGGCGGGCCTGCCGCCTGGCCCTGAACACCCCCGATGCCACCGGCCACCTGCTGGACGCCCACCTGGTGCTCCTGGACGGCGCCGCCGCGCTCGCCGGGGGCGCCGACCTCGTCCTCGCGGCCGGCACCCTCGCCGCGCGGGCCGGAACCCTGTACGGGGACGGCTCCCCGGCCGCCGCCGCGATGCCGCTCGAAGACCACGCCCGCGCCGCCGGGCTTCTCACCGCCACCGCCGCCACCGACACCACCGGCCAGCGCCACGTCATCGACGCCTCGCGCCGACGCGCGGTCCAGCTGCGCGACGCGTGGGTCCTCGCCGCGCTGCTCGCCGCCGCGGGCGACCCGGCCGGCACCGCGCGGGTGCAGGGGATGACCACCGTCTGCCGATGGGCGGCCGGCAGCGAGGAGACCCGCAAGGTCCAGCGGCACCGCTACCTCGCCGCAGCACGCCGCTGGTGCGAGCAGCACGGCGCCGACCCCGCCACCATCACCGCCGCCGACCTGCTGGCCCCGGGAGCTGTCCGATGACCACCGCCCTGCCCTGTCTCGACGAGACCCTGGACACCGAAACCGCCGGGGCGAAGGCCACCGCCCTCGCCCGCCTGGCCGCCGCCGGGCTGCCCGTCCCCGCGGGAGTCGTCATTCCCGCAGGTCACCCCGAGGAGCAGCTCGCGGCCGCCACCCGCGAGGTCCTCGCCCGTTGCCCTGCCCCGTACGGGCTGATCGCCCGCTCCTCCTCCGCAGCCGAGGACGGAAGAGAGGCGTCCTTCGCCGGCCTGTTCACCTCCCGCATCGTCCCGGCCAAGCCCGCCGCGCTACTGGACGCCATCCGCGCCGTTCGCGCCTCCGCCCACCACCCGACCGTTACCGCGTACGGCCAAGCCATGGGGGTAACCGGTCTGCCGCGCATGGCCGTTCTCGTGCAGGCGGTCCTGCGACCGGCTTGCTCCGGTGTCCTGGCCGCCGCCGTCACCGGCGGCCGGTGCACCCGCTGGCGGATCGAGGCCGTCCGCGGCCTGGCCGAGCAGCTCGTCTCCGGTCATGTGGTCGGCGAGATCCACGTGGGCGGCCCCGGCCACAGCGCCACCGTCCGGCCCGCCACCCAGGAGGTCATCCAACTTCCCGCTAAGGAACATGAGTTGGAGATTCCGCCGGGCGAGTGGGTAGGCCTTGGCACGGTAGCCGGAACTCGGGCCAAGATCCAGACCTCCAGCGCGGGCGTGCTGCACCTGTACACCCCGGCCGCCCTGGCGGACCAACCCGCGCTCACCGCCACAGCACGCGATCAGCTCCTCACGGCCGCCGCCCGGGCCGCCGAGGCCCTCGGCCTGGAGCGCGTCGACGTCGAGTGGGTGATCGACGCCGATGGCAGCCTCCACGTCGTGCAGGCCCGCCCGCTCACCGCCCCGCTCACCGACCACACCGCCGTTCGGACGGCGGCCGACGACGACCCGGTGCTGCACGGGATCGCGGTCGCCCCCGGAACCGGCACCGGCCCCGCCGTCCATGCGGTCGGCGATGCCGGCATCGCCGACCAGGTGCTGGTCTGCGACGCGCTCGGCCCCGAAGCCGTCCCGGCGCTTCTCACGGGACCTGCCGCCGTCGTGGCCACCACGGGCGGCGAGCTCTCCCACACCGGGATCATCACCCGCGAGCTCGGTATTCCCTGCGTCACCAACGTCACCGACGCCCGCAGGGCCATCACCACCGGCGCCGTCGTCGAAGTCGACGGCGGCGCCGGTACCGTCCGCCCCGCCCTGGCCGTCCCCCCTCAGCGCACCAGCCCCCAGACCCACTCGCTCTCCGCCACCGCGGTGCTCGTCCGCGCCCTGGACCAGCCAGTGCCCGACGACGGCCGCGTCGCCACCCTCCTCTGGCACGATGAGCACACCCTCGCCCTCGACCTGGCCGGGTACGGCAGCCACGGCCAGCACCCCGTCGGCCTGCTGGTGCCCGGCGACTTCTCCGCGCCGGTCACCGTCCCGCCCGGCTGCAGCCCGATCCGCCTGCCGGGATTGGGCATGCTGCTGTGGCCCCAGGACGCCCCGCCCCCGCCCACCGAGATCGCCGTCCTGGGCCCTGACGGACAGGTCCTCCACCGCAGGACGGTGACCCGGTGACCTCCGTCGAACTCCTCAGCGACGCGACGGCGCTGATCGTGGACTGGGACGGCACCGTCGCGGACAACACCGCCGCCCGCCACGCCGCCCTTCAGGCCGCACTGGCACCGCACGGCGTCGCCGTCCCCGCCGGCCGCTACCGGGCGCTGACCGGCCTGCCCGTGTGCGAGGTGATCGCCCAGCTCGCCGCCGACGCCGCTCTTCCTGCTCCACCTGTCGAGGAGGTGGTGGCGCGCAGCCGGACCGCACTGCTCGCCGGACCGGCGCCCGCCCCGATCCCCTGCAGCCTCGCTCTCCTCCACGCCGCCCACCGACTCGGCCTTCCGCTGGCCGTCGCCTCCAGCGCCGCCGCCGTCCTCGTCCACCACGGCATCCACCAACTCGGGGTGGAGGCGCTGCTGCCGATCGCCGTCACCCTCGATGACGTGCCCCAGGGCAAGCCGGCGCCGGACGCCTACTCGGAAGCCGCCCGGCGCCTCGGTGCCGACCCCACCCGATGCCTGGCCGTCGACAACGCTGCCGACGGCGTCGCCGCAGCCCTGGCGGCCGGCATGCGTACCCTCACCATTCGCGACGGTCGGCTCGTCCCGGCCCACACCCCCAGTCCCTCTGGAGCTCCCTGTGCCGTGCAATCCTGACGACCAGTTGACCGGGCCGCAGTCCGTACTCGCCGTGTTCGCCCACCCCGACGACGCCGAGCTGTGGGCCGGCGGCACCCTCGCCCTCCACGCCCAACATGCGCCCGTCCACATCGCCGTCCCCCTCCACGACCCGGTCCGCGACGCCGAGGCCAAGGCCGGAGCGGCCGTCCTCGGCGCCACCCTCCACCAGGTCGCCGAGCTCACCCCGTCCGCGATCCAGGCTCTGCTCGTCCAGCTGAAGCCATACGTCGCCATCACCCACCCCGTCCTCGACACTCACGCCGAGCACCGGCGCACCGCCGAGGCCGTCCTCGAAGCCCTGCCCGAAGCGAAGATCGAAACCGGCCGACCGCGGCGCCTCTACACCTGCGACACCTACAACTCCCTCACCCTCGTCGGTCCGGTCACCCCCACGGTGATGGTCGACGTCACCAGGACCTTCGACACCAAGATGCGGGCCCTGCACTGCCACGAGTCCCAGCCCATCGACGACCACTTCGGCCCCATGGCTGAAGACCTCGCACGCCTGTGGGGCAGGCGCAGCGGCGCCGTACACGCCGAGGCGTTCACCGCCCTTCCCATCCTCGGCCGCCTGCCCGGGGCCACTCACCTGTGATGTCGGCTGCCTGTCGCCGGTCAGAGGCCATCTTTTGCTCGGCGGCATACGCACCCCCGACGGAGGGCGGGCCCCTCGTCTGCAGAGCAACGGAGGAATCACCGAGTGATGAAGATCAGCCAGGTATTCGGGCCGACGGTTCAGGGTGAGGGGAGCGCCGCCGGACGGCACTGCCTCTTCGTGCGAACCTTCGACTGCAACCTGGAGTGCAAATTCTGCGACACCGCGTACACGTGGGCGGTGACGGACGAGAAGGCGGCCAAGACCCGCAGCGGGAAGCGCTACGAGCGCGACGAGCCCCTGTACGGACTCAAGTACATGGACGCCGCCGCGATCCTCGACCGGCTGAGGGCGCTGTGGGACATCGAGCACCGACCGACGATCATCGTGATCTCCGGTGGCGAGCCGATGATGCAGCAGCGGGAGCTGGTGCCGCTGCTGGAGCAGTTGCGCGGCTGGGGCCACGAGGTCCACGTCGAGACGGCCGGCACCATCGCCCCCCTCGCGGAGTTCAACGAGCTCGTCACGCAGTACAACGTCTCCCCGAAGACGGCCAGCAGTGGCAACCGGCTCTCCAAGCGGTTCAAGCCGGAGGCGCTCACTGCTCTTCGGGACAGCGGCCGGGCCTGGTTCAAGTTCGTCGTCACCGAGGACTGGGAGACGGACCTGGCGGAGATCGACCGGATCGTCGCAGATGTGGTGCTGGCGCCGCAGCGGGTGATGGTCATGCCGGAAGGGTCGGACGGCCGAACCAACATCACCACTGCCCAGAAGATGGTCGACGCCGTCCTTGGGCGGGGCTTCGGACTGTCCTTCCGGACCCACGTTTTCCTGTGGAACGACAACCCTGACCGGTAGCACGACGACGGCGTCCTCGGCACGGTCGTGATCCTCGTACGTTGATCTGCCGCGGACTCGCATGTCAGCGGTCCCCTGCGCCTCGCGGCCCATTGTGGCCGCGAGGGCACGGCATCGCTGGCGCAGCCCTCGCCAAGGGTCATACCGGCCTCGATTGTGGCGGCGTCGAGGTCGATCGCCCGCTGAAATTTCCGGCGCCGGAGTCACCGACGACCAGCAGTGGGCGGCCCTCCCGAGCTCAGGTCGTCTTGAGTGCAGCCGCCGACATCGAAGGCGGCGTTGACCTCATCATGGCCGGCTGTCATGGCATGCCGTGGTTGGTTCACGGGGTAGGGCAACTCTGAGGATCCGGCACCGGCGTGAAGGAACGGATTCGCCGGATCCTTCAGCCTTGCCTGGCAATATTAAGTGTAACAATAAGCACTAACTCGCTGTAGTCAGTCATTGCTGAATTCGTTCATCTCACGGGACAGGGTTCGTCGACGGGGCCGATTCTCGGTTCACTCCTGGTCGTTGGGCGGGTGGCCTTCGGAAATTTGGGAGCTCGGGTGCCAGTGCCGCGAGGATTGATGGCGCGCAGGTGCTTGTGATCAGGGTGAGCCGACGACTTCGGATATGGCCGTCGCGTTGACCGGCGAAATTCGGCAGACGTGTGCTAAACCGGGGTACTGGTACGTGGAGGGGGCGCTGTCCGCCCGGACCGGCCCACTCCTTGGCGGTGCAGCTGGACGTATATGCGGATTGTCGCGTGGGAGATGGCGGATGCGATCACTGCAGCCGGCGGAGCGGGAGGATCTCATTCTTGGTGTTCCTCCAGCGAATGATCAGAGGATTTGGGAGCGGCTGGCCGAGGAGGACGCAGTCTCGGCCGGACTTGTAGGGAGTTGGATGGCAGAAGCCGGAACGGACGACAAGTCGGTACGCGTACGGCCAGAATCTGGGGCGCGCGAGCCTTCGGCAGGTGCGCGGGTGGCGCAGACGGATCAGTTGCCCCTGTGGACCGAAAAGGGAACGGCTGAGCCGTCAGGTGCTCGGCTGGTGACGGACGAGGCCGGGCTTCCCGACCTCAAGGCGCAGCTCCGCGAGGTGATGGAAGCCTGGAAGGAGATCGTGCCCGCGGGGCGCAGCACGGCCGACGATCTGCGAGTGATCCTGGAAGCCGATGTCGAGGCGCTGCGGGTTCGGTGGCAGCAGGTCGCCATGCCGTCGGATGGGTCTGCGGGGCGGGACGAGCAGGGGGTGTCGGGATGGCCTGCCGCAGGGTGGGGCGCGGAGGCCGTCAACGCAGCTCTTCGCGATGCCGAGCGATGCGACCCGGACCTTCGCGGGCTGGAGGAATGGCGCCAACTTGGGGCCGTGCGGGAAGCGGTTGGCCGACTGTGGCGAAGTCTCGCGCTAAGCGCAGGTGAGTACGCCGGTCGGCTCTTCGCCGACCACCGTGTCTCCGAGTTCCTTCGCAATGTGTCGATCCACGCCTGCGAGACGATCGCCCGGCTTGCCCAACTGGCCTCCGACCGTCTGCGTCGCGGCCAGACCGCGCTGCCGAGCGCGGAGGCCCTCCTAGTTCTGGGCGACGCGGCAGGTGCCTACAGCAGGTCCGCGCGGCGTCAGGATGGAGCTCCTGCCGCCGGGGCTCCGGGCATCACCGTCGATGTTCCCGGGCTGCGGCGGATGGGCGAGGCGCTGCAACGGCCTGGCCCGACGGCCGCGCAACCAGGAAGCGTCTCGGCGGGAGCGGCCACGGCGAGGTCGGCCCGTACGTCCCCGAGGCGGCCGACCGCCGCTGCGGGCGAGCGGCCGGCGCACCTGCGGCGCGGCGGATCGTCCGTCCAGTCGGGGCGCACGCCCAAGCAGAGGTGAGCCGAGACAGGGAGCGAGTTTCAGCGGGTTCAGCCGAGCCGGTGAACCGCCCTGCCGCCAAGCCGGCCTTTATCCACAGCACCCCGAACCGTCGCGAGCCATGCTCGCCTGTTTCCGCACCGCCAGCCGATCGGAGGACCGAATCATGAACCCGAACCCAGACCAGCCGGACGTCGAGCAGACGGCCGCCGTCACCCTGAGGACGGCCGCCGCTGCCGCGCACGTGCTTGCGGACCTGGCCGTCCGCGACGAGCGCTACGACCAGCTGGCCGCCCTCACCGCCGCCTCCTACGCCACCGAGGCAACCATCTACCTCCCACTGCCCGACAGCGATCCCGAGGACAACGACCGCGCGGCCGACCGCGACCTGGTCGACAACCTGGCCGACCTCGCCGACGCACTCGACGAGCTTGCGCGGCACTCGCCCGACGTCCGGCAGATGCGGGACCGTCACATGGCCGCCCTCCACACCCGGGACGCCGCGGTCGCACTGCGCGATGCCCTGCCCATTGAGCAGGGAGCGGCCCGATGACGGACGTCACCTGGGGTGATTTCGTCACCCTGGCTTCCTCCAGGATGGAGTACGCCCTGGCGGCCCTCACTCTCGCCGACGCCGAGAGTCCGAGCACACCAGGTCAGCACGCCGCCCGCAGTGAGGCGCTGGCGGACGTCTTCCAGCTGCTCCACCGCGGCACCAGCCGATTCGGACCCCTCGCTCCCGACCCGCTCGGCATCGCCGAAGGCGACGTCGCCCGGCTGCACAGCAACATGGAGATCCTCGGACGGTTGCTGCGGGACGAGGCTTTCTACGCGTGGCCCGAGCCCGACCCGGCTGCGTCGCACCTGGCAGAAGCCGTGGGCTTCCTCCGCTTCGCCGGAGACCTGCTCGCCAGCCACCACGGGCCGGACGGAGAGCCCCGCAGCCCGTACGCCGCGTACCTGGACAGCTCCGGGGTCGCGCGCCACGTGGTCGCCCAGACGGCCGAACTCGCCAGTGTCGCCGGGCGCGTGGCCGTACGGATCGGCCAGCTGTGCCCGTCCGACCGCCGGGTGGTTCGCAGCCATGACGTGGCCTACCGCCTCAGGGAGCGCGCGGTGCTCATCGAGCGGGCGGCGATCGGTATCCAGCGCCAGCTCCACTTGCCCCGCCCGTCCGTCCCGGCTCCCGGCCTTATGCACCTCCCGCCGGCCGCCACGGCGCCGCCGTTCCCGGTCAGACCGGGCGAGTCGCAGTACGAAGCGCTCCAGGCGGTCGGCGAAGGCCTGGAATGGCTTGCCGCCCATGTGGCGCAGCAAGCGTCCCAGCGACTCCCGGACGCTACCGTTGCCGAGTTGTCGATCGCCGCCGACCACTCCGCGGTCGCCCACCTGCTCACCGCCCGTCTGATCGAGCACACGCGGGATCTCCTCACGTCCGATCCGGTCGCGAAGGGCGTCGTCGATGTGGCCGGCGGCGCCTTGCGCGAGGCGGGTCAGGCCTGGCGGCAGGCCGCAGCCAGTTGGAAGTCGGGCCTCGGCAGCGCGCCCGCGGCCTCGAACCCCCGCCTCGTCCGCGAGGCGGAGTTCGCGGTGGTTCGGCTCGGGCGCACCCTCTTCTCCTCAGGTTGGACCCGCCGCGACACCGGGCGGCGCGTCCCCAGGGCCGCGCACGAGATCATCACGGCGCCTGGCGACGCAACCCACCTGCTCGCTGCCGCCCACGCCGTCCCCGCGGCCGGACAGATCTTCGCCGAACACGTCCCCCGCATCGCTGCCGCCCTGGTCCAGCGCGGAGCACTCCTCAGTTCCGATCCCGCCCGCAATCCCCGCGGCAGCGCGCCCTCCGACCGGTTCCAGAACGGCTGGACCAGGTGGTACCCGGCGTCGCCCGAGCAGATCCGCCACATCACGAACATCTATGACAAAGCCCGTCAAGCGTCCGCCGCAGCGCAGATCGCCACCGCCCGCGCGGCCGAAGCGGTCGGCCACCCCCTTGACCGGGCCGTGCTCGAGGCCAGCCGTCGGAACACGCTCGGCTTCACCGGCGACCCCTCCTACGACACTCGGCGGGTGAAGGCTGCCGCCGCCCGTGCCCGCAGCGCAACGGTGGTCCGCCCGTCGGACCCGGTGCGCCTGCCGGCCCACCGCGCCTCCGAGCTGTCCCGTGAGGTCGGTGCGCTCCATCCGCGGAGGAAGTCCCGGTAGTCGGCCGGTCAGCTGTCGTCCTCGGCCATACACCAGATGCTGGGCACCCTGCCGGGAAGTCGGTGCCCGGTACGGTGCTCGCCCTTGGTGCAGCCGGAGAACGGCCCGCCCGGACCGCGCAGGTCGGCGATGTGCGGCCGGTAATGGTCGCGGTACCAGACGCTGGGCCCCGTGTAGCCGCAGGTGGCGGGATCGGTGAGCTCCTGCCAGGCCAGCCACATCGCGTGCAGGACACCGACGGCGTCCCAGTGCTCGATCCACAGATGGCACCACCGGGAGTCGGCGGATGCCTCGCCGAGGCAGCCGGGGACGAGGACGCCTTCGACCCACTCCGCGAGCAGTCTCAGTTCCGCGTCGCGCTGCTCACCTTCGAGGAGGAAGAGGAAGGGCGGGTACTGCCACTCGGCGCTCTCCTCCTGCTCTGCCTCCGCGTCGTCGGGCGTCTCGCCTCCGTGGTCCGCCGACCCAGCCCTGCCCGAAGCGGATTCCCGGAGGTCCCGCAGCTCTGCCTGAACGGCCTGGAGCATGGCCTTGAGATCTTCCACGTCCTCGGTGAGCACCCGATTCACGGCTTCGTCAGTCATGGCGAGCCGACTTCCGGGCCTCCCAGGCGGCGGCGGCACGCTTGGCGATGAGTGCCTCCTCGGCTTTCATCGCGGGGCCGAGGTGGGCCATGGCCTGCTCCTCGTACCATGGGCGCAGGGCGATCTGGGCGACGGGCATGCCGGTGGACAGCAGCAGGGCGGTGCCGCGCTTCATGGCACGGACCTGGGCCGGTTCGAGGATCTGTTCGCGGTGCTCGCTGAAGGACGTCGAGCCGCCGTCGCGGCTCCTGGAACGGGACTCGCGGATGACGTCGTGATTGCCGACCAGGGTGGCGACATCGTTGACGAAGCGCGGGTCGTCCAAGCCGACACCGATCACCTTCTTCGTGGCCGCGCTCCACAGAGCGTCCATGCCGACCTCTCCCCAGGCCCGTACGCCCTGCCGATAGGACTGAAGGATCGTGCAGGGAGTGATACCGCGTGAGCCGAGGTGGCTGTAGAGGTCGGGCAGGTCCTCGATCCGGCAGATGTTGGCCGCCTCGTCCAGGACCGCGCGCATCGGCTCGGGCAGGCGTCCGCCATGGCGTTCGCCGGCCTCGGAGGCGGAGGTGAACACGGAGTCGGCGAGCGCGGCGACGACGGCGGAGGCCGCGCCGCCCTTCCTGCTGAGCAGGTAGAGGGTGTCCCGGCTGAGCGCGAACTCCTCCGGTCGGAACCGGGGCCGGTGCCGGTCGGGGAGCAGCCAGGTGAGCACCTTCTCGTCGCGCAGCGCGCTGACGGCGGTGCGGGCGTTCTGGTAGATGCCGGACTGGGTCTCCTCGGCGATGTTGATGGAGCTGTCGACCTGTTCGGCGAGGACCTCCTCGTGCTCGTATAGGATCCGCAGCGGCGCGCGTTCCTTGGGGTCGGCCAGCCACCTGAGCACGTGCCGTACGGTGGCGCCGTCCCACCAGGCGGCGCGGAACATGCCGACCAGCAGGTCGCCGGCGCCTTGAGACCAGAACGGGTCGGCGGCGTCCGATTTCACCTGGTTGACGAAGTGCCCGGCCAGGCGCTCGGCGCGGTCGAGCGTCTCGGCCTCGGCGACGATGTCCCACCACCACCCCCGCTCGATCCGGGCCACGCCCTGGGTGTCGAACGCCCAGACGTTGCCCGCCTTCCGGCGGGAGGCCAGGGTGGCGGCGTAGACGTCCGGCTTGTTGCTGGTCAGGAGCAGGGCCGCCGGGGCCTCCTCGGCGACCGGGATCGCGATCGCCGAGGACTTGCCGGCCCGGGGCGCCATCAGGGCGAGGTAGGTGTCCTCGTCGGACCCGCGCAGTTCCACGCCTGTCGGCAGGTGGTCGCCGAGCAGGACGCCACGGTCGCGAGCGGCGACGGCGCGAGGCCTGACACCGTGGAGGGAAGCGCGCAGCCGGATGGCGGTGCGGGCTGCGCGCTCGGGTGCGAGGTCGCGTACCTGGTGGAGAGTGGCGAGGTGGGAGGCGTTGTGGAACCAGCGCAGTCCCGTCCGCAGGCCCCAGAGAATGCCGGCGAGGACGACCAGGTCGAGGAGTGCTGCGCCGATGGCGCTGGTGGTGGGGGAGCCCGGCCAGACGGAGTGCCAGTCGCGCGTCATCTCGAAGACGATGAAGGGGCTGAGCGGCGGGACGTCGGCTCCGGCGATGGCGGCGCAGACGGCGGCACCGGTCCAGGTGGAGGTGGACAGGACCACCGAGCCGCCGGCGAGGACGGCGCTGGCGAGCCACGCCCGGTCGTTCTCGGTCATCATCGGCGTGCCCCTTCGGGCGCGTTCTCGGCCGTGTCGGTGTGGTAAAGCCGCTGCTCGGTGGACGTGAGCTTCATCGCCGCGGCGATGCCTGGCCTGGTGCCCAGCTTGATGAGGTACTTGCCGCGGCCGGGGTGGACGTGGTCGGAGGCATCGAGGCCGGTGCTGGTGGCCGAGGCCCAGGACGTGATCAGCAGGCGTTCCTGCTCGGTCAGGGTTCGTTTGCCGGAGACGCGGCCGAGTTCCTCGTCGGTCGAGCCGCCGATGACCCAGGTGTCGCACCGGTCCATCAGGCCTCTGGCCTTGGCCCGGTCCTCCTCGGTGGGCAGGGCTTCCATGTCCTGGAGCGAGTGCGTGACGTAGATGGTGACGTCGTCGGTGGTGCGGTTGAGGCGGCTGATGGAGTCCATGGCGTCGACCAGGCCGGGGCCGGATCGCAGGGCCCGCCACATCTCGTCCATGGGCAGCACGAGTCGGCGGCGGATCACACCGAGGCTGCGGGCGCTGTCGATGGTGTTGTAGGTGTAGGCCCAGCTGGCGATCATCCCCGCGGACACGACGTCACGGCCCCGGGCCCGCAGGGCGTCGATGTCGACCGACACCGCCGGGGCGTCCAGGTCGAGCGGCGTCGTGGTCGGGCCGTCGAACATGCCCTTGAGCGGCCCGTCGACCAGGTTGTCCAGGCCTGCCACGACCGAGCGGGTCAGGTCGAGGTACGTGTCGCCCTCGGCCGCCAGCTTGGTCCGCAGCGCCTCGGGGGCCTGGCGCAGGACGGTGATGACGTCGGGGATGACCGGGTCGGTGCCCGGCGTGGCCTCGGCGGCGAGCTGTACGGCGGTGGTGAGTGCGGAGCGTTCGATCTCGTCCGGTTGGCGGCCGAGCCCGCACCGGGTGGCCAACAGGGCGCCGAGGGTCTCCAGGCGGCGCCCGTTGAGGACATCGAGCAGGGCGCCGCGTTCGGCGGTGGGCAGCGAGGCCGATCGGCCCAGCAGAGGGCCGGAGTCGAGCGGGTTGATCCGGTCGGCCCCGGTGCCGATCCTCAGCACGCTGCCGCCGAGTTCGCGGATCATCGTGGTGTACTCGCCCTTGACGTCGGCCGGCACGCACATCATGCTGCCGAACGCGACGTAGACGAGGCAGATGCGCTTCACCAGGGCGCTCTTGCCGACGCCGGGTTGGCTCATGACCCACACCCCGGGATTGGTGGTCAGCTTCCCGGTCCAGCCGGACGGGTCGACACACACCAGTTCGCCGGTGAGCACGTCCGGGCCGACCGGTACTCCGCGCGGCGGCAGCCCTGAACCGAGGAGGAACGGGTAGATCGCGCCGGCCTGGGTGGAGGGCCCGGTGTAGACGGTGCCGGTGTCCTCCACCGCTGCCCGGCCGCCGAACAGGCCGCCCCAGCCCAGCCGCGGAGCGTAGGTCCGCCGCCCGCCCGGTACACCGCGGGCCTTCCCGCGCTCCGGCCGGCCGTCGTCCGGGTCGGGGTTCCAGCGCGGCGTCAGCAGCTTCGGCTGTCCCATGCCGACTCCCTACTTCACCAAGGGCTGGTAGCCGATCGGCAGACCGGCCGCGAACGTGGATGCCTGTGCGCCGTAGGCGGGGCGCATCCGGATGCCCTTCGTCGCCTTCACCGCGCGTTCCAACTCCTGTCGGGCGTCGGGGAGTTCGGCGGCGGAGCGGGCGGTGGTGGTGACCCTCAGCGTCCATTCGACGACCTGGGCGCCGCTCGCCGCCTGGTGGGCGGCCTGCTCGGCACGCTGGTGGTCGGCCTTCTGGCTCCACCTCGCGCGTCCCCGTACCTGCGCGGTCGCCTGCGCGCGCTGTTCGGCGTTGGAGATCTCACGTTCCAGGACCGCCTCGCCCTCGTACGGGTCGAGCACCCGGTAGGAGAGGGTGACGCGGCGCTGGAACCGCCCGGGGCTCAGCAGCGGCAGCAGCACGCTGTAGGCGATCGGGCGGCGCGGCATCTCCCGCAGCACCCAGCTCACGGAGACGGCGCCGTCGTGCGCGTAGGCCTCCAGCAGGTCGTCGGCGGCGACCGGGCCGCACTCACCCCAGGTCAGATCGGCGAAGTCCTCGTCCCGGGCGTCGAACACCGCCGGATCGTAGGCGGAGCGAACCAGACGGCGAAGGTCGGTGGGCGTGCTCCGGCGCACGATGTCGGTGCCGGTGCCGCTCAGGTCGAGCGTGTCGACCACCCGGAGAGCCTCGGCTACCTGCTCGGCCAGGTCGGTCGGCGGGTTCGCCCCTGCGGTCGGGTCGACGATGACGCTCATCCACGGTGCCACCGAGGCGGTCGCGCGCGGCGTGGTGCGCACGAGTTCGTCGATCGTGTCGAGTGCCAGGCGCGGGGCGTCGGACCGACGGCGGTCCTTGACGTCGTCGGCGAGCGCTTCGCCCGCGCCCGGGGTGATCTGGATGGTGACGGCGGCGCCCAGAACCTGCTCGTCGGTGCTCATCGCGTCCAGAACCGCGCTCCAACTGCGCAGGCTGCCGCGTACCGCGCTGGTGGTGGCCATGAGCGTCCCGCCGGGGGCGAGCAGGGTGGTGACGGTCATCGCTCCGCTGGACCGGTTGTGGACCACCCCGACCGGACGGCCCGTGGTGGGATCGTGGGCGGCGATCAGCATGGAGCTCGCACCGACGCCTGGCAGGTCCAGCGCGTACGGCTGCGGCAGGAGGACCTGGCGGTAGGAGGTGCTACCCGAACGGTTGGCGTGCCGCCAGGCGAGGACGGCCCAGTAGTAGGCCAGAGCCGGCATGCCCTGACGGCGCGCCGCGGCCAGCCCCGCGAGGGCGAGGGTGAGCGGTATGGTGACGAGCAAGGTGCCGGCGTAGCGGGCGCCGACGATGCCGTCGGCGATCAGCACGACGGCGGCCAGGATGGTGGCCTGGCGCGACAATCCGGCGAGGCCGAAGCTGCGCCGTGTACGGAATCCCTGCACCCTCAATCCGTCCGGGACTTCATGCGTGGTCACGGGTGTCCTCCGTTTCCGATCTCCCCCGCACCTCGTTGCACGGCCTGGTCGAGCCCGTCCAGGACCTGGATCACTGGGCCCGCTCCGGTCGCTGCCCCGGCAACCCCGGCAGCACCCGCCACACCACCGGCTCCCGCCGCGTCCCCGGCACCGGACGAGGTCGCGCCGTCTCCCGCGGCGGTCGGGTTCGGGATCAGTCCGGCACCGGTACGGGAGGCCTGAGCGAGGGCGTCGCTGCCGCCGTCCTGCTCTTCGTCGGTGGCCTTGCCCCTGGACATGGCCTGTTCGACGCGCTTGGCGTGTTCTACGGCTGTGGTGGGCTGGCTTCCCCCGGCCCCCTCAGCTCCGCTTTCGGCGATCTCGCTGCTTCCGCGCCTCGCCATCGCACCGATCGCACCCATGGCCCCGACAGCGCCGGAGCCGGCCATGCCCGACCCGAGCTCCTCGCTCAGGGAAGCGAAGATCCGGGTGAGCGGTCCGGGGGCGAGGATGCCGAGCATCAGCGTGGCCAGGCCGCGCAGCCACGCGGCGAAGCCGTCCGACTTTCCGAACTCGGTGAAGCCCGCACAGATGATGACCGCGAGGACGGGTTTGTAGGCGATGCCGACGAGGATCGAGGAGATCAGCTTCGCCACCCACTTCTGGGTGGCGTCGCCGCCGACCCGTCCGGCCCCGGCGATCGGCAGCAGCAGGCACTGGATCGGGATCGCGCTGTTGCGGAGAAAGACCAGCATGAGCTGGATGAAGCCGACCAGGATGAGCACCACGGCGCCACCGGCCACGATCACGGGGTTCACGATTCCGTTGGGGACCATGGTGGTGATGATCTTGTCGAAGGCGGTCTTGTCGTCATGGAAGACGCCTTGGACCAGGCCGTCGGTCAGCGCGTCACCGGCGGTGAGCAGCAGTGCCACCAGTGATACGCCGAAGACGCTCAGCATCGCGTTCTGCCCCCACCCCGAGGCGGCACGCAAGAGGTGCTTGGCCTGGCCGGTGACCGCCATGCGCCCGGCCTGCCACATGAATCCGAACACGGAGACCATCAGGCCGAGCCACGCCATCATCCCGGCCAGTACGGCGTTCCCGTTCCACAGCCCGGTGTTCTCCAGCTTCAGCGACGGTCCCTTCAAGGCGATCGTCAGCGTCGCCGCCATGAGCGTTCTGCAGAGTTCGACGGCTGCCTTGAGCCAGTCGCCGACGGCGGTTTCCCAGATGGAGTTCCACTCCTCCCTGACCGCCTTGTCAGTGGCCTTGCCGGCGGACTTGCACCAATCGGTGTCGAAGATCCGCCCGACCAGGCCGACAGCGGACTGCTCGCAGCCGAAGTCCACGATCGAACCGATGATGCCGTTGTCCGCGGCGGCCGGCGGTGCGATGGCCGTCACGCTGCCGAACACGACCGCCAGGGACAGGAGGACGGCGGTGATCCGGCGTCTCACGACGCCTGCCTGATCGCGGTCCAGCCTGCCGCGTTGAAGGCGGCGTCGCCCGGCGCCGCGATGGGCGGCTTCCGGTCGGCCTGCGCCGCCGCGTCCTTGATGGCCTGTCCTGACAACTTCCAGTCGCCGTCCTGCCAGACGGCTCCGAGGATCCCCACGCTGTAGACCGTCTTCTCCGCGGCCGTCTCCCCGGCCTTGTCGGTGACGTTCATCAGTACGTAGGCGGTCACCTGGGCGGGGGTGACCTGGATGGGCTTGACCCCGATCATGACGGTCCGCATGAACGCGCCGCCCGGCAGCGGCCCGCTCTCCGGCAGTCCGAGGGCTCTGCGGGTCGCGGCGTCGGCCCGCTCCGCGCCTTGGCGCACCTTCGCCTCGGCCGTCGGGGACTGATCGGCGGGCAGCATGTAGGCGCTGTAGACGGCGAGTTGCTGCTCCGCGAGGGTGCCGGCGCCTTCGACGTCCATCGCGGAGGCGGCCACCATCATCCCGATGGCGCCGTCGGTGGTGTTCGGGAAGCCGGTTTCCCGACCGTTCGCCGCCTTTCGCGCACCCCTCGGCGCGGCGAGCCAGCGCTCCGGCTCGGTCCAGGTCGGCGGCACGCTGTACGTGGGCGCCGGCTGCGGCGCGGTGGTCGCCGCCGGTGGCGACGAGGTGGACGCCGGGCCCGCGTGCCGGACCGCCGGAACGTCGTCGTGACCGGCCAGGGCCGCGTACCCGGTGAGCCCGACCACGGCGGCCAGCATGGCGCCCGAGCCCCACAGCACGGTCCGGGACAGGGGCCGGCCTCCCCTCGACTTCCTCATGTCAGCCCGCGATGCCGTTGAGGATGGAGATCAACGAGCCGGCCAGCAGGACGGCTGCCACTCCACTGCCCATCCACTTGAACGGCTCGGACCCGCCGCCGTGACGGGACTTGTCGGACATCGCGAGCTTCCACACCCCGACACCGGCCGCGACGACACCGGCCAGGAGCAGGATCCACAGGCCGTAGCCGAACAAGGTGCTGACGGTGCCCTCCATTCCCGGGATCTTGGTCGGCTTGGCGGCGGGAATCAGTCCCGAGTTCTTGGGATCTTCGGCGAGGAACATCAGTCACTTCCCTTCCATCTGGGTGCGCAGCCGGGCGGCCGCGCGCGCCACGGCGGCGTCGGCCAGGGCGTCTTCGGCACGTGCGACCGAGCGAAGCGCCGGCAGGTAGGGCAGGAGCACCGTCCCGGCGAGACGCCCGCCCAGGGCACGGAGGCGGTAGCGGGCCGCGGCCGCAGGCTTGGCGGGGACGTCGGCCACCACGACGAGCCACGGCTTCGGAACGGTGTCGGCCGGCCAGCTTCGGACGATCGCCTCCACCTGCACGGTGCCGTAGACGGTGCTGGGAGCGACCAGCACCGGCTGGACGCCGTACGGCACCGGTTCTCCCGGTCCGAGCCCGCGGGCCCGTAGGCCCCGTCCGTCGCCGCCGTTGAGCATCTGAAGCACCACGGCGGAGGCGATGTCGTATCCGTGAACCGGCATCAGCCCGTACGTCGGGACGGTGCGTGCCTGCTGAACAGGTACCACCGGATCGGGTGCCACGTCGCAACCTCCCCCAGCAACTCGCGTTGTCAGAGCGGCCTTTCGATCAGGAGCGAGGAACTGATCGTTTGACCACGTGGCGTAACGCCCCTGGCGGTACCGAAGGCACGCCCATCCGCCCATTCGGGCCTATCGACGCACCTCACAAGGGGGTCTCCGTGAAGAAGGGTCCGGTCTGCTGCGCGGTGCTCCTCGTGCTGCTCGGTGTGGTCGTCGCGGCGTTCGTTCCGGTGGTGACGGCGGGAGCCGCCGGGACGGGCAGAACACCGGTCGCCGGGCTGCCCGAGGAATACCGGCCATGGGTGCTCAAGGCCGCTGAAGCCTGCCACGACCCGGCGCTGACAGCCGCGTTGCTCGCGGCCCAGCTGTTCGAGGAGAGCGGCTTCCGTGCCGACGCCCGCAGTCCGGCGGGCGCCGAAGGGCCGGCCCAGTTCATGCCGGGTACCTGGGCGACCTGGGGGAGGGACGACGACCGCAGCGGTACGGCTTCGCCCTTCGAGATCGGAGACGCCGTGATGGCGCAGGGGCGGCTGATGTGCAGTCTGCTCGGGCAGGCGGCCGCGTCCGGCATCGCCGACGACCCCCGTCGTCTGGCGTTGGCCGCCTACAACGCGGGGTGGGCCGCCGTGGAAGCCAACCGAGGCGTGCCGCCCTACGCCGAAACCCGGCGCTATGTGGCGGACATCATGGGCAGCGTGGCCCGCTTCCAGGGCACCGGCCCGTTCTCGGAGATCACGGGCCACGGCGCCGGCGCGGACGCCGCCCGCCGGGCCGCCACCCAGCTCGGCGTGCCCTACAGCTACGGCGGCGGCAGCCCGGCCGGACCGAGTCGTGGCTACTGCGACGGGGACGGCGGCTTTCGGGACGGACAGTGCCTGGCCGGTGTGACGGTCGGTTGGGACTGCTCGGCTCTCGTCCAGTACGCCTACTGGCCCGCCCGCCGGCTCCCCCGCACCGCCGCCGAGCAGTACTCCGCCACGGCGGACCGTCCCGTTGCCCGGGCCGAACTCCGGGTGGGCGACCTGCTGTTCTGGAGACACGGCGGCAACGGCCACGTCTACCACGTGGCGCTCTACATCGGCGACGAACAGATGATCTCCGCGCCGAAGACCGGCGACGTCGTCAAGAAGGCCCCCGTCACGGACATGCCCGCCTCCGACTTCGCGGGCGCCACGCGACCGTAGGAGCTGTGTCAGAGCGGGGCTTGGGGCGGCTACCGGGACCGTCCGGCGCTGGGCTTCGGGATGGGAGCACGGTGGGCGGTGCGTTTGGGGCTGGGCTTCGCGCCCCGGGTCCATGACGGGGGCTGTCCCGCCGTGGCCGAGGAGGCCCGGGCCGCGTCGGTCACCACCGTGGCCGCGGTGACGGCGTCGTTCGCCGGCCTGCGTAGTGCGTCGGCGGTGGCCTGGACGAGGCGGGGCACGAGGTAGGAGGCGGGGCCGGCTTCCCAGCCGCGATCACGCATCAGCCGCGCCAGGTGCTCCCGGACCGGCTTGCCACCGTCCTGCATGTGCGCCATCCGGGCGGCCAGCAGCGGCCAGGGGCGGGAGTTCACCAGCAGCGCCGCCTCACGCTCCCGGCCGGGCAGCGCCTCGTAGACCCAGCGTACGAACGAGGCGTTCTCCGCCTGGCTCACACCCAGCTGCGCCAGCGCCCTCCGGCGGTCTCCGAGGTCGAGATCCCTCGGTAGGTCCAGCCCTACCGTCAACGGACCGTAGGAGCGTACGGAGTCCCGGCTCGGCCCGCTCGCCCGCCGCTGAGCGGCGTCGAGCCCGCGGTCGACCGCCTGCCCGACACCGGTCCCCTCGGCGTAGGCGGCCGCCAGGATCCGGCGGACATCGACGCCCCGTTCCAGCAGCTCCTGCATCGTCGCGGCGATCTCCGGCCAGGTGGGGGAGGCCAGGATCGCTTCGCGCACCGGGCCCGCCGGAATGGTCTCGCGGAGCAGCCCCGCCCACTCCTGGGTCTTCTCGGCCGTGATCCGCGCCGAGTCGGACAGGACGGCATCCCGCACCGACACCGCGATGTCCCCGACCCGCGGCAGGAAGTGCTCCAGGTCGACACCGGCCCGCCGCAAGGCGACCAGCTGCTGCGCCATGATCGGCCAGTCCGGACCGGACATCAACATCCAGGCGACATCGGGGGCGAGCAGGGCCTTGAGATCCCCGGCCGCCTCGGTGAGCGCCAGGTCGGTCGGCGGCAGCGGGTGCTCCCGCCCTGACCTCCGCTGCGCCCCACGGCGCACCGCGTCCGCGACGGCCAGCACCAGGCGCACCGCCGCCGCCGACGTCTGCACCGCCTCGCCGACGGCCTCGGCGAACGGTTCACCCGGGTAGGGCATGGTCATCGTGATCTCCTGTCGCTCAGCGGCCCCGTCTGGGGCCGTCCGCATCGTTGCCGGGAAAGCGATTCGTCTCGGCCGAAGGACCCGCGGTCTTCTTGGCGCCTGCGGTCGGTGGAGCGGTTGTCGCTGCCCGCGTGTCCAGAGCCTCGCCGTGAGCGCGGGCCCAGCCGTCCAACCTCCAGACGAGAACCTGGGCGATGGACTCCGCCGAGCCGAGTTCACGCCGTGCCGCGACCGCCGAGAGAACCGATGAGGGGTCGAAGCCGCGCCGCTCCAAGGCGATGAGGCGCCTGCGCAGGACAGGCCAGGCGGGATCCACGAGCACCGCCGACGCATGGCTGGGCAGTGCCCTCGTCACGACGTCGGCCAGTAGCGACGATCGGTTGGCCACCGGTGACGCCGGCCCCGGCCGCCTCGTGCGTGACCGAGCACCGGTTCCGACGGACGCCCCGGTGCTCAACTCCACGGCTTCCCGGAGCGACCGGCCGGCTCTCCTCGCCGCGTCGGCCTGGAGACGGAAGCCCTGCTCCTCATGCCAGAGCTGCGCGGCCGTGACGGCTGTGACCAGGGCCAGGAGAAAGCCCAGGAAGGCGGCCGCGTCGTTGTGACCGGAGGACGTGGCCGACGACACCAGAAGGCGGGCCGAGGTCCGAAGCAGCATCCGCGCTTCGCCGTCCAGGTCACGCCCGCCCGGAGCCCTGGCGGCCCGCTCGAATTCTGCCGCCGAGGCTCGCAGGTTCGGTTCCACCAGGGGAGGCACGGCCGCGGGCGTCAGGACCAGAAGGTCGCCGAGCGCGGCGACGTCGCCGGCCCCTGCTTGCCGTCCGCCGGAGCCGAGTGAACCCGACGCCGTGCTGAGGTTGTGCTGGAGCGTCTGCCAGAACGCGTGGGGCGGTACGTCCGGCTCCGGGATCGGCACGTTCCAGCGCTCTCGGACCCGGGGGAGCGACAGGTCGTAGGCAAGGCTCGAGCCCGCGAACCACACCGCCCGGTGGCCCCGGTCCCGATCGCCGGGCAGCGCGACCGTGTAGCCCGTCGGGGCGCTGCGCCCCGGGCCCGAACGCTGTGCGACCCGCAGGCCTGAGGAGCGGAGGCGGGTGAAGAACTCTTCCTCGCCGGCTGCGCCCGCCGCTGCCACGCGGACGGTTCGTTCGAGCTGCTCGCGCGCACTTTCAGGTAGGTGACGGCGCGAGGCCTTTCGCGTCTCTCCCGTTGTCGGCCACCGCTTCGCGGTCCGATCTCCCGACGTCAGCCGACGCAGTCCCCACTGCACCTCGAACTGTCGGGCGAGCCGTTGCATCTGCACGATGTCCTGCCGCAGATTCGGCTGGATCCCGTCCTGGCGGACCTTCGTCGCGACGATGTGGATGTGGTCGTCCGCGTGCCGGACAGCCACCCATCGGCAGCCCCATCTGTCGCCCTGCGGGGCGACACCGGCGGTGCTCATCATCGCCCGGGCGACCGAGGCCCACTGCTCGTCCGTCAGGAACGGATCCTCGGGCGCCAGACGCACCGCGACGTGGTAGACGAGTTCGGCCGGTACGGCGCCCCGGGAAGCGTGCACCGGAGCGTCCAGGAGCAGCGCGAGATCCCCGACCGTCGTCTCCGCCGACCGCGCGGGGTCGGGCACCCAAGGTGCCCAGGCGGCGACCAAGCGGGGGTCCTCGTGCTCGTCCCGTTTTCCAGGGCCATACAGGTAGAACAGCAGCCCGGCTGCGTCGTTTCCGCCCTTCGCTCTTTTGGGGATCACCAGCGCGACGCCCGCTCGCGCATCAGCTGCAGCGTCGCGCGGTCGACTCGCCGTACGGCTTCCTCGATGAGGAGTGTGCCGGGCTCGCCATCGCGGGGACCGACCGGACTGAGGGACTCGCTGATTCGCACCAGTTCGCCGCGCGATCTGATGAGTTCAGCCAGTACGTCCCGGGCATCCGCGGATACCGGCACGAGCTGGGACTTGGCCACCGCCAGTGCCTTTCGGGCCACCCACGCGGACACCGCCATGCCGTCGCGTTTCGCGGCCTCTTGTACGATCGTCAGCTCGGCATCGTTGTAGGCCAGGTTCACCCGGTTCGACCGCGGCGACTGCATCTGCCGTTCCCGTCGTCGGGCGCCCTCTGTGGCACTCACCGTCGGTCCTCCTCGGTTCCGCTGGCCGGGGGTTTCGGGCGGTCGGTTCGAAGGTGCCCCTGGCCGTGCCGCCCTGCTGCGCCACCTTGCTTGGTCATCGAATTGACGGCCAGCGGATACGCCGGATTGGCAGCCGGAAATCACCGACACGGGTGAGGCGCGCGGGAAGATTCGAAACCGTCGGGGGCGGTGGCTCTACGATCCGCTGCATGACGAGGGAAGACGATTTTCTGAGGCGAATGCGCGAGATCCAGGACGACCGCGAGAAGGCCATCGTGCCGCTCGCAGCCGTCATGGCGGAGCGAAAGTGCCTGAAGGACCAGCTGGCAGAAACCGAGGTCCCGTACGGGAGGGCGTACGCGGCCGCCGAGGCGGCCGGTTGGAGCACGGAGGAGCTCGCCAGGCTGGGCGCCGAGGTGCCGGCGCGCCGCCCCAAGGGCAGGCCACGGAAGCATGCCTTGGCCACCAGGAGCACCGTGCCGGGCCCCTCGTCCGGCGACGAGGAGAGCCTCGACGACGCAGGCGTACAAGCCGGCTGAGCAGCGGCGTAGACATTCACGGCCGGTCGGTGGTGAATGTCTATAGCGAGTTAGTGGTCATTGTTCCATCGACTCTGAGGTGAACCTTTCGGGCGTTAAGCCGCGGCAACCCCTGCCAATGGGACGAATGCGGTGTCGTCTTCCTTCTCGGACGGTCGATCCCGAGGCTTGGGGGGTAGGCGTTGCGCCAGAGCGGAGGTCCACCGATCGCTGGGTTCCCGAGTCGGCTACGAGGACTCGGCCACGGGGTCGCCGCCCAGAAGGAGCGCCGGGACCGGCTGCACCACCTGTTCGCCGAGGCCGGCACCCAGGACAACATCCGGGGCACCCGTTGGGCCGCCCTTCAGGCCGTCGTGGAGTTCGAGGACCACTTCCGCACCGTCAAGGCCCCCGAGGCCCTGACCGGGCAGGAGCACCGCGCCAACCTGGCGATGACCACGCTGCTGCACGACCAGAAGGGCCCGCTCAAGGACGCGACGAAGGCCCTGCTGCTCGCGCCCAACCCCCGGCGGCCGGGGGGTCTGCGGGCCCCGGCCGACCGCCAGCCGCTCCACATCGCCTCGGCCGCGCCGCCGCCCGCGCGGCCCCACCTTCCCTGGAACGAGGAACCGTCATGTCCGACAGCGACAACGCGCCCGTTGCCGTCGAGGCGGCCGACCTGGCCGACTTCGTGGCCGGTGCGCTCGGGCGCGAACCGGCCGGTCGGATCGCCGTCGCCGAGTCCGGCGACCCCCTGCGGGTGTACCTCGCGGACATCCCGGAGGGCCGGTGCGGGTCGGCCCGCTCGGCGGCCTTCGCCCGCGCGTTCATCGGCGACATCCCCGGGATGCGAGCCACTGGCCGCGGGCAGCGCGATGTCGCGCTGCTCATCTACGCCCGCGACGGCCACGGCTTCAAGGACGTCCACCCCTACAGTGCCGTGTGGCTCAACCTCGCGGTCGTGTGTGAGCGGTGCGGACTGAACGTCGTCGCGAGCCAGTTCATCATTCCCACCCGGTGGTGGGGCCTTCCGTCCATCGGCGAGACCGGTCCGGGGGAACGCCCCGCGCTGTCGCGCGGCGGACGGCCGACAGGGGTCCCAGGGTCGGGGCGGAGGGTGCCGCAGACGTGGTGGCCGACGCCGTGCGCGCCTTCGCGCGCGAGCTGGAAGCCGGCCACGAGGCCGCTGATTTAGTCGGGTTAGATGGGCACCACGTCTCCGGTGGAAGGCGAGATCGGGAGCCACTCGTCAGGTGATCCGGTGGGCTGCGGCGGAGTATCCCGGGATCGTTACCGTCGGTCGTCGCCATGTTGTGGCCGTGGGCCTCGGGGTCCGCCTCCCTGACAAGACGTGCGTCCCCGAGGCCCGACTGCCTCGGTTGCACATTGCGATCCGGCCGCCTCGTCTTTCTCCGGGACCGGTGAATGGAGTGCGGCGTGGAAGGGCGGGCCCGCACGGCTCGGGGCGGCACGGGCATGGTGCCTGCCATGCCTTGCCCGGGCGATGCCGTGTCAGCGGGTCATGAAGTGCCCATACCGCAGCTGCTGGGCTGCGGTGACGTGAACCCAGACTTTGATCACTGAAGGTGCCGGAAGCATTACGCTCCGATGTAGGGGGGTCTGCTTGCCGCGCTTTGCACGCGGTCGGGTGGGCCTGCCGTTCCCGTCTGGTTTGGATGGAGTGTTCGATGTCGATTCTGTCTGTGTCCTCTGGCCCGACTGCCGTGCCGGTGTTCATCGCCGACTTCGGTACGGCCTTCGAGGGTGCGGCGCGGGTCAGCGACTGGTCCGACTTTCGCGGGGTCGCCGGCGGGGGCGCGATCCCGGGGGTGACCGATCGGGTGCTGCGCGGGTACTTCGAGAACGGGGGTGGCCACTGCTACCTGGCCAACACCGCGGGCAAGACCGCGCGGGAGGCCCTGGCCGAAGTGGAGGCCTTCGACGAGGTGACGATCCTGGTACCGCTCGGCCTGTGGAACAACGGTGCCGACGCGGCCGGCGATACGGCGAGGGCCGTGACCGCCTACGCGGCGGCCCACCGGGCGATGGCCATTCTGCACGCCCACCAGGACTGCGACGCCCGGCAGGCCCGCGAGGCGGCGAGGTCGTTCAAGCTGGATGCCGACCAGAGCGCGCACGCAGCGCTGTACCACCCGTGGCTGATCCCGTCCGGGGACGGCGCTCAGCCGGTGCCTCCCGTCGGCGCCGTCGCCGGAGTGTGGTGCCAGGTCGACGGCAGGCACGGAGTGTGGAAGGCGCCGGTGAACGTCACGGTGCAGGGCATCGCGCGCCCGTCCCAGGCGGTGGCCGACAAGGAGCAGGGCGAGGCCCAGCCGGTCGACATCCTGCGCGAGTTCGAGGGCCGGGGCACGACCGTCTGGGGCACCCGCACACTCAACGAGACCGATGAACGGTGGAAGTACATTCCGGTGCGGCGTCTGGCCGACACGGTGGAGCGCGACCTGCAGAAGGGTTTCGTCTTCGCGATGTTCGAGCCGAACACCCAGCCGACGTGGGAGAAGCTGCGGTCCGAAGCTGACGCCTACCTGCGTGCCCTCTGGAAGAAGGGTGGGCTGCAGGGGACGAAGCCGGAGGAGGCGTACTCCGTCCAGATCGGCCAGGGCCTCACGATGACCGAGGAGGACGTCAAGGCCGGCAGGATCGTCATGAAGGTCGGCCTCGCCGCAGTCCGCCCCGCCGAGTTCATCCCCGCGACCGTGACCGTGACGGCCGACCGCACCTGACGAGCGGAGTCCTCCAGGCCGGCGCCGCTGCACGGCATCGTGTACCCGCGGCGCCGCTGTCACACTCACTTCCGCCCGCCCGGATGCCGTGAAGTCAGCCGGCCCGAAACGCTTCCTGCGCGACCGTCACGGCCTCGACACGGACGGCCCGCCCCGGGCCACCGCCGGCCCAAGGGGACTGCCCTGCCGGACTGGACGATTCGCACACGGGAATTCGGATCTGCGGAAGGCGTTCGACGTGTGTACTCGATCGGATGACTTCGCGGGTGCATGGGTGCCCTGTCACTGTCTGTCGCCGCTAGCGTCGATGACGTTCCGTCGGCCCGCAGCGAAGTGTGCTGCGAAACGATTCCGGGAGTGACTGTCATGCGCCGTACTGCCACTGTCCTCGCAGGAGTTACCGCCCTGTCCAGCGTGTTCGTCTCCTCGGCCGTCGCCGCGCCGGCCGAGATCGTCGCCCCCAACGCCAGGGCCGCCGCCCAGGTGAGCGCCCGAGGGGAGCTGGAGAGGCAGAAGAACGTGGTCGACAGCTTCGAAACCCCCAACCAGGGCGTCTACTGCGTCATCGTCGACCCGGCCGCCGGCATCGACCTCTCCACCGCCCTGATCCTGGCCAACGGCGGCCCCACGACCACCGGTGTCTCCGCCAGCGGGCTTCCGACATCGTCGTGCAACAACCGCCGGGACGCCATCACCGTGGTGACACTCGACAACGGCCGCCCGGTGGTCGGCAGCTTCACCATCGCCGTCCTGTAGTACGCCCTCACCGGAGCCGTGAGGGTCGCGAGATCGTGCCCGAGCCGTCAATTCCGCGGCGGGAAGAGGGCCTCCTGGGTGGCCTGGTAGCGGTAGGACTCGGTGCCGGTCTGGATGAGGGTGCGGCGGAAGGTGATCCGGTCGGCGATGGCCGCGCACAGGCGGGCATCGCCGAAGGTCTTGTCCCACTCGGTGAACGGCGAGTCAGGACCAGCGGGCGCCCTTCCCGGACCCATCCGGGTGACCTGAGGTCGGCAACGACCTCGGGGGTGACGTTCGGGTTCTTGGCGAAGTCGAAGTCCCGCAGCCGCTTGGGCCGCGGGAAGCGGGCCGTTCGAAGCAGCCGCTGCCGGCGGCGGACATCGCGGTCGGCGAGCTCGACCTGCAGCAGATCGCGGAGAGAACCCCCCTTGACCCAACACGGTGCCAGTCTTCGACGTCCGCAGCCCCGCCCAGGCCGTCGAAGCGCTGCCCTGCCGCCCCCGTTCCTCCTCTTCTTCGAACGCCGGCGCATGTGAACCGAAGGCCGGGGTGTCCAGGTGCGGGCACCCCGGCCGTCTGCAAGGCGCTGTAGGACGGGGCGGGCGGCACAGCGCCGCCCATGGGCGGAGGCGCTATGGGGTTGTGACGCTGGGAGTGTTCGGTGGTGTTGTGCCGGTCGCCGTAAGGTGGGACGGAACCGGGAGCGTTCCGTACGACATCGGGTGAACGACGTGCCAACACCATTCGTCCGGGGTCGCCTCCTGGAACCATCTCACCTGATGCCATGTCACTTTCCTTGTGTGCAGCTCGTATTGGCGAATCACCGGGAGTGGACTGGCATGGGTTCGATGCCGAATCGCCGGGGGCACCGACGCCGCTGGTTATGGCTGGCGGCCGTCGGAGGCGCGATCCTCGTCGCTTCCGCGGTCTACGTCGCCGCCAAGCTGACCGACAAGACCGGGAACAAGCCCCCCGACGTGGCCACCCTCATCGGGATGCCCGTCGCGATCGCCGGACTGGTGGTCGCCGTGTGCATGTGGGCGACGGCCTGCACCGCGTGGTGCAGGCCGTCGCCTTCCTGCCGGCAGTCTCGGAGGAGCTTGTCGTTCTCCATGCGGGCGAGGGCCTGGCCGTCGACGGTGTCGTCCTCGGGTGTGCGGGCAGGGCGCTCGCGACGGTTCAGGGCCGGTCGCGGAGTCTCCTCTTGTCGATCTTGCCCAGGGCGGTGAGGGGCAGCGCGTCCGTGAGGCGGATCCGCTTCGGCGCCCAGAGCGCGCCCCTGCGGGCGCGGACGTGCTCGGTCAGCTCGTCGGGGGTGGCACGCTGCCCCGGGTGCAGCACCACGGTGGCGGTGACGGCCTCGCCCCAGTGCGGGTCGGGGGTGCCGTACACGGCGACGGCGGCGACGGCCGGGTGGTCGGCGAGGACGTCCTCGACCTCGCGCGGGTAGACGTTGAAGCCGCCGGTGATGATGGTGTCCTTGATCCGGTCGATGATCGTGATCAGGCCGGTGTCGTCCCGGCGGGCTATGTCGCCGGTGTGCAGCCAGCCTCCTTCGAAAGCCGCTGAGGTCTGGTCGGGCTTGTTCCAGTAGCCGTCCATCACGAGCGGCCCGCGGACGCACAGCTCGCCGGGCTCGCCGTCCGGTACCGGCAGGCCGTGCAGGTCGAGCAGGGCGACCTCCACGCCGGGCATCGGCCGACCGCAGCTTCCCAGGACGTGCGGGTCGTCCCGGTGTTCGGCCGGGTCCAGGACGGTCAGCGCGTTGGGGGCCTCGGCCTGGCCGTAGTGCTGGCTGAGCACGGGCCCGAGGAGGCGGTGGGCCTCGGCGAGCCGGGCGGGGTCGGCGGGTGCGGCGCCGTAGAGGACCCAGTTCAGCCCCGACAGGTCGGCGGCGGGGAGCCGGGGGTGGTCGAGCAGGGCGTAGAGCATGGTGGGGACGACGAACGTGGCGCTCACCCCGTCGTGCTCGACCGCGTCGAGGACGCGGTCCGGGTCGAAGGAGGGGTGCAGTTCGAAGCTCGCGCCGCGCAGCAGGCCGGGTGCGACGAGGAGGCCGGCGGCGTGGGACATGGGGGTGGTGATCAGGAAGTGGGTGTCCGGCGGCCAGGCCCAGGTGGAGCAGGCCCAGGCGTTGGCGAGCAGGGAGCGGTCGCACAGCATCACGCCCTTGGGCTCGCCGGTCGTGCCGCCGGTGTAGAAGAGGTACAGGGCGGGGCCGCGTGGGTCGCCGGGGCCGGGGGTGGTGTCGGCGGCGAGACCGTCGAGTTCGGCGAGGGTGACCGTTCCGACGCCCTCGGGGCGGGCGCGGGAGGCGAAGCGGGTCTCGTCCACGACCAGGCAGCCGGAGGCGCTGTCGCGCAGGACGGTCCGGTCGGTGTCGGCGGTGGCCAGCGGGTGCAGGGCGGTGTAGCGCAGTCCGGCCAGGCAGGCGGCGGCCATGACGGTGAACGCCCGCGGGTCCGGGCCGCACAGCAGGGCCAGTCCGTCGCCGGGTGCGAGACCCAGCCGCCCGAACGCGGCCGCGGTGCGCTCGATCCGGTTCGCGGTCTCACCGTAGGTCCAGGTGCGCTTGGCCCCGTCGTCGTCGGTGAAGCGGAAGGCGGTGCGTTCGGGCCGTCTGCGCAGCGCGGAGAGGATCAGGTCGGCGTAGCCGGGGCTCATCGGGCTCTCCCCAGGATGGTCACGGCGGCGACCGCCTCCTCGATTCCGTAGAGGCCGCCGCCGTTCTCGGCGATGGCGACGCGCGCGCCGGGGACCTGGCGCTCGCCGGCCCGGCCCCGCAGCTGGGTGACCAGTTCGAAGACCTGCGCCAGCCCGGTGGCGGACACCGGGTGGCCGCGCGATTCGAGTCCGCCCGACGGGTTCACCGGAAGGGAGCCGCCGAGTGCGCTCGCGCCCGAGGCCGACCAGGGGCCGCCGTCGCCGATCGGGCAGAAGCCCAGGTTCTCCACCTGCTGGATCTCGCCGAAGGCGGTGGCGTCGTGGACCTCCGCCACGTCGACGTCCTGCGGCCCGAGTCCCGCCTTCTCGTAGGCGGCGAGCGCGGCCCGGCGGCCGATGTGCCGTCCGGCGTCGTCCGCCGCCCGGTCGGTGCCGGACAGCAGGACGCTGCTCAGCACCGCCACGGCCGAACCGTCGTGGGGGAAGTCGGCCCTGGTCACGACGACGGCGGCGGCGCCGTCGCTGACCGGTGAGCACATCGGCACCGTCAGCGGCCACGCCACCCGGCGCGCCGCCAGGACCTGGTCCGCGGTGAACGGCTTGCGGAAGTGGGCCCAGGGGTTGTGGACGGAGTGTGCGTGGTTCTTCGCGGCGACCGCGGCCAGCTGGGCTTCGGTGGTGCCGAAGCGCTGCATGTGGGCGCGGGCCAGGGAGGCGTAGATCTCCATGAACACCGAACGCTCGCCCTCGGGGACGGACAGCTCGGGCGGCAGGGGCTCGGACAGGGCGGCGAGCGCGGCGAGGGCCTCCTCGCGGTGGGCGACGTCCATGGCTCCGTCGAACACCGCCAGCCCCTGGGCGGGGTCGGCGCAGACCAGCTTGTCCACGCCGACGGCCAGGGCGACGTCCGACAGGCCCGCCCGGACGTGGGCGATGGCCAGCCACAGCGCGGTGGCACCGCCCGCGCAGGCGTTCTCCACGTTCACCACGGGCACGCCGGCGAACCCGTGCGGGCGCAGCGCGACCTGGCCGGGGATCATGTGCTGCCCGTCGATGGCCTTCTGACTGACCGTGGCGTGGAATACCGCGCCGACGTCGGCCGGGGTGAGTCCGGCGTCGCGCAGCGCCTCGTGGGCGGCCTGGCCAGCGAGGTCGCCGGCGGTGCGGTCGAGGTGGCGGCCGAAGGGGGTGGCGCCGACGCCGAGGACCAGTGCTTCGCGGTTCATGACACCACCCGGTTGCGCAGGATGCCGAGGCCGGACACTTCGAGTTCCACGGTGTCGCCGGGTTCCAGGAAGCGACCGTGTTCCAGCCCGCAGCCGGTGGGCACGGTGCCCGAGCCGAAGACCTCGCTGGCGTGCAGCCGGGTCGACCGGGAGGCGAAGACGATCATGTCGGCGAAGGTGTGGTGCATGTCGGCGGTGGTGCCGCGGCTGACCTCCTCGCCGTTGACGCGGGCGGTCATGGTGAGCTTGTAGGGGTCGCCGACCTCGTCGGCGGTGGTGATCCACGGGCCGAGGACGTTGGCGTCGGTGAAGTCCTTGCTCTTGCTCAGGCCCAGGCCGGTGGCGATCTCCTCCAGCTGGGTGTCGCGGGCGCTGAAGTCGTTGAAGACCGTGTAGCCGAAGATGTGCGCGGGGGCGTCCGCGGCCGTGATGTCGGTGCCGCCGCGGCCGAGCACGCAGGCGAACTCCAGCTCGTAGTCCCGCACCGAGGAGTACGCGGGCCAGGTGATGTCGCTGTCGTGGCCGGTCACCGAGAGCCGGTTGGTGAAGTAGTACAGCGGGCGTTCGAGCATGATGGCGGGCAGCTCGACCTGGTCGGCCGGGATGCCCTCGATCCGGGCGCGGGCGTTGCGGAAGTGGCCAGGGAAGGCGCCGAAGTCCCGGATCTGCACGGGCCGGGGCAGCGGGGAGAGCCAGCGCACCTCGGAGGCGGCGGCCACGGCTTCCTCCGGGGCCTGTTCGGCGAGCCGGTCCAGGGTCCGTCGTACGGGGTCGCCGCCCTCGACGATCAGCTGCATGGTGGCCAGCGCGGGGGCGTGCTCACCGGTCGTCAGGTGGTGGGCGCGGTCGAGCAGCAGCAGGCGTGCGCCCCGGTCGAGGACGAGGGCGGTGCGCTCGGCGCCCTGATGCTCCACGGTTGCGAGTTTCACGGTGGGTTCCTCTCCTCAGCGGGGTCCAGCAGGGGTCCAGCGGGGTCCGGGCTCAGACGAAGGCGACGACGCGGGCCGGGGCGGCGCTCGCGCGGGCGATCTTGATCGGGAAGAACGCCACCCGGAACCCGGACGGCGGCAGTGCGGCGAGGTTGGTCATCTGCTGGACGATGAAGACCTCCCGCTCGCGGCCGGCCCGGTGGCCGTCCCACAGCACGGAGTTGTCGCCGCTCTCGTGGAACTTGCGCGCCATCACGGAGAAGCCCAGGTCCCAGCCCCCGGCGTCGGTGCCGAGCACCTTGGCTCCGAGGCCGGCCAGGAAGAGCGTCGACTCGCGGCTCATCCCCGGGTAGCGGAAGAACTCGGGGTCGGACAGCCCGTAGCGCTCCTGGCCGGTGCGCAGCAGGATCGCGCCGCCGGCCGGGACCGGGGCGCCGTTGTCGGCGAGGGCGGCCTCCAGTGCCTCGACGGTGATCGGGGCGTCGAGCTCGCAGCGCCCCCGCAGGTCCAGCACGAGCGCCTCGCACCACAGCTCGTCCAGGGCGATGTCGGTGATGGTGCGGGCCGGCTTGCCTTCGCAGGTCGAGCCGTAGTGCAGCGGGGCGTCCACGTGGGTGCCGAGGTGGGTGTTGAAGTCGGTCAGCGTCTCCGCGCCCCAGCCCTCACCGTCGGGCAGGTCCTCGACGCGGCAGTGCAGGGCGGCGGCGAACTGCTCGCGGCCCTCGCCCGCGGGGTGGGCGTAGGCGATGGAAGGCGCGATCACCTCGGCGAACGGACGCAGCTGCTCGGGGAGCAGCTCGCGGTCGGCGGGGTCCAGCGTCCTGGTCAGGTCGATCAGTTCCATGATGACTCCCCTTGGTTATTGGACGTTCAGCATAGAACTGGACAGTCAGCATAGGCAAGCGGTCGCCGTCCCGGTGCCAGCCGATCGGCGTGACAGAATCGGCCGCGTCAGACGGCCATGACCTTGGGAAAGGACGCCGCGTGGGTGCGACCCGCAAGCAGGAGATCTCCGCCGAGACCCAGCGCCGGCTGGTGGCCGCCGCCTGGGAACTCGCCGCCGAGGGCGGAGCCGCCGCGGCGTCCGTCCAGGCCGTGGCGGAGCGCTCCGGCATCAGCCGGGGCTCCGTGGCCTGGCACTTCGGCTCGAAGGACGGGCTGCTGAAGGCGGTCGTCGAGGAGGCGTTCCGGTGGGGCGCCGACTTCCTGCGCGAACGCCTCGCCGCCGCCGGGCCGGGCGCCGGTGTCGAGGTGCTGATCGAGGCGAACTTCGCCCTGATGTCCCGGCCCGAGGCACGCATCTTCTCGACGCTCCTGATCGAGGCGGTGAGCCGCGAGTCCGCCCTGCGCGCCACCTACGCCGAGGAGTACGCCAAGATCCGCGTCCTGTACGCCGACCACCTGCGTGCGACGGGCGCGCACGTCGCCGACCCGGAGGCCGTCGCGGCGGCGCTGCTCGGCGGCACCCTGGGCGTCAACATCCAGCACCACCTGGACCCGGATCTGGACCGGGCACGAGCCGTGACGGCGATGACCGGCATCTACACCGACGCGCTGTCCGGCACCGGACCGCATGCCCCGTCCGGCGCCTGACCCCCGCCTGGACGGGGGAGGCACCTTCGCGGCTGAGGAGGACGGCTTGCCGGGCGCGGCCGGTGAGGTCGCCGAGTTCGGCGTACTCCACTGCGGCGAGTTCGGTGGCGGTCCCGGTGAGGACGGCGTCGGTGAGGTCCGCGTCGCCGATTGCGTGCAGGGCACGGCCGGCGCGCTGGGCGGATTCGGCCAGGAGGCTGTATTCGACGTCGAGCATGCCCCCAACGAGTTTGTCGAGCAGCACCTTCTGAAGCTGGAACCGGCCGGCGCCGTTCGCGACGCGGGGGTGGCTCGCCGAGCTCGAAGTCGGTGTCGTCGAGGGCACCGAGTCCTCATCTTCCGGAGCGCGTCCACCGGCTGAATCCGGTGAATCCGGTGAATCCGGTTTCCGCGACCCGGTCGACGCCTCCCGATTTCGCGTGTTTGAATTGCCCGGACGTGTCGGTGGACGCCGACCGGGACGGGGGAGGAAATGGCCAGGGCACGGAGGGTGGAAATCGATGCCGGCGCGGGTGGCTCAATGGCCGTCGAGTCGAATCGTTCCATCGAGCGGACAAATCCGTCGGCCCGGCGTGATTTCCGCTGGTACTGGCTCGGCCAGACCGCGAGTGTCGTGGGCCATCAGGTGGCGATCTTCCTCTTCCCCACCACCGCCATCGTCCTGTTCGACGCTTCCGATGTGGGCGTCGGTCTGCTGAATGCGGCGGGCACCGCCCCGTACCCGGCTCTGGCGCTCTTCGCCGGCGTCGCGATGGACCGTCGGCGGCGCAGGCCGGCCATGATGCTGTCGACCGTGGGCATGATGCTGGCGCTCGCCGCGATTCCGCTGGCCGCCGCCGCGGGGGTGCTGGGAATGGCGGAACTGTGTGCGGCGGCGCTCCTCGCCGGTTCGTTCGGCGTCCTCTACGACGTCGCCAACCAGTCGCACCTGCCGACCCTGCTGCCGAGGGACATGCTGCCGCGGGCGAACGCCAGGCTGGAGGTGTCGACCTCGCTCGCCATGCTCGGCGCACCGGCCCTGGGCGGTCTGCTGACTCAGTTCCTCGCCGGTACGACGGCCCTGGCGGTGGTCGCCGCCGGTTTCGTCATACCGGTCTTCACGCTCATGAGGCTTCGCACCCCGGAGCCTCCGGCGCCACGGCGGCAGGGGGGTTCGATGTCCGCCGAGATGAAGGAGGGGGTCGCGGCATTGTGGCGGCACCCGCTGCTGCGTGCCACGACGGTGGCCGCCGTGCTGCGGAACCTGGGGAACGCGGCCGCCTCGACGGTGTCGCTGCTCTTCGCCTACCGGGCCCTCGGTCTCCCGCCCGGCACCGTCGGAGTGCTCTTCACCCTGGTGGGCCTCGGCGGGGTGGGCGGCGCGTGGATGGCGGACCGGATGCTGGCCCGCTTCGGTCTGGGCGCGACCCTCGTCACGGCCTGCGCCTCCGGAGCGGTGTGGGCCGCGGCCCCGCTGGCGCTGTGGTTGCCGGCCGTTCCGACCCTGGTGGTGGTCGGGGCGGCGGCCTCGGTGTGGGTGCCGGTGTGGAACGCCACGATCACCACCTTGCGGCAGTCGGTCACCAGGGCGGATCTGCTGGGCCGCGTGCACGCGACGTCGCGGACCATCAACTTCTGCGCGATGCCGCTCGGGGCCCTGCTGGGCGGGGTGGCCGTCGATGTCCTGGGCGGCGCCATGGGCCCGGAGGCCGGTACGGGGTGGGCACTCGTGCTGACCGGGCTGGCGTCGGCGGCCGCGACCGTCGTGTTGCTCCGCTCCGGGCTGCGTTCGGTGCGGGAGGTTCCCGGCGCGGGGACCGAGGGGGCGGCGTGAGCCGCCGGCGGCGGAGGCGCCGGGTACGGACCGGGGAACGTCCCGCGCCGTCGCGGGACGTTCCCCTGGTGGTCAGCTCTTCTTGACGGCGATCGCGTGGGTGACGGCCGTTCCCGCCGCGAGCAGAACCGCGGCGGCGGCGGCCAGCACGCCCGTGGAGCCCAGGACGTCCGCCGACTTCGACGCGTGCTGGAGGTCGGTCAGCAGGATGTTGACCGGGGACACGCCCTTGCCGAGCATGGCGGCCAGCAGGAGCGCCAGGGCGACGACGAGTGCGTAGCCCTGCCGCCGGAACACCAGCCGTGAGCAGACGAATCCGATGGACATGCCGGTGAAGGCGCAGGTCAGTTGGGCCTCCGTGCCGAGGGCCAGATCGGCGGGGCCGACGGTGTGGGTTCCGAACAGCAGCGGCAGTGCCAGGCCGGCCCCCGTCAGCAGCAGGCACCAGACGGCAGCGGTCGCGACCGATCCGAGCACCATTCTCAGGTGGCTGCCCGCGCTGACGACCACGATCGAGCGATGCGGCGGGTCTTCCAGGCCGATCAGCGTCATGGTCAGCCAGGTGGAGCACAGCAGCATGGCGCCCGCCACCGCGGAATACGTGGCGGGGAGCGGGCCGGTGTCGCTGCTGGTCAGCACGGCGGCGAGGCCGATGAACACGAGCAGCGGCGCGAGGTAGCGCTGGGAGAGCAGCAGAACCGTGAACATGTAGCGGACCAAGGGGATCACCGGGCAACACTCCCGGCGTCGGTGCGGGAGCCGTGGTCGTGCGCGGCCCTGGCCACCGCGTCCACCGACCACCGGTGCTGCAGCGCCGTCATCAGTACGGCGTCGGAGTGTTCCCGGGTCACCCGCAGGATCGTGTCCTGGCCCCGGCGGGCGGCGTTTACCACGCCCGGGAGCGAGTACCAGTCCGGCTCGGCCGGGACCGCGCCGTCGGCCGGCACGGTCAGGACCAGTTCGACCACCGGGGCGGGGCCCTCGGCGTGCGTGCCGCCCCGCCAGACGACCCGGCCGTCGGTGATGGCGTAGGCGCCGGTGGCGTGCGTCCCGGTGATCGCCTCGCGGTGGTCGGTGAAGACCACCGCGCCGCGTCGGGCGGCCACTTCGTCGATGAACTCGCCCAGGACGCCGTGGGCCGAGGCGTCCAGGCCCGACCACGGTTCGTCGAGGACCAGCAGGTCGGGCCGGACGAGCAGGGCCTGGGCCAGCGCGACCTTCTGTGCGTTGCCTTTGGAGAGTGTGCGCAGCGACGCGGTCGGGCCGCCCACGAGGGCCAGCCGGTCCAGCAGGTGGCCTCCCCGCGCGCGGGCGGCGGAGGTGGACATGCCTCGGATGCGTCCCATGTGGGTGAGGTAGGAGATCGCCGAGATGCGTTCGTGCGCCGTGAAGCGGTCCGGTACGTAGCCGATGGTCGGCGGTCGGCCCGACACCTTGCCGGACGTGGGCTGCGACAGCCCGACCAGGATCTTCAGCAGGGTCGACTTCCCGGAACCGTTGGTGCCGACCACGGCGACCACCTCGCCGGCGGAGACCTCCATGTCCACATCGGTGAGGATCCACCGTCCTCCGCCATAGCGTTTGCAGACAGCTTTGCAGTGTAACAAGTCAACTCCCGGCTGTGATGTCCATACTCACGCTACTACAGTGAGGCATCGGGTCGGCGCGGATGTCAACAAGACGCACGCCGCGGTCGGCGAAAAGGGTCGCAAGCCTGTTCAGTCCTTCTTCCAAGTGTTCACCGGAGAGGGAACTGCAGGACAGTCGGAGGTGGTTCCGCCCCTCCTTCCCGGCATGGAAGTGCAATATCGGCGTAAAGAGCGCGCCGAATTCCTGGCCGGACCTTTCGAGCAATTCGTCGCCGACGGTGAACGGCACATCGACGACGACGAAGAAACCGCCGTGCGGGGTTTTCCGGGAAACGTCCGGGCACCGCCGGAACGGCGATTCCGGACCGCGAAGGTGGTGGGCCGGATCGCGCTGGTGGATCCGCCGGTCGCCGGAGGTCGCCCGGGTCGGGCTGAAGCCCGCCTCCGGCAGGGCGCCCCCGACGACGGCCTGCGAGATCGGCGCGGTATTCACGGTGACCGGCACGTCCACGGTCGCCACGAGGGCCCGGCAGCCGAGTGGCGCCGCCCGGTCCGCCGGCGCCACCGCGTCGAAGGCGGCCCGGTCCGCGGACAGCGTGTCGTCTCCCGGCCGCTGCCGCCCTCGACGAAGTCTCACTCCTCGGGCGCCGTGGCGGCGTGCGCCGCGCTCCGCAGGCCGATCAGGCCGCCCAGGCCGGGCGGCGCCGCCCGGCCTGGTCCGGCGCGTCCGTGACGGTCAGCCCGTATCCGCGGACGAACCCGGCGGTCCGGGTATCCAGGTCGGTGACGCGCGGAAGCGGATGTGGTCGACGGTCAGGTTCTCGAAGGGGCTGCGGTCGGTGTTCACGGCGTGGCGCGCCCACCCGCCGCGGCGTCCATCGCCGCGATCAGGCTGTCGGGACGCATGTCGGTCCAGTGCTCGTTCACGTGGTCGATGCAGGACTGGCGGTCGGCCTCGCCGTGGACGGCCTCCCAGCCGGCCGGCACCTCGGCGAACGCGGGCCACAGCGAGTACTGGCCCTCGGCGTTGCGCAGCACGAGGTAGGTGGCGTCGTCGTCCTCGAAGGGATTGGTCATCGGTCGGTTCCCCCTGTGTGTTGTGTGGGTGCGGTGAGTTCCCGGAGCCGGTCCGCGAGTGCCGGGCCGATCACGCCGAGGGCCTGTGGCCGGGTCATCTCCTCGTGCCCGCAGGCGACTTCGTGCGTTCGCAGCGGGCCGTCGAGGTGCGGCTCCCAGAGCTTCGCCTCGAGTCGGTCATGGTCCCGGTCCTGACCCCGGTCGTGGGCCCGGTCCCGGTCGTGGGTCGCGGCGAAGTGCAGCAGCTCCCCGTTGAAGACGCCCGGGGTGAAGGCCTGGGCGGCCCGGGCGACGCCCAGGTACACGGCCGCCAGGTTGTCCCGGACCCGGTCGTCGAGCTGCAGGCCGGCGGTCTCCCGCCGTACCGCCTCGGCGACCTCCTCGGGCGACGGGGCGGCGACCGGGGCCAGGCCGGCCAGCGGATAGCCGTCCAGCACCGCGAGCAGACCCACCTGTTCGCCGGCCGCCTGGAGCTGCACGGCCATCTCGTGGGCGATCAGACCGCCCGCCGACCAGCCGAGCAGGTGGTACGGACCCTGCGGGGCGACCCGGCGGATCTCGGCGACGTACGCCGCCGCCGCGTCGGCCACCGTCGCCGGGAGGCGGTCCGGCCCGCCCTCCAGCCCTGGCGACTGCAGCGCGTACAGCGGGTGGCAGTCGTCCAGGTACCGGGCCAGCCCGGCGAACGACCAGCCGAGGCCGGCGGCCGGATGGACGCAGAACACCGGTGCGCGCCCGCCGCCCGGCCGCAGCGGCAGCAGGACGTCCCAGTCGCCGCCGCGCCGGGACCCGTCCGCGGCACCGTCCAGGGCGGCCGCCAGCTCCGCGACCGACGGGGACTCGAACAGCAGCCGCAGTCCGAGGTCGAGGCCCAGCACGGTGTGGACCCGGTCGATCAGCCGGGCGGCCAGCATGGAGTGGCCGCCGGCGTCGAAGAAGCTGTCGTGGACCCCGAGGTCGGGAGCGCCGAGGACCTCCGCGAAGAGCTCGCGCAGGACCGCTTCGCGTGGGCTGCGCGCGGCGCGGTCCGGCTGTCCGGAGAAGTCCGGCTCCGGCAGCGCGGCACGGTCCAGCTTCCCGTTCGGCGTGACCGGAAGCGCCGGCAGGACGATCACCGCGGCCGGGACCATGTGGGCGGGCAGCAGCCCGGCCGCGTGCGCGCGCAGTTCGGCCGGGTCCGGCGCGTCACCGTGCGGTACGGCGTAGCCGATCAGCCGCGGCTCGCCCCGGCCGTCCTCGCGGACGGTCAGCACGGCCTGGGCGACGGCCGGATGGTCGAGCAGCGCGGCCTCGATCTCGCCCGGCTCCACCCGGAACCCGCGCACCGAGAGCTGGTGGTCGGCGCGGCCCAGGAAGTGCAGCCGGCCCTCGCGGTCCCAGCGGACCAGGTCGCCGGTGCGGTACATCCGTGAGCCCGGCGGGCCGAACGGATCGGGCAGGAACCGTTGCGCGGTCAGCCCGGGCCGGCCGAGGTAGCCGCGGGCCAGGCCGGGACCGCTCACGTACAGCTCCCCGGCGACGCCCGGCGGCACGGGCCGCAGCCGCTCGTCGAGGACCCGCACGCCGGCGCCGCCGATGGGACGGCCGATCGACGGGCGGTCCTGGCCGGTCAGCGGCTCGCTCATGGTGGCGCAGACGGTCGTCTCGGTCGGACCGTACGCGTTGATCAAGCGCCGTCCGGAGCCCCACCGGTGCACCGCGTCGGCGGGCATCGCCTCGCCGGCCACGGCCAGGGTGCGGACCGTCGCCAGCCCGTCCGGCGGCAGGACCGACAGCGCCACCGGCGGCAGGGTCACGTGGGTGACCCGGTGCCGGGCGATCAGCTCGGCCAGCGGGCGGCCCGGCATCAGCTCCTCCCTGGTGGCCAGCACCAGTTCGGCACCGGACAGCAGCGCCATGCACAGTTCGGAGAAGGCGGCGTCGAAGCTCGGCGAGGCGAACTGCAGCACCCGGTCCGCCGCGGTGACCTGGAAGCGGTTGATCTGACGGGCCGCCAGGTTGGCGATGCCCTCATGGGTCACCACCACCCCGTTCGGGCGGCCGGTGGAGCCCGAGGTGTGGATGACGTACGCCGGATGGGCGGTCAGCAGCGCGGCGGTGCGGTCCTGGTCGGCCGGGTCGGTGTCCGGTGCCGCTTCGAGCGTCCGCGCGGTGAGCGGGTCGTCGAGCACCAGCGCGGTGGCCGGCTCCGGCAGCCGGTCGGCCGTCGAGCACAGGGCGAGCACCCGGGACGGCCGGGCGTCGGCCAGCATGTGCCGGATCCGCTCGGCCGGGTAGTCCGGGTCCACCGGCAGGCAGGCGCCGCCCGCCTTGAGCACGGCCAGCACGGCCGTGACCTGCTCGGGCGAGCGCGGCAGCAGCAGCGCCACGGTGCTCTCCGGGCCCACCCCGAGCGAACGGAGGTGGTGCGCCAGCCGGTTGGCCCGGCGGTTCAGCTCCGCGTACGACAGGGTGTCGGCGCCGTAGCGCAGCGCCGTACGGTCCGGTGTGCGCGCCACCTGCCCCTGGAACAGCTCCGGCATCGTTCGCGCGGGGACCGGCGGCTCCGGAGCGCCGGACCACTGCTCGAGGTCGAGCCGCTCGGGCGGCAGTAGCACGTCCAGGGAGCCGATCGGCGCCCGCGGGTCGTCCGCGACGGCGGCCAGCAGGGCCACCAGGCGGCCGGCCAGCGCGGTCACGGTGGCCTCGTCGAACAGGTCCGCGTTGTAGCGGATGCTGCCCTGCACGCCCGCCGCCAGGCCCTCCGGCGTGTGGCTCTCGCGGAGGGAGACGTCGAGGTCGAACCTGGCGGTGCCGGCGTCCACCTCCGGCTGGGTGATCGTCAGGCCGTCCAGGTCGAACCGCGGCGGCTCGGTGTTCTGCAGCACCAGCAGGACCTGGAACAGCGGGTGCCGGGACACCGAGCGGGTCGGGCTCAGCACCTCGACCAGCCGCTCGAACGGCACGTCCTGGTGGGCGTAAGCGGCCAGCGCGGTGGTGCGGACCCGGTGCAGCAGCGTGACGAAGTCCGGATCGCCGGAGGTGTCGGTGCGCAGCACCACGGTGTTGGCGAAGAAGCCCACCAGCCGGTCGAGGGCCTGGTCACCGCGGCCCGCCAGCGGGCTGCCCACCGGGATGTCCGTCCCGGCACCGAGCCGGGTGAGCAGCGCGGCGAGCGCGGCCTGGAAGACCATGAAGGTGGTGACGCCCTCACGCCGGGACAGTTCGGTCAGCTTCCGGTGCAGCCGCGCGTCCAGGTCGAGCGGCACGTGGCCGCCCCGGTGGCCGGGCGCGGTGGGGCGCGGACGGTCGGTGGGCAGCGTCAGCTCCTCCGGCAGGTCCGCCAGGGCATCCTGCCAGTGGGCGAGCTGCCGGGCGATGGCGCTGTCCGGGTCGTCCTCCGTGCCGAGCAGTTCCCGCTGCCAGAGCGTGTAGTCCGCGTACTGGACCGCCAGCGGCTCCCACCGCGGGGCGAGGCCCGCCGAGCGGTCCCGGTAGGCGGTGGTGAGGTCGCGGGCGAGCGGGGCGTACGAGGAGCCGTCGCCGGCGATGTGGTGCAGCACCAGGAGCAGGACGTGCTCGGTGGGCGAGATCCGGAACAGCGCGGTGCGCAACGGCGGTTCGACGGCGAGGTCGAAGCCGGTGCGGGTGGCGGCGGACAGCGCGGCGGGCAGCTCCGCGGCGGTGACCGGCACGGTGACGAGGGCGACCGGGCCGTCCTCGGCCGCGAGGATCCGCTGGTGCGGGTCGCCGTCGTGGTCCGGGAAGACGGTGCGCAGGGCCTCGTGCCGTTCCACCACGTCCCGCAGCGCGGCGTCCAGCGCCGCCGGGTCGAGCTCCCCGGACAGCCGCAGGGCCAGCGGGATGTTGTAGGCCCCGGAGCCGCCGTCGAGCCGGTTGAGGAACCACAGCCGCTGCTGGGCGTACGACAGCGGGATCACCGCGGGGCGTTCGGCGGGGACGAGCGCCGGGCGGGCGGTGTCCGCGGTGTCGAGCCGTGCCACCAGGCCGGCCGGGGTCGGCGTCTCGAAGACCGCGCGCAGCGGAAGTTCGACCCCGAACGCGGAGCGGACGGCGTTGCCGAGCCGGGTGGCCAGCAGGCTGTGCCCGCCGAGCGCGAAGAAGCCGTCGTCCGGGCCGACCGAGGGCACCGCGAGCAGCTGGGCGAAGAGCTCGCCCATCAGCTCCTCGCGCGGGTCGCGCGCCCGGCCGCCGGCGGCGCGGGCGGCGAGGTCGGGGGCCGGGAGGGCGTTGCGGTCGAGCTTGCCGTTGGCGTTCGTCGGCAGCGCGTCCAGCAGGACGAACGCGGTCGGCACCATGTAGTCCGGCAGCGTGGCCGCGGCGTGCGCGGCGAGTTCCGCGCCGGTCACGCCGTTGCCCGGGCGCAGCGCCACGTGGGCCACCAGGCGCCGGTCGCCCGCCGGGTCGGCCGCGGCGCTGACCGCGGCGCCGGTCACCGCCGGGTGGCGGGTCAGGACGTTCTCGATCTCGCCCGGCTCGATCCGAAAGCCGCGTACCTTGACTTGGTCGTCGGTGCGGCCGAGGTAGTCCAGGGCGCCGTCCGGGCGGCGGCGCACCAGGTCGCCGGTGCGGTACATCCGGGCGCCGGGCCCGCCGAAGGGGTCGGCGACGAACCGCTCGGCGGTCAGCGCGGGACGGCGGAGGTAGCCGCGGGCCAGGCCCGGGCCCGCCAGGTAGAGCTCGCCGCGGACCCCGGTGGGGACCGGTCGCAGCCGCTCGTCCAGGACGTGGGCGCGCACGTGCGGCAGGGGCCGGCCGATCGGCGGCGCGGCGCTCTCCGCACCGCTCGCCTCCTCGTCCTCCGAGTACCAGGCGGTCGCGTAGACGGTGGCCTCGGTCGGGCCGTAGATGTTGGCCAGCCGCGTGCCGGGCAGCAGGCGGCGCACCTCCCGGACCAGATGCTCCGGCAGTGCCTCGCCGGCCATCACCAGGGTCCGGGCGGAGAAGGCGGCCTCGCCACCGGCGAGGAGTGCGGCGAACACCGACGGCACACCGCTGACCAGGCTGCCCGACCAGGGCCGTTCGGCCAGTTCCAGCAGGTCGCGCACGATCTCGACGTGACCGCCGGTCAGCAGCGGAGCGAACAGCTCGAACACCGAGACGTCGAAGGAGAGCGAGGTGGCGGCCAGGACGTCCGCCAGTCCCTCGGCCCCGAAGCGGTCCGCGGCCCAGTCCAGCAGCCGGGCCATGCTGCCGTGCGAGACCACGACGCCCTTGGGCCGCCCGGTGGAGCCGGAGGTGTAGATGACGTACGCGGGCGAGTCCGCCGCGATCGCCGCGCACCGCTCCTCGGCGGAGCGGGCGTCGGCGTCGGCGGGGGTGCCGGCGAGGGCGTCCCGGACCGCGGGGTCGTCCAGACGGACCCGGGGCAGCACGGACGGCTCGGGCATCCCCGGTACCGGCTCGCCCTCGGTGATCATCAGGATCGGCCGGGCGTCGGCGCAGGCGAAGGCGATCCGCTCGGCCGGCTGGGCACGGTCCACCGGAAGGTACGCCGCGCCGGACTTCAGCACCGCGAGCACCGCGACCAGCATCCGCTCCGAGCGAGGCAGCGCCACGGCGACCACGTGCTCCGGACCGGCGCCGCCGGCGACCAGCAGCCGGGCCAGGCGGTCGGCCTCGGCGTCGAGTTCGGCGTAGGACAGGGTGCGGCCCGCAGAGCTGACCGCGGGCGCCGCGGGTGTGCGTCGGGCCTGCGCCGAGAAGCGCAGCGGCACCGGGTCGAAGTGCGCCGGGCCGGACGGCTGCGCGTCGGCCGGCCGGGGCCGCTCCTGCGGCGTCAGGATGTCGACGTCCCCGATCGGCAGGGCCGGGTCGGCGGCCAGCGCGCTCAGGAACCGGATCAGCCGGTCGGCCAGCGCGACCGCGCTCGCCTCGTCGAACAGGTCCGCGCAGTAGCCCAGGGTGCCCTCGACACCGGCCGGTTCGCCCGCCGGTGAGAGGGTCTCGCGCAACTGGACGTCGAGGTCGAACTTGGCCGTCCGCTGCGGGATCCGCTGCCCGGTGACGTCGAGCCCCGGCAGGGTCACCGCCTCGCCGCCGCCGGGCTGCAGCGCCAGCATCACCTGGAACAGCGGGTGCCGCGCCAGTGACCGCGGCGGCGCCAGCACCTCGACCAGCCGCTCGAACGGGACGTCCTGGTGGGCGTAGGCCTCCAGGTCGTCCGCGGCCACCCGGCGGAGCAGGTCACCGAAGGCCGGGTTGCCGCTGGTGTCGGTGCGCAGGACCAGGGTGTTGACGAAGAAGCCGACGAGCCCCTCGAGCGAGGCGTCGGCGCGCCCGGCGACCGGGGTGCCGATCGGCAGGTCGGTGCCGGCCCCCAGCCGGGTCAGCAGTGCCGCGAGGGCGGCGTGCAGGACCATGAAGAGGGTGGCGCCGTGCTCGCGGGCCAGGCCGAGCAGGTCCGCGTGCAGTTCGGCGGGCAGTCGGAAGGCGACCTCCGCGCCCCGGTAGCTGAACTCGGGCGGCCGCGGCCGGTCGGTCGGCAGCTCCAGGCCCTCGGGCAGCCCGGCCAGCCTGTCGCGCCAGTAGGCGATCTGGCCGCTGATCCGGCTGTCCGGGTCCTGCTCGCTGCCGAGCACGGCGCGCTGCCACAGCGCGTAGTCGGCATACTGGACGGGCAGCGGCGGGAACTCCGGTGCCCGGTCGGCCAGGCGCGCCGCGTAGGCCGTGCCGAGGTCGTGGGCCAGTGGGTCCATCGACCAGCCGTCGCCGGCGATGTGGTGCAGTACCACGAGCAGCACGTGATCGGTGGGCGTCAGCCGGAAGAGCGTCGCGCGCAGCGGGAGTTCGGAACCGAGGTCGTGGCCGCGGCCGGCCTCGGCCAGCAGCGAGCGTTCGAGCGCGTCGGCGTCGGTGTCCACCACGGCGAGGCCGGGCCGGGCCTGCGCCGGGTCCAGGATCCGCTGGACCGGCTCGCCGTCGACCTCGGCGAAGACCGTGCGCAGCGACTCGTGCCGCACCACCAGGTCGCGCAGGGCCGAGCGCAGTTCGCGCTCCCGCACGGGGCCGGACAGCCGCAGCGCGATCGGGATGTTGTAGGCGCCGCCGTGTTCCTCGAGCCGGTGCAGGAACCACAGCCGGCGCTGGGCGAACGACACCGGCAGCGGGTCCGGCCGCTCCATCGGGACCAGCGGGGCCTGCGCCGGGGCCGCCCGGTCGAGCCGCTCGGCGAGCGCCGCGACGGTGGGGGCCTCGAACACGGTCCGCACGTCGAGTTCGGCGCCGAACGCGGAGCGGATCGCGTTGACCAGCCGGATGGCCAGCAGGGAGTGTCCGCCGAGCTGGAAGAAGTCGTCCTCGATGCCCGCCTCGGGCAGCCCGAGCACATCGGCGAACAGCGTGCAGAGCGCCTCCTCGCGCGGCGAGCGCGGCGCGCCCGAACCGGCCTGCACCTCCCGGTCGGGTTCCGGGAGGGCCGCGCGGTCGAGCTTGCCGTTCGCGGTGACCGGAAGGCGTTCCAGCACCATGAACGCGGCCGGAACCATGTACGCCGGCAGCCGGGCGCCGACGTGCGCCCGCAGGGCCTTGGCGAGCCGCCCGGCCTGCTGGAACAGCAGCGGCGCGTTGGTGTCGCGGGCCGTGTCGTCCTCGGGGGCGGGCTCGGCCCGTCCGGTGGGCAGGAGCGGGCCGACGGGCCCGGAGGCGTCGGCGAAGACCACGTCGAGCAGGCCGCCGGGGCCGGACGGCGACCAGGTGACGGCCGTCCGGTAGCCGAGCCGGTCGCCCAGCTCGTAGAGCAGCGCCGGGTCGACGCCGACGGCCTGCGCCAGCCGGGCCCGTACCCGGGCGAGCGGTTCGCCCGCGTCCAGGGCGGCGGCGGCCGCCGCCTCCGGCCCGGTCCGGCCGTCCGGCACGCCGGTCACCCGCAGGCTCGCCGGCCGGTGCTGCGCGAGGTGGGCCTGGAGGTCCGCCAGGTCGGTGAGGTCCTGCGTCCAGTGCAGGGTGGTCGCCTCGACCGGCGGCACCGGCGCGTCCACGGCGGCGTGCAGCACGACGTCGTAGCGGTAGCGGGTCAGCTCGTTGTGGGCGTGGCCGCGCTTGACGCGGACGTCGGCGCCGGCGAGGCCGTCGGTGGCCCGGGCGAACGCGTGGAAGTAGCGGGGCGCCACCAGTAGTTCCTTCTCCCGGTCCGCCCGGCGCCGGGCCCGGCGCCGGAGCTCGGAGGAGTCCTCGGCGTCGTCGGCGCGCGCCAGTTCGACGCCGGTGTGGAAGGTGTGCAGCAGGTCCAGGTTGCGCACGTCGCCCACGAACAGCGAACCGCCGGGGGCGAGCAGGCCGGTGAGTGCGGTGAGCACGCGCCGCAGGTAGTCGGCGTCGGGGAAGTACTGCACCACCGAGTTGACGACGATCGTGTCGAAGTGCCCGGCGGGCAGCCCGGTGAGGTCGTCCGCGGTCTGGGTGCTCAGCCGCACGGTGGGGTGGGCCCCCAGGTGGGCACGGAGCGTGCGGATCGCCTGCTCGGAGAAGTCGGTGGCCCAGTACGACTCGCACTCGGCGTACAACCGGGACAGGATCAGGCCGCTGCCCACCCCGACCTCCAGCACGTGCCGCGGGCGCAGTTCGCGGATCCGCTCGACGGTGGAGCGGCGCCACTCGTCCATCTCGTCCAGCGGGATGGGCCGGCCGTCGTAGCTGCTCTCCCAGCCGGAGAAGTCCGAGCCGAAGGCAGCGGAGCGGGCGCCGTCGTACATACCGTCGTAGATCTGCCGCCACTCGGCGACGTGCTGGACCGCCCCGGTCTCCTGGTCGGCCGGCCGCAGGCCGCCCGCGACGACGTAGGCGACCAGCTGCCGTTCGCCGCGGTGGTCGGTACGGGCCAGCACCTCGGCCTCGGACACCTCGGGGTGGTCCGCCAGCACCGCGGCGACCTCTCCGGGCTCCACCCGGAAGCCTCGGATCTTGACCTGATCGTCGCCGCGGCCCATGAACTCCAGCTGCCCGCTGCCGTTCCAGCGCGCGAGGTCGCCGGTGCGGTACATCCGGCTTCCGGGCGCGCCGAAGGGATCGGCGACGAACCGCTCGGCGGTCAGGCCGGGCCGGTGGAGGTAGCCGCGCGCCAGACCGGTCCCGGCCAGCCAGGCCTCGCCGGTCACTCCCGGCGGGACCGGCCGCAGCCACTCGTCCAGCACGTAGACCCGGGTGCCGGCCAGCGGCCGCCCGAGCGGCACCCGGACGTCGGCGGTGTACGGCGACCGCAGCTCGTGGTGGGTGGCGCACAGCGTCATCTCGGTGGGCCCGTACAGCTGGCGCACGACCGCTCCCGGCGCGTGCTCCAGGACGCGCTGGACCGCGATCGGCGAGACGACGTCGCCGCCGGTGAGCACCTCGCGGACGGTGGCCAGGCACTCGGGCGCGTCCTCGGCCACGACCCGCAGGAGCCCGGCGGTGAAGTGCACGGCGGTGATCTTCTCGTCCGCGATCAGCCGGGCGATGGCGGCGGTGTCCAGCGGCCCGGGAGGGGCGAGCACCACCTCGTTCCCGGCCAGCAGCGGCACCCACAGCTCGTAGTCGCTGATGTCGAACGCGTACGGGGCGTGCATGAGCACGCGCTCGTGGTTGCCGGAGTCCCAGCACGGGTCGTCGGCGAGGGCCACCACGTCCCGGTGCGCGACGGCCACGCCCTTGGGCAGACCGGTGGAGCCGGAGGTGTACATGATGGTGGCGAGCTGGTCCGGGTGGACGACCGGCAGGTCGGGGCCGGTCGCGGCGGCATCCGCCGGCACCTGGTCGGCCCCCACCACGACGACCCGGGCCTCGTGCCGGAACTCCCGGGCGAGCATCGCCCGGTCGGTCAGCAGTACGGACGCCGCGGTGTCGGCCATGACGTATTCGAGCCGCTCCGCCGGGTACGCCTCGTGCAGCGGGACGCAGACGCCGCCGGCCTTCCAGACGGCGAGCATCGACACGACCAGTTCGGGGGAGCGCTCCAGGAAGACCGCGACCCGGCTCTCCGGTCCGACGCCCCGGGCCGTCAGGGAGCGGGCCAACGCGTCGGCCCGCCGGTCCACGTCCCGGTAGGTCAACTCCCGCTCCCCGGCGCGCAGGGCGACCCCGTCGGGGTGCTCCGCGGCCGTGCGGGAGAACCGGACGTGCAGCACCTCCTCGGCGCCGGTGACCAGCGCGGGGGTACCGGCGAGCAGCCGACGGCGTTCGTCCTCGCCGAGGATCTCCACGGCTCCGATCCGTCGGCGCGGGTCGGCCGCGACGGCCCGGAGGAAGCGGGTCAGCCGCTCGACGACGGTCTCGACCGTGGCGCGGTCGAAGATGTCGGTGCGGTACTCGACGGTGCCCTGGACGCCGTCCGCGAGCCGACCCTCGCGGAACCGCTCGGAGAGGTTGAACGCCAGGTCGAACTTGGCCGACGGCAGCGGCTCCTCGGCCAGGGTCACGTCCAGGTCGGCGAAGCGGAGCTCGGCGTCGGGGGTGTTCTGCAGCGCGAGGAAGACCTGGAAGAGCGGGTGCTGGGAGAGCGAGCGCTCGGGCTTGAGGATCTCGACCAGGCGCTCGAACGGGAGGTCCTGGTGGGCGTAGGCGGCCAGGGCGTTGTCCCGGACCGCCGTCAGCAGCTCGGTGAAGCGGGGGTCGCCCGACGTACGGGTGCGCAGTACCAGGGTGTTGACGAAGAAGCCGATCAGGTCCTCGAGGGCGGCGTCCGTTCGTCCCGAGATGGGCGAGCCGATCGGGATGTCGGTGCCCGCGCCGAGCCGGGTGCACAGGGCGGCCAGCGCGGCCTGCAGCACCATGAAGAGGCTGGCGTTGTGCCGGTGGGCGAGGTCGAGCAGCTGCTGGTGGAGTTCGGCGTCCAGGCTGAGGCCGACCGTCCCGCCGTGGAAGCCGGCCTCGCGCGAGCGCGGCCGGTCCGTCGGCAGCACGGTCTGCTCGGGCAGTGCGCGCAGCGCGTCCTGCCAGAAGCCGGTCTGCACCGCGAGGACGCTCGCCGGGTCGTCGGGCCCGCCGAGGACCTCGCGCTGCCACAGGGTGTAGTCCGCGTACTGGACCGGGAGCGGACGCCAACCTGGCTCCTGGCCGCGGCTCCTGCTGCGGTAGGCCTGGGCGAGGTCGCGGGCGAGCACGGTCAGGGACCAGCCGTCGGCGGCGATGTGGTGCTGGACGACCAGCAGCACGTGCTCGGTCGGCGACAGTGCGAACAGGTGGGCGCGCAGGGGGGCTTCACGGGTGAGGTCGAAGGCCTCGGCCGCGGCGGCGCGCAGCCGGCCGGGCAGGTCCGCCTCGCCGGTGTCCGTCACGGTCAGGACGGGACGGGCCTCCCGCGGGTCGAGGACGAGCTGGTGGGGCTCGCCGTCGACCTCGGGGAAGACGGTGCGCAGGGCTTCGTGGCGGGCGGCCACATCGGCGAGGGCCTCGGCGAGCGCCGCGCGGTCCAGTTCGCCGCGCAGCCGCAGCACGCTCTGCATGTGGTACGCGGAGCCGTCGTCCGCCAGTCGGTTGATGAACCAGAGCCGGCGCTGCCCGAAGGACAGCGGGATCCGCGCGGGTCGTGCGGCGGGGGCGAGGGGCGTGCGCGCGCCGGCCGAGCCGTCGATCCTGGCGGCGAGGGCGGCGACGGTGGGCGCCTCGAAGAGGGTGCGCACCGGGATCTCCACGCGCAGCCGCGAGCGCAGGGCGTTCACCAGGCGGGTGGCGAGCAGGGAGTGGCCGCCGAGCTGGAAGAAGTCGTCGTCCAGCCCGACCCGGGACACTTCGAGGACCTCGGCGAACAGCTCGCAGAGGATTTCCTCCTGCGGGGTGCGCGGCCTGCGCCCGGGCCCGGCCGGGCCGAGGTCGGGGGTCGGAAGTGCCTTGCGGTCCAACTTGCCGTTGGGGGTGAGCGGCAGCACGTCGAGCACGGTCAGGACGGCCGGGACCATGTGGCCGGGCAGCCGGCGGGCGAGGTGGTCGCGCAGCGCGGCCGGGTCCGGAGCGGTGCCGGGGACGGGCACGGCGTAGCCGGTCAGGGCCGGCCCGCCGGAGCCGAGGTCCCGGACCACGACGGCGGCCTGGGCCACCTCGGGGTGGTCGGTGAGCGCGTGTTCGACCTCGCCGAGCTCGATCCGGAATCCGCGGACCTTGACCTGGCCGTCGGTGCGGCCGAGGTACTCCAGGCTGCCGTCGTCGCGCCAGCGGACCAGGTCCCCGGTGCGGTACATCCGGGATCCGGGCGGGCCGAAGGGGTCGGCCACGAAGCGTTCGGCGGTCAGCCCGGGCCGGTTCAGGTACCCGCGGGCCACGCCGGCGCCCGCGATGAACAGCTCGCCGGTGGCACCGGTGGGCGCGGGGCGCAGCGCGCGATCGAGCACGTAGGCGCGGGTGTTCGCGAGCGGGCGTCCGATCGGCGGACGGCCGGGAAGCGCCGGGTCGACGGTGGCCGCCGTCGACCAGATGGTGGTCTCGGTCGGGCCGTAGACGTTGGTGACCTCGGCGGCGGCCTCGCCCAGCTCCCGGGCCAGGCCCTCGGGCAGCGCCTCGCCGCCGACCAGCACCTTCAGTCCCGTCAGGCCGTCCGGGCCGTGGTCCAGCATGCTGCGCCACAGTGTGGGCGTGGCCTGGACGGCCGTCACTCCGGCATCGGTGATCAGCTGCTTGAGCATCTGCGGGTCGTGCGCGCCGTCCTGCCCCGCGAGGACCAGCTCGCCGCCGGACAGCAGCGGCAGCAGCAGTTCCAGGTTGGCGATGTCGAAGCCGAAGGTGGTGACCGCGAGCATGCGGTCGTCGGGGCCGAAGTCCAGCCGCTCCTGGAAGTCCGTCAGCAGGTTGACGAGGTTCTCGCCCGGGATCACCGTGCCCTTGGGCAGTCCGGTCGAGCCGGACGTGTAGATCACATACGCGGGGCTGAGCGGGTGGGGGCGGGTGGGACGGTCATTCGCCATGGGATCCCTCGCTGAGGACGGCAGGGTGGAGCACAGAGCGGTGCGGGGGCGCCGGGCCCGGGCCGGTCGCGGCCCGGGCCCGGCGGGGTCAGCCGGCCCGGGTGGCGCGGCGCACGGCGACGGGCAGTCGTACCGGGCCGAGGACGCCGATCGAGGGGTGGAACCGGATGCCGGATTCCGGAAGCACCGCGATCCGCTCGAAGCGCTCCAGCAGGGCGGTGAGCGCGATGCGCGCCTCCATACGGGCCAGCGGCGCGCCCAGGCAGTAGTGGATGCCCTTGCCGAAGGCGACGTGACGGCCCTGGTTCGGCCGGTGGATGTCGAACTCCTCGGCCCGGCCGAAGTGGGCGGCGTCGCGCTGGGCGGAGAGCAGCCACACGCACACCATCGCGCCGGCCGGGATGCGCTCCCCGCCGAGCTCCGTGTCGCACGCCGTCACCCGCTGGTCCCGCACCAGCGGCGGGCGCCAGCGCAGCACCTCCTCGACGACCTTGGGCAGGAGGTCCACGTCGGAGCGGACCTCGGCGAGGACCTCGGGGTGGCTGTCCAGACTCATCACGGTGTTGCCGACGAGCACGGAGGACGGCAGGTGCCCGGCGATCACGAACATGCCGATGACGCCCACGATCTCGTGGTCGTCCAGGCGCCGCCCGTCGACCTCGGCCTGCGCCAGGGCGCTGATCAGGTCGTCCCGGGGCTCGGCACGGCGCTGGTGGATGATCTCGAGGAGGTAGGCGGAGGCGAAGCGGACGAGCTCGCCCAGTTCGCGCACCGCGGACTCGTCGGCCCGGCCGAGCTCACCGGCCGGCCGGGCGCCGAGCAGCGCGTCCGCCCAGACCGTGAACATCCCGTGGTCCTTCTCGGGGATGCCGAAGAGCTTGGCGATCACCCGGGCGGTCAGCGGGGCGGCGTAGTCGGCCACCACGTCGAAGGCGCCGGTGCCGTCGGCCGACAGCTCGATCCGGTCCAGCAGTTCGTTCGCGGTCTCGGTGATGATCGGTTCGAGACTCGCGACGACGTTGGGAGTGAACGCGCGCCGCACCAGTTCGCGCATCCGGGTGTGGTGGGGCGGGTCGACGCCGAGGAAGTTGCCCTGGGCGGCGCTGGCCAGCTCCCGCTCGTCCTCGGGGATCATGTCGTTCATGTCACTGGAGAAGGTGCGGTGGTCGCCCAGCACCTGGAGCGCCTCGTCGTAGCCGAACACCTCCCACACACCCGGCTGGTAGCTCTTGGCCACCGGACCGGCGGCGCGACCGCGGTCCAGGTACTCCAGGAACGCCTTGGTGCGCTGGTCGTAGGAAAGGCTCGTCAAAGCTGCGAGATCGGTCATGAGATAGCCCCCGCGAGCAGGAAATGGTTAACGAGGGCTGGTGACGAAAGGAGCCGGAAGCGGCCGGCATCCGTGCTCGCCTGGCCGCTCAGACGGAGTCCCCCGTACCGCCCTGAATCGTCGAATTCGAGTACCGGAAGGGGCAGCCCGAATTGACGCCGACGGAGCTGGAGCCTAGGTAGCCCGTCTCGGCAGTGTCAAGAGTGATCTCCGACGGTGCGTCAGGACCGCGCGTCGGCCCGGGGGGTCTGACCTGGGTGAACGGCGCCGGCGGTGCCGTCTGCGCCGGGTTTCGGACCGGAGGGCACGGTTTCGGCCAGAAGGACGGCGTTCCGGTTGGGCCTTTGCGATCTCTAAAGGTCGGGGTACGCTGCGGAACAGTGCCTGCGGGACTGTTGTTCGAGAGCATCGGGGAACAGGGCGCACGGCACGAGACACGGGGGACGGGGGATATGCACGTGATCGTGCGGTTTTTTCGATGCCGGGACCGCGCTGGGCCTTCGCGCTGAATCTTCGCTGGAACTCGCGGGGATCCCGAAGGAAACAGCCGGAGGCGCGTGCCCGCCGCAGCGCGGTACCGCCATCCAATCCTCGGGACCTCGCCTGTTCGTGAGTTGACTTCAACCGCCGACAGCTCTGCGAAGGACTCTGCATGCCCGCAACAGCGCGTCAGGAATTCGCTCTCACTTCCGCGCAGACCGGAATATGGCTGGCCCAGCGTTTCGCGCGGGACGGCCTCGACTACAGCGTCGCGCTGTACGCCGACATCGTCGGCCCGCTCGATGTCGACCTGCTGGTGCGGGCGGCTCGCGGGGCCTTCGCCGACACCCCGACCATGCGGGCCCGCATCGTGGCCTCCGGCCCGGAGCCGGCGCAGGTGGTCGACGACGCGGCCGAACTCGTCATGCCCTGCCTGGACCTGCGCGACCAGGAGCAGCCGCACCGGGCGGCGCTGGCCTGGATGGAGGACGAGCTCGCCGTGCCGCTCGCCCCGGACAGCGGCCGGATGCACTCCTTCGCGCTGCTGCGAATCGGCGAGGACCGGTACCTGTGGTACCTGCGGGCCCACCACGTGGCCATGGACGGTTTCTCCGGCGCGTTGTTCGTACGGGAAATCGCCGCCCGGTACACCGCGCTGGCGACCGGCCGGGACGCCGTGAACGGCCTCGGGCGTTTCGGGGAGATGTTGCGGTCGGATCGTGCCTATCGCGAGTCCGCCGCATTCCACACGGACCGCGCGTACTGGATGGAGAAACTGGCGGACAGCCCGGCGCCGGCGACCTTCGGACAGGCCGAGCCGAATCGTCGGGGCGGCCGGACCCGCGAGACGGTGGAAATCGAAAGCGGGCTGAGCGAGGCACTCGGCAGGCTGGCGCAGCGTTGCGGCGTGACGCCCGCCGCTGTTTACGCCGCCGCCGCCGCCCGTTACACCGCACGACTCACCGGTGAAACGGACGTCGTGCTCGGGCTGCCCGTCACCGCCCGGTTCGGCAAGGCCATGCGCGGTATTCCCGGAATGATGTCCAATGTGGTGCCGCTGCGCGTTTCGGCCGGACCGGAGCTGCCGCTGTCCGGATTGCTGCAGAACGTCTCCGCGGAAATGCTGCTCGGCCTTCGGCACCAGCGCTACCGATATGAGGACCTGCGCAACGACCTCGGCGCGGGAGAGGAAAGCAGCCCGCTGGTCGGGCCGCACGTCAACCTGCAGTTCTTCGACCAGGATGTGGATCTCGCCGGATGCGCGACGACGATCCACAACCTGACCAACGGACCGGTCGACGACCTGGCCTTCGTGTTCTACGGAGACGTCCGGCGGGGCAGCGGACGGATCGACGTCGACGGCAACACCGAGCTGTACCACCGCGCCGATCTGCGGGTGCACGGCCAGGGCCTGCTGCGGCTGCTGGAACAGATGGCCGAGGCGGACCCGGACACCCCGTGCCGTGGACTCGACGTCTTCCGGCCCGACGACCTGGAGCGGCTGCTCGTCGGCCGCAACGACACCGGGCGGCCGGCCGGCCCCGAGACTGTCGTCGATCTGTTCCAGGCCCGGGCGGCGGCCACTCCGGACGCCCCGGCCGTCTTGCACGGGCCGCACGGCCTCTCCTACCGGGAGCTGAACGAGCGGGCGAACCGGCTCGCGTCGCTGCTGCTCGCCCGCGGCCTCGGCCCGGAGGACCTCGTCGCTCTCGCGGTGCCGCGGTCCGTGGACCTGGTCACCGCTCTGCTGGCCGTGGTCAAGTCCGGCGCCGCGTTCCTGCCGGTCGACCCGGACTACCCGACCGACCGCATCGCGTACATGCTCGACGACGCCCGGCCGGCGCTGCTGATCACCACACAGGACACCGCGCCCCGGCTGCCCGGGGCCACGGCCACCCCGCGGCTGCTGCTCGACGACGCCGACCTGGCGGCGGCCCTGGACACGGCGCCCGACCGGGACGTCACCCAGGCCGACCGCCCGCGCCCGCTCTCGCCGGACTCGCCCTCCTACGTCATCTACACCTCCGGCTCGACCGGTCGGCCCAAGGGAGCGGTCAACACCCACGCCGGCCTGGCGAACCGGCTCCTGTGGATGCAGGACCGCTACCGGCTGACCGCGCGGGACCGGGTGCTGCAGAAGACCTCCTGCGGATTCGACGTCTCCGTCTGGGAGTTCTTCTGGCCCCTGGTGAGCGGCGCGACCCTGGTGATGGCCGACCCCGGGCTGCACCGCGACCCGGGCTACCTCGCCGCGGTGATCCGCGAACAGCAGGTCACCACCGTCCACTTCGTCCCCGCCATGCTCCAGGCCTTCCTGGCCGAGCCCGAGACCGGCCGGTGCGCCAGCCTGCGCAGGGTGATCTGCAGCGGTGAAGCGCTGCCCGCCGAACTCGCCGCCCGGTTCTCCGCCGTCCTCGACTGCGAGCTGCACAACCTGTACGGACCGACCGAGGCGTCCATCGACGTGACGTCCTGGCAGTGCGACCCGGCGCGCACCGGCGCCCCGCCGATCGGACTCCCGATCGCCAACACCCGGGTGTACGTGCTGAACCAGGCCCTGGAGCCGGTGCCCGACGGCGTGCCCGGCGAGCTCTACCTGGCCGGCACCGGCCTCGCGCGCGGTTACCTCGGCCGGCCGACCGTCACCGCGGAGCGCTTCGTGGCCTGCCCGTTCGGCCGGCCCGGTGAGCGGATGTACCGCACCGGCGACCTCGCCCGGTGGGACGCCGACGGGCGGCTGGCCTACCTGGGCCGGACCGACGACCAGGTGAAGATCCGGGGCGTGCGGATCGAACCCGGCGAAATCGCCTCGGTCCTCGGCGAGCACCCCGAGGTCGGCGAGGCGGTGGTGGTGGCCCGCGACGACCGCTCGTCCGGGAAGTACCTCGTCGGGTACGTGGTGCCCGAGCGCGACCGCCCCGCCTCCGTGCGGGAGCGGGCCGACGGCGAGCACGTCGACCAATGGCAGCAGCTGTACCAGTCGATGTACGGCGCGCCGTCCGAGGCCGCCTTCGGCGAGGAGTTCGCCGGCTGGGACAGCAGCTACACCGACCGCCCGCTGCCGCTGGAGGACATGCGGCAGTGGCGCGACCGGACGGTGGAAGCGATCCGCGCCCTCCGGCCCCGCCGGGTGCTGGAGATCGGCGTCGGCAGCGGCCTGCTGCTCGCCCGGCTCGCGCCGGACACCGAGCGCTACTGGGCGACCGACTTCTCCCCCGCGGCGGTCGCCGCGCTGCGCCGGCACCTCGGCACCCGGCCGGACCTGGCCGGGCGGGTGGAGCTGCGCACCCAGCCGGCCGACGACCTGGCCGGGCTGCCCGAGGGCTTCTTCGACACCGTGGTCATCAACTCCGTGGCGCAGTACTTCCCCACCGCGGAGTACCTCGGGACCGTCCTGCGCGGAGCGCTCGGACTGCTGCGCCCCGGCGGCGCCGTGTTCCTCGGAGACGTCCGCGACCTGAGGCTCCGCCGGATCCTCGCCACCGGTGTGCAACTCGCGCACAGCCCGGCGGACGCGGACCCGCAGGCCGTGCGCCGGGCCGTGGAACAGCGGACCCGGCAGGAGAACGAACTCCTGGTCGACCCGCGGTTCTTCACCGCGCTCCAGCAGGAGAGCGCCGACCTCGCCGGCGTCGACATCCGGGTCAAGCGCGGCGACTACGACACCGAACTGATCCGCTACCGCTACGACGTGGTACTGCACAAGCACTCGGAGCACCGGCCCGTCTCGCTGCTCGACGTGCCGGGTGCGCACTGGGGCACCGAGGTCGCCGACCTGACCGCGCTGCGGGACCGGCTCGCCACCGAGGCGCCGGCCCGGCTGCGGATCACCGGCGTGCCCAACGTCCGCCTGGTGCCCGAGGCCTCCGCCACCCGGCAGCTGTTCGCCGGGGCGCCGATGGCGGATGTCCGGCGGGCGGTGGACGGGGACGGCCCGGCCGGCCCGCTGCCGGAGACCTTCCACGAGCTCGGCGAGGACCTCGGCTACCGCACGGTGGTCACCTGGTCCGGCGAGGGCACCGACGGCGAACTCGACGTGCTCTTCCTGAGTTACCGGACCGACTCCGCCACCGCGGCCCTGACCGACGTCTTCCTCCCGGCCGCGGCGGCGCCGCAGGCCCTGACCAACAACCCCGCGGTCGGCCGCGAGGCCGGGCGGCTCGCCGCCGCCCTGCGCGAGCACCTGCGGGAGAACCTGCCCGACTACATGGTCCCGGCCGCCGTCATGGTGCTCGACGCACTGCCCACCACGGCCAACGGGAAGCTGGACCGGCGCGCCCTGCCCGCACCGGAGTTCCGCGCCACCGGCGGCGGCCGGCCGGCCCGGGGTCCACGCGAGGAACTGCTGAGCCGGCTCTTCGCCGAGGTCCTGGGCCTGCCCGGAATCGGTGCCGACGACAGCTTCTTCGACCACGGCGGCGACAGCATCGGCGCGATCCAGCTGGTCAGCCGCGCGCGCGGCGCCGGAGTTCTGTTCACCCCGCGCGAGGTCTTCGAGCACCGGACGGTCGCCCGGCTCGCCGAGGTGGCCCGTACCCAGGACACCCAGGCACCGCCGCCCGACACCGGAGCCGGTCCCGTTCCGCTGCTGCCGATCGTCCACCGGTTGCGTGAACTCGGCGGCCCGGTCGGCCGGTTCAGCCAGTCGATGCGTCTCGACGTGCCCGCCGGACTGCGCCTGGAAACCCTCGGCGACGCCCTGCAGACCGTGCTCGACCACCACGACGCGCTGCGCCTGCGGCTGGCGCGGGACGGCGACGACGCGTGGTCGCTGACGGTACGGCCGGTCGGCGCCGTCGACGCCGCCGGGTGCCTGCGACGGGTGGCCGTCGCCGAGACCGGCGAACCCACCGAGGCGGAGCTGCGGGCCTGGGAGGAAGCCGCTCTCGACCGGCTCGACCCCGACGACGGCGTCCTGGTGCAGGCCGTCTGGTTCGACGCCGGCCCGACCCGCCGAGGCAGGCTGTTCCTGGCCGTCCACCACCTGGCTGTGGACGGGGTGTCCTGGCGCGTGCTGGTGCCCGACCTGGCCGACGCCTACGCCGCCCTGGCCGAGGGCGGGCGCCCCGCACCCGCCCCGGTGGGCACCTCGCTGCGGCAGTGGTCGCGGCAGCTGGTCGAGCGGGCCGGCACCGCCGAGGTGGTCGGCGAGCTCAACCACTGGCGGGAGACGCTCACCGGTGCCACCGCCCCGCTCGGGGCACGCGCGCTCGATCCCGTCCGGGACGTCCTCGCTACCCGGCGCACCCTGGTGTCCTCCGTCGACGCCGACACCACCGCGGCGCTGCTCACCGAGGTGACCACCGCCTTCCACGCCGGTGCGAACGATGTCCTGCTCGCCGCCCTGGCCCTGGCCCTACAGGACTGGCGCCGGCGGCGCGGGCACGGGGCCGCGCCGGTGCTGGTCGACCTGGAGGGGCACGGCCGCGAGGAGGAGGCCGTCCCGGGCACCGACCTGTCCCGCACCGTCGGATGGTTCACCAGCCTCTTCCCGGTGCGGCTCGACCCCGGCGTGACCGACCCGGCCGAGACCTGGGCCGCGGGCCAGGCCGTCGGAACGGCGCTGCGCACGGTCAAGGAACAGCTCGCGGCGGTGCCCGGCAGGGGACTGGGCTTCGGGCTGCTGCGCCACCTCAACCCGCGGACCGCCACGGCCCTGGCCGGCCTCGGCAGCCCCGACGTCCTCTTCAACTACCTGGGCCGCTCCCTCACCACCCGGGGCCAGGGCACCTGGACACCGGTGCGCGACGGCAGCCCACTGGCCGGACACACCGACCCCGGAACGCCCTTCGCCCACACGCTGGAGATCAACGCGCTCGTCCACGAGGGCGCGACGGACGGCGGGGAGAACGGGGAGAACGGCCCCCGGCTGTCCGCCGAGTGGTCCTGGCCCGCGGGCCTGCTCACCGAGGACGAGGTCCGGGACCTCGCCGACACCTGGTCCACCGCCCTGCGCGCGCTGGCCACCCACGCCCGCCGACCGGGCGCCGGCGGCCACACGCCGTCCGACTTCCCGCTCGCCCGGCTCGAACAGCAGGACATCGACGAGATCGAGGCCGCCTGCCCCGACGTCGAGGACGTCCTGCCGCTGACGCCGCTCCAGGAGGGCCTGGCCTTCCACGCCGCGTACGACGACCACGCACCGGACGTCTACCACGTCCAGATCGCCCTCGACCTGGATGGCGAGATCGACCCCGGGACGCTGCGCGAGGCCGCCGAGGCCCTGCTGCGCCGCCACCCGGTGCTGCGCACCTGCGTACGGAACCGGGCGAGCGGCGGCCTGATCCAGGCGGTCCGGGCCGAGGTCCCGGTGCCGTGGCGGTACCTGGACCTGAGCGGGCTCGACCCCGAGCAGCGGGCGGCCCAGGCCGAGGCGGCGCTCCGGGACGACCTGAGCCGCCGCTTCGACCTGGCCGAAGCACCCCTGCTGCGCCTGACGCTGCTGCGCCTCGGCGAGGGCCGCCACACCCTCGCGGTGACCAACCACCACATCGTCCTGGACGGCTGGTCGATGCCCCTGCTGCTGCAGGAGCTGTTCGCCCACTACGGCGCCCGGGGCGCCGACACACCGGCGCGGCCGGCCGGCTCCTGGCGCACCTACCTGGACTGGCGGGCCGGCCAGGACCGCACCGCGGCCGAGCAGGCGTGGCAGGCGGCGCTGCGAGGACTGGACGCGCCGACCCGGCTGGCTCCGCACGGTGACGCGCACGCCTCCGTCCAGCCCGCCTCCCGCTCCGTCCGGCTGCCCGAATCCCTCACCGCCGCGCTGGCCGGGCGGGCCCGGGAACACGGCGTCACGCTCAACACGGTCGTGCAGGCCGCCTGGGGGCTCCTGCTGAGCCGGCTGACCGGCAGCGAGGACATCGTCTTCGGCACCACCGTCTCCGGACGGCCGCCCGAGCTGCCGGGCACCGAGACGATGATCGGCTGCTTCATCAACACCGTCCCGGTGCGGCTGCGGCTGCGCCCCGACGAGCCGATCGGCGCGCTGCTGGCCAGGCTGCAGGACGAGCAGTCCCGCCTCGCCGCCCACCAGCACCTCGGGATCGCCGAGATCCGACGCCTGACCGGAGTCGACGGCGAACTCTTCGACACGCTCACCGTGTTCGAGAACTACCCGCTGGACCCGGACGCCCTGAACCAGGGCGCGCGGACCGGCCCGCGGGTGGGCGCAGTCCGCACGCACAACGACGTGCACTACCCGCTGGCCCTGATCGCCACCCCGGGCCCCTCGCTCGACCTGCAGTTCACGTACCGGCCGGACCTGTTCGCGGCCGCCGACGCCGAGCAGGTCGTCCGGCGGTATACCCGGCTGCTCCAGGAGATCGCCGAGGCGGGCCCGGACACCCGGGCGGACCGCATCGAGGCCCTGGAGCCGGCCGAGACGCGGCAGCTCACCGAGGAGTGGAACGACACCGGCCGCCCGGCGGCCCCGGTCGCCGTGGCCGACGCCGTGCGGGACTGGGCGGCGCGGGAACCCGGCCGCACCGCGGTGGTCTGCGCGGCCGAGGAGCTGACCTACCGCGAGCTCGACGAGCGGGCGGACCGGCTGGCCCAGCAGCTGCGGGCCCGCGGCGTCGGACCGGAGGACCTGGTCGCGGTGGCGGTGCCGCGCTCGGCCGAGCTGATGGTCGCGCTGCTGGCCGTGCTCAGGACCGGCGCCGGCTACCTGCCGCTGGACCATCGGCACCCCGCCGAGCGGACCGCGTTCATGATCCAGGACGCCGCGCCGGCGCTGGTGCTGACCAGCGGCGAGGAGGTGCCCGGGCTGCCGCCGGCGGACCGGCTGGCGCGGCTCGCGTTGGACGGACCCGGCACGCCCGGCACGCCCAGCGACCCGGACGTCCCGGCCGGCGCCGTCCCGTCCGGTGCCCTTCTGGCCGGCACCGTCCCGGCCGCGCCCGACGGTTCGCTCGCCTACGTCATCTACACCTCCGGGTCCACCGGCCGACCCAAAGCCGTCGCCGTGTCGCGCGCCGCCATGGACGCGCTGGTGGGCTGGGCGGTGGAGCGCTTCGGCGGCGACGGGCTTCAGCGGGTCCTGGCCGCCACCTCGCTCTCATTCGACGTCTCGGTGTTCGAGCTGTTCGCCCCGCTGGCCGCCGGCGGCCGGCTGGAGATCGTCCGCGACCTGCTGGAACTGGCCGAACGGCCCTGGCAGGGCTCGCTCATCAGCGGTGTCCCGTCAGCGCTGGCCGGGCTGCTCGCCGACCCGTCGCCGAGTTTCGCGGCCTGGCGGCTCGTCCTGGCGGGCGAGGCCCTGCCCGAGCCCCTGGTACGGCGGATCCGGCAGTCGCTGCCCGGTACGGAGATCGTCAACCTCTACGGGCCGACCGAGGCGACGGTGTACGCCACCGACTGGACGTGCGCCGACGACGAGGTGCTCGCCCCGCCCATCGGCCGTCCGCTGCCGCACACCCGGGCCTACGTGCTGGACAGCTGGCTGCGCCCGGTCCCGGCCGGCGTGCCCGGCGAGCTGTACCTGGCGGGCACCGGTGTCGCGCGCGGCTACCTCAACCGGCCCGCGCTGACCGCCGACCGCTTCGTCGCGGACCCGTACGGCGCCCCGGGAAGCCGGATGTACCGCACCGGCGACCTCGCCCGCCGGCTGCCCGACGGCGCGCTGGACTACCTGGGCCGCACCGACAACCAGGTAAAGGTCCGCGGCCACCGGATCGAACTCGGCGAGGTCGAGACGGTGGTGGCCCGCCATCCGGACGTCGCCCAGGCCGTCGTCCTGGCCCGCGACACCTCTGCGGGCACCACCCGGCTGATCGCCTACGTGGTCCCGCGGCCCGGCGCCGAACCGGACGTCACCGACATCGCGGAGCGGACCGCGGGCGAACTGCCCGGCTACATGCTCCCGGGCGGCTACGTCCTCCTGGACCGGCTGCCGGTCACCGCCAACGGAAAGCTGGACCGGGCCGCCCTGCCGGCGCCGGACCCGGGCGAGCACGCCCCGGGCACCGGCCTGGTCCCGCGGACCTCGCGCGAGGAACTGCTGTGCGGACTCTTCGCGCAGACCCTGGGCGTGCCGCTGGTCGGGCCGGACGAGAGCTTCTTCGCACTCGGCGGGGACAGCATCACCTCGATCCAGCTGGTGAGCCAGGCCCGGCGCCAGGGCCTGGAGTTCACCCCCCGGGACGTCTTCGACCACCGCACCCCGGCGAACCTGGCCAGGGTGGCGCGCGAGCAGGCCCACCCGGTGGCCGAGAAGGACACCGAGGCCGGTCCGGGGCCACTGGCACCGACTCCGGTGATGGAGTGGCTGCGCGAACTGGGCGGCCCGGTCGACCGGTTCAACCAGTCGATGTTCGTCCGGCTGCCCGCCGGCATCGACGAGCCGACGCTGACGGCGGCACTGCGGTCGCTGGTGGACCGTCACGAGGCCCTGCGGCTGCGGCTGCGCCGCAAGGACGACGACGCCCGCTGGGACCTGGAGATCACCGAGCCGGACGCCGACCTCGCGGACCGGTTCGCCCGCCACGATGTCGCCGGGCTGACCGGGGACGCGCTGCGCGAGGCCGCTCGGCACCAGGCCGAGCTCGCCTGGGACCGACTGGCTCCCGAGCACGGCACCGTGTGGCAGGCCGTGTGGCTCGACGCCGGCCCGGCCGACCCCGGGCACCTGCTGCTGGCCGTGCACCACCTCGCGGTGGACGGCGTCTCCTGGCGCATCCTGCTCGGCGACCTCGCGGAGGTCACCGACGCGCTGCGGCGCGGCGCCGACGCCGCGGTGGCCCCGGTCGGCACCTCGCTGCGCCGCTGGTCGAGGCTGCTCGCCGAGGAGGCCGACAGCGACCGGCGGACGGCGGAACTCGGCCTGTGGACGGCGATGCTGGACGGCGCCGACGCGCCGCTCGGCCGCCGGGCGCCGGACCCGGCCCGGGACGTGGTGGCCTCCCGGCGCACCGTGGAGCTGACGCTGCCGGCGGATGCCACCAAGGCGCTGCTGACCGACGTGACCACCGTCTTCCACGCCACGGTCAACGACGTCCTGCTCACCGCGGTGGCCCTGGCCGTGCAGGACTGGTCCCGTCGGCGGGGCCGTCCCGCCGGGCCGGTGCTGGTGGACGTCGAGGGCCACGGCCGGGAGGAGGACGCGGTCGGCGGCGTGGACCTGTCCCGCACGGTGGGCTGGTTCACCACCGTCCACCCGGTCCGGCTGGACCCGGGCGCGGTCGAGTGGCCGGACCTCTGGGCGGCCGGTCCCGAGGTCGGACGGGTGCTGAAGCGGGTCAAGGAGCAACTGGCCGCCGTCCCTGACCACGGTCTGGGCTACGGACTGCTGCGCCACCTCAACCCGCGCACCAGGCAGGTGCTCGCCGGGCTGGCGGTGCCGCAGATCGGCTTCAACCACCTCGGCCGGTTCGGCACGCCCGCCGAGTCCGGCGCGTGGGCGCCGGCGCACGAGGTCGGCGGGTTCACCGGCGGCGCCGACCCGGGCCTGCCGCTGGCGCACGCGGTGGAGGTCAACACGCTCGTCCGGGAGGACGACGGCACGGAGCCGGTGCTCGTGGCCGAGTGGTCCTGGGCGGCGGAGCTGTTCACGGCGGCGGAGGTCGAGGACCTGGGAGCCACCTGGTTCCGCGTCCTGCGGGCCCTGGTCGACCATGCCCGACGACCCGACTCGGGGGGCCAGAGCCCCTCCGACCTGCCACTGGTCCTGCTCTCCCAGGACGAGATCGACCAGTTTCAGGAAGAACTGGCCCTGGAGGGGGACCTGTGACAACGGCGACGAAGCGCACGCCCAGGATCGAGACCGTCCTACCGCTCACGCCGGTCCAGGAAGGGCTGGTGTTCCACGCGGCGTACGACGAGGACGGATCGGCCCTGTACAACGTCCAGGTGGTGCTGGACCTGGAAGGACCGCTCGACGCCGCCGTGCTGCGGCGGTCGGTGGAGGCCGTGGTACGGCGCCACCCGACTCTGCGGGCGAGCTTCCGGCGCCGGGCCATCGGCGACACCCTGCAGGTGGTCCAGTCGGAGGTGCCGCTGCCGTGGGAGGAGGCGGACCTCACCGCGGTCGCGGACGGCGACCGCGAGGCCGAGGTCGGGCGGATCACCCGGGAGGCCCGCACCCGCCGGTTCGACCTGGCCGCGGCGCCGCTCGTGCGGTTCACGCTGATCCGGCGCCGGTCCGACCGGTTCCGGCTGGTGCTGACGAACCACCACGCCGTGCTGGACGGCTGGTCCACCGGGCTGCTGCTGCGCGAGCTCTTCGAGGTCTACGGCGCCGGCGGCGACGCGTCGGCGCTGCCGGCCGCCGTGCCGCTGCAGGAGTTCTTCGCCTGGCGGGCCCGCCAGGACGCTCCGCAGGCCCGGACGGCGTGGCGCACGGCGCTGACCGGCCTGGAGGAGGCCACCCGGGTGGCGCCGAACGCGGACAGCCGTACGGCGGTGCCGACCGAGCAGGTGCTGGTCACCGTGCCCCGGGACCTGACCGCGGCCGTCGCCGAACGCGCCAGGCTGCTGGGCCTGACCGTCAACACCGTGGTCCAGGGCACCTGGGGCCTGCTGCTGTCCCGGCTGACGGGCCGTGACGACGTCGTCTTCGGTACCACGGTCGCCGGCCGGGCACCCGAGCTGCGCGACGTCGAGGCCATGGTCGGGATGCTGGTCAACACCGTGCCGGTGCGGGTCCGGATCGACCCGCGGGAGACCCTCGCCGGGCTGTTCGGGCGGCTCCAGGAGGAGCAGTCCCGGCTCGGCGCTCACCAGTACCTCGGACTGACCGAGATCCAGGGCCTGTCGGAGATCGACGGCGACCTCTTCGACTCGCTCGTGGTGTTCGAGAACTACCCGCTGGACCGGACCGTCGACTCCGTCGCCGGCGTGCGCGTGACGGGCACGGAGGCGCACAACAGCATCCACTACCCGCTGAGCCTGATCGCCCACCCGGGCGAGACCCTCGTGCTCTGCTTCGGCTACCGGCCGGACCTCCTCACCGGCGCCGCGGCCCGGCGCGTCGCCGACCGCTTCGTCCACGTGCTCGGCGGCTTCGCCACCGGTGCGCCGGACGCCGCCGTCGGCGACATCGACGTGCTGACGGCGGAGGAACGGTACCGGCTGATCGTCGGGCTGAACGATACGGCCCGCCCGGCGCCGGACCGCTCGGTGGCCGAGCTGTTCGCCGCACAGGCCGCCGCCACGCCGGACAGCGTCGCCGTCCGGTACGGTCAACAGACCACCTCTTACCGCGAGTTGGACGACCGGGCGAACCGGTTGGCAGCCGACCTCGGCAGCTGGGGCATCAGGCCCGAGGCCATCGTCGCCCTGGCGGTGCCGCGGTCGACCGAGATGGTGGTGGCCATGCTCGCCGTCCTGAAGACCGGCGCGGCCTACCTGCCGATCGACCCCGGCTATCCGGCCGAACGCATCGCGTACATGCTCGCCGACGCACGTCCCGCCCTGCTCATCACCACGACCGGCCTCGTCGAACGCCTCGACGGCAGCAGCCCGGAAACGCCCCGGCTCCTCGTCGACGACGCGCACGCTTCGGAAGGGAACCTGCAATGAGAGTACTGTCCATGGCCGCCCCGGGCTCCGGCCTCTTCCTGCCCACTGTCCCACTGGCCTGGGCGCTGCGGACCGCCGGGCACGAGGTCCTGGTCGCCAACAACGGCCAGGCCGCCGAAACGCTGGTCGCGGCCGGACTCCCGGCGGTCGACGTGTGCCCCGGCCGCGACGTGTTCGGCGAGTTCATGGCGGCCAGCCACGCGATCAACATGACGCCGCCGGGCGAACCGCGGCCCCGACGCGGCGGGCTGGGGTTGTTCGGCGAGGAGATGGCCGAGGGCCTGCTGAAGGTCGCCGAGGAGTTCCGGCCGGACCTCGTGCTGTCCACCCTGGAGCAGGGCGCCGGACCCCTGGTGGCCACCGCGCTCGGTGTCCCCTACGTGGAGCAGAGCGTTCGGCTGGCCTGGGCGGGCAGCGACGAACAAGCGGTGACGTACCGCCATTCCATAGCCCAGTACCTGGAACCCACACGGGCCAGGCTGGGCTTGGCCGAGTCGGCCGCTGCGGCCGCGACGATCGACGTCCGGCCGCCGAGCATGGGGGGCCACGACGACGCGGCTGAGTGGTCGATGCGCTACGTGCCCTACAACGAGAGCCGACTGCTGCCCGAGTGGGCGCTGGCGGCGCCGTCCCGGCCACGTGTGTGCCTGACCCTGGGCAGTGTCCTGCCACTGTCCGGCGAGCTCGGCGAGCTCGCCGCGTTCCTGCAGAAGTGCGCCGGGCTGGACGTCGAGCTCATCCTCGCCATGGGGGCGGACCAGGCGGCGGCCCTGGGCCCGGTGCCCGACAACGTGCGCGTGGCCGGCTGGGTGCCGCTCAGCGCCCTGCTGCCGACCTGCGCCGCCATCGTCCACCACGGTGGGGCGGGCACCGCGCTGACCGCACTGGTCCACGGCGTCCCGCAGCTGGTCGTGCCCCGGCTCGCCGACCAGCCCGCGAACGCGGCCGTGATCGCGGCCCGGGGCGTCGGACTGGCCTGCTCCGCGCACGAGGCGACCGCGGCCGCCGTGCAGGACGGCCTGCTGCGGCTGCTCGACGTGCCGGACTACCGGCGGACCGCACGCGAGGTGCAGGCGGAGATCGCCTCCCGGCCCAGCCCGGCGGCGCTGGTCTCGCGGCTGGAGGAGCTGGTCGGCGAGCGCTGACCGGGAGCAGCCGCGGCTCCTGGCCGAAGAACTCCGCGCCGCCTTCAGGACGCTGAGGTGACACGGCGCGGTGGTGCCGGGCCCCGCACCACCGCGCGTGCCACCGGCTGACCGCCGCGCGCCGGTCGTGACGGAACCCGTGCGACTCGGCCGGCCCCGCCCTTCGTAGGATGGGTGCAGCTCCTCCGGGAGGAACTCTCCCCGGAGGTGCCATGCCGCAGTCCGCGAACCACCAGCTCATCGGGCGTACCCGGGAGGTGGAGGTGCTGGACCGTCTGCTGCGCGAGGTGCGCGAGGTGCGCGACGGGCGCAGCCGGGTGCTGGTGCTGCGGGGTGAGGCGGGTGTCGGCAAGTCGGCGCTGCTCGACCATCTGGCGGGGCAGGCTGGGCCGTGGCAGGTGGTACGCGCGGCCGGTGTCGAGGCCGAGGCCGAGTTCGCCTATGCGGCCCTGCAACGGCTGTGCGCCCCGCTGTTGTCGCACCTCGGCCGGCTGCCGGAGGTGCAGCAGGACGCGCTGCGGGTCGCGTTCGGCCTGAGCACGGGAAACCCGCCCGAGATGCTGCTGGTGGGGCTCGCGGTCCTCGGTCTCCTCGCCGAGGCGGCGGCCCGGTCCGCGCTGGTGTGCCTGGTCGACGACGCGCAGTGGCTGGACCTGATGTCCCGGCGAATCCTGGCGTTCGTCGGGCGCCGGCTGGACGCGGAGTCGGTGGCGCTGGTGTTCGCCGAGCGGATCACCGACGGGAAGGCGGACGACGAGGGCCTTTCCGGTCTGCCGGACCTTCCGCTGGGCGGGCTGGCCGATGCCGACGCCCGGGCGCTGCTGGACGGCGTGCTGCCGGGGCCGGTCGACGCCCGGGTGCGGGACCGGATCGTGGCCGAGACCGGCGGGAATCCGCTCGCCCTGCTGGAGCTGCCCCGGGGCCTGTCGCCGGCGGAGTTGGCGTTCGGCTTCGGCGGGCCCGGCGCCGGCCCGCTGGCGACCCGGCTCGAGGACGGCTTCCGCCGGCGCGTCGACGCCCTGCCGGCCGACACCCGCGCCCTGCTGCTGGTCGCGGCGGTCGAACCGGTCGGCGACGGGCCGCTGTTGTGGCACGCCCTGCGTCTGCTGGGCATCGGGCCGGAGGCCGTGGCGCCGGCCGAGGCCGCGGACCTGATCACCCTGGGAGCCGCCGTGCGGTTCCGGCACCCGCTGGTGCGTTCGGCGGTGTGGCGCGGCGCGGATGCCGCGGCGCTGCATGCGGCGCACGCGGCCCTGGCCGAGGCCACCGACGCCGAGCGCGACCCCGACCGGCGGGCCTGGCACCGGGCCCACGCCGCGGTCGGGCCGGACGAACAGGTGGCGGCCGCACTGGAGAGCTCCGCCGACCGGGCCCTGGCACGCGGCGGCCGGGCGGCCGCCGCCTCCTTCCTGGAACGTGCCGCCGCGCTCACCCCTTGCCCGGAGGCGCGGGCGCGGCGCGCACTGGCGGCCGCGGCGGCCCATGTCGCGGCGGGCGTGCCGGCCCGGGTGCCCGACCTGCTCGCCGCCGCGGAGCTGGGGCCGCTGGACCGGCTGCAGCAGGCCCATGCCGGCCGGCTGCGGGCCAAGGCGTCGTCCATGACCGACTCGGGGAGGGGCGCGGTGCAGCCGCTGCTCGACGCGGCCGGTCGGCTCAGGGACCTCGACCCGGCCCTCGCGCGGGAGACCTGCCTCGCGGCGTACGACGCGGCCATCTGGGTCGGCCGGTACGACGAAGGCGCACTGCGCCGGGTCGCCGAGGCCGCTCGGGACCTGCCGCCCGGCGACGAGCCGGCGGGAGTCTTCCTCAGGGCCCTGGTCGCCCGGAGCGTGGACGGGCCGGCTGCCGTCTTCCCGCAGCTGGCACGGGCGCTGCGCTCCCTCACCGACGAGGAGGACCCGTCCGTCCTGTGGGCGGCCGCGAACGCCGCCGCGGAGCTGGGCGATCTCCAGGGCTGGCTGGACATCGGCGGCCGGGCGGTCCGCTTCGCACGCCGGACGGGAACCCTGTCGCTCCTCTCGACGGCGCTGCCCTACCAGGCGTCCGCGCTGGGCTTCGCGGGGCGTTTCTCCCCGGCGGGCGACCTGCTGGCCGAGGCCGCGGCCCTGGACAAGGTCACCGGCTCGGTGGCGCGCACGGCCACGGCGGCCTTGATCAGCGCGTACCAGGGACGGGAACGACCGGCCCTGGAAGCGATCGAGGCGATGGAACACGAGGGCGAGCAGCGCGGCCTGGGCCGACTCGTCGGCGTAGCCGCGTGCGCGAGGGCTGTGCTCCACAACGGCCTGGGCAACTATCCGCTCGCCATGGAAGCGGCGCTCCGGGGCGGGGAGTACCAGGACCTCGTGGTGCACGTCTGGACGTGCGGCGAGCTGGTCGAGGCCGCGACCAGGGCCGGCGAGCCGGCCGTGGCGGCCGGGGCGCGCGAGCGGCTCGCCGACTGGAGCCGGGCCGGCACGCCCTGGGCCCTGGGCGCGCACGCGGTCGCCGAAGCCCTGACCGGAGCACCCGAGCAGGCCGAGGACCGCTACCGCGAGGCCGTCGACCACTTCGGCCGCGGTGGGCTCGGCGTGTTCGAGACCCGGGCCCGACTGCTGTACGGGGAGTGGCTGCGCCGCCGGAACCGGCGCGCGCAGGCCCGTACCGAGCTGCGGGCGGCGTACGAGGCGGCCGGGCGCACGGGTATGGAGGGGTTCGCCGAGCGGGCCCGGCGTGAGCTGCTCGCCACCGGTGAGACGGTTCGCAAGAGGACCGTCGGCGCGCCGGTCCTGACCCCGCAGGAGGCGCGGATCGCCCGCCTCGCGGCCGCCGGGCACCCGAACGCGGAGATCGGCGAGCACCTGTTCCTCAGCCCCCGTACGGTCGAGTGGCACCTGCGCAAGGTCTTCGCCAAGCTGGGGATCTCCTCCCGTCGAGAGATCGACGGCGCCCTGTCCGTGCGGTGACGGCCGTGCGGTGACGGCGATGCGGTGACGGCCGTGCGGTGACGGCCGTGCGGGATCAGCAGGGGTCACAGATGGTCGGCGTCCACCACGGCCTGGGCGAACGCCGTCGGCGCCTCCTGCGGCGCGTTGTGGCCGATGCCGGTGAGGACGCGGTGCTCGTAGGGGCCGGTGAAGAACGTCCGGTACCCACTGCCGTCGGTGGTGGGCAGGAACGGGTCGAGGGCGGGGTCCACGGCGATGGCCGGCACCGTGACGGGCGGTCGGGCTGCGAGTAGCCGCTCGTAGTGCTCGTAGCGGCGCTCGCCGTCGGCCAGGCCCAGACGCCAGCGGTAGTTGTGGATCACGATGGCGGCGTAGTCGGGGTTCTCGAACGCCGCCGCGGTGCGTTCGAAGGTGGCGTCGTCGAACCTCCAGGTGGGGGAGGTCTCCTCCCACACCAGTCGGCACAGGTCGTGCCGGTTCTGCCTGGTCTCCATGGCGACGCGGCCGCGGTCGGTGGCGAAGTAGTACTGGTACCACCAGGTGCGCTCGGCCTTCGGCGGCAGCGGGTTCTTCTGCGAGGGGAGGTTGACGATCAGGTAACCGCTCACCGCCACCAGGGCCTTGACCCGCTCCGGCCACAGCGCCGCGACGGTGCCGGCGGCCCGCGAGCCCCAGTCGAAGCCGGCCAGCACCGCCTCGGGGATCTTCAGGGCGTCCATCAGGGCGATGACGTCGAGGGCGATCGCGGACTGCTGCCCGGTACGGACGGTCGTCGGGGACAGGAAGGTGGTGGTGCCGTGGCCCCGCAGGTACGGCACGATCACCCGGTAGCCGGCGTCCGCCAGCAGCGGCGCCACGTCGACATAGCTGTGGATGTCGTAGGGCCAGCCGTGCAGGCAGATGACCACGGGCCCGTGCTTCGGCCCGGCCTCGGCGTAGCCGATGTCGAGCACGCCGGCCTGGACCCGCTTCAGGTCGGTGAACGTGGTGTGGGTGCCCGCGGTGACGGCCGGGACGACCGGGGCCGGGCGGCCGGGCCGGTCGGAACCGGCCGCGAAGGCGGCAGGCGCGTTCGAGACCGCGCCGACCGACACGGCCGTGGCGCCCACGCCGAGACCGACCGCTTTGGTGAAGGCACGCCTGTCGATCATGTCTGATCCTTCCTGGAGACCCGCTGGTGCCTCCACTGTTCTCCGGCCGCCTGCCGGACGCATCGGTCACATGACGTCGAGACGCGGGAAGACGCCCGCGGACCCGCGAAGGGTCTGCCGGGCCGCCGGATTCAGTCATTCGACTGTGTCCGCCGGCCTGCCGCTCGGTGATCCTCGATGGAGCGCCGTGATGCCGGCGGATCGTCGTGCGTGCAATTCGGAAGGTCTGGCCGTGAAACAAACCCCCGTCGTCCTCATCCACGGTGCGTGGTTCCACATGTCCTCCTGGGAGGGCTGGGCCGAGCGGTTCACCGCGTACGGTTACGCGGTGTGCGTCCCGGGCTGGCCCGGCGAAGCCCACACCGCCGACCGGGCCCGCCGCGATCCCGGCCCGCCGCGCGACCTCGGGCTCGCCGCGCTCGCGGCCCACTACGAGCAGGTCGTGCGCGGCTTCGACGACCCGCCGGTCCTCATCGGGCACTCGGCCGGCGGCCTCATCGCCCAGCACCTCCTCGGGGCCGACCTCGGCCGCGCCGCCGTCGCCCTCGCACCGCTGCCGGCCGGCGGTGTGCCGCCGGCCGACGGCCGGTCCCGGCCGTGGCCGCTGATGTCGGCCGGCCCGACCCGGCACCCGGGCTTCGGGCAGCTGCCGCGCGCCCGGTTCCGACACCTCGTCGTCAACACGGTCGGAGAGGGGGAGGCCGAGCAGCTCTTCGACCGGTACGCCGTCCCGGCCCCGCTCCGGCTGCTCGCGGACCTCGGTCTCGACGGCACCGCCACCGGGCCGGTCGGCACCGTCGTGGACACGGCCAATACGGCGCGCGGACCGCTGCTGCTGGTCTCCGGCCAGGAGGACCGGATGGTCCCGGACGCCGTGACCCGCTCGGTCTACAAGCTCTACGGCGACTCCTCCGCCGTGACGGACCTGAAGCAGTTCGCCGATCGGGGGCACTCCCTGGTGTTCGACAGCGGCTGGCGTTCGGTCGCCGACCACGTCCTCCGCTGGCTGGCCGCCAACGGCGTCGAGGCCGTGGCCCCACAGGGGTGAGCGCGGGCATCAGACCTGCGCCGCGTCGGTCCGGCTCAACGCGTCGCGCAGTGCCGCCCGCGCCGTGATGCCCAGCTTGGGGAAGACGCGGTACAGGTGCGAGCTGACGGTACGCGGCGACAGGTGCATCCGCGCGCCGATCTCCTTGTTCGTCAGGCCGCCGGCGGCCAGGTCGGCGATGCGGCGTTCCTGCCAGGTCAGCGGGGCCGCGGTCAGCGTCGGGACGCGGGGCGGGGCCCCGGTGGCGCGCAGTTCGGCCCGGGCCCGTTCGGTCCAGCCGGCCGCGCCCAGCCGCTCGAACACCTCGGCCGCCGGGACCAGGTACTGCCGCGCCGGGGCCGGGCCCTGGACGTGGCGCACCCGGATGCCGTGCGCCAGCCGGATCCGGGCCAGCTCGAACGGGAAGCGGGTGGCCTCCGGCTGGGATTCGGCCCGCGTGAACATCTCGGCGGCCTCCCGCTCGTCCTCGGCGGTCATCGCCAGCGCGCCGTAGGTGATCAGCGCCAGGCGGGGCGACACCTCCGGCAGACCGGCGTCGCGGGCGGCGAGGGCGTGCGCCCGGGCCTGGTCGACGCGTCCGGTGTGCCGGGCGGCCTCGACGAGATCGAGCAGGGTGCGCGAGGCCTGGTAGGCGTAGGGCCGGAACCTGCCCGGCTGGGTGATGCCGATGGCGTAGAGGTACGCGGTCTCGTAGTCGCCGGAGCTCAGCGCGGCGGTCGCGCCGGCGGCGTCGGCGACCTGGGTCAGGAATCCCAGTCCGCGCGGGCGGGCCCAGGCGTCCACCTCGGCCTGCAGGTCCCGGGCCCGCCCGACCTGTCCGCGCAGCGCCGCGAGCTGGGCCAGGTAGGCGCGGCTCTGGGCGGCGAACAGCTGGTGGCCGTGCTCGGTCGCCAGGTCCAGGCCGCGTTGTCCGGTGTCCTCGGCCTCGGCCCATTCTCCGACCGTCAACTGGTCGAGCATGATCTGGTGCAGCATGACCATGCCGGTTGCCACGGCCCCGGTCTCCAGCTCGCGGTCGACGACACGCTGCAGGTGGGGGCGGTAGTGGCTCAGGAGGTCGAGGTGGTACGCGGCCGCGCCGAACTGCGTGACGTCCCAGGGTTCCAGATCCGGCAGGGTCGCGGCGGCCTGTCGCACCGGCCCGGCGAAGCCGGCTCCGTGCCTGGTCACGTCGCTCCAGGTGCCGCTGTAGAGACGCGAGCGCCGGGTGAGGAGGCTGCCCAGGGAGGCGAGGAGTTCGTGCGTGCTCTCCCAGGCCGCGCGGTCCCCGCTGTACTGGCTGATCGTCAGGAGCAGGACCACCAGCCGGGTGAGGACCTCGTCAGGTTCGGCTTCGCCGGCAGTCGACGCGACGGCCGACCCGCCGTCCCGGAGCTTCTCGATCGCGGCCGAGACCTGGCGGTGCGTGGAGCGGACGTCCCCGTCCTGGTGGAGCGCCCGGTAGGCGGCCGCCAGCACCGAGGCCGGCGACCCCGTCGAGCCGGGCGTGAGGTCCGCCTGGACCAGCCGGTGCGCCTGGCCGAGGCGGGCGGCGTGAGCGGCGACGAAGGCCGCGTCGGCCAGGCGCCGGGACCGGCCGGTGTGGGTCTCGCTGAGCTCGGCGGCCCGGGTCAGCCAGGCCACGGCCGCCAGCGCGCCGCCGCGCCGGGTCGCCGACTCGGCCGCCGCCTCCAGGATGTCGGCGACGTCCTCGTCCGGATCGACCGTTGCCGCCGCCAGGTGCGTCGCCCGGCGTTCGAGGTTCTCCCGGTGAACCTGTGCCAGCGCCAGGTGGGCGGCGCGGCGCTGGTTGGGAGTGGCCATCCGCACGACGGCGGACCGTACGAGCGGGTGCCGGAAGACGAGATCGCCGGTGACCACCTCGATGTCCAGCAGCCCCGCGGCCACCGCCGTGTCGGCGTCACGCATGCCGTAACGGGTGCCGGGGACGGTGTCGGTGCCGCTCGGGGCCCCGGCGCCGTCGAGCGCGCCCATCAGCAGCTCGGTCCGCACCCGCTCGTCGAGGGCGGCGATGCGGGTGCCGAACAGTCGTTGCAGCCGTCGGGGCAACGGCACGCCGTGCTGGCCGACCAGGTCTTCGACCGGGAGATCGCTCGACCGGCCGGCGAAGTGGGCGGGCAGCTCCAGCAGGGCCAGCGGGTTGCCCCGGGCCCGCTCCAGGACGATTCGACGGACCTGTCGGCTCAGCTCCGGGTACCGGTGGTCCAGCAGGCGGGCCGCGTCCTCGTCGGTGAGGGCGGTGACCGGCAGTTCGGGCAGTGCGGCGGTGTCGAAGCGGGACGTGATGTCGCTGCAGACCGCGACCAGCATCTTCGCCGGGCCGCCGGCCAGGCGTCGGCCCACGAAGCCGCAGACGTCGGCGCTGGAGTCGTCCAGCCACTGCGCGTCGTCGAGGACCAGCAGCAGCGGCCGCTGCGCGGCGGAGAGCGACAGCAGGCTGAGCACGGCGATGCCGAGCGCCATGACCGACGGCGGATCGCCCCGCACTCCGCTGAACACGGCGTCGAACACCGCCCGGGTCCCGTCGTCCAGCCGCGCGACGTCGGTGAGCAGCGGATGGAGGACCTGGTGCAGCCCGGCATAGGGCAGCTCGGACTCCGCCTCGACACCGGCGGCCCGGATGACGACCTGGCTCTCCCGCTCCGCCAGCGCGGCGGCGTGGCTCAACAACGAACTCTTGCCGACCCCCGTCTCCCCCCGCAGGACCAGCGCCTGGCCCGTCGCGGCCGTCACGAACGCCGCGAGCTCCGCCTGCTCGTCCTCGCGGCCCACCATCGCCGTGGTGACGCCCCATCGCTGGAACCCGGTCATGTCCCCTTGCCCCTTCCTGATTTCGTTCCCACCGCGCGGCAGCTCCCGCAGCGCCGGCGGGTTGACGCGTGCTTCGACGACGATCGCGTCCCGCACGCGGAGGTGCACCGGACCGGGCGGCATCGAGTCGAGCAACGTCCGGGCGTCGTCGCCGCGGAGCCCGTCCACCCGTGGTTCCGGCAGGCCGGCAAGGCGTCCGGCGCTGGTCGGCGTGCGGGCCCCAGGGCGGTCGTGCCGACGCCGGAAGCCCCTGCCAACAGGCCCCACCCCCGTCAGCTCCTTCGCGGCCATGGAAGCCGTGCGGCGTCCACCGACCACGATCCCGGGACCACGGGCCCGTCGAGCCAGTGTCGAACCCTGGCCAGTACCCTGGCCGGGGGCGGCCGGTGTCCGGCACGGGCGCGGTGGGGCCGGCATCCTCCTGGCCCCCGGGGGCCAGCTGACGGGACGCCACGCCGACGCCCTCCACCACCCGTAGACGCCCGCCGCGCGACGGGTTCCCCTCGCGTCGACGGGCGCGGAGGAGTCCGGGGCGGACGAACACCGACCGAGCGCCCCACCCGCACAACGGAAGCAGAGACATGAGCGATCAGCACACCATCGGCTGGGACGACGCGACCTGGCTCAACCCTCCGCTGGACGCCGTCCACGACGGCTCCGGGCTGCTGGTCACCACCCGGGACCGCAGCGACTTCTGGCGCACCACCAGTTACGGCTTCGTCCGGGACGACGGGCACGCGCTGCTGACCCCCTTGCCGGACGCCAGCGCCGTCGAAGTGACCTTCGTCGCCGACTTCGACGCCCTCTACGACCAGGCCGGACTCATGGTCCGGGTGGACGAGCGGACGTGGATCAAGGCCGGCGTGGAGATGACGGACGGCGTCCCGCACCTGGGCGCCGTCGTCACCCGCGGGCAGTCCGACTGGTCCCTGGCCCCCGTGCCGGACTGGAACGGGCGCCGCATCACCGTCCGGGCCAGCCGCGTCGGCGATGCCCTGACCATCCGGGCCCGCCGCGACGACGACCCGTGGCGCATGGTCCGGCTCGCCCCGCTGGCACCGGAGGCGGTGGCATCAGCCGGCCCCTTCTGCTGCTCCCCGCAGCGCGAGGGCCTGCAGGTACGGTTCACCGGCTTCCGTCAGGGGCCCGCCGACGCGTCGCTCCACGACCCGGGCGCGGCGTAGACCGAGCGTGCCACGGCCCCCGCACCTTCCCTGAGTCAGGAAGCATATTTGCGAAAACGGCAAGTCTGATTGCCGTCTCTGCGATTGCGGGCGCACCCTCGGAGCTGAGGTTCGAGCGCCGCCCCGGTCCCGGTCCGGTCCCGCCGGGAGCGGCGCTCGTGCGCGAACGCACCGGAAGAGGAGAGCCCCGCCATGGCCGCAAAGTCCACCCGCTTCGTGGAGAGTGTCACCGAACAGACCTTCCCCGCCCGCGTGTTGAAGGCGGAGCGCCCCGTCCTGGTCCAGTTCTGGGCCGCGTGGTGCGGGCCGTGCATCAGGGTCACTCCCATCGTCGAGGCGTTGGCCGCCGAGCACGCGGGCGTCCTGGACGTCGTCAAGATCAACGTCGATGAGGAGGCCGGACTGGCGGAGCGGCACGGGGTCACGTCGATCCCCGCCTTCGTGGTCTACACCGACGGCGCCGCCGCCATGGCGTGGACGGGTGCCGCGCCGAAGCCGGTCCTGGAGCGCCAGCTCGCCCCCTTCCTCCGCTGAGCGCGGACCCGGACCGACCTACGAAGGAAGGCATGGACTCATGAACCCGCAGCACGACCAGGACCTCGGGTGGGACGCCTCCGGCGCGCTCCGGGAACGCGAAGCCGGCGTGCACGCCCCCGCTCTCCTGCGGGCCGTGGAGTGGTTGCGGGGTCTGCTGCGGATCGGCGGCGGCGGACACGCCCCCGTCCACCGGGTGCTGGACGTCGGCAGCGGGCCTGGCGTGGTGACCTGCCTGTTGGCGCAGACCTTCCCGGACGCCGAGGTCGTAGCCGTCGACCGGTCGCCCGGCCTCCTGGAGCAGGTCCGTTCGCGTGCGGCGGCTCAGGGGGTGGCGGACCGCGTCGTCACTCAACTGACGGACGTCGGCGGCGAGTTCGACGCGCTGGGTGCCGCCGACCTGATCTGGAGCCGTCACGGTGTCCAGCAGGTGGGGGACCAGCAGGCGGCACTGCGCTCCCTGGTCGCCTGCCTGCGGCCGGGCGGGCTCCTCGCCGTCGCCGAGAGCGGGCTTCCCCCGCGTTTCCTGCCCCGCGACATCGGCACGGGGCGTCCGGGCTTGCAGGCCCGCCTGGACGCGGCCGCCGAGGACGCCTTCGGCGCGATGCGCGACCAACTGCCGGGCGCGGCCGCGACGGTGGAGGACTGGCCGGCCATGCTCGCCCGTGCCGGGCTCGTCCCCAGCGGGACGCGCAGCTTCTTCACCGATCTCACGTCCCCCCTCGGGATGTCGGCGCGGGAGTACCTGCACCTGCGTCTGACCCGGCTGCGCGACCGGATCGGTGACCGGCTGGATCCGGAGGACCGCGCAACGCTGGAGCAGCTCCTGGACAGCGACACGTCCGCGGGCATCCTCGGACGTCCTGACGCCTTCTACCTCACGGCCGACACCGTCCACACCGCCCGGCTGTGCCACGGCGGCGTTCGGCACTGAAACGCTCCTCACCGTGACGAGGCCGCAGCTCCCGGGCTGCGGCCTCGTCGCTCGTCGTGGCCGGTCCGGACCCGGTGTCGGCGTCGGTGACGCCAACGGGATCGTCAGCCGTTCTCGCAACGATCGGGAGCCGGGGCCGCGGGCCGCTCCATCTCGCGCAGTCGTGCGAACGGCGCGGCCGTGGCGAGAGCGAGAGCGATCGCTCCCACGAGCAGGAGGGCGAACCAGCCGCCGGACTCGTCGATGACGACTCCGGCCGCGGCGGACGCCAGCGAGGCGCCGAGGTTCACGGAGGTGTTGATCCAGGTCGACGCCTCCGTCCGGCCGGACTCCGGGACGACGGTGTCGGCGATGAGGTACCCGGTGATGAGGGAGGGGGCGAGGAAGAGGCCGACGAGGGCGAGGCCCGCGGCGAAGAGACCGAGCGGGTGCAGCTGGGACACGAGCACCGCGGCGAGCCCCATGCCGGTGCACAGGGTGAACAGCCTCGTGCCGATTCCCGACGTGAGCTTCAGCTGCCCGTAGAGGAACCCGCCGAGGGCGCTTCCGCCGGCGAAGGCCGCCAGGAGCCAGCCCGAGGCCGCGACGGCGTCACGCTGCGCGGCGACGGCCGGCGCCGCGATCTCCGCGACGCCGAGCACGCCGCCGACGCCCACGAGGACGGTCAACACCCGTGCGAATCCCGGCTGCTGGAGCGGGCGGTCACCCCGAGCGACACCCCCTCCCGTTCCGCGCAGCGCCCCCGACGACGCGCTGGACGTCATCGCCGCGGTGCCGAGGAAGACCGTGGCGGCGGTCACCCAGAGTCCGGTGGCGGGAGACGTGGCCACGATGACCGCGGTGATGACGACGGGACCGCCGACGAAGAGGAGCTCCTCGCAGACCGCGTCGATGCTGAACGCCTTCGTCCGCTGGTCACCGGCGGTCGTGAGCGACGCCCAGATCATCCGCATCGCGGCTCCCAGGGGCGGCGCGGTCAGGCCGACCACCGCGCCGAGGACGAGGAACCAGGCATCCGGGACGCCTTCGGTTCCCGCGATGAGCGCGAGGGCGACGAACCCCGAGGCCTGGCCTGCCGCCATGGCGGTGAGCGCGATCCGCTGCCCGAGCCGGTCGACGGCCCGGGCGCGCCAAGGGGCGGCGACGACGTTGGCGATCCCGAACGTCGCTGTCGCGAAGCCGGCCTGGGAGTACGAACCCGTACTGTCCTGGACGGCGAGGAGGAGGGCCAGGCCGCCCATCGCCAGGGCGGACCGGGCGACCAGGGCGGGGAGGAAGGCGCGAAGCGCGCCGGGAAGAAGAAGCACTGCGAGCATGAGGAGGCTCCGATGATGCGCGGCCGGAGTCGTGTGCGCGGCCGCCGACGTCTGACGGTGATCGAAGTCCGGAGGGCATGGGGAACCGCACCCTCGACGGATCAGAACCTGGGCGGGAGGGACCCAGGACCGTCAGATGAACATCACGATGAACACCCGTGGAGCCTAACAGGCGGGTCGCGGAGACCAGCCGGAATTATCGCCCCGCCGGTGCCGCCCAGGTCCTCGACGTCGGCCTCGCGGCCTGAGACACCACAGGGCCCGGGGCATTGGTCCGTGCCGGTGAGCGGTCCCGTCGCGTGCCCGGGGATGGGCGGTCCGGCGGGCCGGGCGTGGTTCAGTGGCGCGGACGGCGGTGACCAGGGGCTTCGGAGGGTGGTGCGGATGTCGGGCGAGGGCGGGTTCCCTTCCCGCGGCGTGTGGCGGCGCCCGGCACTGCGCTGGGTGGACGTGCTGGTGACGGCGGCGCTGGTGGGGCTGCTGTACGGCCTGCTGCGGCTGGCCCCGTCGCTGGACGCGCCGTTCCTGCCGGAGCAGGCGCCGTCCACGGTGTCGACCGACCCGTCGGACCTGCCGTACTACGCGGTGCGGTCCCTGCTGCGGATGTTCGTGGGGCTCGTCGTCTCCGTGCTGTTCACCTTCGTCTACGCCACGGCCGCGGCGCGGATGCGGCGGGCGGAGAAGGTGCTGCTGCCGGTGCTGGACGTCCTCCAGTCGGTGCCCGTGCTGGGGTTCCTGTCGGTGACCGTGACCGCGTTCATCAACCTCTTTCCCGGTTCCACGCTGGGGCTGGAGTGCGCGTCGATCTTCGCGATCTTCACGTCGATGGCGTGGAACATGACGTTCGCCTTCTACGCCTCGCTGACCAGCCAGCCCGGGGAACTGGACGAGGCGTCCCGGGTGATGCGGCTGACCAAGTGGCAGCGGTTCTGGCAGCTGGACGTGCCGGGCGGGATGATCCCGCTGGTGTGGAACGGGATGATGAGCTTCGGCGGGGCGTGGTTCTTCCTCGCCGCGTCCGAGTCGATCAGGGTCCTGGGGCACCAGTACGCCCTGCCGGGCATCGGGTCCTACGCCGCCGCCGCGATCCAGGAGGGGGACCTGGGGAAGGTGGGCGTCGCGATCGCGGTGATGGTCGTGATGGTGGTCGGGGTGAACGTGTTGTTCTGGCGGCCGGTGGTGGCCTGGTCGGAGCGGTTCCGGGTGGAGGAATCGGAGGCCGCCGAGCGGCCCCGCAGCGCCGTGCTGGACCTCCTGCGCCGCTCCAGCGTGCCGGAGCTGCTCGGACGGCCGCTGCGGCCGGTCGGCACGGCGCTCGACCGCGGCACCCGGGCCTTCGGCCTGGCCGAGCACCCGCTGGCCCCTCCAGCGGCGCGCGAGCGGACCGGGGACGTGTTCTTCGCGGGCGCGGTGACGGCCGTGGTGCTGCTCGGCACCTGGCGGGCCCTGGACTACGTCGACGCCACGGTCGGGCTGGGCGAGTTCGTCCACGCCCTGTGGCTGGGCGCGGTCACCTTCGGCCGGGTCGTGGTCCTGCTCGTCGCGGCGACCGTGGTGTGGGTGCCGATCGGTGTGTGGATCGGCATGAACCCCAAGGTCACCCGCTTCGCCCAGCCGGTGGTGCAGGTACTGGCGAGCTTCCCCGCGAACTTCCTCTTCCCCTTCGCCACGGTGCTCTTCGTGGCGCTGGGCATCTCGCTGAACGTCGGCGCGGTGCTGCTGATGGCCCTGGGCGCGCAGTGGTACATCCTGTTCAACGTCATCGCCGGCGCCTACGCGATCCCCTCCGACCTGCGCGAGGCGATGACCGGCTTCGGGGTGAGCGGGACGCTGCGCTGGCGCGCGTTCATCCTGCCGGCGGTCTTCCCGTACTACGTCACCGGCGGGATCACCGCGGCGGGCGGCGCGTGGAACGCCTCGATCGTCGCCGAGGTCGTCGACTACGGATCCCACCACCTGACCGCGACCGGGCTCGGCGCCTACATCACCGCCGCCACCGCCACCGGCGACTTCCCGAGGATCCTGGTCGGGATCAGCGTCATGAGCATCTACGTCGTCGCCCTCAACCGCCTGCTGTGGCGCAGGCTCTACCGGATCGCCGACACCCGCTACGCACTCTGACCGAGGGGCCGAGGGACCGAGAGACCGAGGGACGGGGAGACAGCGGGACGGCGAGACAGCGGGACGGCGAGACAGAGGGACCGAGAGGCCGAGGACCGAGGGAGCGCGATGACCACCAGCACCGTCCACACCCCGATCGTCGAGGCGGTCGGCGTGACCAAGACCTTCACCACCCCCGACGGGCGGGCCCTGCCGGTGCTGGAGGACATCGGCCTGCGCCTGGTCGAGGGCGAGATCGTCGCCCTGCTCGGCAAGTCCGGCTCCGGCAAGTCCACCCTGCTGCGCTGCCTGGCCGGCCTGATCGCCCCGTCGTCCGGCACCGTCTCCTACCGGGGCGATCCGCTCACCGCCGCCAACCCCGGGGTGGCGATGGTCTTCCAGTCGTTCGCGCTGCTGCCGTGGCTGACGGTCCAGCAGAACGTCGAAGTCAGCCTGCGGGCCCGCGGGGTGGGGGAGGAGGAGCGGCGCCGGCGGGCGCTGGACGCGATCGACCTGATCGGCCTGGACGGCTTCGAGGGCGCCTACCCCAAGGAGCTGTCCGGAGGCATGCGGCAGCGGGTCGGGTTCGCCCGGGCCCTGGTGGTCGAGCCGGACGCGCTGTTCATGGACGAACCGTTCTCCGCGCTGGACGTGCTGACCGCCGAGAACCTGCGCTCCGAGCTGGTGGGCCTGTGGGAAGGGCACGAGGCGCCGGTCAAGGCGATCCTGATCGTCACCCACAACATCGAGGAGGCGGTGCTGCTCGCCGACCGGATCCTGGTGCTCTCCTCCAACCCCGGGCGGATCCGCGCCGAACTCACGGTGGACCTGACCCGGCCCCGCGACCGCCGCACCCCGCAGTTCGAGGCGCTGGTCGACACGGTCTACGGCATCCTCACCGGGCGGGAGGAGGGCGCGGCCGCCGGCGCCGGACCGGCCGCCCGTCCGGTCGAGACCCCGATCACCGTCCCGCTGCCGCAGGCGAGCGTGGGCGGCCTCGCCGGCCTGCTGGAGATCCTGCTCGCGATGGGCGGGGAGGAGAGCCTCGCGGAGATCGCCGACGAGCTCAACTTCGAGGTGGACGACCTCCTGCCGATCGTGGACGCCGCCGTCCTGCTGGGCCTGGCCACCACCATGGCCGGCCGGATCGCGGTCACCGGCGTCGGCCGGGAGTTCGCGGCCGCCGACATCCTCGCCAGCAAGCAGCTCTTCGCCCGGCTGGCCGCCCGCCGCGCCCCGCTGGTGCGCGCCATCGTCCAGTCCCTGGCGGCCACCGAGGACCACACCCTGCGCGAGGGCCTCTTCCTCGACCTGCTGCGGCGCGGCTTCGACCCGGTCGGCGCGCGCCGGCAGCTGGAGACCGCCATCGACTGGGGTCGGTACGCGGAGCTGTACGACTACGACGCCGACGACGCCGAGTTCGAGCTCGAACCCGGGGCGGAAGCCGCGCTGTGACGCGCCCGGCCCGTCCGGTCAGGGGGCCGAGGCTTCGACGAACTCCAGGAGATTGCCCACGGGGTCGGTGGTGTAGAAGCGGCGCTGGGGCGGCAGGCTGTCGTCCCAGACCACCTGCGCGCCGAGTTCGGCGAGCCGGTGGGCGAAGTCGTCGATCTCGCAGACCTCGAGGCCGGGGTGGGCCTTGGTACTGGGGCGGAAGCGCTCCTCGACGCCGAGGTAGAGCCGGACCCGGCCGCCGTCGGCGGCGAACCAGCAGCCGCCGCGGCCGGTCAGCGGCCCGGGCTTGGGCAGCTCCGCCATCTGGAGGACGTCGCCGTAGAAGGCGCGCAGCAGTGCCTCGCTGCCGGGTGGTGCGGAGAGCTGGACGTGGTCGAGGGCCGTGATCACTGCGGTGTCCTCTCGGTCGGGGTGGTCGGGGCGGTTTCGACGGGCGGCCGGGTGCGGGCCGTACTCAGGCGAGTGCCGGCTCCGCGGCTGTCGTCGGGTGCCCGGCTGTCGGCTGCTCGGCGGCGTCGCGGCCGTCGTCGAGGTGCCAGTGCAGGTCGCGTACGCCGGGCTCCAAGGACAGCCGGGTGACGACCTGTTCGAGCGCCGGGGCGATCTGTCGGGCGATCGCGACGGTGGCCCGCAGGCTGGTGGCGTCGCCGTTGTCGGTGCGGCGGGCGCGCAGGCCGGTGGGGGCGAGTCCGGAGGCGGCGAGGGCCTGGAGCAGCAGGGCCCGGATGTGGGTCTCGGACTTGCGGTCGCATTCCAGGTGGACGGTGGCGCGGGTGGTGGAGTCGGGGTCGCTGCCGGCCTGTGGGGCCCGGTCGAGGAGTCGGCCGGCGGGGCGCAGGACCAGGTGGACGACGAGGACGGCGAGTGTGCCGAGGACGGCGAACCGCAGTTTGCCGGAGGCGGCGAGGACTCCGACGGCGGCCGAACACCAGAGTGTGGCGGCGGTGTTGAGGCCGCGTACGCCGGCGCCGTCGCGCAGGATGACGCCGCCGCCGAGGAAGCCGATGCCGGAGACGACGTAGGAGGCGACCCGGGTGGGGCTGGCGGCGTCGCCGACGGCCTCGCTGTAGAGCACGAACAGGGTGGCGCCGGCGGCGACCAGGGCGTTGGTGCGCAGGCCGGCCATCCGGGCCCGCCACTGGCGTTCGACGCCGATCAGCGCGCCGCAGGCGACGCCGGTGGCGAGCCGTACCAGGAAGTCGACGGTGGTCAGGGTGTGCACGACGGCACCTCCTTCACGGGAGGAGGGGTACGGACGGTGGCACGCGGTCGGCGCCCCCGGCGCGGTGGGTCAGCTGCCCGGGGCGGTCCGGACGATCGTGATGACGACCAGGACCGTCACGATCGGCGGGTAGGTGCGCAGGGCACCCGTGCCGATATCGCAACCGGTGGAGACCGCGCATCGCGCGCCGAGGATGCGATGCCGGCAGGGCACGGCGAAGCCGTCGGGCGGGCGTGACGCAGCGGCGCGTGTGCGCGCGGGGAAGGTGGCTACCGCGTGCCGGAGGTGTACGAGGGCAGGCGCGGGAAGGGCCGACTGTGGCCCGGACTACTGCAATCCATGTCTCTCGCCTCCTCCCGGTCGACGCACCCCGTGGTGCGTGTGATCGACACGGCAAGGAGTTCGCCGGCGCGCGGAAACAGCGGCCGACTCACCCCAACTCGTCAGAGCTTTGGCACTCCACGGCGTGTCCGGCCGCCTCGGCCGGAAGCCACTTCGGATCAACCCTTAGGTCGGGAGGATCTGTCCTAACCCTGGGCGTCTCTCGACGTCGTCGGATCAGTGGCCTGTGTCCGTGAAGAAGCCTCACCGAACGAGGTGCCTTCTTCAAACCTCGAAAGCATAGTCCTCCGCCTCGGGCATACTTGCGCACTTGGTAGAATCTTTACCTTTCGGCTCATGCGGAGAGTGGGGGCACGTGACGGCCGCCTGACCCCTCACCTCGCCAATCCCGGGCACCCACCGCGCCGGTCGATGATCCGGTCTAGCGTGAACGGTGCTGACGACGAGGACGAAGGAGGTGGCGGCCGTGCGGCTGGAGATGCTGACGGTTCCGCGGTGCCCGAACGAGTCGGTGCTGGCGGAGCGGCTCGCCGTGGTGCTGGCCGACCTGCCGGGCGTCGGGCTGGTGCGGCACGTGGTCGAGGACCAGGAGGACGCCGAACGCCTGGGCATGCACGGCTCGCCCACCCTGCTGGTCGACGGGAACGACCCGTACGCCGCCCCCGGAACACCGCCGAGCGTGTCCTGCCGGCTCTACCGGAGCGCGGACGGCCGGGTGGACGGGGCGCCGAGCGTCGAGGAGCTGCGACGGGTACTCGGTGCCCCGGCCCGGTCCGCCACCCGCGAGGTCGGATGACGTGCTCCGCGGGGACCGACCCGCGGGCTCGTGCCCACTCACGGTGAGGCGTCCTGGCTCGCGGGCGGTGGCCAGACCCTCGCCTCGGTCCGGTCCGCGAGGCCGGCTCGACACCTTGCTCCTATAGCGTGCGCCGGAACCGAAGTCCGGAACGGCCGTGGGCCGTGGTCGAGGAGCGAGCGATGGGGACACCGGCAGCGGCCCGGGCCGGGGAGCTGGGGCGCTACCTGGGTGTGTTCGACGCCGTGGTGATCGGGCTCGGGTCGATGATCGGCGCGGGGATCTTCGCCGCGCTCGCCCCGGCCGCCGGCGCGGCCGGGTCTGGTCTGCTGCCGGGCCTCGCCCTGGCCGCGGTGGTGGCGTACTGCAATGCCACCTCCTCGGCCCGGCTGGCCGCCCGCTACCCGGAGTCCGGCGGCACCTACGTCTACGGCCGTGAGCGGCTCGGCGAGTTCTGGGGCTACCTGGCGGGCTGGGGCTTCGTGGTCGGCAAGACCGCCTCCTGCGCGGCGATGGCCCTCACGGTGGGCTCCTACGTGTGGCCCGGACAGGCGCACGCGGTCGCGGTCGCCGCGGTGGTGGTGCTGACCGCGGTGAACTACGTCGGTGTGCGGAAGTCCGCGTGGCTGACCCGGGGGATCGTCGCCGTCGTCCTGGCGGTGCTCGCCGCCGTGGTCACCGCCTGCCTGACCGGCCCCGCCGCCGAGGGCGCGCGGCTCGCCGTCGGTACGGACGCGACCTTCGGCGGGGTGCTCCAGGCAGCCGGGCTGCTGTTCTTCGCGTTCGCCGGCTACGCGCGCATCGCCACCCTCGGCGAGGAGGTCCGCGACCCGGAGCGGACCATCCCCCGGGCGATCCCCACCGCGCTCGCCATCACGCTCGTCGTCTACGCCGCCGTCGCCGTGGCCGTGCTCGCCGTGCTCGGGCCCGACCGGCTCGCCCACACCGCCGCACCGCTCACCGAGGCCGTGCGTGCCGCCGGCGTCCCCGCGCTCGCCCCGGTCGTGCGTACCGGGGCGGCCGTCGCGGCGCTCGGCTCGCTGCTCGCGCTGATCCTCGGGGTCTCGCGCACCACCCTGGCGATGGCCCGCGACCGGCACCTGCCCCACGTCCTGGCCGCCGTCCACCCGCGCTTCCAGGTGCCGCACCGCGCCGAGCTCGCGGTCGGCGCGGTGGTCGCGGTCCTGGCCGCCACCACGGACGTCCGCGGCGCGATCGGCTTCTCCTCCTTCGGTGTGCTGGCCTACTACGCCATCGCGAACGCCTCCGCCTGGACCCTCACCCCCGTGAAGGGCCCCGTGCGGATCGTGCCCGTCGTCGGCGCCGTCGGCTGCGTGCTCCTGGCCTTCGCCCTGCCGCCCTCCTCGGTCCTGTGGGGAGCCGCGGTGATCGCGGCCGGTGCCGCCGCCTACCGCCTGCGCAGGGCCGCCGCCCGCGCCTGACGGACGGGAGCACCGTCCCGGCGGCTAGGCAGGGCCCCGGGAGGTGGCGTTACGCCTGGGCGCGGCTCAGGACCCAGACGCCGTAGGCGTCGTTCGCGGGGTGCAGCTGGTAGGTGCCTGCCCGCAGGTCGACGCGCAGTCCGGCGGCGGTCAGGTCCGCCTCGAACTCCGCCGCCGGGTAGGTGCGGGCGTGCGGTGGCGGGTCCTGGAGGTGGAAGCCGACCAGGATCCGGCCGTTCTCGCCGAGCACGTCGCGCATCGCGCCCAGCGCCCTGCGTTCCGTGTCCTCGGCGAGGAAGACGATGACGTTGCCCACGCAGACGACCAGGTCGAACGGGCCGTCGTCGGGGCCGAGGTCGAGGATGTCGCGCTCCTCGATCGCCAGCCCGGGGTAGGTCTCCCGGGCCTGCCGGACCAGGGCCGGGTCGGGCTCGATCGCGACCACGTCGTGCCCCCGCCGCAGCAGCGCCGCGGCGACCCGGCCCATGCCGGCGCCGGCGTCGAGCACCCGGGCGCCGCGCGGCAGGAGCGTGTCGGCGAGGCGGGCCTCACCGTCGACGTCCTCGCCGGCGGAGATGAGGTCGGCGAACCGCTTGCCGAAGTTCCCGCTCTGCCCCGCCTCTTGCCAGCGGGTTCGCCGCGTCGTCGGTATGGGCTCTCCGTGCGGCGGCGTGGTGCTGTTCATGTCCCGCATCCTAAGGCGAGACCGTCGGCGCTGGTCACGGCCACCGAACGCCCGGCCGCGGGCCCTGGCGCCGCAGGCCCTCCCGGGGCCTCGGGCTCCGCGAGACGATCGGACGATCATGTGTCGGACCGGCCCGGCCGTCACAGCTCGGCCGACAGGCTGATCGCCGAGGCGGGGCACAGGGCGACCGCCTCGCGCACCGCGTCCAAGGCCTCGGCGGGAGGGGCGGGTTGTCGTACGACCGAGGTGCCGTCGTCCTCGCGCTGGTCGAAGACCTCGCCGGCCGTCAGGGCGCACATTCCGGAGCCGATGCAGCGGTCGACGTCCACGGTGATCCTCATCGGTCACGCGTCCCAGGTGACGGGGAGGCTCTTCACCCCGTAGATGTCCGCGAGCTCCGGGCGCAGGGCGACCTCCTCGGGCGGTACGGCCAGCCGCAGCGTGGGGAAGCGGCCGAGCAGCGCGGGGAAGGCGACCCGCATCTCGATGCGGGCAAGCTGCTGGCCCAGGCACTGGTGGATGCCGTGGCCGAAGGCCAGGTGTCCGCCGTCCTGCCTGCTCAGGTCGAGCACGTGGGGATCGGGGAAGCGCTCGGGGTCGCGGTTGGCGGTGTTGAAGGAGAGGATCAGCCGGTCGCCGGCCTTGACGGTCCGGCCGCCGAGTTCGACGTCCTCCAGGGCCGTCCGCATGAAGGTCTTGGCGACGCTCAGGTAGCGCAGCAGCTCCTCCACGGCCCGGTCGGCGAGCGCGGGATCGGCGCGCAGCGCGGCCAGTTGGTCCGGGGTGCGCAGCAGCGCGAAGGTGCCGAGGGCCAGCATGTTCGCGGTGGTGTCGAGACCGGCGGCGAGCAGGATCAGGCTGATCCCCTTCAGTTCCTCGTCGGTCAGGTCGCTGTCGGTGAGGTCGCTGAGCACGTCGTCGGTGGGGTGGGCGCGCTTGGCGGCCACGAGTTCCGCCAGGTACTCCTGGGTCGCGGCGTAGGCCGCCATGAGGTCCTCGTCGCTCGTCTCCCCGTTCATGAACGAGTCGACCTGCTCCTGGAAGGAGCCCCGGTCCTCGTACGGCACCCCGAGCAGTTCGCAGATCACGATGGCGGGGATGGGCTTGGCGAACGCGGTCACCAGGTCGGTCGGAGGCCCGGCCGCCTCCATGGCGTCCAGGCGGGCGGCGGTGACCTGCTCGATGCGCTCGGTGAGCAGCCGCATGCGTCGGACGGTGAACTTGCCCGTCAGGGGCTTGCGGTAGCGGCTGTGCTGGGGCTCGTCCATGAGGACGAACTCCCCGGGCGGCGCCGGCGGGATCTGGAAGTCGCCGTAGTCGATGGTCGGGTGGAGCATCAGGTCCTTGCGCGAGCTGAACCGGGTGTCGGCCAGCACCGCCCGGACCAGGTCGTAGCCGGTGACCAGCCAGCCGGGCTTCCCGCCGGGGAAGGTGTAGCGGCTCATCGGCCCGTGCCGGCGGGCGTCGATCAGCTCGGCGGGCGGGTCGAAGGGACAGCCGGGGCGGCGCGCCGCCGGCATGGTGGTGACGGTGTGCGGGGATTCCCCCATGGCCGTGCCTCGTTTCGCGTTGCCGCACACGTTCGGACAACTGGAAAGCTACGGCTTCTCCTGACGTGGCGTCAATCGCACGAAAGGCATTGTGCCAGCTCAGCGGCGGCAAACTGATGCAATGACGCTGGGGTCGAACGCAACGGAACGTTGCAATGGATGAAGGTTAAGGCAAATCCGCCGGGGGTCGCGGAGCAGGCTGTCACCCGGCGGGCCGGTGGGCGCGGTTCGCTGTGGCGTGCACGGAGCCGAGCAGGCTGAGTGCCTCGGCGCTGGGGCTGCCGGGTTCGGCATGCTAGATGATCAACTGCTGGCCGGGGGCGTCCCGCACGTCGAACGCGTGGTGGGTGAGGGTCATGCCGCCGACGTCCGGGTGGTGGACGTGCTTGTGTTCGCGGGTCTTGCCGCGCACGGTGTGGGTGTTCCACAGCCGGGCGAAGTCCGTGCTGCGCGTGCTGAGTTCGCCTACGAGAGCCCGTAGGCGCGGACTGCCCGGGTCGACGCCGGACGCCTGGCGCAGGTGCCCCACCACCGTCTCCGCCGTCCGGTCCCATCGGGGGTGGAACGGTCGACCTGCCGGGTCGAGGAAGACCATGCGGGCCAGGTTGTCCATCGTTTCGAAGGGGGAGTACAGGGCCTCGGCCAGGGCGTTGGCGGCCAGGACGTCCAGGGCCGGGTCGATGACGAACGCCGGAGTGCCGGGGTAGCCGTCCAGCAGGACGCGCAGGGCGGGGGCGACCCGGTCGGTGGCGGCGACGGGCCGCCGGGACGGTGCGGTTCCGGACAGGTGGTGAAGGTGCGCCCGGGCGTCGGTGTCCAGCAGCAGCGCGCGGCTGAGCGCGTCCACCACCTGCGCGGACGGGTGGCGTTCGCGGCCCTGTTCCAGCCGGGTGTAGTAGTCCGCGTTCACCCCTGCCAGTACGGCGACCTCCTCGCGGCGCAGCCCGGCGACCCTGCGCACGCCATGGCTCGGCATCCCGACCTCGTCCGGCCGCACGGCCGCACGGCGTGCCCGCAGGAACTCACCCAGCTGGTTGTCGGTCATGTGCCCACGCTATGCCGAGGGCCCGGTGTGCTGCCTGGGTGTACCGCACCCGGGCAGCACACGGCCTGGGCCGCCTGGAACACCTCGCCCAGACTCGGTGCCCTACCGAGAGATGAGGGGCAGTCATGCACGACCGGACAGTCAAGGTTGTAGCGATCACCGGTGCCAGCAGTGGGATCGGCGAGGCGACCGCCCGCCGGCTCGCCGCCGACGGCCACCGCCTGTTCCTGGGAGCGCGGCGCACCGATCGCCTGGAGCGACTCGTCACGGAGATCACCGCCGCGGGCGGCACGGCGGCGACCCGGCGCCTGGACGTGACCGGGGCCGCCGACGTGCGGGACTTCGTGGCCGCGGCCGAAGAGCGGTACGGCCGCGTGGACGTGATGGTCAACAACGCCGGGGTGATGCCGCTGTCGCCGCTGGAGGCGCTCAGGACGGAGGAGTGGGACCGCATGATCGACGTGAACCTGCGGGGCGTCCTGCACGGCATCTCCGCCGCCTTGCCCGTGCTGCGCGCCCAGGGCGGCGGGCACATCGTGAACATCGCCTCCGTCGGTGCGCACGAGGTCTCTCCCACCGCCGCCGTGTACTGCGCCACCAAGTTCGCGGTCCGTGCGATCTCCGAGGGCCTGCGTCAGGAGTCCGCCGGTGACGTCCGGGTCACGCTGGTCTCGCCGGGTGTCACGGAGTCCGAACTCGCCGACGGCATCGCGGACCCGGCCGCCCGGGCGGCCATGCGGACCTACCGCGCCGTGGCCCTGCCGGCCTCCGCGATCGCGGACGCCGTCGCCTACGCGATCTCCCAGCCGCCGTACGTCGACGTGAACGAGATCGTCGTACGACCGGCGGCGAGCGCCCAGTGACGGAAGATCCCGGAATGCTGCCGGCACCGGCGCTACGGCACCGGGCCGGGGCACGGCAGGTGCCGCGCCCCGGCCCGGTGCCGAGGGAGTCTCAGACGAGGCTGTTGAAACGCAGGACGATGTCACTGTTCGGGAGGCTGCTGAGGGTCCCGGTGCTGCATTTCGTGATGTCGGCCCCCGGGTAGAGGGTGCCGGTGACGGTGGCACCGGGCAGGACGGTGCTGTCGAGGGAGACCACGCCGTTGAGGTTGTTGGTGATCTCGTTCTTCGAGGGGTCGGCCTGGACGCGCTGCATGCCGTCGGCGTTGATGGTGGAGACGCCGGCCGAATTGCCGCTTCCGTCGGACCAGTTGACGACGATGGTGCCGGTGAGCTGGCCGACCTGGCTGCACGAGAGGGTGGCCGCCCCGGTGAGCGAGACCGTTCCGGCGGACAGCTCGGGTCCGCCGTTCTGCGTCAGACACCTCTCGACGACGCCGTTGGTCATGGAGATGTCGACCGAGGTGGGGGTGTTCGTGACCGGCTGGGTACTCTGGATCGTACCGTTCGCGCCGCACATGAGCTTGAGCAGGGGGGTGGCCCGGGGTTTGGCAGCCCCGTCGGCGCCGTCGGTCACGACCGGCGTGTCGGCGGCCGAAGCGGGGGCGGACTGCTGGAGCAGCACGGCCGAGGTGGCGGCCACGGCGGCCAGGGCGAGCGGGACGACGGCCAGGTGCCACCGGCGGGGCTTGGAGGGTGTCGTTTCCCGCGTCGGGACGGGGTCGGAGTCCCAGGAGTGCGAAGGCATGGTGTTCCTGTTCTGTGAAGTCGGGCGGCTGGGAGAGGGGAGGGGTCAGAGGAGGGCGGAGAACGCGGCGTCGTGTTTCACGGTCATGCTGCTCAGGCCGTTGGAGCAGTTGCTGATGTCGCTGGTGGGCTCGAAGGTGGCGACGACGCCGGCCCCCGGCAGGACGGTGCTGCCGAGGGACACCGTGCTGTCGGTCGAGTCGAGGATCTCCTCGTGCGCGGGGTCGCCTTCGACGGGCTGTGCGCCGTTGGTGGTCACGGTGGAGGTTCCGACGACGCTGCCGGTCTGGTTCAGTCCGCTGTACCAGGTGATGGTCTCGGTGCCGCTGAACGAGCTGGGGGAGGAACACGAGATCGTGCCGGAGCCGGCGAAGGTGAACGTCGCCGACAGGACGTTCGCGGGCCCGCCGTTCTCGGCGAAACAGTCGTCGTAGGTGCCGACCGCGGTGATGGACACGCTCGTGGGGGCGTCCGTGATCGGCGCGCTGGTGGTGACGACCGCCTGCCCGGAGCAGCTGAGCTTGGTCAGGAGCGTGTCGCGGTGGCCGGTGGAGCCGCTGGCGGCGGCCGGAGTGGGGGCGGTCTCCTGGATGAGCAGGCCGGCACCGGCGACCGTGGCGGCCAGGGCGAGCGGGACGGTGGCGAGGCGCCAGCGCCGGGTCGAGGAGTTTCCGGCGTGTGGACCGGACGGGGTGTCCGCGGCGGTGGGCTGAAAGCCCATAATGTCCTCCTTTTGATTGTGTATACGAACTGCTGGTGCCAGGATCACCACTGGCATGGAACTGCGCGATCCAGGCGGGACCGGATTCGCCTTTACGGTGCGATATTGATCCGACTGTCGCAGCGTGTGGGAAGAGTCCTGAATGGGTTGACTTTTGCCACTAAAGATCGCTGACGATCTTTAGTGTCCGGCAGTCGAGGGATAGCGGCGTGCGCCTGCCGGGTCTTCCGCCGGCGTCGGGCTACGTTCTGCGGCAGACCTTTCAGCGCCGGCCCGCCGGGCCGCCGACGGACCAGGGGAGACCCCCATGCTGCCCAGTCGACCTCGTCTGCCCGGCTTTCCGGGTACGGAGCACTGGCGGCGCGAGGAGGAATCCGGATTGCACTACATCGACCAGGGGTCCGGCGACGTCGTGCTCATGCTGCACGGGAACCCGACGTGGGGATATCTGTGGCGGCGCCTTGTCACCGCGCTGGCCGAGGACTTCCGTTGCGTCGTGCCGGACCAGCTGGGCATGGGCCTCTCCCGGCGGAGCGTCGGCGCCGCCCCTATTCCCTTCGTGGAACGGCTGGAGCACCTCGACGTGCTGGCGGCCCACCTGATCGAGCGGTGCGGGGCACCGTCGGAGGGTTGGACCCTGGCGGTGCACGACTGGGGAGGGCCGATCGGTCTGGCCTGGGCGAGGCGGCATCCCGGGCTGGTGACCCGGCTGGTCGTGCTGAACAGCGTGGGCTTCCGCTGGCCCGAGGGCTACCGGCTGCCGCGCTCGCTGGCCCTGCTGCGCGACATCGGGCCGCTCGGTGAGGCGGCGCACCTGCTGAACGCCTTCCCGCGGGCGGCGCTGCGGGCCGGGGTGGTCCGGCCGCTGCCCGCCGAGGTCCGTTCCGCCTACCTGTGGCCGTACCGCGGCGCGGGGCGGCGGCGGGCGGTACGGGACTTCCTGCGGCAGATCCCGCGCAGCGGCGAGGACCCCGCGTGGCCCCTGGTCGATCCCGGTGGGGACAGCGCCGACCTCGCCGGGCTGCCGGTGTTCATCGGCTGGGGCCTGCGCGACCCGGTGTTCACGCCGCTCGTCCTGGGGGAGTGGCGCCGCAGATTCCCGCACGCCGAGGTCCACGCCTTCGCCGACGCGGGCCACTTCGTCCTGGAGGACGTCGGCGAGGCCCTGGTCGGGCCGCTTCGGCGCTTCCTGTCCGCGCGGTGACGACCTATCACAGAGAGGTACCCATGCCCTCGCCCCACAGCAGGATCGGTCTCGTGCGGGTCCATGTCCCCGAGGCCCGCCAGAGCTCCCGCGAGATCGAGGAGGAGCTGTGCCGGCAGAGCCCCGGGGCCGCGCTGCCGACGGGGCTGCTGGAGCACATGTTCGGGCTGCGCGAGCGGTGCGTGGCGGCGCCGGGGGACCTGCCCTCGGACCTGGCGGCCCGGGCGGGTGCGGCCGTCCTGGAGGACGCCGGCCTCCCGCCCGAGGCGATCGACCTGCTCGTCTACACCGGGATCACCAAGGACCTCGACGAGCCGGCGACCGCGAACGTGGTGGCCGCCAAACTCGGTGTCACCGCACCGGTCTTCGACCTGATGAACGCCTGCAACGGCGTGCTCAGCGCGCTGGAGAGCGCCGATGCGCTGATCAGGCTCGGCTCCTACCGGCGGGTGCTGGTGGTCACCGGGGAGGCGCCCAGCCGGCTCACCCGCTGGCGCGTCCCGGACCGCGGCCGGCTCGCGTCGGCGATGGCCAGCCTCACGCTGGGCGACATGGGGGCGGCCGTGCTGGTGGAGGCGAGCGAACGGCCCGGCATCCTCGGCAGCCGGTTCTTCGCCAACCCCGCCGCGTGGCCGAGCGCGGTACTGCGCAGCCCGTACGCCACGGGCCGGATGCACGAGTTGGAGGTCGACGACGCCGCGTTGACGGCCTCCTTCGCGGGGCTGCGGGAACAGACCGTCAAGGCCGCGGGCGAGCTGATCGGTGCCGTGGCCGACTGCGCGCTGTTCTGTGTCCACCAGCCCTCGGCGGCCATGACCCGCATCCTCTGCTCGACCACCGGTATCCCCGAAGAGGCTGTGATCCCCACCTTCGCCCACCACGGCAACGTCGCCACCGCCACCATCCCGCTGCAGTTGGTCCTCGCGCAGGAGCAGGGCCGGCTGCGCGAGGGCGATCTGGTGGGGATCGTCGGCCTGGCCAGCGGCACCAGTGTCGGCGTCATGGCACTGCGGTGGTGACCGCGGACTCCGGGGCCGTCCGGGCGGACGGGGCCCGGCCGGAGACGCTCGCCGCCCGCCTGGCCGGCTGGGCCGACCTGCAACCGGACCGTACCGCGCTCGTCTGGCCCGCTCCGCGCGGGCGTTGGCACACCGTCGACTTCGCGACGCTGGAGGCCGCCTGCCGCGCGCGCACCCGGGAACTGCGCGAGGCGGGGGTCGGAGCCGGGCAGAAGGCCGTGGTGATGGCCCGTGACCCGTACGACCTGGTGACCACCGTGTACGGGCTGCTCGCCCTCGGTGCGGTACCGGTGCTGATCGACCCGGCACTGCCCCGGCCGGCCCTGCGGGCCTGCCTGGAGGAGACCCGGCCCGAGGTGTTCATCGGCGACCCGCTCGCCCACCTGGCCCGGCTGCTGTTCGGCTGGGCCCGTCGGCACGTCACCACCACGCTGGTCACGGGACGTACGCGGCGCGGCCCGCGGCCGGACCCGGCCCGGCCGGGTCCGCCGTGGCCGAGCCCGCCACCCGCGACCTCGCTCGCGCTGATCGCCTTCACCTCCGGCTCGACCGGTCCGCCCAAGGGCGTCGAGTACGAGCACCGGCAGCTGGCCGCTCAGGTCCGCTCCGTCGCCGGGCTGCTGGAACTGGGCCCCGGTGTGGTGCTGCTCGCCGGGTTCCTGCCCTTCGCCCTGTTCGGGCCCGCCACCGGCGCCACCACCGTCGTCCCGGCCGTCGACCACCTCAGGCCCGCGCGCACCCGTGGCGCGGACCTGGTCCGCGCCGTCGCCGACCACCGCACCTCGGTGGTGTGCGCCTCCCCCGCGGTGCTGCGGGCACTGACCGAGGGGTGCGAGGGCGGCCGCCAGCCGCTCGCCCCGGTACGGCGGATCTGCTCCTTCGGCGCCCCGCCGCCCGACCGGCTGGTGCGCGCGCTGCGCCGGGCGCTGCCGGAGGAGGCGACGCTGCTCAGCGCGTACGGCGCCACCGAGTGCCTGCCGGTCAGCGTGATCGACAGTGCCGAGCTGGCCGCAGCGCACGCCGATCCGCTGCACGCCCACCGCGGGGTCTGCCTGGGCCGCCCGGTGCCCGGCATGGCGGCCCACGTCCTGGCGCCGGCCGGCCGGTCGGCCTCCGACCGGCCGATGGCGCGAGGGAGGTACGGAGAGATCACGGTCGGCGGCCCGCAGGTCAGCCGGGCCTACCACGCCCGCCCGGAAGCGAACACCGCCGCCAAGGTCGGCACCGGTGAGGACCTGCTGCACCGCACCGGCGATCTCGGCTGGCTGGACGAGAGCGGCCGGCTGTGGTTCCTCGGGCGCTCCGCGCACCGGGTGCACGGCACCGGGTTCGTGCTCGACACCGCCGTGGTCGAGCGGATCACCGACGCGGTGCCCGGCATCGGCCGCACCGCGCTGATCGGCCTCGGGCCCGTCGGCCGTCAACGGCCGGTGCTCTGCGTCGAGTTGGCGCCATCGGCGGCCAACTCCGGGACGGCTGTCCGCCAGAGTCTTCGGCAGGCCCTGTCGGCGGTGCCGGGCGGGCACCGGATCGCCACCGTGCTGGTCCACCGCCGGCTGCCCACCGACCCGAGGCACAACTCGCGCGTCGACCGCGACCGCCTGGCCCGCTGGGCCCGCCGACAGCTGCGCCGACGAGGCCCGGGCGGCGTGCTGTGAGGCGGGCGATGAGGGTCCTGGTCACCGGGGGCAGTGGCTTCCTCGGTCTGGAGCTGTGCCGGCGCCTCGCCGGGCGCGGCGACATCGCGGTCTCGCTGCACCGCCGCTGGAGCCCTGAACTGGAGCGGCTCGGGGTCCGTCAGCACCTGGGCGACATCGCCGATCCGGGTGCGGTCCGGCGGGCCCTCGCCGGGTGCGAGGCGGTGATCCACAACGCGGCCCTGGCCGGAGTCCGGGGGCCCGAGCGGCCGTACCGCGCGGTCAACGTCGAGGGCACCCGCAACGTCCTGAGCGCCTGTCGCGCCCTCGGCGTCCCTCAGCTGGTCTATACCTCCACCGCGAGCGCGGTCTTCACCCCTGACGGCATCACAGCAGGGGACGAGTCGCTGCCCCGGCCCCGGCGCCATCTGGCCGCCTACCCCCGCACCAAGGCCGAGGCCGAGGCGGCCGTCCTCGCCGCCAACGGCCCGGACCTGGCCACCACCGTGCTGCGGCCCCACCTGATCTGGGGGCCCGGTGACCCCCACTTCCTGCCCGCCCTCCTGCGGGCGACCGAAACCGGACGGCTGCTGATGCCGGGCCGCGGCGGCAACCTCGTCGACACCTGCCACCTCGCCACCGCCGCCCACGCCCACCTGCTCGCGCTGGACCGGCTGCGACCGGGCCACCCGGCGGCCGGGCGGACCTACTTCGTCGCCCAGGGCGAACCACGGCCGCTGCGCGAGGTGGTGACCGGGCTGCTCGCCGCGGCCGGACGCCACACGAGCTGGCACCCGGTGCCCTACCCCGTGGCGCTGGCCGCCGCCGTCCTGGCCGACGCCACGACGGCGACGGTCCGCCGCCACACCGGCCACGGCCTGAGCCGGTTCCTGCTCCACCAGCTCACCCGGCCGCACTGGTTCGACCTCACGGCGGCCCGGCGCGACCTCGGCTTCGAACCGCCCACCACCTTCGACCAGGGCATCGCCGAACTGACCCGCCACCACCGCACCACCGGCAGCTGAGCCCGCCCCCTCGCCCTCCGGAAAGGAACCACCATGGACACGACGCTCTCCGTGGACGCCGTCTGCGACACCGCCCAGACCCTGCTCGTCGAACGGTTCGGCGTATCCGCGGACGCCATCAGCCCCGACGCCACGTTCGAGGAGATGGAGGTCGACTCGCTCGCGCTGGCCGAGTTCGCCTTCGTCCTCCAGGACGAGTTCGGCATCCTGATCAGCCAGGAGGACGCCGACCGGCAGAGCACGCTCACCGACATCGCCCGGATCGTCCAGGCCCGCCTCGGCGACGCGACCGAACCCGTCGCGTGAACCGCCCCGAGATCGCCGTCACCGGCCTGGGGCTCGTCACCCCGGCCGGGGTCGGCACCGAGGAGACCTGGCGGCGGGTCTGCGCCGGAACCCCCACCGCGTCACCGGACCCGGACCTCGACGCCGCCCCGGTGGCGTTCTCCTGCCGCATCCCCGCCACGGACCTGGACACGGCGGTCGGGCGCAAGAAGGCATGGCGGATCGGACGGTTCGGAAAGCTCGCGCTGCTCGCGGCCCGGGAGGCCGTCCGGAACGCGCGGCTGGACACCGGCGGGTGGGACGGTGCCCGGGTCGCCGTCGTCCTCGGGGTGGGCTTCGGCGGCGCGCCGCACTGGGAGGACCAGCTGCGCCGATTCCAACAGCGCGGGCCGGCCCACGTCTCGCCGACACTGGTCCCGATGGTCATCGGCAACATGGCCGTCGGCGAGGTGGCCCAGGAGTTCGGCGCGCGCGGCCCGACCCTCGCCTGCGCCACCGCCTGCGCCTCCGGCGCCACGGCGCTGGCCGTCTCCCACGACCTGCTGGTCGCCGGGTCCTGTGACATCGTCCTGGCCGGTGGCACCGAAGCCGCCCTCAGCCCGCTGGTGGCGACCGGATTCCACCGGATGGGCACCCTGTCGGCACGCGGACACGACGTACCGGGCGCCTCCCGGCCGTTCGCCGCCGACCGGGACGGCTTCGTCCTGGCCGAGGGCGCCGCCGTCCTCGTCCTGGAGCGCGCCGCGGACGCGAAGGCGCGCGGCGCCCGGGCGCGCGCCGTGCTCGCCGGACACGGCGCCAGCAACGACGCCCACCACCCGACCGCGCCGCCCCAGGGCGCCGCCGGCGCCGAGCAGGCGCTGCGCACCGCGCTGCGCACCGCGGACCTGGGCGCCGGCGACGTCGACCACGTCAACGCCCACGGCACCTCCACCCCGCTCAACGACGCCGCCGAAGCCGGCCTGATCTCCCGCGCCCTGCCGCACCGGCCCAGCGTCACCGCCCCCAAGGGCGTGCTCGGCCACAGCCTCGGCGCGGCCGGCGCGATCGAGGCGGCGCTCACCGTGCTGACCATCGAGCACGGGCTGGTACCGCCGATCGCCAACCTCACCCCCGACCTCGCCGAGTTCGACATCGACTGCGTCACCGGGACCGCTCGCCGACAACGCATCGACGCGGCGCTCAGCAACTCCTTCGGCTTCGGAGGCCACAATGTCGTCCTCGCCCTGCGCCGAAGCTGACCTCCGGGCGAGCGCGGCCCGGGGCGCCCTGGCACCGCCGGACGGCGCCGGGGCCCGGCTCGGCGCACTCGTCGCCCGCCACCGCTGGGCGGTGCTGTGGACCACCGCCCTGCTGCTGGCCGTCGCCGCGGCCGTCGGGGCGGGGCTGCCCGCGCGGCTGTCCCACGGCGGCTTCACCAACCCCGGGGCCGAATCCGGCCGGGCGCTCGAAGCCGTCGAACACCACTACAACGCGGGCGGCACCAGCACGGTCGTGATCTTCCGCAGCGAGACCCTCACCGTGCACGACCTGGAGTTCGGCGAAGCCGTGCGCACCGCGCTCGGCGACGTCCCCAGGACCGTGATGGCAGGCGCCCAGCACTACTGGAACACCGGCAAGCGGGAACTCCTCTCCGCCGACGGGCACGCGGCCTGCGTGGTCGTCGGCCTGGCCGGCACCGGCGACCAGGCCAAGGACGCCTCCTACGAGCGGCTGCGCCGGCTGCTGCACGTCGACGGGTTCACCGTCGCCTACGCCGGGGAGGTGCCGCTCCAGGTCGACCTGGACCGCACCGTCGACGACGACCTCACCCGCGCCGAACTCTACGTCTTCCCCCTGCTGTTCCTCCTGCTGCTGCTGTTCTTCGGCAGCCTCACCGCGGCCCTGCTGCCGCTGGCCGTGGCCGGCACGAGCCTCGCGATGTCCTTCGCGGTGCTGCGCCTCCTCTCCCCGCTGGTGCCGGTCAGCTACATCACCCGCAACGTCGTCGTCATGATCGCCCTCGGGCTGTCGGTCGACTACGCCCTGTTCGTCGTCGTCCGCTTCCGGCGCGAGCTGCGCCACCGGGGCGACCCGCACCGGGCCGTCGCCGCCACCATGGCCACCGCCGGGCACACCGTGCTCTACTCCGCGACGGCCATCTCGCTCGCCGTCCTGGGCCTGACCCTGCTTCCGTTCCCCATCACCCGCTCCCTCGGCATCGGCGCCGCCGTCACCGTCGCGCTGGCCGGCGCCGCCAGCCTCACCATGCTGCCCGCCGTGCTGGCCGTGCTCGGCCCGCGTGTCGAGGCCGGGTGCGTCCGGCTGCCGGGCTTCGGGCGGGCCGGTCTCGGCCGTGCCTGGGCCGAGGGCGAGGAGACGGGATTCTGGTACCGGCTGGGCCGGAGCGCCGTCACCCACCCCTGGGCCTGGCTCACCGCCGCCGTCGCGGTGATCGCCGTGCTGAGCGTCCCGGTCGTCGGGCTGCACCTCGCGGCGAGCGACCTGCGGACCCTGCCCGCCGGGGCGGCCAGCCGCAGAGCACAGGAACTGCTGCACGAGGACTTCCCGGCGGCCGGGCTCGACCAACTCCAGGTCGTCGCCCATCTGCGGGACGACATCGGCGGCGAACCGGGCAGGACCGCACTGGCCCGCTGGCAGCAGCGGCTCGCCGGGCTGCCGAACGCCCAGGACGTCCGACTTCGCGCCACCACCGCGCACAGCGCGCTGATGAGCGTCACCGCCCCCGCCGCCCCGGACGCCCCCGTCGCCGAGGAACTGATGCGCGCGGTGCGGGCGCTCGACCCGCCTGACGGCGGCCGCGTCCTGGTCGGCGGACCGGCCGCCGTCAACGTCGACGTCCTGGACACCCTGAAGGCCAGGCTCCCGGCGCTGGTCGGGTACCTGCTGGTGGTCACGTTCGGCCTGCTCTTCCTGGCCTTCCGGTCGCTGCTGGTCCCGCTCAAGGCCGTCGTCACCACGACGATGTCCCTCGGCATCGCCTTCGCGGCCGTCACCTGGACCGTCCAGGACGGCCACGGCGCCCGGCTGCTGGGCCTTCAACCCGCCGGGTACGTCGGAGCGTTGGAGTCCGCCATCATGCTGATGTTCGTCTTCGCGCTCTCCGTCGACTACGAGCTCTTCCTGATCGCGCAGATCCGCGAGCTCCACCGGGGCGGCATGGACAACGCGAGCGCCGTGGTGACCGGCCTCGGGCGTACCGGCGGGCTGATCTCGGCCGCCGCCGCTCTGATCGTGCTGGTCGCCGCCGCCTTCGCGACCAGCCCCGTCCTGACCGTGAAGGAGATCGCCATCGGTGTCGTGGTGGCCGTGGCCGTCGACGCCACCGTGGTGCGCATGCTGCTGGTCCCCGCCACCATGCGCCTGCTCGGCGAACTCAACTGGTGGACACCGCGCCTACGGCGACGGACGGCACCGAGCGGGCCTCGTCCGGAGCCGTTGCGGGACCTGGGGGCGGTCGAGTGAGCGCGTGAGCGACGTGGCCCGGCCCCGTCTGCGAGGCCGGTGCCGAACCGGTGGAGCGCCGCTGTCCAGACGGTGATGAGGCCGACGATGTCGGCGTCGCGGTGGTGGGCCGGTGGTTCCGTAGCCGAGGGAGAGTCCGCCGGAGTGCTGTCCGGCGCTGGAGGCGCGGCCGGGGCGTGCGGTCGTGCGGGGCCCGTCGTGACGGTGTGGAGGGGGTAGTTCCCCTCCCGAGGCCGGGTGTTCGTTCTCGCGTGGCAGGGCTGGTCGGCGTGATCGTCGGGGCTGGTCGGCCCGGTGGCGGGTGGGACGGGGCGCGGGCGGCGCTGGTCGTGTTCGGCCGCCCGGCTGGAGCCGCCCCGACGGAAAGGGAGATTCCCAATGATGTTGTCAAGCCAGGGCGGTGACGCCTCGTGACTGCCTTACTGCGCTGGGGCGGCGTTCTTGGGCGCAACTGCATCGA